>NZ_JBICWT010000016.1:0-221442 GCF_043199955.1 Streptomyces sp. NPDC048514 | reverse complement strand
GATCTTTCCGATCCGATTTCCTCGGTGCTTTCCAGGTTCTCGCTTTCGCGTTTCCCTTTCCGGCGGTTCCGACTCTATCAGATCCTTTCGGCGTCCGATTCCCGGTCGGCGGGATTTGTCTGGGGCTTTCGGCTTTCGCCTGTCGGCCTTTCGACATTCACTACGTTAGCCGATTCTCCCGGCGACTCATAATCGAGTCCCGCGGGTTCGAATTCGGGCACGCGGGCGCGCCGGAATCGACCCCGCTGAAGGGGTGTAGCTAGGTAGTGGGTTGGCCGCTCCGGCTGCAGGCGATCGCCGTACCCGGTTCAGCGGCTCGGGATACATTACGCACCTCCCCGGGGCTCGTCAACTTCGTCGGCGCCGCGGCACGTGCGCGCGATAGGGGCTGACGGTCGGATCGTCGGCCACCCAGAAGCGCCAGGGATGGAGGTCGCCGCTTCCGCCCTCGCCGGCGACGCCGGTCCGCGGGCCGCTGCGTACCTGGTCGGGCGGGGTGGGCGCACCGCTCAGCATCCTCAGGGGGGTCTCGCCGGAGGCGCACGCGTCCGTGCCGTCCAGGGACCGGTCGACCTCCAGCGCCGTGGCGAGTCGGGCCGGACCCTTGGCCAGTTCCCTGTCGTTGCGGGCCGAAAGTCGTCGTTTGCGGGCCAGTTCGGCGCCCTCCACGACCTCCCCCGCGCGGAGCAGAACGGCGCTCGCCCGGCCCTCGGGCCCGCAGACGAGGTTCATGCAGTGCCACATGCCGTAGGTGAAGTAGACGTACACGTGTCCGGGCGGGCCGAACATCACCGCGTTGCGGGCCGTGGGTCCGCGGTAGGCGTGCGAGCCGGGGTCGTTCGGGCCGTCGTACGCCTCGACCTCCGTGAGGCGGAGCGCGATGGGACCGTCGGGTGTCGTCCGGACCAGGATGTGCCCGAGGAGATCGGGGGCGACCTCCAGGACCGGGCGGTCGAAGAAGTCACGGGACAGTGGCGTACGGTCCGGGGGCGCGATCATGCCGTCCGAGGGTAGTCCAGACGGGTCACCGTCCCGGCGGAACCGGCCGGGGGCGGATCGCGTTTGTACGGGGCGAGGGTCCATTCGTAAAGGGAGAGTCAATGGCGTTCAAGAAGCTGCTCGCGAGCCTCGGTGCCGGTGGGGCCTCGGTCGAGACGGTGCTCACCGAGGTCAACGTCGTACCCGGTGGGGTCGTGCAGGGTGAGGTGCGGATCCAGGGCGGGTCCGTCGACCAGGACATCGAGGGTCTGTCCGTGGGCCTGCAGGCAAAGGTCGAGGTCGAGAGCGGTGACCAGGAGTACAAGCAGGACATCGAGTTCACCAAGGTGCGGCTCGGCGGCGCCTTCCAGCTGCGTGCGGGTGCCGTCCACGCGGTGCCGTTCGGGCTCGAGATCCCGTGGGAGACGCCGGTCACGATGATCGACGGTCAGACGCTGCGCGGGATGAACATCGGTGTGACCACCGAACTCGAGATCGCGCGGGCCGTCGACTCGGGCGACCTGGACCCGATCAACGTCCACCCGCTGCCGGCGCAGAAGGCCATCCTGGACGCCTTCATCCAGCTGGGCTTCCGCTTCAAGAGCGCGGACATGGAGCGCGGTCACATCCGCGGGACGCGGCAGCGGCTGCCCTTCTACCAGGAGATCGAGTTCTTCCCGCCGTCGCAGTACCGGGGGCTGAACCAGGTCGAGCTGAGCTTCGTCGCCGACGAGCAGGCGATGGACGTCATCCTGGAGATGGACAAGAAGCCGGGGCTCTTCAGCGAGGGCTCGGACACCTTCCGCTCCTTCCAGGTGGGTCTGAACGACTGGCAGGGGACCGACTGGGCGGCCTACCTGAACCAGTGGCTGTCCGAGGTCGGCAGCAAGCGCAACTGGTTCTAGGCTCGGGAACCACTGATTCCAGTCATCGATCCAGGAGGTACCGAGGTGACCGAGCTCAACCGGCGGCCGCTCCCCCACGACTTCCATCCGCCCGTGCCGTCGTTCACGGTGACGAGCGAGGACATCGAGGAGGGTGCGACGCTCAAGGGCGACCAGGTCCAGGCGGAGGGCAACACCTCGCCGCAGTTGCGGTGGGAGGGTTTCCCCGCGGAGACCAAGAGTTTCGCCGTGACCTGCTTCGACCCCGACGCGCCGACCGGCAGCGGGTTCTGGCACTGGGTCCTGTTCGACATCCCGGCCTCGGTGACGGAGCTGCCGGCCGGCGCCGGCGGCGGCAAGTTCCAGGGGCTGCCCGAGGGCGCCGTGCACGCGCGGAACGACTACGGGTCGAAGGACTTCGGCGGTGCCGCCCCGCCGCCCGGCGACGGCTCGCACCGGTATGTCTTCACGGTGTACGCGGTGGACCAGGAGAAGCTCGGTCCGGACTCGGACGCCTCTCCGGCCGTCGTCGGCTTCAATCTGCGGTTCCACACGATCGCGCGCGGCCGGCTCATCGGTGAGTACGAGGTCCCCGCCCAGAGCTGAGAGCACTCTGTTTCAGCCGAGCGTTCATTGAACGTTTGCCCGCCTCCGGTCTTGGAAGTGATCGGGGGCGGGCATTTTTTATTGCGTTGTCCATCTCGGCGCGCCCGTCCAGAGTTGATCCAAGCCCGCCGGGGGGTGGGCGGACGCACACGGGAGGTGGGCTGGATGCGGGACACGCTGGTGCTGAACGCGAGCTTCGAGCCGCTGTCGACGGTGACGCTGAACCGAGCCGTCGTTCTGGTGTTGCAGGACAAGGCCGTCGTCGAGCAGGCCCATCCCGAACTGCGGATGCGCGGTGCCGAGGTGGACATACCCGCGCCGCGGGTGATCAGGCTGTGCCGCTATGTACGGGTGCCGTTCCGAAGACAAGCGCCGTGGTCGAGGCGGGGCGTGCTGGTCCGGGACCGGCACCGGTGCGCTTACTGCGGGCGCAGGGCCACCACCGTGGACCACGTGCTGCCGCGGTCGAAGGGTGGGCAGGACACGTGGCTGAACACGGTGGCCGCGTGTGCGGAGGACAATCACCGGAAAGCGAACCGGACTCCGGACGAGGCCGGGATGGCGCTGCTGCGCGCTCCGTTCGAGCCGACGCCGGCCGACGCGATGCTGCTCGCGCTGGGGCATGAGGACTTCGCGGCTCTGCCGGGCTGGCTGGTGGGGGAAGCCGCCTGACCGTGGGCCGTGGCGCCCTGTTCGGGTGGCCGGCGCGGATTGTGTCCGGCCCGCGGGTCGTGTCCCGCCCGCGGGTGGTTTCCGGACCGCTGGTCGTGTCCCGCCCGTTGGTGGTTTCCGGACCGCTGGTGGTCCCCCGGGCCCCCTCAGGGCGGAGGAACCCTCAGTCGATGCTCGGCCTCTCGCGGCGCTCGCTGCCGGGGGTGCCGTTGTGCTGCGGCGGGACGGTGCCTCCGTTGCCCTGACCGCCACCGCCGCCGCCCAGCGGACCGAAGTTGCCCATCGCGCCGGAGAGGCCCTTGAGGGCGTCTCCGATCTCGCTGGGGACGATCCAGAGTTTGTTGGCGTCGCCTTCGGCGATCTTCGGGAGCATCTGCAGGTACTGGTAGGACAGCAGCTTCTGGTCCGGGTCGCCCGCGTGGATGGCCTCGAAGACCGTGCGGACGGCCTGGGCCTCGCCCTCGGCGCGCAGGGCGGCCGCCTTGGCCTCACCTTCGGCACGCAGGATCTGGGACTGCTTCTCGCCCTCGGCGGTGAGGATGGCCGCCTGGCGCGTGCCTTCGGCGGTGAGGATCGCGGCGCGCTTGTCGCGGTCGGCGCGCATCTGCTTCTCCATCGAGTCCTGGATGGAGGTGGGCGGTTCGATGGCCTTGAGCTCGACGCGGTTGACGCGGATGCCCCACTTGCCGGTGGCCTCGTCGAGGACGCCGCGCAGCGCCGCGTTGATCTCCTCGCGGGAGGTCAGGGTCCGCTCGAGGTCCATGCCGCCGATGATGTTGCGCAGGGTGGTGACGGTGAGCTGCTCGATGGCCTGGATGTAGCTGGCGACCTCGTAGGTGGCGGCCCGTGCGTCGGTCACCTGGTAGTAGATGACGGTGTCGATGTTCACGACCAGGTTGTCCTGGGTGATCACCGGCTGGGGCGGGAACGGTACGACCTGTTCGCGCAGGTCGATGCGGTTGCGGATGGTGTCGATGAACGGAACCACGATGTTCAGGCCCGCGTTCAGCGTCCGCGTGTAGCGGCCGAAGCGCTCGACGATGGCGGCGCTGGCCTGCGGGATGACCTGGATGGTCTTGATCAGGGCGATGAAGACCAACACCACCAGAATGATCAGGACGATGATGACCGGTTCCATCGTGTTCCCCGTACCTCTCTCCGCCTCGGCGTCTTCGGCAGGACTCGTGGCTGCTGAAGATCTTGCTGGTCGAGTCTGACAGACCGTCGCCCAACTCGTGGGCCGGATACCTCAGATGACGATCGCGGTGGCTCCTTCGATGTCCACGACGTCCACCTCCTGGCCCACTTCGTAGGCGCTGCCGTTGTCGAGGGCGCGGGCCGACCAGACTTCTCCGGCGAGTTTGATGCGGCCGCCGGAGCCGTCGACCCGTTCGAGCACGACGGCCTGTCTGCCCTTCAGGGCATCGATGCCGGTGGCGAGTTGGGGGCGCTGCCTGTCGTGGCGGGCCGCGATGGGCCGGACGACGGCGATGAGGGCGACGGAGACGAGGACGAAGACGAGGACCTGGAGGACGACGCCGAGGCCGAGGCCGGAGGCGATCGCGGCCGCGACCGCTCCCACCGCGAGCATGCCGAACTCGGGCATGGCGGTGACCACCAGGGGGATTCCGAGGGCCGCCGCGCCGACGAGCCACCACACCCATGCGTCGATGTCGTTCACACGGTCATGGTAGGACCCCGGTCCGGCGGCGGACAGGGCGCGAAGGGGAGCGGGGCGGGCTCGGGCCGGGGTCAGGACAGGGGCAGGCCCTGGGCGGTCCAGCGGTCGCCGACCTGCTCGACGACGAGCGGAAGTCCGAAGCAGAGGGAGAGGTTGCGGGAGGACAGCTCGAGTTCGATCGGGCCCGCGGCGAGGACCTTGCCCTGGCGGATCATGAGGACGTGGGTGAAGCCGGGGGCGATCTCCTCGACATGGTGCGTGACCATGATCATCGAGGGGGCGATGGGATCGCGGGCGAGTCGGCCGAGGCGGCGGACGAGGTCCTCGCGGCCACCGAGGTCGAGGCCGGCGGCGGGCTCGTCGAGCAGGAGCAGCTCGGGGTCGGTCATCAGGGCGCGGGCGATGAGGGTGCGCTTGCGCTCGCCCTCGGAGAGGGTGCCGAACCTGCGGTCGAGGTAGTCGCTCATGCCGAGCCGGTCGAGGAAGGCGCGGGCGCGCTGCTCGTCGACGTCCTCGTACTCCTCCTGCCAGCCGGCGGTCATGCCGTAGGCGGCGGTGAGCACCGTCTGCAGGACGGTCTGGCGCTTGGGGAGCTTGTCGGCCAGGGCGATGCCGGCCATGCCGATCCGGGGGCGCAGCTCGAAGACGTCGGTGCCGGGCTTGCCGAGGGTCTCGCCGAGGACGGTGGCGGTGCCCTTGCTGGGGTAGAGGTAGCTGGAGGCGACGTTCAGCAGGGTGGTCTTGCCGGCGCCGTTGGGGCCGAGGATGACCCAGCGCTCGCCCTCCTTCACCGACCAGGAGACCTGGTCCACCAGAGCCCGGCCCTCGCGGACCACGGATACGTCCTGAAGCTCCAGAACATCGCTCATGAGCGCGTTGTCTCCCCTTGCAGTGTGGCCGGTCGCGGCTGTCGCGTACGCCTGTGGCTCGGTCCGCCGCGCCTGTGGGCGCAGCCCATATGAAATCTACGCCACGAGTCTCCCGCTCCATTCCATCGGTCCGGTCCTTAGGGTGGGGGCATGCTCTCGGAACCGCGTTCAGGACGCCTTGCAGCTTGGGGAAATGCCCTTTTCGCCGGACTTGTCTCGCCGGATGACGCCGCTCTCGCCGTCGTGGGCGAGGACGCGGTGCACCGGGTGGAGGGGCTGCCCGACGAGTCCGCGCCGGTCGGGCTCACGCTCGCGCTGGGCCGGCTGCGGGCGCTGGGGGTGACCGGTCTGCGCGTCGCGCTTCCGGCGCCCGGTCATCCGCTGGGGCTGAGCGGGCCGCCGGAGTTCAATGCGCGCGCGCTGGCGGCCGAGGAGGCGGTGGTCTGTTTCGGTGCCCCCCTCGGGCTGGTGCCGGCGGTGCACGAGGCCGGGCCGGAGGGCGATGTGCACGCCGAGGTGATCTGGCACGTGCTGCCGGTGCGGGAGGCGCCGCCGGCCGATGTGCCCTCGCTGGGCGAGGCGGAACGGGAGCTGGCGGAGGCGCTGCGGGAGGCGACCGAGATGCTGGCGAAGCTGGATGTCGCCGGGTCGGGTCCGGTGGCCCAGGCGGCGATCGAGGCGTACCGGGCGCGGGCCGAGCGGGGGCGGGAGGTGCTGGCGCCGGGGTACCCGCCGCGTGCGGTCCGGGTGTTGGAGCTGGCGCAGCGCGTGGGCCTGCTGGTGTCCATGGCGTACGACCACGGGCACGGCGGTGCGGTGAGCGCTTCGGAGATGGCGGCGCGGGGGGCTGCGCTGCGGCCGGTGGAGCGGACGGCCCGGCGGGCGCAGGTGGCGGCCTTCAACTCGATCGTGGAGGAACGGGAGCGGGGGGTGCGCTGACCGGCCGGCCGCCCCCGCCGGGGGGTGCGCTGACCGGCCGGCCGCCCCCGCCGGGCGCCGTCGCCGTACGCCGGCTCGACGCCGGGTCACGGGGAGACCTCAGGCCCTCCGGCGTACCCGGAAGGCCTGAGGTCGATGCCGGCTGAGCCTCAGTGGTTGACGCCGAGGTTGCCGAAGACCGGGTTCAGCACGCCGATGACGCTGACGCTGTTGCCGACCGCGTTCACCGGGACGTGCACCGGGGCCTGGATGACGTTGCCCGAGACGACCCCCGGGGAGCCGTGGGCCTCGCCGGCCGCCTTGGCACCGTCCGCGGCGGAGGCCAGGCCCGCGCCGGCGGCCACCAGTCCACCGGCCACCATCGTCACGGCCGCCGCCTTCTTCAGGTTCTTCACTTTCAACCCCTCCTGGACGCTCACCACGGCGGTTCGCCGTGGCACGCACTGGAGAACGGTGGAGATCGCCGGAGGATGCGCCATCCGGGTGACATTCCCACGACGGTATGAATCTCAGTCCGGACCGGAACTCCCCGGACCGCCGTGGGTGGCCCCGCGCAGGACGTCTCAGCTGGTCGCACCGTGGCGGACGGCCCACAGTGCGGCCTGGGTGCGGTCGGCGAGGTCGAGCTTCATGAGGATGTTGGAGACGTGCGTCTTGACGGTCTTCTCGGACAGGACGAGCGCACGGGCTATCTCCCGGTTGGAGCGGCCGTCCGCGATCAGGCCGAGCACCTCCCGCTCCCGCTCGGTGAGCGAACCCCCTCTGCCCTGGCCGGAGTTGCCCTCCTCCTGGGAGAGCAGGGCGCCGGCGACCTCGGGCTGGAGCAGGACGTGACCCGCGTGCACGGAGCGGATGGCACCGGCCAGGGCGTCGGGGTCCACGTCCTTGTAGACGTATCCGGCGGCGCCCGCGCGCAGCGCCGGGACGACCGTGCGCTGCTCGGTGAAGCTGGTGACGATCAGCACGCGCGCGGGGTTGTCGAGTTCGCGGAGCCTGCGCAGGGCCTCGATGCCGTCCATGCCCGGCATCTTGACGTCCATCAGGACGACGTCGGGCCGCAGCTCCTCGGCGCGGGCGACCCCCTCGGCGCCGTCGGCGGCCTCACCGACGACCTCGATGTCGTCCTGTACCTCCAGGAAGGTGCGCAGACCCCGGCGGACGACCTGATGGTCGTCGACCAGGAGCACCCTGATCGCTTCATCCACCGGGGACCTCCATCTCGATCGTGGTGCCCTTGCCGAGCGCCGATTCAACGGTCAGCGAGCCGCCGACCCCGCTCGCCCGGTCCCGCATGGAGACCAGGCCCAGGTGCCGTCCGGCCCGGCGGACCGTCTTCGGGTCGAAGCCGCTGCCGTCGTCGGTGACGCGCAGGACGGCCCCGCAGCCGCGCCGTCGCACGCTCACGTCGACGTGTCCGGCGCCGGAGTGGCGCAGGGCGTTGTGCAGGGCCTCCTGGGCGACCCGGAGCAGGGCCTCCTCCTGGGCGGCGGGCACGGCACGGAACCCGGTGCCGGTGAAGGTCACGCGCGCGCTGTGGGCGCGGTCGAGGACCTGGGTCTGGGCGCGCAGGGTGGCGATCAGGCCGTCTTCGTCCAGGGCGGCCGGCCGCAGCTCCACGACGGCGGCCCGCAGCTCGTCGACGGCCTCGGCGGCGAGCGCGGCGACCTGGTGCAGTTCGCCCTTGGCGCGGGCGGGGTCCCGGTCGACGAGGGCGGCCGCAGCCTGGGCGGTCAGGCGCAGGGAGAAGAGCTTCTGGCTGACCGCGTCGTGCAGCTCGTGGGCGAGGCGGGAGCGTTCCTCCGCGATGGTCAGTTCGCGGCTGCGCTCGTACAGGCGCGCGTTGGTGAGGGCGATGGCGGCGTGCTGGGCGAGGAGGTCGAGCAGGTCCTCGTCCTCCTGTGTGAAGCCGCAGCCTCCGTCCGGCTTCGGACACGGAGCGTGGCCCCCTGCGGGGCGCAGTTTGTTGGCGAGGAAGAGCGTGCCGAGCACCTCGTCCCCGTCGCGGATGGGCACGCCCAGGAAGTCGGCCAGGTCGGGGTGGGCGGCGGGCCAGCCCTCGAAGCGGGGGTCCTTGCGCACGTCGGCGAGGCGCTCGGGCCGGGCGTCGTGCAGCATCGCGGCGAGGATGCCGTGCTGGCGGGGCAGCGGGCCGATCGCCTTCCACTGGGCGTCGCTGACGCCGTCCACGACGAACTGGGCGAAGCCGCCGTGGTCGTCCGGGACGCCCAGGGCGGCGTACTCGGCGTCGAGCAGCTCGCGGGCGGAGGCGACGATCGTCTTGAGGACGTCGCGCACCTCCAGGTGCCTGCTCATGGCCAGCAGCGCGGAGCTGACCGCGGCGAGGCCGGACCGGGGGCCTTGACTCATGTTCCTCACGGTACCGGCGGGGTGTGACAGCGCGGATCGGCCCGGTGACGGCCGGCACTCGGCCGCTGGACCTAGGTCCGTCGCCGTAGTCCGCCGCCGCTCGCGCGAGGGCGGTGGGGCCGGCCTTGTTCATGGCGGGGTCGGCCGTGTGCATGGCGGGGTCGGCCTTGTTCATGAGGAGGTGCCGGGCGCCGTCTGCCTGTGGCAGGAGGGCGCCGCCGTGGGTCTCGTCCTTCCGGAGGAGAACCCTCACGCAGAGCATTGCAACGGCAACTCGGGGTGAGACCAGCTCCGGTCCGGTGTGAGCCCGCGCATAGGGCGCACATCACGTACGAAAGTGCATAGGAGATAAACCGCCCCATATGAACGGGACAGACAGCCCACTCTGTCCCGATTTGCCCTTCCCTGATCCACTACCGGGGATCGTACGTCACACCTTTGCCACAGGATTTTGCGCCCGCTAAGAATTGCTCTCGTCGCTCAGCGCCGTGGGTTCTTCCCCGCGGCGTTCGTGTGGGAGGAACCGAGTCCCCCGGCGGACGCAGGAGCGACCTCCGCGCTACAGAAGAGGTCTTCAGCCATGCCTAAGAACATCCTCAGCCGAGCTAGTCGTAACGTGACCAAGCAGCACAAGATCGCCGTCGCCGGCGTCGCCGCCCTCGGCACCGCCGCGATCGCCTTCTCGGCCGTTCCCAGCAACGCCCAGACGGTGACCACCGGTGCCCCGGCCACGACCGCCCAGGTCGCCACCGGCACGGCCCTGCAGCACGTCAAGGGCACGGTCACCGACCAGCTCGCCACCCAGACGGTCAAGCTCGACACCCTCGCGGCACAGAAGAAGGCCGTGGACGAGGCCGCCGCGAAGAAGGCCGCCGTCGCCGCCGCGGTCAAGAAGGCCGCGCAGGAGCGCGCCGCCCAGGCCACCGCGAGCCGTTCCGCCAAGCGCGTCGCGATGCAGCCGGTCGCCGCGAAGAGCTACTCGAACAACCTCGACGGCTGGATCCGCCAGGCCCTGGACATCATGAAGTCCAAGGGCATCCCGGGCAGCTACCACGGCCTGCACAAGAACATCATGCGTGAGTCGTCCGGCAACCCGATGGCCATCAACAACTGGGACATCAACGCCATCAACGGCATCCCGTCCAAGGGTCTGCTGCAGGTCATCCCGCCGACCTTCAAGACGTACCACGTCCCCGGCACCTCGTGGAACATCTACGACCCGGTCGCCAACATCACCGCCGCCGCCAACTACGCTGCCGACCGCTACGGCTCGATCGACAACGTCAACAGCGCGTACTGAGGGTCGGCGCGGACCTCTGAGTAACGCGGAAGGGCGGCACCCCTCGGGGGGTGCCGCCCTTCGCGTCGTACCGCGTTACTTCCGCATGACCTCCGGCTCGTGGCGGCGCAGGAAGCGGGCCACGAGGAAGCCGCAGGCCACACCGAGCGCGATCAGCGCGACCATGTCCAGACCCCAGGCCGAGACCGCGTGGTCCCACAGCGGATCGGTGCTCGTCGGGTCGTCGGTGTTCGGCGCGATGTTGTTGAAGTCCAGCGTGCTGCCGGCCGCGGCCACCGCCCAGCGGGACGGCATCAGGTACGAGAACTCGTTCACGCCCAGCGTGCCGTGCAGGGTGAAGAGGCATCCGGTGAAGACGACCTGGATGATCGCGAACATCACCAGCAGCGGCATGGTCTTCTCGGCGGTCTTGACCAGCGAGGAGATCACCAGGCCGAACATCATCGAGGTGAAGCCCAGCGCCATGATCGGCAGGCACAGCTCGAACAGGGTCGAGCCGCCCAGGACGAGCCCCTCGGCGGGGATCTCACGGCCGGCGAAGCCGATCAGGCCGACCATCAGGCCCTGCAGCACCGTGACGGCGCCGAGCACGACCACCTTGGACATCAGGTACGCCGAGCGGGACAGGCCCGTCGCGCGCTCCCGCTCGTAGATGACCCGTTCCTTGATCAGCTCGCGGACCGAGTTCGCGGCACCCGCGAAGCAGGCGCCGACGGCGAGGATCAGCAGGACGGTGGTGGCCGTGCCGTTCGGGACGTGGAGGCCCGTCTTCGGGTTGACCGCCGCGTTCACCAGCAGACCCTTGTCGCTGTCGATCAGCAGGCTGACCGCGCCGAGGACCGCGGGCAGGATCACCGTCAGCGCCAGGAAGCCCTTGTCCGAGGCGATGACCGAGACATAGCGCCGGATCAGCGTCATCAGCTGCGATCCCCAGCCCTGCGGCTTGGGCGGCCTGATGGCCTGCGGCGGCGGCATGTGCACGGACTGCGGGGCGACCGCGTCGATGTCCGCGGCGTACATCTGGTAGTGCTGCGAGCCCTTCCAGCGACCCGCCCAGTCGTAGTCGCGGTAGTTCTCGAAGGCGGAGAAGACGTCGGCCCAGCTGTCGTAGCCGAAGAAGTTCAGCGCCTCCTCCGGCGGGCCGAAGTAGGCGACCGCACCGCCCGGCGCCATCACCAGCAGCTTGTCGCACAGCGCCAGCTCGGCCACCGAGTGGGTGACGACCAGGACCGTGCGGCCGTCGTCGGCGAGGCCGCGCAGCAACTGCATGACGTCGCGGTCCATACCCGGGTCGAGACCGGAGGTCGGCTCGTCCAGGAAGATCAGCGACGGCTTGGTGAGCAGCTCCAGGGCCACCGAGACCCGCTTGCGCTGGCCACCGGACAGGGACGTGACCTTCTTGTCCTTGTGGATGTCCAGCTTCAGCTCGCGCAGCACCTCCTCGATGCGCGCGTCGCGCTCCTGCCCCGTGGTGTCGGCCGGGAAGCGCAGCTTGGCCGCGTACTTCAGGGCTTTCTTGACGGTCAGCTCCTTGTGCAGGATGTCGTCCTGCGGGACCAGACCGATGCGCTGCCGCAGCTCGGCGAACTGCTTGTACAGGTTCCGGTTGTCGTAGAGCACCTCGCCCTCGTTGGCGGGGCGGTAGCCGGTGAGCGCCTTGAGCAGCGTCGACTTGCCGGAGCCGGACGGGCCGATGACCGCGATCAGCGACTTCTCCGGGACGCCGAAGGAGACGTCCTTCAGGATCTGCTTGCCGCCGTCGACCGTGACGGTCAGGTGGCGTGCGGAGAAGGAGACCTCACCGGTGTCGACGAACTCCTCGAGGCGGTCGCCGACGATCCGGAAGGTGGAGTGGCCGACGCCGACGATGTCGCTCGGGCCGAGCAGCGCCGAACCGCCCTTGGCGATCGGCTGGCCGTTGACGTACGTGCCGTTGTGCGAGCCGAGGTCGCGGATCTCCAAGCGGCCGTCGGGGGTGGCGTGGAACTCGGCGTGGTTCCGGGATACCTGCAGGTCGGAGACGACCAGCTCGTTCTCCAGGGCACGGCCGATGCGCATCACGCGACCGAGTGAGAACTGGTGGAACGTGGTCGGGCTGCGGTCGCCGTGGACCGGCGGCGCCCCCGCGGCACCACCGGGGATCTTCTGTGCGTACTGCTCCGCGGGCCCGGTCTGCTGCGGGAATGCGGGCGCCTGCTGCGGCTGCTGCCAGCCGGGCTGCGGCGCCTGCTGGTGGGCGGGCGCCTGGTGCGCCGGCGCCTGCTGATGGGCCCAGCCGGGAGCCCCGGCGCCCTGGGCCGCGTACGGCGCCGCCGCCTGCGGCTGCCGGCCGGCCTCGCCGACGGCGGCCGTGGCCGCGGCCAGATCCAGCCGCGGCCCGTCCGTCGCGTTGCCGAGGTGCAGCGCCGAGCCGGGCGCGATCTCCACCCGGTGGATCCGCTGCCCCTGCACGAACGTGCCATTGGTGCTGCCGTGGTCCTCGACGACCCAACTGCGGCCGTCGAAGCTGACCGTGGCGTGACGCCAGGAGACCCTGGCGTCGTCGAAGACGACGTCACCCTGCGGATCCCGGCCGAGGGTGTAAGGCCTGGACGGATCGAGCGTCCAGGTACGTCCATTTGATTCCAGTACGAGTTCCGGCACTCCATGCCCCACTGAGTTGTCCCCCGAATTACCCCCAACACAGGGAGTCTAGGGATGTCGAACATCGTGGGGAACTATTTCAGGCTCGGCCCTCTGACCGAAACCCGGGCCTTGCCGTGCGGGCCCGGGTGCGCTCCGGCTCGCCCCGTTGACGGGGTTGAAATCGGGCCGGAGAGTGGTATTCCCACGCGAGGGGGACAAGTGCGGCTGTGTCGCCGGGTCATGGATCCGGGGGTCTGCCATGAGCGCTGCCACGGGCGCCGAAACCGCGCGGCACGGTACGAGGTTGCCCTGGACGGACATCGCGCTGTCCGCGATCGCCGCGGTGAGCTGGGCGTTGATGGGGATGGCGGGCACGGCGGCGCTCGGACTGCACCTGCTGCGGGCCGACGCACCGGCCTCACCGGGCCCCCTGACGGCGGCCGTTGTGGTCCTGGGGGCGAGGGGTTCGGTCGTGCCGTCCGGCGATGTGTCCGCTTTCGGGATGAAAGGGGCCGAGGCACACAGCGCCGTCGAGATCACGCCACTCGGGGTGAGCCTGGTCGGGGCGCTGCCGCTGTCGTGGTTCTTCCTACGGTCCCTGCGCACCGCCGGAGTTGTGATCGCGCCCGCCGAACTCCTCGCGCGTGCGGGCACGGTGGTCGTGCTCTTCGTGGCGATGCTGGGCGGACTGGCCTGGGCGGACTGGCCTGGGCGGGCCACGACGTCGTCACCATCGACGGCGGCGCGCTCCGCCCGGAACCATCTGCCGGGCAGGGGCGGCGAGGGGGGCGGCGGGCCGAGCATGCCCGGCCTGGGGGGCGGCGGGCCCGGCATTCCCGGTCTGGGGGGGGCGGCGGCCCGGCATTACCGGTCTGGGTGACCTGGGCGGGCTGCTGCCGGACCGGGTCGGCGATCTGACCGACGCCAAGCGGCGGTCGGCATCACCGTGGACACGTCGGCGACGCTCCTGGGCGGGCTCGGCTGGTGCGCGCTGACCTGCGGGAGCGGGGGCCGGGGGCCGGGGGCCCTGAGCGGACCTGCGGGAGCGCGGGGGCGGGGCCCTGAGCGGACCTGCGGGAGCGCGGGGACGGGGCCCCTGCGCGGACCTGCGGGAGCACGGGGACGGGGCCCCTGCGCGGACCTGCGGGAGCGCGGGGGCGGGGCCCCTGCGCGGACCTGCGGGGGCGGAGAGAAACGTGGAGGGCGGGAGCGCGGTGGCCGGGGACGTGGGGGCCGGCGGCCTGGGTGGGCCGTACTCGCCCAGGCCGCCGTATCAGCCGCCCGGCCCCGGGACGAATCCCTACCTCCAGGTGTCCGAGGGGGTACGCCTCCCGGCGCCCGGGGAACTGCGGGACGCGCCGACCCCCGCTGCCGACGACGATCTGTACGGCGCCCCGACCATCGCCCGGCCGCTCGATCCCGCTCCCCCACCGCCACGACGCCGTCGCTCTTCGCGGTCGGGCGACCCCTCGCCGGGACCGGAAGCCTCCACATGGCCTCCCCCGCCCCCACCCCCGCCCCGGCACCCGAAGGGCGGCGGGTGAGGGCGGCCAGCTGAGACATCCCGCGTGCAGGCAGGTGGGCGGGGTGTCTTCATGGCTGCAAGATCCCCGACACCGCACCGACATCCACTGTTCGGTGTCCGTCAGGCGGACCTCGGCGGCGTGAGGCACTGGGTGCCGGATACGGTGGTGACACCATGAGCGCTTCGCAGACCTCTGAGGGCCCCACTCTCCTCGTCAAGATTTTCGGCAAGGACAGGCCGGGCATCACGGCCGGCCTCTTCGACACCCTGGCCGCCTTCTCCGTCGACGTGGTCGACATCGAGCAGGTCGTCACCCGGGGCCGCCTCGTGCTGTGCGTGCTGGTCACCCCTCCGCCGGCCGGCCTCGAGGGCGATCTGCGGGCGACCGTGCACAGCTGGGCCGAGTCGATGAAGATGCAGGCGGAGATCATCTCCGGGCACGGCGACAACCGGCCGCGCGGCCACGGGCGGTCCCTGGTGACCGTTCTCGGGCACCCGCTCACCGCCGAGTCGACGGCCGCCATCGCCGCCCGCATCGCGAAGGCCGGCGGCAACATCGACCGTATCTTCCGGCTCGCCAAGTACCCGGTGACCGCGGTGGAGTTCGCCGTATCCGGTGTGGAGACCGAGCCGCTGCGCACGGCGCTGGCCTCGGACGCCGCGGCACTGGGTGTCGACATCGCGGTCGTCTCGGCGGGCCTGCACCGGCGCGCCCAGCGGCTGGTGGTCATGGACGTGGACTCCACGCTCATCCAGGACGAGGTCATCGAGCTGTTCGCCGCGCACGCCGGCTGCGAGGACAAGGTCGCCGAGGTGACGGCCGCCGCGATGCGCGGGGAGCTGGACTTCGAGCAGTCGCTGCACGCGCGCGTGGCGCTGCTGAAGGGGCTGGACGCCTCGGTGGTGGAGAAGGTGCGCGAGGAGGTCCGGCTGACCCCGGGCGCCCGCACCCTGATCCGCACCCTGAAGCGGCTCGGCTACCAGGTGGGCGTCGTCTCCGGCGGCTTCACCCAGGTCACCGACGATCTCAAGGAACGGCTGGGGCTCGACTTCGCCCAGGCCAACACGCTGGAGATCGTCGACGGCCGGCTGACCGGCCGGGTCACCGGGGAGATCGTGGACCGGGCGGGCAAGGCGCGGCTGCTGCGCCGGTTCGCCGCGGAGGCCGGGGTGCCGCTGTCGCAGACGGTGGCGATCGGTGACGGCGCCAACGACCTGGACATGCTGAACGCGGCTGGGCTGGGCGTGGCCTTCAATGCCAAGCCGGTGGTCCGCGAGGCGGCGCACACGGCGGTGAACTTCCCGTTCCTCGACACGGTCCTCTATCTGCTCGGTGTCACCCGCGAAGAGGTCGAGGCGGCAGACACGCACGACGAGGGCTGAGCGACCGCCCGCACGTCGGTGCTCGCACCGGCCGGCGCCGCACGCGCAAGGGCCCGCCGCCGGGTGCGCACGTGTCCGGCCCCGGCCGCCGGGGAGGCGGTGTGCGGCAGCTCGGCACCCCGTGCGATGACCGCGGTACGAGGACCGGGCACCCGGCGCGGGGCGGAGTGTGCGAGTACCCCGCACCCGGTGCGGTGCGACCCACCCCGCACCCGGTGCGGTGCCGGGTCCTCGGCGTGCCGCGGCGCCGCCGCGCAGGGCGGCCACCGCGTGTCACCGAGGGGTCACTCGGAGGGGGCCCAGTAGTCCGTGAGGGTGGCCGTGCCCGGCTCCAGGGCCTTCCAGGGGCCCTCGAAGGACAGCAGGGCGAAGGCCGCGGCGGGGAAGCCACGCCGGTTCATCCGGTCGCGGGCGTCGCCCTCGGCGGAGCCGGCGAGGATCTCGGCCAGTCCGTGCACGCCGGGGTTGTGGCCGATCAGGATCACCTTCCGCACGTCGTCCGGGATCTCGTTGAGCACGGCGATCAGCTCGCCGGGCGAGGCCTCGTAGACCCGCTCCTCGTAGACGGTCTTCGGCCGGTGCACCAGTTCGTGGACGGCGAGCTTCCAGGTCTCGCGGGTCCGGACCGCGGTGGAGCACAGGGCCAGGTCGAAACTGATACCGGTGTCGGCCAGCTTGCGGCCGGCGATCGGGGCGTCCTTGCGGCCCCGCTCGGCGAGCGGGCGCTCATGGTCGGACACCTGGGGCCAGTCGGCTTTGGCATGCCGGAAGGGAACGATCAGGCGGGGTTCTGCGGCGCTCATGCAATCCAGCTTCGCATGAAACAGGCCAGGTGGTGCAGGGAGTTGGCATGCGGGTCACCCCCTGAGAGGGCTCCGTGTCAGCGAGCGAGGAGCTGGTGGGCACGTTCGAACACGTGAGAGATCGCCGGGTCGCCGCTCGCCGCGTGGGCGTCCGAGGGATTCAGTATCAGCGCGAGCAGCGCGACGAACGCGAGCGCGGGCAGGGCGAGGGCCCACCAGGGGAGCCGGATGTCGACGCCGCCCGTGGTCGCCGGGTGGGGCCGGGAGGGGGTCCGGGCCGGCATGATCGCCTCCGTGGGTCTTCGAGCGGGTTCGTGACCGCCACGCGCGGTCACATCTCGAAGCTACGGACCGGCGGGCCGCCAACCCATCCGGAAGTCCACCCAGTTGACCCTGACCCTGGCCCCCTAGGGGATGGTGGTGTCAGCCCCACCATCCGCCCTCGGGGGCGTCCGTCACGGGGACGCGATGATCGCGATGATCGCGATGATCACGAAGATGGCGAAGAACGAGCCGAAGACGAGCAGCATCTTCTTCTGGCCGTTCTGCGGGTTCGGGTCGAGCACAGGCTGCATGCGCCCAGTCTCGCACCCCGCGGCCCAAGGGCTCCGCCGGGGTCGGCCCGACACGCCCGGCAGGTCCGGCAGGTCCGCCACGCCCGGCAGACCCGTCACGCCCGCCACGCCCGGCAGATCCGGCAGTCCCGGCCGCCCCGGACAGCCCACTCCGCCCGGCCGCCCCCGCACGGCCGAGGCCGCCCGGATGAGCCACGTCGGCCCGGTCAGCCGGACAGGCCCGCTGCCTCGTCCTCCACCGTCCGGTCGCGGCCCGCCAGGACGCCCACGGCCATCTGCGGCAGCATCAGGCACGCCATCAGGGCGATCGGCAGTCCCCAGCCGCCGCTCTGCTGGTACAGCACGCCCACCAGCAGCGGGCCGGGGATGGAGAGCAGGTAGCCGGTGCTCTGGGCGAACGCGGACAGCTGGGCCACGCCCGGACCGCTGCGGGCCCGCATGCCGACCAGCGTCAGGGCCAGCGGGAAGGAGCAGTTGGAGACGCCCAGCAGCAGGGCCCAGGCCCAGGCGCCGCCGGCCGGCGCGAAGTACAGGCCGGCGTATCCGGCGAGTCCGCAGACGCCCAGCACCAGCACGATCGGGCCCTGGTGGCTGAGCCGGGTGGCGACCCGGGGGATGACGAAGGCCAGCGGCACGCCCATCACCATCGTGACGGCGAGCAGCAGGCCTGCGGTGCCCGCCGGGACTCCGGCGTCCCGGAAGATCTGCGGCATCCAGCCCATGGTGATGTAGGCGGCTGTGGCCTGGAGGCCGAAGAAGACGGCGAGCGCCCAGGCGGTGCGGCTCCGGGTGATGCGCAGCGGAGCGTGCTGTTCCGCCGCGTCGCACGCCGGTTCCCGTCGCTGCGCGGGCGCGGCGCCTTCCCGTCGCTGCGCGGGCGCGGGCGCCGGTTCCCGTCGCTGCGCGGGTCCGGCGCCGCGGTCGCGGACCAGGGGCAGCCACGGCAGGACGGCGGCCGCGGCAATGATCGCCCAGACGGCGAGGCCGGACCGCCAGTTGCCGCCCATGGCGCCGGTCAGGGGGACGGTGACCGCGGCGGCGAGGGAGGTGCCGAGGGCGAGGGCCATGGAGTACAGGCCGGTCATGGAGCCGACCCGGTCGGGGAACCAGCGCTTGACGATGACCGGCATCAGCACGTTGCTCACGGCGATGCCCATCAGGGCGAGGGCGCTGGCGGCCAGGAACCCGGCGGTACCGCCGACGTACGGGCGTATCAGCAGGCCGGCGGCGATGGCGGCCATGCCGGCGCACACCACGGCGGCCGGTCCGAACCGGCGGGCCAGGCGGGGCGCGGTGACGCCGAAGACCGCGAAGCACAGCGGTGGCACGGAGGTGAGCAGGCCGGCGACGCTGCCGCTCATGCCGAGCCCGTCGCGGACCTCCTCCAGGAGCGCCCCGAGGCTGGTGATGGCCGGGCGGAGGTTCACCGCGGACAGCACGATGCCGACGACGACCAGTCGCGTCGCCCACGCCCGCGTGCGGCCCGCGCCGGAGGTGGTCTCGGGTGCGTGCGTCGCGGTGGCGGCCGTGTCGCGGTCGGTCGGTGACATCGCCGTACGGGTATCCACT
Organism: Streptomyces sp. NPDC048514; assembly: GCF_043199955.1. NCBI lineage: Bacteria > Bacillati > Actinomycetota > Actinomycetes > Kitasatosporales > Streptomycetaceae > Streptomyces > Streptomyces sp. NPDC048514. The sequence continues at coordinate 202,666 of NZ_JBICWT010000016.1, read as the reverse complement.
GTCCGGGTTTCCTCACTAGCCATGAAACCCATCATAGAATCATGGGATGATTGGTTGTCCATTCCCGGGCCTGCGCTGCCCGGGCCGCCCGTGCGAAGGTGGGCCATGCCGCTGAGCCACCCGCGCCGTTCGGCGCTGTCCGAGCAGGTCATCGCCGAACTGCGTCATCAGATCACCACCGGCGAATGGCCGGTCGGCTCGCGCATTCCCACCGAGCCGGAACTGGTCGAGCAGCTGGGAGTCGCCCGCAACACCGTCCGCGAGGCGGTCCGCGCTCTGGCGCACAACGGCCTGCTGGACATCCGCCAGGGCTCCGGCACCTACGTCGTCGCGACGAGCGAGCTGGCCGGCGTGATGCAGCGCCGCTTCGCCGACGCGGACCCGCGGCATATCGCGGAGCTGCGCTCCACCCTGGAGTCGGCGGCCGCGCAGCTGGCCGCCGAGCGACGCACGGAGAAGGACCTCAAGCAGCTGGACGCGCTGCTGGCCCGTCGCGAGGAGGCCTGGGGGACAGGCGACGCGGAGGCCTTCGTCACGGCCGACGCCACCTTCCACCTGGCCGTGGTGGCCGCCTCCCACAACGACGTCATGACGGCGATGTACGCCGACCTGGGTGAGGTGCTGCGGGACTGGCTGCGCGCGGACGTGGGCGCGGAGCTGACGCCGGAGACGCACATGGACCACACGCGGCTGGTGGACGCGATCCGCGCCGGGGACCCGCAGGCAGCCGCCGGGGAGGCCGCGAGCTATCCGTTCCTGTGCCGGCCGGACAGGTTCAGCGCTCCTTCTGGTGGCTGACCCAGGCCGATTCGACGTCCTTCCAGCACCGGCCGGCGAGTCGTACGGTGCTGGCGGGCCCGGCGTCCACCGGGGCGCTGTCGGTGTCGATGTCCCACCAGCGGGCGCACTCGATGTGCAGCCGGACGCGGTCCGTGTCGACATAGGGGTTGTGGCAGTAGGCCACGACGTGGGAGCCGCTCACGTTCGTTCGGCATGCCGCGCCGAACAGGTCCGGCGCGGGGGGTTCCCCGTCGTCCGCGCGCGCGTGGGCCATCGCGTCATACGGGAGGGAGAGCACGAGGGCCACGGCCACGGTCACCGGGGCCAGGCTGCGGGACAGGCGCACAAGGGACCTCCTCGGCCGGGCTGCGGAGGGAAATCGTGCGGTGAGCGTGTAATCCAGGATCCGCCGTCGGAGGGACGGGGGCCCGGCCGGTGAGCCGAACGGGTGACATCGGCAGAGGGGTCGCCACAGCGGCCGAGGCCCGCACCCAGAGGGGTGCGGGCCTCGGTCCGTCAGCCGGTGCGCCGGCCTGCCGGTCCGCGCTCACGCGCAGGGCCGCGCCGTCGGCGGACGCGTCGTGCGTCACGCCTCGCGGGGCCGGCGGCGGTCAGGCGCCGATGGCGTGCAGGCCGCCGTCGACGTGGATGATCTCGCCCGTGGTCTTCGGGAACCAGTCGCTCAGCAGGGCGACGACACCCTTGCCGGCCGGCTCCGGGTCCTTCAGGTCCCATTCCAGCGGGGAGCGGCTGTCCCAGACGGAGGCCAGGTCGGCGAAGCCCGGGATGGACTTGGCGGCCATGGAACCGATCGGGCCCGCCGAGATCAGGTTGCAGCGGATGTTCTGCTTGCCCAGGTCGCGCGCCATGTAGCGGCTGGTGGCCTCCAGGGCCGCCTTGGCCGGGCCCATCCAGTCGTACTGCGGCCAGGCGTACTGGGCGTCGAAGGTGAGGCCGACGACGGAGCCGCCGTTCTGCATCAGCGGCAGGCAGGCCATGGTCAGCGACTTCAGCGAGAACGCCGAGACGTGCATGGCGGTGGCCACCGACTCGAACGGCGTGTTGAGGAAGTTGCCGCCGAGCGCGTCCTGCGGGGCGAAGCCGATGGAGTGGACGATGCCGTCGAGGCCGCCCAGCTCCTCGCCGACCACGTCGGCCAGCCGCGCGAGGTGCTCCTCGTTCGTCACGTCCAGCTCGATGACCTTGGTCGGCTTCGGCAGCTTCTTGGCGATGCGCTCGGTCAGCGTGGGCCGCGGGAAAGCGGTCAGGATGATCTCGGCACCCTGCTCCTGGGCGAGCTTGGCGACGTGGAAGGCGATGGAGGACTCCATCAGCACACCCGTGACCAGGATGCGCTTGCCCTCGAGAATTCCGCTCATGGTGATCAGTGACCCATTCCCAGTCCGCCGTCAACAGGAATGACGGCTCCAGTGATGTACGAGGCGTCGTCCGAGGCGAGGAACCGCACCGTCGCGGCGATCTCCTCCGGCTGCGCGTAACGGCCGAGCGGCACCTGCGAGACGATGCTCTCGCGCTGCTCGTCGGTGAGCGCCTTGGTCATGTCGGTGTCGACGAAGCCGGGCGCGACGACGTTGAAGGTGAGGTTGCGCGAGCCCAGCTCACGGGCGAGGGAACGCGCGAAGCCGACCAGGGCGGCCTTGGAGGCGGCGTAGTTCGCCTGTCCCGCGGAGCCGAGCAGGCCGACCACCGACGAGATGAGGACGACGCGGCCCTTCTTGGCCCGCAGCATGCCGCGGTTGGCGCGCTTGACGACGCGGAAGGTGCCCGTGAGGTTGGTGTCGATGACCGAGGTGAAGTCCTCCTCGGACATGCGCATCAGGAGCTGGTCCCTGGTGACACCGGCGTTGGCGATCAGGACCTCGACCGGGCCGTGCTGGGCCTCGATCTCCTTGTAGGCCTGCTCCACCTGCTCAGGGTCGGTGATGTCGCACTTGACGGCGAGGAAGCCGGCCGGCGGCTCACCCGAGCGGTACGTGATCGCGACCTTGTCGCCGGCGTCGGCGAACGCGCGGGCGATGGCGAGGCCGATGCCCCGGTTTCCTCCGGTGACGAGAACCGAGCGGCTCAACGGATCACCCTTTCGATAGCGGTGTGATGCGGTCGGACAATCCGCCCGGGCACCTGGATGACAGGCGGCTTCGTCGAAAACCTATCGGTAGCGCCCCTGCCGTGGGCAATCGGGCACCGACAGTGGCTCGGGGGCGTCGCTGTCGGGTCTCTACAGAACGGGTCCGCTCCGGCACCGAAAGGGTGTGGTCCGCCGGGCCGCTCGCGCGACATGATCGGACACGACAGGCCACGACAGCAGGGAGACCTCGGTGCCTCATTCCATCGACGAAGCCTTCACGGCGCTTCCCCTACGGGCCCTCGCCGACGCCGCGCTCGCCCGCGCGCGTGCGCTGGGGGCCGAGCACGCGGACTTCCGGTTCGAGCGGGTGCGCAGCGCGTCCTGGCGGCTCAGGGACGCGAGGCCCGCCGGATCCTCGGACACCACCGACCTGGGGTACGCGGTCCGGGTCGTGCACGGCGGTACGTGGGGCTTCGCGTCGGGGGTGGACCTGACCATGGACGCCGCCGCCCGGGTCGCCGCGCAGGCGGTGGCCATGGCCAAGCTGTCCGCTCAGGTGATCAGGGCGGCGGGGTCCCAGGAGCGGGTGGAGCTGGCCGACGAGCCGGTGCACGCCGAGAAGACCTGGGTCTCGGCGTACGACATCGACCCGTTCTCGGTGCCCGACGAGGAGAAGGCCGCGCTGCTGGCGGAGTGGAGCGCGCGGCTGCTGGCCGCGAACGGCGTGAACCACGTGGACGCCTCGTTGCTCACCGTCCACGAGAACAAGTTCTACGCGGACACCGCCGGGACCGTGACGACCCAGCAGCGGGTGCGGCTGCATCCGCAGCTGACGGCGGTGTCCGTGGACGAGTCCAGCGGAGAGTTCGACTCGATGCGGACCATCGCGCCGCCGGCCGGACGCGGCTGGGAGTACCTGACCGGAACCGGCTGGGACTGGGACGCGGAGCTGGAGCGGATGCCGGAGCTGCTCGCCGAGAAGATGCGGGCCCCGAGCGTGGAGCCGGGCTTGTACGACCTGGTGGTCGATCCGTCCAATCTCTGGCTGACCATCCACGAGTCCATCGGGCACGCCACCGAGCTGGACCGCGCCCTCGGCTACGAGGCTGCTTACGCCGGCACCTCCTTCGCCACCTTCGACCAGCTGGGCACGCTCCGGTACGGCTCCGAGCTGATGAACGTCACCGGTGACCGCACCGCCGAGCACGGCCTCGCGACCGTCGGCTACGACGACGAGGGCGTCGAGGCGCAGTCCTGGGACCTGGTGAAGGACGGCACGCTGGTGGGCTACCAGCTGGACCGGCGGATCGCCCGGCTGACCGGGTCCGAGCGGTCCAACGGGTGCGCGTTCGCCGACTCCCCCGCCCATGTGCCGGTGCAGCGCATGGCCAACGTGTCGCTGCGGCCGGACCCCGCCGGCCTGTCCACCGAGGGCCTGATCGGGGGTGTCGACCGGGGCATCTACGTCGTCGGCGACCGCTCCTGGTCGATCGACATGCAGCGCTACAACTTCCAGTTCACCGGACAGCGCTTCTTCAAGATCGAGAACGGGCGGATCACCGGTCAGCTGAAGGACGTCGCCTACCAGGCCACGACCACCGACTTCTGGGGGTCCATGTCGGCCGTCGGCGGCCCGCAGACCTACGTGCTCGGTGGCGCCTTCAACTGCGGCAAGGCCCAGCCGGGACAGGTCGCCGCCGTTTCGCACGGCTGCCCGTCGGCCCTCTTCAAGAGCGTCAACATTCTGAACACCACGCAGGAGGCCGGCCGATGAGCGCCCGCAGCAACAAGCCGCACGAGGTCGTCGAGCAGGCGCTCGCGCTGTCCCGGGCCGACGGCTGTGTCGTCATCGCGGACGAGCACTCCACCGCCAACCTGCGCTGGGCCGGCAACGCGCTCACCACGAACGGTGTGACGCGCGGCCGTACGCTCACCGTGATCGCGACCGTGGACGGCAAGGAGGGCACCGCCTCCGGTGTCGTGTCCAGGTCGGCCGTCACACCGGACGACCTGGAACCCCTCGTCCGCGCCGCCGAGGCCGCGGCGCGCGGGGCCGGGCCGGCCGAGGACGCCCAGCCGCTGGTCACCGGCGGTCCCGAGTCGCCGGACTTCACGGACGCGCCCGCCGAGACGTCCTCCGCGGTGTTCGCGGACTTCGCCCCGGCGCTCGGCGAGGCCTTCGCACGCGCGCGTGCGGGCGGCCGGGAGCTGTACGGCTTCGCCAACCACGAGCTGGTGTCGACGTACCTGGGCACGTCGACCGGGCTGCGCCTGCGCCACGACCAGCCCACCGGCACGCTGGAGCTGAACGCGAAGTCGCCGGACCGCGTGCGCTCGGCGTGGGCCGGCCGGTCCACCCGGGACTTCAAGGACGTCGACCCCGCGGCGCTCGACGCCGAACTGGCCGTACGGCTCGGCTGGGCCGAGCGGCGCGTGGAGCTGCCCGCGGGGCGGTACGAGACGCTGCTGCCGCCGACCGCGGTCGCGGACCTGCTGATCTACCAGCTGTGGTCGGCCTCGGGCCGGGACGCGGCCGAGGGCCGGACGGTGTTCTCCAGGCCGGGTGGCGGCACGCGGGTCGGCGAGAGGCTCTCCGAGCTGCCGCTCACCCTGCGCAGCGACCCGAACGAGCCCGGCCTGGAGTGCCCGCCCTTCGTGGTCGCCCACTCCTCCGGCGGCGACCAGTCGGTGTTCGACAACGGGCTGCCGGCCGAGGCCACCGAGTGGATCGGCGGGGGCGTGCTCGAGCATCTGACGACCACCCGGCACAGCGCGGCCCTGACCGGGCTGCCGGTCGCCCCGGCGCTCGGCAACCTGATCCTGGACGGCGGGAACGACCGCACCCTGGAGGAGATGGTCGCGGGCACCCGGCGCGGGTTGCTTCTGACCTGCCTCTGGTACATCCGCGAGGTCGACCCGGCGACGCTGCTGCTGACGGGTCTGACGCGGGACGGCGTGTACCTCGTGGAGGACGGCGAGGTGACCGGCCAGGTGAACAACTTCCGGTTCAACGAGTCTCCGGTGGACCTGCTGGGCCGAGCCACGGAGGCCGGGCGCACCGAGAAGACGCTGCCGCGGGAGTGGAGCGACTGGTTCACCCGGGCCGCGATGCCCGCGCTGCGGATCCCGGATTTCAATATGAGCTCTGTCAGTCAGGGCGTATAACCTCGTAGTCGGCTGTCACCCGACTGCCCCCAGGATCACCGAGGAGACACGAGAACCGTGACGGACATCGTCGACGAGCTGAAGTGGCGTGGGCTGTTCGCCCTGTCCACCGACGAGGACGCTTTGCGCAAGGCTCTCGCGGACGGTCCGGTCACGTTCTATTGCGGTTTCGACCCGACGGCGCCGTCCCTGCACGTGGGGCACCTGGTTCAGGTGCTGACCGTGCGCCGGCTCCAGCAGGCCGGGCACCGGCCGCTGGCCCTGGTGGGCGGCGCCACGGGCCAGATCGGCGACCCGCGCCCGACCGCGGAGCGCACGCTGAACGACCCGGAGACGGTGGCCGGCTGGGTCAGCAGGCTGCGCGGCCAGATCGAGCCGTTCCTGTCCTTCGAGGGCGAGAACGCGGCCGTCATGGTCAACAACCTCGACTGGACGGCGAATCTGACCGCGATCGAGTTCCTGCGGGACATCGGCAAGCACTTCCGCGTCAACAAGATGCTGACGAAGGACTCCGTGGCCCGCCGCCTGGAGTCCGACCAGGGCATCAGTTACACCGAGTTCAGCTACCAGCTGCTGCAGGGCATGGACTTCCTGCAGCTGTACCGGCGCTACGGCTGCACGCTCCAGCAGGGCGGCAGCGACCAGTGGGGCAACCTGACCGCCGGTCTCGACCTGATCCACCGGCTGGAGCCGGGCGCCGACGCGCACGCCCTCGCCACCCCGCTCATGACCAAGGCGGACGGCACCAAGTTCGGCAAGACCGAGGGCGGCGCGGTCTGGCTCGACCCGGAGATGACGACGCCGTACGCGTTCTACCAGTTCTGGCTGAACGTGGACGACCGGGACATCTCCAAGTACATGCGCATCCTCTCCTTCCGGTCCCGCGAGGAGCTGGAGGAGCTGGAGCGGCAGACCGAGGAGCGGCCGCAGGCCCGCGCCGCGCAGCGTGCGCTCGCCGAGGAGCTGACGACGCTGGTGCACGGCGCCGATCAGACGGCCGCGGTGATGAACGCGTCCAAGGCGCTGTTCGGTCAGGGAGAGCTGGCGGAGCTGGACGGCGCCACGCTGGCGGCGGCGCTGTCCGAGGTGCCGCACGTCCAGATCACCGAGCTGCGTCCGGTGGTGGACCTGTTCGCCGAGGTCGGGCTCGTCGCCAGCAAGTCCGCCGCGCGGCGGACGGTGAAGGAGGGCGGGGCCTACGTGAACAACGCGAAGGTCGCCTCCGAGGACGCCGTCCCGGCCGAGGAGGACCTGCTGGACGGGCGCTGGCTGGTGCTGCGCCGTGGGAAGAAGAACCTCGCCGCGGTGGAGGTCGTCGCCGGCTGACGCCGTGCGGGGCGCGCTCTCGCGCGGACGGCGGCGCTTCGCCGCCGGTCGCGCGATCGCCGCGCCCCTTCTCGGTAGCGCCCCCCTGTGGCCCTCGGCTCACACCCCGGCGCGGGCCGGGCGTGGCCCTCGGCTCACACCCGCTGGTGCTTCCTCTTGCCCAGGGTCGCCATGTAGAGGGCGTCCACGGCGGCGACGATGATGATCGCGGCCACGAGCTGGAAGATGTGCCGGCTCCAGTCGATGCCGCGGGTCGCCTCGACCCCGACGGCGCGGGCGATGGCGTTGCCCACGATCGCGCCGAGGATGCCGCAGATGGTGGTCAGCCACAGGGGACTGTGCTGCTTGCCCGGGATGATCGCCTTGGCGATCAGGCCCAGCACGAATCCCACGATGATCGCCCACAACCAGCCCATGGCTGCCTCCTCGTACGGCTCTACGTGAGCATTACCGTCAGTGTGGGTCGGCCCGCCGGCCGGCGCATGTCGGGTACGCCCGTACGTGCGGGTCCGGGCGGTGGCGGCCGGGGCGCCGGGCGACCCGGTCTCGTGGGCGGCGACGGCCCGGCGTAACGTTGAGGGTGTTCTGGCCCGGTCTCCCCGCCGGGCGTGGACGACGGTGCGGGGCGGGGAGAGCTCGATGCGGGCGGATGGTGGAACGTGACGCGGAAACAGCACGACGGCAACGTCCAGGTGTTCCGGATCACCGGTGCCCGTACGGGGCTCGCCGAGGACGTGCGGGGCCGGCAGCGGCGGTACGTGATCTCGATGTCGATCCGCACCCTGTCCGTCATCCTCGCGGTCACTCTGTGGAACGTCGAACGGTACGTCGCGATCGTGGCCCTGGTGGCGGGCGTGCTTCTGCCCTACATCGCCGTGGTGATCGCGAACGCGGGCCGGGAGCGGCCGCCGTCCCTGCCCTCGACGTTCGTCCCCACGCCGATGCGGCCGGTGATCGCGCCGCCGCGAACCCAGGACGAACCGGCGGATCCCGCACCGGAGGACGTGCCGGGGAACCCCGCGGCCGGGGTGCCGGGTGAGCCGTCCGCGCCGGCCTGACCACGGCGCACGAGCGTGAGCGTGCCGGGCGCACGCGACGCCGGCGGGCCTGCCGGAAGCGGAACGCGGTCACGGCGTCAAGCTCAAGAAAAGCTCAGATCAATCCTGTAGTTCCGGTGCCGGGCGACGGGTGACCCGTGACATACTGCGTACGCGCTCCGCATCCCCCGTCGGAGCGACGGACCGACGCCGGGCAGCTCCCCCCGTGGCTGCTCGGCGTCGCCTTGTTCGGGGCCCGTTCTCGCGCGCCGGACACGAGACGAAGCTGCGAGTGACGAGTACCTGTGAGTGACGAGACGCCGATCTGCTCAGCCAAGGGCTGCCACGCCCCCGCCGTCTGGGTGCTGGCGTGGAACAACCCGAAGATCCACACGCCGGAGCGGCGCAAGACCTGGCTCGCGTGCGAGGAGCACCGCGAGCATCTGTCGCAGTTCCTCGGGGTGCGCGGCTTTTTGAAGGACGTCGTGAAGTTCACCGACTGGCAGGCGCCGGAAGGGTCCTAGCCGCCGATCGCCGACATGGGCCGGTCGGGCTGCACGAACGTCGGGTCGTCCAGGCCCGCGCCCGCCTTCTTGCCCCACATCGCCAGGCGCCAGATCCGGGCGATCTCCTCGTCGGGGGCGCCGGAGCGCAGGGCGGCGCGGAGGTCGGTCTCCTCGGTGGCGAACAGGCAGTTGCGTATCTGGCCGTCGGCGGTGAGGCGGGTGCGGTCGCAGGCCGCGCAGAACGGGCGGGTGACCGAGGCGATCACGCCGACCCGGTGCGGGCCGCCGTCGACCAGCCAGCGCTCCGCCGGTGCCGAGCCGCGCTCGTCCGCGCCCTCGTCGGTGAGGTCGAAGCGGGTGCGCAGGGAGGCGAGGATGTCTCCGGCGGTGACCATGCCCTCGCGCTTCCAGCCGTGCTGGGCGTCCAGCGGCATCTGCTCGATGAACCGCAGTTCGTAGTCGTGCTCGACGGCCCAGGCCAGCAGGTCGGGGGCCTCGTCCTCGTTCAGGCCGGGCATCAGGACCGAGTTGACCTTGACCGGGGTGAGGTCCGCGTCGCGGGCGGCCCGCAGGCCTTCGAGGACGTCCTTGTGCCGGTCGCGGCGGGTGAGGGTCTTGAAGACGTCGGGGCGGAGCGTGTCCAGGGAGACGTTCACCCGGTCCAGGCCGGCCGCCTTCAGCGCGGTCGCGGTGCGCTTCAGGCCGATGCCGTTCGTCGTGAGGGACATCTGGGGGCGTGGGGCGAGGGCCGCCACGCGCTCGACGATGCCGACCAGGCCGGGGCGCAGCAGGGGCTCACCACCGGTGAAGCGGACCTCCTCGATGCCGAGCGTCCGGACGGCGATGTCGATCAGGCGCACGATCTCGTCGTCGGTGAGCAGATCGGGCTTGGCCAGCCACTGCAGGCCCTCCTCGGGCATGCAGTACGTACAGCGCAGATTGCACCTGTCGGTCAGCGAGACCCTCAGGTCGGTGGCCACTCGGCCGTAGGTGTCGATGAGCACGTGGGCCCCCTCCCTCTCCCGGTCACTCGGTTCTCGGTCGCTCATGAGTCGTCCGTCACTTGTGAGCCTACGTGACCCCACCGACAACGACAGCGGCCCGATCCCACGAGGTACGGCGAGGCCGCGTCGTAGGACCGTACAGTCCTGCACGACGCGGCCGCCCGTACGAACACTCAGTGTGCTCCGGTGCCGGTCAGGGACCGCACCTCGAGCTCGGCGTACTTGCCGGCGTCCGGGACCTCCTTCGACAGCAGGGTGCCCAGCACGCCGAGCAGGAAGCCGACCGGGATGGAGATGATCCCGGGGTTCTCCAGCGGGAACCAGTGGAAGTCGACGTCGGGGAACATCGAGGTCGGTTTGCCGGAGACCACCGGCGAGAACAGGACCAGGCCGACGGCGGTGACCAGGCCGCCGTAGATCGACCACAGGGCGCCCGAGGTGGTGAAGCGCTTCCAGAACAGGCTGTAGAGGATGGTCGGCAGGTTGGCGGAGGCGGCGACCGCGAAGGCGAGGGCCACGAGGCCGGCCACGTTCAGGTCGCGGGCGAGGGCGCCGAGGACGATGGAGACCGCGCCGATGCCGACGGTGGCCCAGCGGGCCGCGCCGAGTTCCTGCTTCTCGGTGGCTCTGCCCCTCTTGATGACGTTGGCGTAGATGTCGTGCGCGAAGGAGGAGGACGAGGCCAGGGTGAGGCCGGCGACGACGGCGAGGATCGTGGCGAAGGCCACGGCCGAGATGGTGGCGAGCAGGACGGCGCCCCAGTTGGAGTCCACTCCCCCGAGATGGAGGGCGAGGAGCGGGGCCGCGGTGTTGCCCGCCTTGTTGGAGGCGATGATCTCGCCCGGTTTGATCAGCGCGGCGGCGCCGAAGCCGAGGGCGAGGGTCATCAGGTAGAAGGCGCCGATCAGGCCGATCGCCCAGATCACGGACTTGCGGGCGGCCTTGGCGGTGGGCACCGTGTAGAAGCGGATCAGGATGTGGGGCAGGCCCGCGGTGCCGAGGACCAGGGCGATGCCGAGCGAGATGAAGTCGAGCTTGGTGGTGCCCGTGGCGCCGTACTTCAGGCCGGGCTCCAGGAACGCGCTGCCCTTGCCGCTGTTGGCGGCGGCCCTGCCGAGCAGGTCGGAGACGTTGAAGTCGAACTTGATCAGCACCAGGAAGGTCAGCAGCAGGGCGCCGATGATCAGCAGCACCGCCTTGACCATCTGGACCCAGGTGGTGCCCTTCATGCCGCCGATGGTGACGTACACGATCATCAGGACGCCGACCAGGGCGACGATGCCGATCTTGCCGCCGTCGCTGGTGATGCCCAGCAGGAGTGAGACGAGGACACCGGCGCCCGCCATCTGGGCCAGCAGGTAGAAGATCGAGACGACGATGGTGGAGGTGCCGGCGGCCGTGCGGACGGGCCGCTGGCGCATCCGGTAGGCCAGCACGTCGCCCATCGTGTAGCGGCCGGAGTTGCGCAGGGGTTCGGCGACCAGGAGCAGGGCGACGAGCCAGGCGACGAGGAAGCCGATGGAGTAGAGGAACCCGTCGTAGCCGAAGAGGGCGATGGCGCCGGCGATGCCGAGGAAGGACGCGGCGGACATGTAGTCGCCGGAGACGGCGAGACCGTTCTGGAACCCGGTGAACTGCCGTCCGCCGGCGTAGAAGTCGGCGGCGTCCTTGGTCTGGCGGCCCGCCCAGACGGTGATGACGAGGGTCGCCGCGACGAACACCGCGAACAGCGTGATGATCAGCGTCCGGTGCTCGCTCGCCTCGCCGGCGGCCAGCAGCGTGTGCGGTACGGGGCTCATGCTCCGCCCTCCATCCGGGACTTGATGGCCTCGGCCCTGGGGTCGAACTCGGCGGCCGCGTGGTGCGCGTACCACCAGGCGATGAGGAAGGTGGTGAGGAACTGGGCGAGGCCCAGGACGAGGGCCACGTTGACGTTGCCCGCCACCTTGGTGCCCATGAAGCCGCCCGCGTAGTTGGACAGCAGGACGTACAGCAGGTACCAGGCGATGAAGGCGACGGTCAGCGGGAAGGCGAAGGAGCGGTAGGAGCGGCGCAGTTCACCGAACTCCGCGCTCTGCTGCACTTCGATGAACTCCTCGGTGGAGGGCAGTGGGGGCCCTGGTGTGGCGGGGGGCGGTGTCTCGGTGGCCACGGAGTCTCCTCGGGTGACGGACATACGCGTTCTCTGACCTCACTGGACGGAAGTCACGTTACTGCGAGTCATGAGATGACTCCGGCACGTGATCCCGGAGGGGCCACGATCCTGCTGGGCCCCCTGTTCCCGGTCACGGCGCCACGCGCGGAGCGGTTCAAGCCCGAGGGGCTCTTTCGGGAGACAGGGCACGGCAGATAGCTTCGCCCTGCACCACTCGTCATGTACCTGCCCGAGCGCCACCTGTGTCTCGGGCGGTTTCGTATCCGGATGATGTGGAGATCCCATGGCTCATCTGCGCTCCAGACGCCGGCTCGCGCTCGCCGTGCCGGTCGCGCTGTCGCTGACCGCCTCGCTCGGCTTCCTCCCGACGGCGGCCTCCGCCGCAGCCGCGCCCACCGGGACCACGGCGGCGCGGGCGGCCGACGGCCCGAATCTCGCGTACGTGGTCAACACCCGCACGGACCATCGCACGATCGAGTCCGTGCGGCGGGAGATCACCCGCAACGGCGGTACCGTCGTGGCCGCTTACGCCCGGATCGGGGTGACCGTGGTCCACTCCGCGAACCCGGAGTTCGGGGCGCGGATGCGGGCCGTGCGCGGGGTCGTGTCGGCCGGTGCCACGCGCACGGCGCCGCTGAGCGCGGCCGGCACGACGGACGAGGGCGCGGTCCAGGTCCTGTCCGAGGCGGAGGCCGCGCGGCTCGCCCGGGGTGCGGCGGCGGGCGCGGAGCCGCTGGAGGCGGACCAGTGGGACCTGCGGGCGATCGGCGCCGATCGGGCCGCGCGGATCGATCCGGGCAGCAGGAGTGTGACCGTCGGCGTGATCGACACGGGCGTCGACGACACCCACCCCGACATCGCGCCGAACTTCTCCGCCTCCCAGTCGGCGAACTGCGTGAGCGGCAAGGCGGACACCACGTACGGTGCGTGGCGGCCGGTGGACGCCGATCACTACCACGGCACCCATGTGGCCGGTGAGATAGCCGCGGCACGCAACGGTGTCGGCGTGGCGGGCGTGGCTCCCGGGGTGAAGGTCGCGAGCATCACGGTGGCCCAACCGGACGCGACCTCGCTGTTCTATCCCGAGAGCGTGGTCTGCGCCTTCGTGTTCGCCGCCGACCACGGTATCGAGATCACCAACAACAGCTACTACGTTGATCCCTGGCTGTACAACTGCATGGACGACCCCGATCAACGCGCCATCGTGGACGCGGTCAACAGGGCCCAGCTGTACGCCCAGCGCAAGGGCACGCTCAATGTGGCCTCCGCGGGCAACTCCAACGACGACCTGGACTCGGACGCGCTGGTGGACACCTTTAGCCCCGACGACTCCACGCCGGGCACCCGGACGGTCGACCCGCACGGGTGCTACGACATCCCGACCCAGCTGCCCGGTGTGGTGACCGTGAGCGCGGTGGGCGTCAGCGGCGCCAAGGCCTACTACTCCAGTTACGGCAAGGGGGTCGTCGACGTGGCGGGGCCGGGCGGTGACAAGTACCAGATCCCGGACACGCCGTCGAAGAACGGCCGCATCCTGTCCACGCTGCCGAACGACCGGTACGGCTTCCTCCAGGGCACCTCGATGGCCTCACCGCACGTGGCCGCGGTGGCCGCGCTGCTGAAGTCGTCCCACCCACACGCCACTCCGGCCCGGCTGCGGGCCCTGCTGAAGGACCAGGCGGACAACCCGGGCTGCCCGGCAACCCCGTACGACGGGGACGGCGACGGGGTCGTGGACGCGACCTGCGCCGGCGACAGGCGCGTCAACGGCTTCTACGGCTCCGGCGTCGTCGACGCGTTGCGCGCCGTCAGGTAGCCGTCGCGCGGACGGTGTTCCACGAGGACTTCCCGCACGGCACGTCCGTGCCGAGAGATGACTGGAGAGAATCGACCCATGACAGCGCCCAAGCCGCGTTACCGTCGCGCCCTCGCCGTCCCGGCCGGGATGGCCCTGGCGACGGCACTCGCGGTCCTGCCGAACGTCACCGCCTCCGCCGCGGACGGCGCTCGGGCGGCCACCGCCGACGGACCCGTCCTCAGCTACGTCGTCAACGTCCGCCCGGGACACGGCGTCCCGGCGCACGTGCGGAAGGCGATCACCAGGGCCGGGGGGTCGGTGGTGATCGCGTACGACCGGATCGGCGTGATCGTCGCCCATTCGGCCGACCCCGGTTTCGCCGAGCGGATCCGCGCCGTGCGTGGCGTGGACTCCGCCGGGGCCACCCGCAACGCGCCTCTGCCCGCCCAGTCCACCACCGACGTCGGCAGCCCGAAGGTGCTCGGCGCCGAGGAGGTCGCCGGTGCCCGGGCCGCCGACGGCCAGGACCCCCTGGAGCCGCTCCAGTGGGACCTGCCGGCCATCAAGGCGGACAAGGCGCACGAGAAGACCCTGGGCAGCCGTCGGGTCACGGTCGCCGTGATCGACACCGGCGTCGACGACACCCACCCGGACATCGCGCCCAACTTCGACCGCGGGGCCTCCGCCAGCTGCGTGTCGGGCAGGCCGGACACGACGGACGGCGCCTGGCGGCCGAGCGCGTCGGAGAGCCCGCACGGTACCCACGTGGCAGGGGAGATCGCCGCGGCGAAGAACGGCGTGGGCGTCACGGGCGTGGCCCCGGGCGTCAGGGTGGCCGGCATCAAGGTCGCCAACCCGAACGGGTTCTTCTACACAGAGGCCGTGGTCTGCGGCTTCATGTGGGCCGCCGAGCACCACGTCGACGTGACCAACAACAGCTACTACACCGACCCGTGGTACTTCAACTGCGCCACCGACCCCGACCAGAAGGCGCTCGTGGACGCCATCACCCGGGCCTCGCGGTACGCGGAGCGCAAGGGCACGGTCAACGTCGCGGCGGCGGGCAACGAGAGCTACGACCTCGCCTCCGACTCGATCACCGATCCGGTCTCCCCGAACGACGGCACCCCGTCCGACCGGGTGATCGACCCGCACGAGTGCTACGACATACCGACCCAGCTGCCGGGTGTCGTGACGGTCGCCGCGACCGGCGCCAAGGGCCTGAAGTCGTCCTTCTCCAACTACGGCCTCGGCGTGATCGACATCGCCGCGCCCGGGGGTGACTCGACGGCCTACCAGGCACCGCAGTCCCCCGCGACCAGCGGTCTCATCCTGGGCCCGCTGCCGGGCGGCAAGTGGGGCTACATGGCCGGCACCTCGATGGCGACCCCGCACGTCGTCGGCGTTGCCGCATTGATCAAGTCAACCCATCCGCACGCCTCCGCGGCCCTGGTGAAGGCCCTGCTGTACGCGGAGGCCGACGCCACGCCGTGCACGGACCCCTACGACATCGACAGTGACGGCAAGGTGGACGCCGTCTGCGAGGGGACGCGGAACCGCAACGGCTTCTACGGCTGGGGCACGGCGGACGCGCTGGCGGCGGTGACCAGGTAGGACCCCGCCCGCCCGGGCCGGGTCTCCCCGCCCGGGCGCGCCGTACGGGCATCATGTTGATCCAGTCAATACTGCATAGTGCAGTCATGACTGATATCAAGTTCGCGTGGACCGCGCTGGGCGGTGACCCCGCCCGTCTCGCGGGGCTGACCACCGTGCCGCGGGAGGGCGCGCTCGAGGCGCGCCTTCCCGTCCGGCAGCTGGCCCGGGCGTGCGTCGGCACGTGTGCGCTGGCGGCCGCGGAGCTGGCGGCCCGCCGGGCGGGGCACGCCGCGGTGCCCGGAGTCCGGATCGACGACGGAGCGGTCGCTACCGCCTTCCACAGCGAGCGTCTCCTCCGGATCGACGGCAGGGCGCCGGTGGCCTTCGCACCGCTGTCACGGTTCTGGCGGACGGCCGACGGGCAGGTGCGTACGCACGCCAACTACCCCCATCACCGGGCCCGGCTGCTCACCGCGCTGGGCCTGCCGGCGGACTCCTCGGTGCAGGACGTTGCGGCCCGGTTCGCCGAACTCCCCGCCCTGGCGGCGGAGGAGGCGGTCCAGCGCGCCGGCGGCCTGGCCGTGGCCCTGCGCACCGCGCAGGAGTGGCGGGCGCACGAGCAGGGCGCCGAGGTGGCCGCCCGGCCGCTGGTCGAGCGGGAGCGGCCGGACTCGGGCCGGCCGCGCGGGCTCCCGACGCTGGACCCCGCCGTCGCTCCCCTGCTGCCCGCCGCCGGTCTGCGCGTCCTCGACCTGACCCGGGTGCTCGCGGGCCCGGTCGCCACGCGGACGCTCGCCCTGCTCGGCGCGGACGTCCTGCGCGTGGACGCCCCCTGGCTGCCCGAACTGCCGGACCTGCACGCGGACACGGGCTTCGGCAAGCGGTCCGCCACCCTCGACCTCGGCACCGACCAGGACGGGTTCGAGGAGTTGCTCGGCGCCGCGGACGTCGTGGTCACCGGCTACCGGCCGGGCGCCCTCGACCGGTTCGGGCTCGCCCCGCAGGCGCTGATCGCACGACGGCCCGGCCTGGTCGTGGCTCAGGTCTCGGCCTGGGGCGCGTACGGGCCCTGGGCGGGGCGGCGCGGGTTCGACAGCCTGGTGCAGGTCGCCACCGGCATCTCGGTGACCGAGGGTTCGGCCGCGGAGCCGGGTGCGCTGCCCGCGCAGGCCCTGGACCACGGCACCGGCTATCTGCTCGCGGCGGCCGTGCTGCGGGCGCTGACCGAGCGGTCGTACGACGGACACGGCCGGTGGGTACGGCTGGCGCTCGCCCGGACCGCCCACTGGCTGACGGACGGGATCCGGCCGGTGCCGGCCAAGGGGGCGCCGTACGAGGGTCCGGACGCCTGGCTGGCCGAGACGGACGGCCCTCTCGGCCGGCTGCGGCACGCCCTGCCGCCCCTGTCCTTCGCGGGCGGTCCCGCCGGATGGCCGGCGCCGCCGGTGCCCTGGGGCTCGGACCCGGCCCGGTGGCACGGCGGCGGGGGCCCTGCCGGTCGGTGAGCGGTCGCCGGTGACGAGCCCGACGGGCGTGCGCATGGACGGGCTCACGGGTCAACGCCGGTTCCCGGTTCATGTGGCCGGCCCTCGGCACGCACCTGTGTCACCGCTGCCGTAGGCACGCTACGCCGGCTGCTGAGCAGCGTGGCGATCGGCAGGGCTGCCGCCAGACCGCTGAGCAGGATGGCGGCGAGTGCGCCGAGGATGGCGGGCTGGTCGTCGAAGGCGATGCCGATCGCGGCCAGTGCGGGACCGGCATTGCGCACCGAAGCGACGCCGCCCATGGTGGTGCGTCGCACGGGCGATCCCGTGGCCAGCAGCGTTCCTGCGCCGAACGCAATGGCCGAGAGCAGGAACCCGGCGAGGAGGGAGAGGGAGCCGAGGAGCGCGACGACGCCCTGCCAGTTGCCGAGGAGCATGCCCGCCAGCACGATCAGGAACGTGAGGTTGGAGACGGTCGCCGCCGTCGGGTGCCACGACTTCGCGGTGGGCTCGGAGTAGCGGCGTAGCAGCAGGCCGATGGCGAACGGTACGAGTTGCAGCAGGGCCACGGTCCGGACCAGGGCTCCGACGTCGAGGGAGACGTTCGTGCCTACGTCGGCGGCGGTGAGGAGGCCGTTGACGGTGGGGGCGAAGGTGATGCTGCCGACGGAGGCGAGCAGCACCTGCATCGCCGCGCCGCCCACGACATCACCTCTTTGCACCATGGCGAGTTTGGCCCCGAAGGGGCCGCCCGGGGACGAGGCGACCAGGATGAGCGCGATGCAGGAGGCGGAGGGGAGGCTGAACAGGGCACCGATGCCCCAGCCGAGCAGCGGGACGACCACCATGTTGGCGATCAGCGCCAGCAGCAGGAGCGGGACGTTCGTGAGGACACCGCGCAGTGCCGAGACCGTGGCGCCCAGGCCGGCGGCGAACATGGTGGCCGCGATGAAGATGACGGTGACGGCGTTGAGCACCAGGTGCAGGGTCTCCATCAGGCTTCCCCTCGGGCGGCGGCACGTCGGGGCGGTGCTGAGGCGCCCGTCGCCACGCTGTCAGTCGTGCAGGTCGCCGAGCCAGCGCAGGGCGGTCAGGCTCGGCAGGAAGCAGTACTCGCCTCCTCGGGTGACGACGAACCGCGGCAGCGGGGCAAGGCGCCGGCGCAGCGGCCTGCGGGGAACGGTGAAGTCGGTGGAGCCGTCGTGGGATCCGGTGACGGGGTCCTTGGCGTCGTTCGCGCCGAAGAAGACGCCGTCGTTCATCCACTGCGACTGGACGAACTCGAACTGCCGCCCGAGATTCGCGCCGATGAACGCGAACATGAGGCCGCGGTCGGCGCCGTCGTCCTCCAGCACCACCTCGGGCAGCGGCGGACCGTAGACGGCGCCGCGGCGGATCATTCGGTGCAGCCGCACCTCTCCTGCCACCGCGGCGTCGCGGGGGTTGGCCCGGCGGATGTGGCAGCCGCCGGGCGTCCTGAATCCCGCCGGATCGTCGCTCTCGTACAGGAAGGTGTTACGGCGGTACGGGTCGGCACCCAGCGCGGGGTCGTCGTGCTGCGGAGCCAGCGCCAGGGGAGCACCGCTGCGCCAGCGCCCCATGATCTTCGCAGCGATCAGTTCTTCGTCCTGGGGCCCGGTGGAGTTGTCCCTCAGATAGCGCCGGAACTCGGTGACCTTCTGATGGAGCTTGCGGAAGACCGCGTAGCTGCCGTTGCGCCCCAGCACGGTCGGCTGCGGGGTCTGGATGCCGCCGATCTCGTCCCGGTAGCCGAGAACGAACTCACCGGCCTTCAGCGGCACTTCCAATCGGTTGGATCCCGGTATGCCGCTGCCGTCGACGGCCGGATGGCTGACCCCGTCGCGATAGCCGAAATGCTCGGTCTCGGTGGGCAGCGCGCAGCAGTCCTGCCGCCATATCGCCGTCACGCCGGTGAGCCGGTCGTAGGCGGGGCGGGCCCGGTCGACGGCCGCCTCCAGGTGCACGGGGTCGGGCGCGACGGCTGTGATCACCACATGGACGTCGGGGCTGCCCAGCGGCGCTTCCCAGTGCTCCGGGCTGCTCTCGCCCACATCGCCCAGCGCTTTCGCACGGGCCGCCATGCCCTGCCGGAACTCCCAGGCGAAGGTGTCCAGCGAGGCGCGCCGCACTCCGAGCGCCTCCAGGCCGCGGCAGGTGACGGCCACACTCACGAAGGTCTCCCCCAAAGGGCTGACCGGGTCCGCCGCGGAGGTCACCGCCGTACTCGCACGCCGCATCAACTCCCGCCCGTCAACCCGGTCATCGATGCGGAAGGCGAGATAGGTCGCCGCGTAAGGCGTCGGCCGAGGACTGAGAACCCCACGCTGGATGTCGCCGAGTTCCAGCTCGACGTCGGTGTGCACGCTCACGGTCGACCTCTCCGCCGGTCCTACCTGGAAACGAGGTTGCGCCAGAAGTTCCGCAGGCTTTCGTCCCCGCCGAACAAGGAGCTGAAGATCGTCGAGTCCGCCAGCAGCAGGTCGGCCGCGCGGTCACCGCTGGGCGGCATCCACAGGAACATGTTGAACTCGGTGTTGCCGGCCTCGGTGAACGGGTGCGGCCGGGACATGTCGATCGGCTGCCTGGCCAGCACGCGGATGGCATCCGGCTCGTCGGTCGTCACGTCGTAGTGCGGCAGGTGCATGTGGAAGTTGAAGTTCGTCACCCCGTCCAGCCAGCCCCTCGGATCCAGGTCCCGGACCGTGGACAGCGGGGCGATCTGGTCGCCCTCGCGCGTCGCCGGACGCAGCCCGTGCCGGTTCACGACCGGCACCCCGAGGCCCTGCATCAGGTCCCGGACGTAGGTGGCGAACCGCTGCTGGCGGGGCACCAGGGGGTCGCCGTGATGGCGGTACTCCATCTCCCGGACCTTCAGGTCGTCCGATGCGCCGACATCGTGGTGCGGGCCCAGGACGAGGCAGGCGCCCTCCCGGCCGAGGAACGCCCGCAGGGCCTCGATCTCCCCGGGCTGGGCCTCCTGCTCGGTGACCGCGTGGTCCAGCCCGAACACGAACATCACGTCCGTGTCGGCGAGCACCCGCTCGTCGAGCGGGGTGAAGAATCCCGCCTGGTCGATGCGCTGATACACCGGGACGGGATGCCCCGTGACCTCCTCGACGAAGTCCTGGAACGGCCCCCACGCCCAGAAGAACAGCTCCAGGGAGCCGGCGATGCCCTGCTGGAACCGGTACGGGTCCGACCACTTCGGATCCTCGTAGGCCGGCCAGGCCACCCGCCTGACCTCGGTCATCGTGGAGAAGCGGTTGTCCAGCTCGGCCGCGTTGCGACCGGCCTCCGCCGGATAGCTCCACGAGACGTAGATGCTCACCCGCCGCCCGCCGGGGGTGTACGCCCGCGGGATGTGCCGCTGGTTGTACGTGCGCGCGGTCCCGACCTCGCTCATTTCGATCGCCTCACTGCATCTGGTCGAGCATCTCCGACAGGGCGCCCTTGATCCGCAGAGCCTTCTTGATCTCGTCCGCCGTCACGTACGGGTATTCGCCGTACTCGATGAAGCTCGGACAGTGGTGTTGCCGTACGAAGCGCGCGAACGCCTCCGGGTTCGTCCGCCAGTCCTCGGGGAACCCTTCGAGGTTCTCGAAGGTGGTGCTCACACCCGACCTGCCGAACAGCGCGACGGCGTCCTCGGTGTACTTGTCGAAGTCGGTGTCGAAGATCCCCTGATACATGAAGCGCGTGTCGTCGTCGAAGAGAACCCAGCGAAGGTAGTGCAGCTTCAACGGTGCGAGAAGGTGGGGATCCTGCTCCAGCGCCCTGGCCAGAGTGTGGCCGTGCTCCCGTATCGCCTCGGCTCGGCCCGGCTTGACGTCCGCGATGATCGTGAACCCGTAACAGGCCGGGGTCCTGGGAAAGATGGGACCGTACTTCCCCTGTTCCAGATGGTCGGTCTCCTTTGGAATGGCGACCGCCCGCGGTGTGATCTCCATGCCCGCTCCTCCGCATCCCACAGGTCGGAACCCACACTCAGCGTGGCACCGGACGGCTGGACGCGCCCGCTGAGCGGCGGGGGACGCGGGATACGCTGCCGGCCACCGAGGCGGGGGCCGGGCGGCTTGTTCGATGGGCCCGCCTGCGGAGGTGGCTGATCGATGCTCCGGATCGCGGCGACGAAGGTCGGTCCTGAGGCACCGGCGCACCGCGCCGGCGACCGACAGCGGAGGGCACCCCGGAAGTTCCCGTGCCGCTCCGCGGTCTTGTCACGGAAGCCCGTCACCGGGGTCACGCGCCCTTTGCCCACGCCCAGGCCGTGAGCCGCCACTCCGTGTCCGCTCTGCGAAGCGCCACCGTGAACACCGAGCCGGTCTGCGTGACCTGCTCGCCCCGCAGGTCGAACGTCATGGTCGCAGGAACGACCACATAGGCGTGATCGCCGGTGACATCGACATGCCGGGGCTCACCGAGGGCGATGCGGTACCCCGAAGCGCCTGCGTGCTCACCCTCGGTAAGCACGTCCCTCCACCAGTCCTCGCCGGCTGTCGGCCCCTGCCACACATGCGGTGCCATCCCGTCGAGTATCTGCATCGGGTCGGCGCATGCCGCTCCCATCGCCTTCGCGTCACCGCGGTTGAAGGCATCGACGTACCGGGCCACCGCCGCCATGGGATCGTTCGGCACCAGGTCTCCTCTTCTCGCGTACCCGGCCCCTTCATGGAGGCCCTTCTCCATCGTCGCCGGAAGTCGGGACCTCCGCCCGCCACGCGGTACGAGCCGTGTCGTGTCCGGGGCGGTGGGCCGAAGCGGGTGGAGTTCATGCCCGGGGGTGCCACGTGCCGGCGGTGGCCGGAGCCGAGGATGAGGGCGCGGTCGGCTTCGGCTCCAGGGCGTCGTCCCTGCCCCTCGATACGTCAAGTCCCGCCGTCGCCCTGGCACCGGACGGCTCGTTGGGCCAGACGGCTGAAGTCCTGCTCCGGCGCGGCCGGCTCCCCGAGATGCGGCTGGAGCCGCCGCCCGGCGCGGTCGAGCACGTCGGCGGCTGCGCTGCGGGGAGATCTGGGCGAGCGACGCCAGGTTCGTGGTGCGCTCGAAGGGGTGGTCGAGGCGCACTTCACGGGACGCCGTGACCAGGGCGGACGACGCTCCGGGGGTGACCGGCGCCGGTCACACGGCCACCGCCCCCGGCCCGGCCTCGCCGACCGCGCAGGGCGCTTCACACGCCCGCCGCCCCGACACGCTGCACGACGGCGCAGGCGCGCTTCACACGCCCGCCGCCCCGACACGCCGCCCTACGGCGCAGGGCGCTTCACACGCCCGCCGCCCCCAGCAGGCTGCCCGCCGTGTAGGTGATCCCCATCGCCAGCGCCCCGCCGACCACGTTGCGCAGGACCGCCCGTCCCGGGTTCGCCCCGCCGAGCCGGGCGCTGCTCCAGCCGGTCAGGACGAGGGCGGCCAGGACGGAGAGGACGGTGACGGGCAACCGCCAGGCGGCCGGTGGCAGGACGATGGCCAGCAGGGGCAGCAGCGCGCCCACGGTGAACGCCAGGAAGCTCGCCCAGGCCGCGTGCCAGGGGTTGGTCAGCTCGTCCGGGTCGATGCCCAGCTCCACGCGCGCGTGGGCGCGCAGCGCGTCCCGCGCGGTGAGCTGCTCGGCGGCCGCCCGGGCCACCTCGCGGGACAGGCCCCGCTGCCGGAGCAGCTCGGTCAGCTCCTCCAGCTCCAGGTCCGGTTGTTCCCGCAGCTCCCGCTTCTCCATCGCCAGCGCGGCCATCTCGGAGTCGCGCTGGGTGGAGACGGAGACGTACTCGCCGGCCGCCATGGACATCGACCCGGCCAGCAGGCCGGCCAGCCCGGCGGTGAGCAGAGCGGCCCGGCTCCCGGTCGCGCCGGCCACGCCGACGACGAGTCCCGCGGTCGAGACGATGCCGTCGTTCGCGCCGAGCACCGCGGCACGCAGCCAGTTCAGCCGCGAACCGAGCGCGCCCCCGTGGGCCTCGTCGTGGGTGGGTTCCGTCACAGCAGGGAGGATCGCACCCCCGGGGTCACCACACCCGCAGCGACGCCCCCCGCGCGAACACGGGGCTGGTCGCGTCGGCCTAGCGCGACCCCGCAGTGCCGTTCGGGGTGTGCGGAGACGAAGTCGGCGAGCCAGCGGTTGTGCGCCTGCGCGCCGGCCATGCCCGGCTCGGGGTCCTGGTCGCCGGAGAGGCCGAGGCCGACGCCGAAGGGGGCGGCGGTGCGGCTGGCCACGGCGTCGGCGTCCGGAAAGACGACCTCGGCGGCGATGCCGTCGCCGTCCAGCTCCTTCAGGCGCCGCGCGCTGTCCCAGCCGGCGCGCAGGCCCTCCTCGTTCTCGCGGAACCACCGGTAGAAACGGTCCTGGCGTACACCGGTCACGACGTGCTCGGCGACCTCCTCGACCGGCGGGAAGCGGACCTCCCGGCCGGCCGCGCGCATCGCCACCCCCTCCCCGGTGCGTGCGCCGTACCGTACGCGTGCCATACGCCGTATCGCCCTCCTTCTGACGGCCCGTCACCTGTAACACGGTCACAGCAGTCCTCGTACGGGATAAAGACGCCCGGACGAACGGGAGTTGATGGATCACGGGCGGCGGGGCGCGAAGTGCGTTGACGCGGGAGGCCGTGCTGGACGCCGCCGGTCGGCTGGTGCGGCGGCACGGACCGGACGCCCTCACCATGCGCGGGCTCGCCGCCGAACTGGGCACCGGGCGCTGGTACGGGCCCTGCTGACACCGGAGCGGGAAACGTGAGCGGCACGCGTGCGTGCGCCCGTGCGCGCAGGCGGGTGCGTTCGTGCGCGCAGATGAGTGGAACATCCCCATGTGCGGCGGACGTCCGCATACACAGGGCGGACGTCCGCGTGCACTCGGTGGGACGCCGGCACACCTGTACGGCCGCCGAGCGGCAGGACGGTCCCAGGGGCCCCGGCCGACCCCTGAGGGAACGCGCCGTCGGTCGTGGCCCGTATCCTCATTGACCATGCTCGAAGACCGTGCGACCGCAGTGTCCTCCCCCACCCAGTGGCCGGCCGCGTATCCCCAGGGATACGCGGTCGTTGACGTGGAGACCACCGGCCTTGCCCGGGACGACCGGATCATCTCGGCCGCCGTGTACCGCCTGGACGCGCGCGGCGAGGTCGTGGACCACTGGTACACGCTGGTCAACCCGGAGCGCGATCCGGGCCCCGTGTGGATACACGGCCTGACGAGCGACGTACTCGAAGGGGCACCGCTGTTCGCGGACGTCGCCGCGGAGTTCGCCGCCCGCCTGGACGGCCGGGTGCTCGTCGCGCACAACGCCGTCTTCGACTGGCAGATGATCGCGCGCGAGTACGCGCGCGTGCGCGGCGAGGCGCCGGTGCGGCAGCGGTTGTGCACCATCGCGCTGTCGAAGGAGCTGGGGCTGCCGCTGCCCAACTTCAAACTGGAGTCGCTGGCGGCGCACTTCGGGGTCGTGCAGCAGCGGGCGCACCACGCGCTGGACGACGCGCGCGTGCTGGCGGAGGCGTTCCGGCCCAGCCTGCGCGCGGCGGCGGCGGGCGGCGTACGGCTGCCCCTGCTGGAGTGCCGGCCGCTGACGGAGTGGTCGGACCGGCCGGTGCCCCGGCAGTCGTCCGGCGGCTACGGCGCCTACCGGCCCGGCACTTGGCGTCCGTCCCGGAAGCGCCCCGCCTGCCCCTACCCCAACCCTGGACGATACGAAGACGGCAAACGGCTCAAACAGGGCATGCGGGTGGCGTTCTCCGGCGACACGTCCACGGAACGGGACCTGCTCGAGGACCGGGCGACCGAGGCCGGACTGCACGTGGCCTCCGGCATCTCCCGGCTGACCAGCCTGCTGGTGACCAACGACCCGGACTCTGGCACGTCCAAGACGGTCAAGGCGCGGCAGTTCGGCACGCCGATCGTGGACGAGGCGGCCTTCGGGCAGTTGCTCCGGGACGTGGAGTCCGCCGGCGAGTGACCGGAGGAAACCGGACCCCCGGTCGGCAGGTAATCGTACGAACGGGTGATTGGCGCGCGACTCACCCGGGGGCCACTCGCCCCGCGCGCCGGCGACGACCCACTCTGTGGCGCATGGCGACATGCGAAGTTTGCGGCAATGACTACGGAATGACCTTCGAGATCCACGCACAGGGTGCGGTACACGTGTTCGACTGCTTTTCCTGTGCGATCCATCGCATGGCCCCCATCTGCGAGCACTGCCGGGTGCAGATCATCGGGCAGGGCGTCGAGGTGGACGGCCACTGGTACTGCGGCGCCCACTGCGCCAGGGCGGAGGGGCGGACGGGAGTGGTGGACCGGGTGTGACCCGGTACCCGCTTCATCGCACCCCACGGCCCGGAGGTAACGTCGTGGGGTGCACCGCTACCGCTTCCTGTCGTCCCGCCAGTGGGTGATCCTCACGCTCGTCGCGATCGCGCTGATCCCGACGATGATCAGGCTGGGTTTCTGGCAGCACCACCGGTACCAGGAGCGCACGGCCCGCAACGACCTGGTCTCCACCGCCCTGCACGCCAAGCCGGTCCCGGTCGAGGAGCTGACTTCTCCCGGGCACTCGGTGACCAGGACCGAGAAGTACCGCACGGTCACGGCG
This sequence comes from Streptomyces sp. NPDC048514, assembly GCF_043199955.1. Lineage (NCBI taxonomy): Bacteria > Bacillati > Actinomycetota > Actinomycetes > Kitasatosporales > Streptomycetaceae > Streptomyces > Streptomyces sp. NPDC048514. The sequence continues at coordinate 177,135 of NZ_JBICWT010000016.1, read as the reverse complement.
ACCGGCACCTTCGACACCGCCAGGGAGGTCGTGGTCCGGCGCCGGACCAGCTCCGACGGCGAGGTCGGCTTCCACGTCCTCACGCCCTTCGTCCTGACGGACGGCCACGTCGTCCTGGTCAACCGCGGCTGGATCCCCGCGAACGGCGTGCAGACCGCCTTCCCCAGGATCCCCGCCCCGCCGGCCGGCCGGACCACCATCACCGGGCGGCTGAAGGCCGACGAGACGACGGCCGCGAGCGGCATCAAGCAGGTCAAGGGTCTCCCGGACCGGCAGATCATGTTGATCAACAGTGCGGCGGAGGCCCCGCGGCTCGGCGCGAAGGTGCTCGGCGGCTACGTCGAGCAGACGGCGCCCGCGCCCAGGGGCGGCTCCCCGGAGCAGATCTCCGACCCCGGCAGCGAGGACGCGCCGCTGAACTACGCGTACATGATCCAGTGGTGGTTGTTCGCCGCGGCGGTTCCGGTCGGCTGGTGGTTCCTGGTCCGGCGCGAGGTCCGCGAGCGCGAGGAGGCCACGGCACAGGAGCAGCCGGAAAGGGCCGAACCGGCCGCCGTGTGACCGGCCCCCGGAGGGACCGGCCGGCCGCCGTGTGGCCGGCCGGCAGAGGGACCGCCCGGCGGCCGCCGGGCGCACCGCGAAGGGCCGGGCCGGCCGCCGGGTGACCGGTCCGCGGGTGACGGGTGCCCCGCGGAGCACGTCACTCCCCCGGCGCACCACCTGATTGGCCCCCAGGCCCACCGGGAAACCGGATCCCGTGAACCCGCGCATCGAGGACCACGCCCTCATCGGCGACGAGCAGACCGCCGCCCTGATCGGCAAGGACGGCTCGATCGACTGGCTGTGCCTGCCCCGCTTCGACTCCGCGGCCTGCTTCGCCGGACTGCTGGGCGACGAGGACCACGGCCACTGGCGGATCGCCCCCGAGGGAGCGGACACCTGCACCCGCCGCGCCTACCGGCCCGACACCCTGGTCCTGGACACCGAGTGGGAGACCGCCGACGGCACGGTACGCGTCACCGACCTGATGCCGCAGCGCGACCGCGCCCCCGACGTCGTCCGTATCGTCGAGGGGGTCGCCGGCCGCGTCACCGTCCGCAGCACGCTGCGCCTGCGTTTCGACTACGGCTCGATCGTGCCCTGGATGCGCCGTTGCGACGGCCACCGCGTCGCCGTCGCGGGCCCGGACTCGGTGTGGCTGCGCACCGAGCCGGCCGTGCGCACCTGGGGCGAGGACTACGCGACGCACTCACTGTTCACCGTCGCCGAGGGCGAGCGGGTCGCGTTCGTGCTCACCTGGCACCCCTCGCACGAGCGGCGCCCCCCGCTGATCGATCCGTACGAGGCGCTGCAGAGCAGCGTCACCGACTGGCGGCGGTGGGCGCGGCGCTGCCGGTACGACGGCCCCCACCGGGACGCCGTCGTCCGCTCCCTCATCACGCTCAAGGCCCTCACCTACGCGCCGACCGGCGGGATCGTCGCCGCGGCGACCACCTCGCTGCCCGAGCGGCCGGGCGGCGTGCGCAACTGGGACTACCGGTACTGCTGGCTGCGCGACTCCACCCTCACCCTGGGCGCGCTGCTGGCCGCGGGCTACCGGTTGGAGGCGGAGGCCTGGCGCGACTGGCTGCTGCGCGCGATCGCGGGCGACCCGGCCGACCTGCAGATCATGTACGGGGTCGCTGGTGAGCGACGGCTGCCGGAGACCGAACTGCCGTGGCTGCCCGGCCTCGCCGGCTCGACCCCCGTACGGATCGGCAACGGCGCCGTCGGCCAGCTCCAGCTCGACGTGTACGGCGAGGTGATGGACTCGCTGTCGCTGGCCCGCGCCTCGGGCCTGTCCACGAAGCCGCACATGTGGGCGATCCAGCGCTCGCTGATGGAGTTCGTGCGGTCGGCGTGGCGGCAGCCGGACGAGGGCCTGTGGGAGATGCGCGGCGGCCGGAGCGAGTTCGTGCACTCCAAGGTGATGGTGTGGGTGGCCGCGGACCGGGCCGTGCGGACCCTGGAGCAGCACCCGGAACTGGACGGGGACCTCGAAGGCTGGCGCGGACTGCGCGACGAGGTGCACCGGGAGGTGTGCGAGAAGGGCTTCGACCCGGAGCGCAACACCTTCACCCAGTCCTACGGCTCCCGCGAACTCGACGCCGCGCTGCTGCTCATCCCGCGCGTCGGGTTCCTGCCACCGGACGACCCGCGGGTCGTCGGCACCGTCGACGCGGTCCTCGAGGACCTCGGGCACGGCGGATTCCTGCGCCGCTACGACACCGAGGACTCGGTGATCGACGGGCTGCCCGGCGGCGAGGGCGCCTTCCTGGCCTGCTCGTTCTGGCTCGCCGACGCACTGCACCTGACCGGCCGGACCGAGGAGGCCCGGCGGCTGTTCGAGCGGCTGGTGGGCCTGTGCAACGACGTGGGCCTGCTGGCCGAGCAGTACGACCCGGTCGACGGCTGTCAGCTCGGCAACTTCCCGCAGGCTTTCAGCCACATCGGCCTGGTGAACACCGCTCTCACACTCTTCGGGGACGACGGGGCAGGATAGGGCCATGGATCTTGGACTGAAGGACCGGGTGTACGTCGTCACCGGAGCGACGCGCGGGCTGGGCAACGCGGCAGCGCGGGCGCTCGTCGAGGACGGGGCGAAGGTGATCGTCACCGGGCGGGACGAGAAGCGGGCCGCCGACGCCGCCGCCGAACTGGGCCCGAACGCGATCGGCATGGCCATGGACAACGCCGACGCGCAGGCGCCCGAGCACCTGATCGCAGCCGCCCGCGAGCACTTCGGCGGCTTCCACGGCGTGCTGGTGAGCGTGGGCGGCCCGGCACCCGGGTTCGTCGCCGACAACACCGACGAGCAGTGGCGGGACGCGTTCGAGTCGGTGTTCCTCGGCGCGGTACGGCTGGCTCGCGCGGCGGCGGCCGAGCTGGACGAGGGCGGTGTCGTCGGCTTCGTGCTGTCGGGGTCGGTGCACGAGCCGATTCCGGGGCTGACCATCTCCAACGGGCTGCGGCCCGGACTCGCCGGGTTCGCCAAGTCCCTCGCGGACGAACTGGGACCGCGCGGGATCCGGGTGCTGGGTCTGCTGCCGGCACGGATCGACACCGATCGCGTGCGCGAGCTGGACAAGCTGTCCGCGGACCCGGAGGCGACCAGGGCCGCCAACGAGTCCCGGATCCCGCTGCGGAGGTACGGCAGGCCCGAGGAGTTCGGGAAGGTGGCCGCCTTCCTGCTGTCTCCGGCGGCTTCCTATCTGAGCGGGATCATGGTGCCGGTCGACGGCGGTATGCGGCACGGGTTCTGAGAGCGGCCCTCCACGCGACGGTCAAGTGACCCTCTCCGCACGGTGCTTGACGGTGCCCAGCCGTACCTCCGCCGGGAGGGACGCCAGCCCCGCGGACTCACGTGCGTGGGTCAGGGCCTGGGCCGTGAAATCGTGCAGGGCCGTCGCCGGGTCCGCCCCCGCCTCCAGTTGCAGCCCGGCCCTGGCCGTCGGCGCGGTGCGGCGGCCCCGCAGATGGATCCGGGCGTGGGCCACCCCCTGCTGCCGGGCCGCGTCCTGGGTCAGGGCCGACTGCAGGGCCCGGCCGCGCAGCAGGGCGCCCGCGCCGTCGCCGGTGCCGACCAGGACCTCGGTCAGGCGGCGCCGGCGCAGGATCGCGGTGAGCCACCACAGGGCGAGCAGCACGAGGATCGCCAAGGCGGCGATGACCGCCGGCCACCACCAGCCGGCGCCCCGCCAGTGAGTGCGCTCGGCCCTGCTGAGCAGGACGTCGTGCGCGCCGGAGTGGATCCACCAGTGTGGCGGCGGTGCGCCCAGGCCGACGGCAAGCACCGATCCGCCGAGCGCAAGCAGCAACACCCCGGCCAGGCCGGTCAGTACACGGTTCACACCGCCCCCGCGCATCCGTCTCACTCCTTTCGTCCGGGCCGGCGGACGCGCACCCTCAGCGCGGGCGGGTGGGCCAGCCCGAGTCCCCGGACCGCGTCGGTGAGCACGGCGTCCAGATCGGCGCGCACGTCGTCGAGGTCGCGGAAGTGCGAGACGGCCCGGACGTCCGCCCTCCGCCGGCGCATCCGCACCCGCGCCGCCCGCACGCCGGAGACGTCCAGCGCCCGGTCCCGCAGCACCAGCGTCGCCGCCTCGCGCCTCAGTCCGGCGCGGACGTCGCGGCGCGGGCTCCGCATCGGCAACAGGTCACGCAGGCCGGGGGTGGCGGCCAGCACGAGCAGCCACAGGCCGAGCAGCGCGACGACGCCCGCACCGGTCAGCACCCAGATGTCGTCCAGGGGGCGCTCGGCGAGCTGCCGGGCCAGCGTCCGGCGCCAGAGCATCGCGGGGCGGCCGGCCCGCACGGCGGCGATGTCGTACAGGAGCAGGCCCGCACCGGCCAGCACCAGCAGGGCGACGACGCCCGCCGGGACGCGGCGGGCCGACCGGAGACGGTGGCCGGGCTCGGGAAGCGGCGGCGAGGCCTCGCGGGTGTCGGGAACGGTCTCTCGCCCCACGGTGTCCCCGCTCGGCCGGGACTCGCCCACGGCGTCCTCCCGCGCACTCTCCCCGCTCGGCCGGGGTTCGCCCACGGCGTCCTCCCGCGCACTCTCCTCACCCGGCCGGGGTTCGCTCATGGCGTCCTCCCGTGCGCTGTCCTCGCTCGGCCGGACGTCCTCCCGTGCGGTGCGCCGGGCGCCGGTGCCAGGTGCAGCCGTTCCACCAGGACGGCGACCTCCGGTACCTCCATGCTCGTCAGCGCGCCCACCCGCTCGGCGATCCGGCGGCGTACGGCGGCACAGCGGGCGCCGATGTCGCAGGGGTATCCGAGATCGACGTGGACGCGGACGCGGGCTCTCTCCCGGCGGACGACGACCGTGGCATGCGGGGCGGTGGCACCGGCGGGCAGAGGAGCGAGCGCCTCGCGGGCGGCCTGAGCGGCGATCTTGGCCACCACCCGGTCGGCGATCCGGGTGGCGCCGCGTTCACCGGGTGGCACGAGGCCGAGGGGCCGTCGTGCCGTGCCGGTCTCCGTGTGCACGGCGGTCACCCGCGCCGGTCGCGCCGGTCGTCGCGGGTACGGAAGAAGTCACGGAAGTCCAGGTCCCCCTCCGCGAACCGGCCGACGACGAACCCGATCGCGCCCAGGGCCGCCACCAGTACGAAGGCGCCGAAACCGCCGAAGTAGCCGGCGAACCCAAGCGCCAATCCGGCGATCATGCCGGCCACAGCCATGCTCATGCAGCGCTCCTCAGCTCGTCGGACGGGCGGCGTCGGGTGCCGAACCTCAATGGATCCGCGGCTCCGGCTCCTCGTCCTCTTCCTCGGGCAGCCTGACGTCGCTGACCGCGATGTTGACCTCGACCACTTCGAGTCCGGTCATGCGTTCCACGGCGGAGATCACGTTCTCCCGCACGGCGCGGGCGACATCGGCGATGGCGACGCCGTAGTCCACGACGATCTCCAGGTCGATCGCCGTCTGGACCTCGCCGACCTCGGCCCGCACACCCCGGGTCACCGACTTGCCGCCGCCGGGCACCCGGTCCCGTACGGCGCCGAAGGTGCGGGCGAGTCCGCCGCCCATGGCGTGCACGCCGAGCACGTCCCGGGCGGCGAGCCCGGCGATCTTCCCCACGACACCGTCGGCGATGGTGGTCCGGCCCCGGGACGCCGGGTCACCGCCGCGCCGGTTGCTCCGCTGGGTCGACGGCAGCGACTCGTGGCCGCCTTCAGGGGTCGTCGTCATATCCGTCATAGCCGCACGTCCCTCTCGGTCGTCGTCCTTTGCCCACCGTACGCATGGTTCCGCCGCTGCGCGCCCCGGATACGGCAGGCTGGAGGAATGACGGCGGACAGCTGGAGAGACGCGGTACGGCGACAGGTGGCGCTGGGAAGGCTGGTGCCGCTCGGCGGCCCCGGCGACGGCGCGTGGATCGCGGAGAGCGCGGCGGTGGCGGTGCTCGTGCGGGCGGTCGCGGACAAGGCGCCGCGGGTGCGACTGGGTACGGTGCGGATCGCGCTCGACGATCCGCACGAAGCAGCCGAGTCCGCCGTACCGGCCCCACCGGGCGCGCTGCCGCCGGGTGCGCTGCGGGTGACGGCGGACTTCGCGGTGACGGCGGACTTCACCAGCCCGGCGGGCTTCGCGGAACCGGCGGACTTCACCCGCCCGGCGGACTCCGCGGCGACGGGTGCCGAGCCGTTGCCGGTGGTGGCGTCACGCGTGCGGCTGACGCTGGCCGCGGCCGCGGCCGAGCGGCTCGGTCTCGTGGTGACGGCGGTGGACCTGCGGGTCACGGACCTGCTGGAGGCGGACGACGCGACCGGCCCGGCGGTACGCGCGCAGCGGCCGGCCTCGGCCCGGGAGGCCACGGACCCCCAGGAGGCCCGGGTGGCCGCGGCGGCGCTGTCCGTCCCGGGAGTGGTCGCGCTGACGGGGGCGCTCGGCGGTCTCGGCCGGGCCGTGCATCTGGAGGAGCGCACGACGCCGGCCGCACTGCCGCACCGGCACGTGCGCGTCGAACTGGCCGTGAGCGCGGACCACCGGACCGTGGAGGTGGCCCGGCGGGTCCGCGCCGTCGTGCAGGACGCGCTGGAGGACCGGCCGACGGTGGCGGTCCTGGTCACGTCGGTGAGCTAGTCGTCCGCGGGGTTCACTCGCCCACGCCGGCCAGGTCCCGCAGCCGCCGGGCCTGGGCCGCCCGCTCGGCCGCGCGCTGCTCGTCGTATGTACGGTCGAGGGCGCCCCGCAGCAGCGCCTTGGTCTCCACGACCGCGTCCCGCGGCGCGGCGAGCAGCGCCGTCGCCAGGTCGCTCGCGGCGGCGTCGAGTTCGTGCGCGGGCACGGCGACGTTGGCCAGCCCGCAGGCCACCGCCTCCCCGGCCCCGACGAACCGCCCGGTCGCGCAGATCTCGAGCGCGCGGGCATAGCCGACGAGGCCGACCAGCGGATGCGTGCCGGTCAGGTCGGGGACGATGCCGAGGCCGGTCTCGCGCATGGCGAACTGCACGTCGTCGGCGACGACGCGAAGATCGCAGGCGAGCGCGAGCTGGAAACCGGCGCCGATGGCATGACCCTGGACCGCGGCGATGGACACGATGTCGTTCCGCCGCCACCAGGTGAACGCCTCCTGGAACTCGGCGATCGCCGCGTCGAGCCCCGTGTCGTCCCGGCGCGCGAGATCGGTGAAAGTGGGCTCGCCCGGGATCCCCTCCGGGGTGAACATCTGGCGGTCCAGCCCGGCGGAGAAGGACTTGCCCTCGCCGCGCAGCACGACGACCCGGACGGAGCCCGGCAGGAGCCGCCCGGCCTCGGCGAGCGCCCGCCACAGAGCGGGGCTCTGCGCGTTGCGCTTGGCGGGGTTGGTCAGCGTCACCGTGGCGAGCGTGTCGTCGACGGTGAGCCGTACGCCGTCCTTGTCGAGTACAGCAGCGAGGTCCTGGTCGGGCGAAGCCATGGGGCGCCTCCGATGGGTGCGGTCAGCAGCACGTGCCGTGGGCACGCTCGCGTGCGGGGGCACGCTTAAGTGACTGCACAGTAACCACCCGGTCGATCAGTCCGCCGACCGGGTGGCCACCATCGAAGCCGGTGGGCCGCCCGGAGTCAGGACGTGGCGGCCTTCTTGCCCCGGGTCGCTCCGCCACGCCCACGCAGCGTGACGCCCGACTCGCTGAGCATCCGGTGTACGAAGCCATACGAGCGGCCGGTCTCCTCGGCCAGCGCCCGGATGCTCGCACCGGAGTCGTACTTCTTCTTCAGGTCTGCCGCGAGCTTGTCGCGCGCGGCGCCGGTCACCCGGCTGCCCTTCTTCAGAGTCTCGGCCACCCGTGCCTCCTCATGGGAAGTGCGCTCTGGTCTCCTCATGATCACCCCTCCGGGGCGTGATGGCCACCCATTCGGCAAGGTCCGTGGGACATCGTTGTGACGACAGGAGCACGCATCCACAAGGGGAATAGGGGATTCCAGACGGCCGGATCGGCGGAGCCGAACGGGTGGTTCCGCGAATGGCCAGGTCAGGGACGTGAGACGGCCGATCCCTTGACTGCCAAGGGATCGGGCGGAAAATCCGTGTACGACACACCCTGATACGAAGAGATCTCACACAGATGATGGATCACGGCTCGGCCGAATGATCCATACTCAGTGGATCAGGCATTCGATCACGCCAGGGCGACGAGATCCGCGTAGTCGGCACCCCACAGGTCCTCGACGCCGTCCGGCAGCAGGATGATCCGCTCCGGCTGGAGCGCCTCGACGGCGCCCTCGTCGTGGGTGACGAGGACGACCGCGCCCTTGTAGGTGCGCAGGGCGCCGAGGATCTCCTCGCGGCTCGCGGGGTCGAGGTTGTTGGTCGGCTCGTCGAGCAGGAGGACGTTCGCCGAGGACACCACCAGGGTCGCGAGGGCGAGACGGGTCTTCTCACCGCCGGAGAGGACGCCCGCGGGCTTGTCCACGTCGTCGCCGGAGAACAGGAACGAGCCCAGCACCTTGCGGACCTCGACGAGGTCCATGTCGGGGGCGGCGGAGCGCATGTTCTCCAGGACCGTGCGCTCGGGGTCCAGGGTCTCGTGCTCCTGGGCGTAGTAGCCGAGCTTCAGGCCGTGGCCGGCCACGACCTGGCCGGTGTCGGGCTGCTCCACCCCGCCGAGCAGGCGCAGCAGGGTGGTCTTGCCGGCGCCGTTGAGGCCGAGGATGACGACCCTGGAGCCCTTGTCGATGGCGAGGTCGACGTCGGTGAAGATCTCCAGCGAGCCGTACGACTTCGACAGGCCCTCGGCCGTCAGCGGCGTCTTGCCGCAGGGCGCGGGCTCCGGGAAGCGCAGCTTGGCGACCTTGTCGGACTGGCGCACCGCCTCCAGGCCGGAGAGCAGCTTGTCGGCACGGCGGGCCATGTTCTGCGCGGCGACCGTCTTGGTGGCCTTGGCGCGCATCTTGTCCGCCTGCGAATGCAGGGCTGCGGCCTTCTTCTCGGCGTTGGCCCGCTCGCGCTTGCGGCGCTTCTCGTCGGCCTCGCGCTGCTGCTGGTAGAGCTTCCAGCCCATGTTGTACACGTCGATCTGGGACCGGTTGGCGTCCAGGTAGAACACCTTGTTGACGACGGTCTCGACCAGGTCGACGTCGTGGGAGATCACGATGAAGCCGCCGCGGTAGGTCTTCAGGTAGTCCCGCAGCCAGACGATCGAGTCCGCGTCGAGGTGGTTGGTCGGCTCGTCGAGGAGCAGCGTGTCCGCGTCGGAGAACAGGATGCGGGCCAGCTCGATACGGCGCCGCTGACCACCGGAGAGGGTGTGCAGGGGCTGGCCGAGCACACGGTCGGGCAGGTTGAGCGCGGCGGCGATGGTGGCGGCCTCGGCCTCGGCGGAGTATCCGCCCTTGGTGAGGAACTCGGTCTCCTGGCGCTCGTACTGCCTGAGGGCCTTCTCGCGGGTGGCGCCCGAGCCGTTGGCGATGCGCTGCTCGTTCTCGCGCATCTTGCGGATCAGCACGTCCAGGCCGCGCGCGGACAGGACGCGGTCGCGGGCCAGCACGTCGAGGTCGCCGGTACGGGGGTCCTGCGGGAGGTAGCCGACCTCGCCGGAGCGGGTGATCGTGCCGCCGGCCGGGACGCCCTCGCCGGCCAGGCACTTGGTGAGGGTGGTCTTGCCCGCGCCGTTGCGGCCGACGAGACCGATGCGGTCACCCTTGGCGACACGGAAGGTGGCGTTCTCGATGAGGACGCGCGCACCGGCGCGCAGCTCGATACCGGAGGCGGAGATCACGGACAGACTCCAGGGCGTACAGGGATTGACGGGTGGGCGGCTGAGGACGTTCCCGCCGTCTAATGCGCGAGGAGAATGGCCATGAGGAGAAGTCTAACGGGGTCGTGCAAGCGGTTTTCCTACGTCCGTGTGTCCGGGCCGCGCCCCGGAAGATCGTTGCTGAGGGGCTTGCGGTCCGGGGCGATCCGGCCCAGGTCGTCCACGGCCACGACCTGCCCGGTCCAGGCGGCGCGCGGGCACGGCTGGGCGACGAGCAGGGCCGGGCCGCGGCGCAGGGCACGATCCGGCCGGAACGCGCAGCCCTGCCGGGCGGGCAGCACCCAGCGCAGGTCGCCGTCGGCCGTGCGGTACGCGGTGACCCGGCGCGGGGTGACCACCGCGAGGATGCCGCGTCCGAGGGGTCGCAGGACGCCGGTACCGCCCTGGTCGGGGAGCCATTCGGCGGCGTCGGGCAGGGCTCGGTGCCAGCGCACCGAGCGCCCGTCGGTCGCCGTGACCAGTCCGTCGTCCCAGAGCGCGATCGCCTGCACGCGCGCGGGCACCACGGCGACCGGCCGGTGCCCCACACGCGTGTAGCGCCACCGCAGCGTGCCCCTGCGGCTGTCGTAGGCGGCCACGGCACCGCCACGCGTGCGTGCCGTCCATTTCCCGGCGTACGGCTGCCGCTCGGCGGGCGCGGATCGGACGAGACGATCCCCGTAGGGCGCGGGACGCACTTCGTACGCCACGGCCAGGACGCAGAGCACGAGAAGAAGTCCGGAGACTCGGCGAACGCGCCGGGAGAGGGCCCGCGGGAACCCACCGGCCATCGCGCGGCCCGCGCGGAGGGGGTGAGTCCGGCGGCGCACCGGCTGGGCGGCGGCGGCCCGGGACGCCGGCCGCGGGACACGCGCGCGGGGGGTGGCGGGCGCCGCCGCCGTCGAAGCCGGATGCGCGGTGGCCGCCAAAGCCGGATGCGCGGTGGCCGCCGCGGCCGGATGCTGGAGGGGGCGGGGTGGGTGAGGGCCGGGTGGCGGGGCGGGCAACGCTTCCCCTTTCGCCGGCCATGGATCGACGGAGAGCCTAGGCGCGACCGGCGGACGGGTCCGGGTGCCCGGGCGGGACGGAGTCGGTAAGTCGCCCGTTCGGGTGTTCGTCCGGCGGTGGCGACGACGGGACGGGTAGAGATGCGCCAGGCTCCGAAGACGAGCGCGACGGCGCGGGCAGAGGGCGGTGACGCGTGCAGTTCGACGACGACGCGAACCTCGACACCTCCGAGGTGCAGGATGTGCGCGGCAGCCGGGTCCCGGGCGGCCGGGCGACCATCGGCGGCGGCATCGCCGGACTGATCGCGCTTCTGCTGGGCCTGTTCCTGGGCGTGGGCCCGGACGAGCTGGGGCTGTCCTCCGGCGGGGACACCCCCCGGCCGACCGCCTCCTCGCTCCAGCAGGTCCAGCAGACCTGCCGTACCGGGCGGGACGCCAACACCCGGGACGACTGCCGGACCGTGGCGGTCGTCAACAGCGTGCAGGACTACTGGACGGGCGAGTTCCGGCGGCGGCACGGGACCTACACCCCTTCGCAGACGGTGCTGTTCAGCGGCCGGGTCGGCACCGCGTGCGGCGCGGCCTCCTCGGCGGCCGGGCCGTTCTACTGCCCGGGCGACCGGAAGGTCTATCTGGACCTAGGCTTCTTCGACGACCTGCGGACGAAGTTCGGCTCCACCGGCGGCCCCTTCGCGCAGGCGTACGTCATCGCCCACGAGTACGGCCACCACGTGCAGGACCTGACGGGTGTTCTCGGCCGCTCCCAGGACGGGCTGACCGGCGCGAACAGCAACTCGGTGCGCACGGAGCTGCAGGCGGACTGCTACGCGGGCGTGTGGGCGCGGCACGCGACGACCACACCGGACGAGTCGACCGGGCGGCCGCTGATCACCAGTCTGACCTCCGCCGACATCCGCGAAGGCCTGGACGCCGCCGCGGCCGTGGGCGACGACCGGATCCAGGAGCGGTTCCAGGGCCGGGTGACGCAGGAGACGTGGACGCACGGGTCGGCGGAGCAGCGACGGCAGTGGTTCGAGCAGGGGTACCGGACCGGTGACATGAAGCAGTGCGACACGTTCCGCTGAGGCGTTGTCGGTGGCGGCTGCAAGACTGGACGGCGGGCCACTGGACCGACGCACGAAGGAGTGATCGGCATGGCGGGCACGGGCGCTGGACGGCCGAGCATCTACCCCACGCTGCTGTACGCGGACGCCAAGGCGGCGATCAGGCTGCTGACGGAGGCCCTCGGCTTCACCGAGCTGTCGGTGTACGAGACGGAGGACGGCCGGGTGATGCACGCCGAACTGGTCCAGGGCAGCGGCGCGGTGATGATCGGCTCCAAGGGCCGCGGCGGCCGCTTCGACACCCTGATGAGGGACGCGGGTCCCTGCGCGGTGTACGTCGTGGTGGACGACGTGGACGCCCACCACGAGCGGGCCGTGGGGCACGGGGCGGAGATCCTGATGCCCCCGACGGACCAGGACTACGGCTCGCGCGACTACATGGCACGGGACGCCGAGGGCAACATATGGAGCTTCGGCACCTACGCCCCCGAGATCGGGGCCTGAGCCGGGCTCCGGTCGCTCATCCCCCGGTGTGCACGTCGCTCATCCCCCGGTGTGCACCTGGAAGGCGGCCCGCCGGACGGCCTTGGCCAGGGCCGGGTCGGGGTGCGCGGCGGCGAGGGCCACCAGGACCTGCACGGTGCGTGGGTGTCCCACGGCGCGGACCTCGTCGAGCAGCTGGGGGACCGTGGGCTGCACCGCGGACTCCAGATGCCGGACCAGCATCGGCGCCTCGCCGTGATCGGCGACGGCCGCGGCGGTGTCCACCCACAGCCAGGTGGCCTCCTCGCGGGTGAGGGCCTCGTGGGCGTCCTCCGCGTCGACGCCGTCGTGCTCGGCCAGCCACAGCAGGGCGTACGGTCTGAGCGCCGGTTCGTCCACGACGGCCCGCACGTCGGGCTCGGCGGGAGCACCGACGACCCGCAGCGCCTCGAAGGCCAGCCCGCGCAGCAGGGCGTCCTCGCCGCGGGCGGCGTCGATCAGCTCGGTGACGGCACTGCCGACGGGGCGGGCGGCGAGCCAGGCCCGGTACTCGGCGCGGGCGGCGTTGGGGCGGAGCTGGGCGCAGCCGCGGAGCATGTCCTCGGCGGCCTGCTCGATGTTCCCCGCGGGACTCTGCGCGGCCACGCAGATCTGCTCCAGCTTGACCCAGACCGCCCAACTGCCCAGCGGCGTGAGCGTGGCCTGGCCGTCGCCGTAGGTCAGCGCGCCGACCGAGGCGAGGGCTCGCAGCGCCCAGTCGAGCAGGGGTGCGAGCGGGGCGCCGGCGACCGGGGCGGGCTCGGCGGGGCTCGGGGACCCGGCGAGCCGCTCGGTGGCGGGCCCGTAGGGGACCTCGCAGCGCTCGGTGCGCAGTTCGGTGACCCGCTGCTGGAGCAGGTCCAGCAGCTGCTCGACCGGGACCGGCCCGGCGGACAGCTGGAGGAAGGAGAGCACCTGGGGCATGGCCGAGACGACCTCGGCGACGGCGGCCGCCTCCTGTCCCTCGGGTTCGGGGTGCGCGAGCGACCAGGCGTCGAAGAGGGCGACCCAGCCGCGCAGCACGGCGCTGTCGTCGCGGTTCCAGGCACGCAGCCGCCAGCCGGGGCGCGCGCTGTCGCCGTGCACCTCCACCAGCCCGGCGAGACGGGCGGTGTCCCAGTCGGCACGGACCTGAGCGGCACTCAGCCCCAGGTCGGTGGCGGCCCGTTCGGCGGTGGCTTCGGAGAGGGTGGCCTTGCCGTCGGTGGTGGCGCCGTCGCTGCCGGGGCCGAGAGCGGCGTCGGCCCAGCGCGCGACACGGACGGGGCCGGCCAGGCGGGTGCGTGCCGTTCTGGCCAGTTCGGCGGGGGCGGGGGTGCCCTCCGGCGGCCGGGGTGCGGGGCGGCGCGGGCGCCGCTGGTTCACAGCTCTGGGGGTGGCGGCCAGGGGTCGCGGTCGGACGAGTCGAAGCCTGGAGTCGCGCGGGATACGGGACGTCACGGGTGCAGTCTTCCGGTTGACGGTCCGAAAACCCAAACGGAATGTCACGGCGGCCGACGGGCCGAGCCGGGACAACGGGCCGGGAGCGGGCCGGGCAGGCGCAATCAGGCCATCCGTTCACCCTTGAACCGGAACGGACCGAGGGGTCTTGGGCGGGCCGAGGGGGCCGAGGGGCGCAAGAGGGCCGAGGAGGTGGAGTGACCGAGGAGGCAGGACGGCCGAGGAGGTGGAGTGACCGAGGAGGCAGGACGGCCGAGGAGGTGAGGCAGGACGCCTGAGGCCGACCAAGGGGGCAGGACGCTCCAGGAGGCGGGACGGTCCCGGACGCGGGACGGCTGGGCGGGACCGTGCGAGGTCGCGGAGGGACGGGCGTTCGGGCCGGGAGCCGGCCCGGCCCGGACGCACCGGTGGGCCAGGACATGCCGTTGGGCCAGGACGTGCCGGTGGGCCAAGAGCCGGCCGGGCCAAGAGCCGGCCGGGCCGGACGGGCCGGCGGTCACATCAGGGGGGTCAGGAAGCGGCGCAGGCGCTCCTCGTACTCCTCCGGGTCCGCGTTCCACATCGCCGCGTGCGGGGCGTGCCGGACGGTGTGCAGGGCCACCAGGTCGGAGCGGCGCCGGGCGAGACGGCGGGAGTACTCCCACGGGGCCACCTGGTCGTCCGGGCCGTGGATGATCAGGGTGGGCACGGCGAGCCGGACGGGGTCCGCGATCTCGGCGGTCCCGTCGGTGAGCAGCCCGGCCCGGCCCTGAGCGGCCCGCACGGCGAGCGGCAGCAGCGGCTGGGGGGTGCGGCGGGCCCGGGCCAGGGCGCGCAGCGTGGCTTCCCAGCTCAGCACCGGGGAATCGAGGACCAGGCCCGAGATGCGCTCGCGCACGGCCGAGTGCTCGGCGGCGCGCAGGGCCATGGTGGCGCCGGTGGACCAGCCGAGCAGGACGACCCGGCGGGCGCCGTAGCGGACGGCGTAGCGGATCGCCGCGTCGACGTCCCGCCACTCGGTCTCGCCGAGGTGGTTCAGGCCGTCCGGCGGGCGGGGCGCGCCGAGGTCGCCGCGATAGGCGAGCGCGAGGACCGGCAGGCGGCGGGAGTGCAGGAAGCGCATGACGTTCATGGCCTGCTCGCGGGTGGTGCCGAGGCCGTGCACGGCGATCACCCAGGTGTCCCGGTGGCCGGGCAGGAACCAGGCGGGCAGGGCACCCAGCTCACCGGGCACGTCGACGTCGGCGTGGTCGAGGCCGAGCGCGGAGCCCGGGTTGCCGACGTAGAGGTTGGGGGTGAGCCACACCGCGTCGCCGGGGGCGAAGGTGCCGTGCGTGACGCGGTCCAGGCGGCGTACGACGGTGTCGGCCGTGTGCGCGAGCGCCTCCTGGACCGGCCCGACGACCGCGTGGGAGCCGTCGCCGGCGAGGCCGTAGGTGCCGGGGCGCAGGGAGGCCAGATCGCGGGTGAGGGTGATCCGGCCGGTGTCGGTGCCGTGCACGGTGAGCCGGGGCTCCGTGGGCAGCGGCCTGCCGGCGGGCGCCTTCAGCGCGGCGTCGCTGGCGAGCCGCCCCGCGGCCACGGATGCCATACCGGCGGCGAGGACGGCGCTGATCGCGGTGGCGGTCGCTTTGACTGGGCCCACCCGTCCAGTGTCACGGCGCTCCCGGTCCCCGGCCAGCGGAAGGGCGGAGCGGTGTGACGGCCGTGCCGGCACCGGGCGATACGGCACCTTGCCCACCGCCTCCAGGGCGTGAGGGGATCCCCGTCCGGTACGCAGCGACCGGACGGCGTCGCGCAGCACCGCCGGACCCCGCACACGTTTCGCCGGACCCGGAGCATGCGAGGAGCCGTGGCGCGGGGAGAGCCGGTCGAGAAACCGTCGGAACAGCGGGCTGGGGAGCAAGGG
Source organism: Streptomyces sp. NPDC048514 (assembly GCF_043199955.1). Taxonomy (NCBI): domain Bacteria; kingdom Bacillati; phylum Actinomycetota; class Actinomycetes; order Kitasatosporales; family Streptomycetaceae; genus Streptomyces; species Streptomyces sp. NPDC048514. The sequence continues at coordinate 161,447 of NZ_JBICWT010000016.1, read as the reverse complement.
GTCACCTCCGTTGGCCATACCCCCTCAAGCGTGCCCCGGCTTCGGCCAGTTGTGCCTCCGTGAGCAAGGACGGCGCCAGGCCCGGCACGGAGGACGCCGTCAGCCACAGGCGGCACATCCATTCCAGCTGGGCGGTGCGGTCGTAGGCCTGGTCGAGGCCGTCGCCGTAGGTGATCGTGCCGTGGTTCTGCAGCAGGCAGCCGGAGCGGCCGGCGAGGGCGCCGAGCATGTTCTCGGCCAGTTCGTCGCTGCCGTAGGTGGCATAGGGGGCCACTCGGACGGGTCCGCCGAGGGCACCGGCCATGTAGTGGACCAGGGGCAGTTCGGGCACGAGCGTGGAGACCGCGGTGGCGTGGACGGCGTGGGTGTGGACCACCGCGCGGGCGCCGGTCGTGCGGTAGACGGCGAGGTGCATGGGCAGCTCGCTGGTCGGGACCAGGGTGCCGAGCACCTGGCGTCCGGAGAGGTCGACGCCGGTGATGTCGCCCGGGGTCAGCCGGTCGTAGGGAACGCCCGACGGGGTGACCAGCACGAGGTCCCCGACGCGGGCGGAGACGTTGCCGGAGGTGCCGACGACCAGCCCGTCGGCGACGGTGCGGCGTGCCGTCGCGACCAGTGCCTCCCAGATCCGAGCGGTGTCCGCGTGCGCCGCCACGCCCGGTCCCGGCTCCAGCGCCGCACCGGCCATCGCGCCGCGCACCGCTTCCCGGCGCTCGCCGCCCGGTTCTTCCCCCGACGTGTCCCGTCGCTGCTCAGCCATGCGCCGATCCTGCCAGCCACGAGGCGCCGGCGGCACGGGTCGTCCATCCGGCCATCGGTCCGTCCGTCCGGGCCCCAGCGGCGGCCTGCCGGGTGACCAGAATCTCCTCAACGGGTCGACGAACCGGCTACGGGCTCTCGCTCGAGGCCGGTGACCAAGGCGCGCTTGGGCCGTCGCGGGCAAACGGAATGCCAATTCATGGTCACGGACACCATGAGGTCCGCCCCAGTTCATCTTCCGTTCACCCAGGTTGCCTACGTTCGACCAGCCAATGACCTCGAACGATTGCCTGGGTAAATGGAAAGCTTCTCGCTGATCCTCGCGATTGTGGTTGTAACCGCACTTGCGTTCGATTTCACGAACGGTTTCCACGACACAGCGAACGCGATGGCCACCACCATCTCCACAGGCGCCCTGAAGCCCAAGATCGCGGTGACCATGTCCGCCGCCCTCAACCTGGTGGGCGCCTTCCTCTCGGTGGAGGTCGCCAACACGATCTCCAAGGGTCTCGTCGACGAGACCGGCATCCGTCCCGAGGTCATCTTCGCCGCCCTGGTCGGCGCGATCCTCTGGAATCTGCTGACCTGGCTGGTGGGCCTTCCCTCCAGCTCCTCCCACGCCCTGATGGGCGGCCTGATCGGCGCCACCGTCGCCTCCGCGGGCCTCGACGCCGTGCACGGTGACGCTCTGGTCACCAAGGTGCTGCTGCCGGCGGTCGCCGCGCCGATCGTGGCCGGCGTCGCGGCCATGCTGGCCACCCGGTTCTCCTACGGCATCGGCGGCAAGGCCGAGGGCGAGGCCACCCGCAAGGGCTACCGCGCCGGCCAGATCGCCTCCGCGGGCCTGGTCTCCCTCGCCCACGGCACCAACGACGCCCAGAAGACGATGGGCATCATCACGCTCGCGCTGATCGCGGGCGGCTCCATCGCCCCCGGCTCGAACCCTCCCACCTGGGTGATCCTCTCCGCGGGCCTGGCGATAGCGCTCGGCACCTACATCGGCGGCTGGCGGATCATCCGCACCATGGGCAGGGGCCTGACCGATCTGGAGCCGCGCCAGGGCTTCGCGGCCCAGACCAGCGCCGCGACCGCCATCCTGGCCTCCTCCCACCTCGGCTTCTCCCTCTCCACCACGCACGTCGTCTCCGGCTCGGTGATGGGCGCCGGTCTGGGCCGCAAGGGCGGTGTGGTCCGCTGGTCCACCGCCACCCGCATGGCCGTCGCCTGGGTCCTGACCCTGCCGGCCGCCGCGCTGGTCGGTGCGGGCGCCGAGTCCGTCACCGACCTGGGCGACTGGGGCACCGCCGCCGTCGCCGTCTTCCTGGTCGCCGCGAGCGCCACCATATGGAAGATCTCCCGCCGCTCGGTGGTCGACCACACCGACGTCGTCCCCGAGACCGAGGAGCCGGCCGGCGTGGTGACCACCGCCATCGCCGCCGTGATCCCGCCCCCGGCGGGCATGCTGCCCGAGGAGCCGCCCGTCGCCTTCCCGCAGCAGGCCACCGGGCCGTCCCCGGCCGCCGTTCCGACGTCCACCGCCCCGGCGACCCCGCCGGCCGCCAGGGTCTGACCCCGAGAACCCGGTACCGAAGGAAGCATCATGAAGATCGACTGGGCGGCTCTCGGCTCCGTCTTCGGCACGAGCCTGGTGTTCACGGTGGGCCTGGTGGCCCTGTTCACCCTCGGCATCAACGGCCTGACGCGACGCGAGAAGGCCGCGGCCCAGGGCGGCTCCGCCACTCTCGCCGTCACCGGCGCCTACGTCTGCTTCGCGGCCTGCGCGGCGGCGGTGGCGTACGGCATCTACTTGATCGTGGCCAAGGCCTGACCGCCGCGGCCCGGACCGGCCGGACCACCGTGGCCGGGGCCTGATCGCCGCGGACCACCGTGGCCGGGGCCCGACCGAACACACCGAGGCTCCCCTCCAGTTGTCCTGTCCTGGAGGGGAGCCTTCGGCGTGCGGCGCACCGCGGTGTGGGGATCGGCACACTCTCCCCACGCAGGTCAACAGCAAGTTGACTGCCCTTCCGGGCACGTGGTGGACTGCCCGGGCCATGTACGGCGGCAAGAGAGGAAGCCGGTGCGAATCCGGCGCGGTCCCGCCACTGTCACCGGGGAAAATCCCCGGGAGCCAGGAACTCTCACCGCCGAATCTCGTCGAACCAGGGCGCGGACACCCTGAGTGAGGACCCATATCGCCATGCCCGGCCGCCGAAGGACCAGTACCAGGCCCGCTCCTGTGCCCATGGCCGGCTGAGCCGATGGGTGCCGATCGCTGCTACGCGTACGGCGCCGCCGCCGGCCTGCTCGGCGACCTGCTCCTCGGCGATCCGCGCCGCGGGCACCCGGTCGCCGCGTTCGGGCGGGCGGCCACGGCCGTGGAAGGCGCGTTGTGGCACGACCACCGCGGCTGGGGCGCCCTGCACACCGCCGTGTGCGCCGGTGGCGCCGTCGCTCTCGGGGCCGTGGCCGCACGCGTCGTACGCCCCTCCCCCGCCGCGTCCGTCGCGCTGACCGCCGCCGCCACCTGGACCGTCGTCGGCGGCACCTCGCTCGCCCGGGAGGCCCGCACGATCGGGCGCGCCCTGCGGGCCGGGGACGTCGAGGCGGCCCGTGTGCGGCTGCCCCATCTGTGCGGCCGGGACCCGCAGGCGCTGGACGCCGACGGGATCGCCCGGGCCGTGGTCGAGTCGGTCGCCGAGAACACCTCCGACGCCGTCGTGGGCGCGCTCGTGTGGGGTGCCGTGGGCGGCGTGCCGGGCCTGCTCGGCTTCCGGGCCGTCAACACCCTGGACGCGATGGTGGGGCACAGGTCCCCCCGGCTGCGGCGGTTCGGCTGGGCGTCCGCCCGGCTCGACGACCTCGCCGGCTGGCCGGGGGCCCGGCTGACCGCCGTGCTCACCGCGGCGGCCGGCCCCGATCCCCGCGGCGCCCTGCGCGCCTGGAAGGCCGACGCGCGCCGGCACCCGAGCCCCAACGCCGGGCCCGTGGAGGCCTCGTTCGCGGGCGCCCTCGGCGTGCGCCTGGGCGGCACGCTGTCCTACGGCGGCCGGGTCGAGCACCGCCCGGTGCTCAACGGACGAACCGGACGCACCGTGCAGGTGGCCGACATCGACCGGGCGGTACGGCTGTCCCGCCGCGTCGGCCTGCTCGCGCTCGGCGCCACGGTCGCCGCGCGCCGACTCGTGAAGGGACGTGGGAAGTGAGCGGGGGTCTCCTCGTCGCCGGCACCACCTCCGACGCCGGCAAGAGCGTCGTGACGGCCGGCATCTGCCGCTGGCTGGTACGCCAGGGCGTGAAGGTCGCGCCGTTCAAGGCGCAGAACATGTCACTCAACTCGTTCGTCACGCGGGAGGGCGCGGAGATCGGGCGGGCGCAGGCCATGCAGGCCCAGGCGTGCCGGGTCGAGCCGACCGCGCTGATGAACCCGGTGCTGCTCAAGCCCGGCGGCGAGCGGAGCAGCCAAGTGGTGCTGATGGGCCGGCCGGTGGGCGAGATGAGCGCACGCGGCTACCACGGCGGGCGGCAGCAGCAACTGCTCGGCACGGTGCTGGACTGCCTGGCCGAGTTGCGGGGCACGTACGACGCGGTGATCTGCGAGGGTGCGGGGAGCCCGGCCGAGATCAACCTGCGGCGGACCGACATCGTCAACATGGGCATCGCCCGCAACGCGCGGCTGCCCGTTCTCGTCGTCGGCGACATCGACCGCGGTGGCGTCTTCGCCTCCTTCTTCGGGACCGTCGCCCTGCTCTCGCCGGAGGACCAGGAACTGGTCGCCGGTTTCCTGGTGAACAAGTTCCGCGGGGACGTCTCCCTGCTGGAGCCCGGCCTGGACATGCTGCACGGGCTCACCGGGCGGCACACGTACGGCGTCCTGCCGTTCCGGCACGGTCTCGGCATCGACGAGGAGGACGGGCTGCGGGTGTCGTTGCGGGGCACCGTACGCGAGTCCACCGTCGCGCCCCCGGTGGGCGAGGACGTGCTGCGGGTCGCGGTGTGCGCGGTCCCGCTGATGTCCAACTTCACGGACGTGGACGCGCTGGCGGCCGAACCGGGCGTCGTGGTGCGGTTCGTGGACCGGCCCGAGGAGCTGGCGGACGCCGACCTCGTGGTGCTCCCGGGCACGCGCGGGACCGTACGGGCGCTTCAGTGGCTGCGGGAGCGGGGGCTGGCGGACGCCCTCGTCCGGAGGGCCGCCGAGCAGCGGCCGGTCCTCGGGATCTGCGGCGGGTTCCAGGTGCTCGGGGAGCACATCGAGGACGAGGTCGAGTCGCGGGCCGGCGAGGTCGCCGGTCTCGGTCTGCTTCCCGTGCGGGTGCGGTTCGCCCGCGGGAAGACCCTCGCCCGTCCCGCCGGCGAGGCCCTCGGTGAGCACGTCGAGGGCTACGAGATCCATCACGGGGTCGCCGAGGTGACCGCCGGCACCCCCTTCCTGGACGGCTGCAGGGTCGGCCAGACGTGGGGCACCCACTGGCACGGCTCCCTGGAGTCGGACGGTTTCCGGCGGGCCTTCCTGCGCGAGGTCGCCGCCGCCGCGGGCCGCCGCTTCGTGCCGGCCCCGGACACATCCTTCGCCGCGCTGCGCGAGGAGCAGCTCGACCGGCTCGGCGACCTGATCGAGCAGCACGCGGACACGGACGCGCTCTGGCGGCTCATCGAGTCCGGCGCGCCCGAGGGGCTGCCTTTCGTTCCACCGGGAGCCCCGGCATGAACGCCGTTTACTCTGATGCACGAGGCGACTTGGAGGGTGATCTGTGACAACCCCCTTCCCATTCACGGCCGTTGTCGGCCAGGACGATCTGCGGCTCGCGCTGCTGCTGAACGCGGTCTCGCCGGCGGTCGGCGGTGTGCTGGTGCGCGGCGAGAAGGGCACCGCCAAGTCGACGGCCGTACGCGCCCTTTCGGCGCTGCTGCCCGCGGTGGCGGTCGTCCCCGGGTGCCGGTTCTCGTGTGATCCGGCGGCCCCCGACCCGTCCTGCCCGGACGGGCCGCACGAGCCGGGCAGCGGTTCGGCGCGCCCGGCGCGCATGGTCGAGCTGCCCGTCGGCGCCTCGGAGGACCGGCTGGTCGGCGCGCTCGACATCGAACGGGCGCTCGCGGAGGGCGTGAAGGCGTTCGAGCCGGGCCTGCTGGCCGACGCGCACCGCGGCATCCTGTACGTGGACGAGGTCAACCTCCTGCACGACCACCTGGTCGACCTGCTGCTGGACGCGGCGGCGATGGGCGCCTCGTACGTGGAGCGCGAGGGTGTCTCGGTGCGGCACGCGGCCCGGTTCCTGCTCGTCGGCACCATGAACCCCGAAGAGGGCGAGCTGCGGCCGCAGTTGCTGGACCGGTTCGGGCTGACCGTGGAGGTCGCGGCCTCCCGCGAGCCGGATCAGCGGGTGGAGGTGGTGCGCCGCCGGCTGGCGTACGACGACGACCCCGCGGCCTTCGCCGCGCGCTGGGCCGAAGAGGAGGCCGACGTCCGGCAGCGCATCGTCGCCGCCCGGGAGTTGCTGCCGCAGGTGCGGCTGGGCGACGGGGCGCTGCGGCAGATCGCGGCGACCTGCGCGGCCTTCGAGGTGGACGGCATGCGGGCCGACATCGTGATGGCGCGTACGGCGACTGCGCTGGCCGCGTGGGCCGGGCGGACCGATGTGCTGGCCGAGGACGTGCGGCAGGCCGCGCTGCTCGCGCTGCCGCACCGGCGCCGGCGCAACCCGTTCGACGCGCCTGGCCTGGACGAGGACAAGCTGGACGAGACGCTGGAGCAGTTCTCCGACACCGACGGGGGCGGCGACGGCGGGGACGATCCCGGCCCGGGCGGCCCCGGCGGGGGCGGCGGGCAGCCGGAGCCGGACGAGGGTCCGCAGGGAGGGGACACCGCCCCCCGGCCGGAGTCCGGTGAGGGCGGGGAGCCGCAGCCGTCCGGCGCCGGTCCGGGTGAGCAGGCACCGGCGCGGTCCGCCGAGCCCTTCCGGACCAAGGTGCTGAGCGTGCCCGGCCTCGGCGAGGGTGCTGCCGGGCGGCGGTCGCGGGCCCGGACCGAGCACGGACGCACCACCGGGGCCCGGCGGCCCCGCGGCGCCCTGACCAAGCTGCACCTGGCGGCGACGGTGCAGGCCGCCGCCCCGCACCAGCGGGCGCGCGGCCGTTCCGGGCCGGGGCTGGTGGTCCGCCGGGACGACCTGCGGCAGGCGGCCCGCGAGGGGCGCGAGGGCAATCTCGTGCTGTTCGTGGTGGACGCCTCGGGGTCGATGGCGGCGCGGCAGCGGATGGGTGCCGTCAAGGGCGCCGTGCTGTCGCTGCTGCTCGACGCCTACCAGCGGCGGGACAAGGTCGGTCTGGTGACCTTCCGGGGCTCGGCGGCCGACGTGGCGCTGCCGCCCACCTCTTCGGTGGACGCGGCCGCGGTCCGGCTGGAGTCGCTGCCGACGGGCGGCCGTACGCCGCTGGCGGCCGGGCTGCTGAAGGCGCACGAGGTGCTGCGCGTGGAGCGGCTGCGGGATCCGGCGCGCCGGGCGCTGGTCGTGGTGGTGACCGACGGGCGGGCCACCGGCGGCCCCGAGCCGGTCGCGCTCGCGACCCGGGCGGCACGGCTGTTCGCGGCCGGGCAGGTCGCCTCGGTGGTCGTGGACTGCGAGTCGGGGCCGGTGCGGCTCGGACTCGCCGGGCGGCTCGCGGGTGAACTGGGCGGCACGGCCGTCACGCTGGACGAACTGCGGGCCGACTCGATCGCCGGGCTGGTCCGGGATGTGCAGGGAACTTCGAGGAGGGCCGCGTAATGCCGCAGGGACAGCCGAGTGTGGTGCCGGACGACGGACTGACGACCCGGCAGCGTCGCAACCGTCCGCTGGTCCTCGTACACACGGGCGTCGGCAAGGGCAAGTCGACCGCCGCGTTCGGGCTCGCGCTGCGCGCCTGGAACCAGGGATGGCCGATCGGGGTGTTCCAGTTCGTCAAGTCGGCGAAGTGGAAGGTCGGCGAGGAGAACGCGCTGCGGGTGCTCGGCGACTCCGGCGAGGGCGGCACCGTCGACTGGCACAAGATGGGCGAGGGCTGGTCCTGGGTCCAGCGCGACGACCAGCTGGACAACGAGGAGAAGGCCCGGGAGGGCTGGGAGCAGGTCAAGCGGGACCTGGCCGCGCAGACGTACCGGCTGTACGTGCTCGACGAGTTCGCTTACCCGCTGCACTGGGGCTGGGTGGACGTCGACGAGGTCGTGGAGGTGCTGCGCGACCGGCCCGGTACCCAGCATGTAGTGATCACCGGGCGCAACGCGCCGGAGAAGCTGGTGGACTTCGCCGACCTCGTCACCGACATGTCCAAGGTCAAGCACCCCATGGACGCCGGGCAGAAGGGCCAGAAGGGCATCGAGTGGTGATGTCGTCGGTGCCCCGGCTGGTCATCGCCGCGCCTTCCTCGGGCAGCGGCAAGACCACCGTCGCCACGGGGCTGATGGCCGCGTTCGCCGCGCGGGGACTCGCCGTCTCCCCGCACAAGGTCGGGCCGGACTACATCGACCCCGGGTACCACGCGCTCGCGGCCGGGCGGGTGGGGCGCAACCTCGACGCGTATCTGTGCGGTCCGGAGCTGGTCGCTCCGCTGTTCCTGCACGGGGCGCGGGGGTGCGACCTCGCCGTGGTCGAGGGCGTGATGGGTATGTACGACGGGGCCGCCGGGGAGGGTGAACTGGCGTCCACCGCGCAGGTCGCCAAGCTGCTGCGGGCACCGGTGGTGCTCGTCGTGGACGCGTCCTCGCAGTCCCGGTCGGTGGCGGCGCTGGTGCACGGGTTCGCCTCCTGGGACCCTCTGGTGCGGGTCGCGGGCGTGATCCTGAACAAGGTGGGGTCGGACCGGCACGAGGCGCTGCTGCGGGAGGCGCTGGACTCGGCGGGGATGCCCGTCCTCGGTGTGCTGCGGCGGGCCGCCCGGGTCGAGACACCGTCGCGGCACCTGGGGCTGGTGCCGGTCGCCGAGCGCCGCGCCGACGCCCTGGAGTCGGTGGCGGAGATGGCCGCGCAGGTGTCCTCGGGGTGTGACCTCGCCGCTCTGGAGGCACTCGCGCGTGCGGCCGGTCCGCTGCCGGAGGGCTCCCTCCCCTGGACCCCCGAGGTCTCGCCGGCGCGCGGCCGGCGGCCGCGGGTCGCCGTCGCCGGTGGCGCCGCGTTCACCTTCTCCTACGCCGAACACACCGAGCTGCTCGCGGCGGCCGGCGCCGAGGTCGTCCCCTTCGACCCCCTCCGGGACGAGCAACTCCCGGAGGGTACGGCCGGGTTGGTCATCGGGGGCGGATTCCCCGAGGTGTACGCCGGTGAGCTGTCCGCCAACGAGCGGCTGCGCAAGGACGTCGCCGGGCTGGCTCTCTCCGGCGCCCCCGTGGCAGCCGAATGTGCCGGACTGCTGTACCTGTGCCGGGAGTTGGACGGGCGGCCCATGTGCGGGGTGCTGGACGCCACCGCGCGGATGAGCGAGCGGCTGACCCTCGGCTACCGGGACGCCGTGGCCGTCGGCGACAGCGTGCTGGCGCCGGCCGGGACGCGGATGCGGGGGCACGAGTTCCACCGCACGGTCGTCGAGCCAGGGGCCGGTGCCGCTCCCGCCTGGGGGGTGCTGACGCCCACCCGGCGGGTCGAGGGTTTCGTGCAGCAGAACGTGCACGCGAGCTATCTGCACACGCACTGGGCGTCCGAGCTCGGTGTCGCTCGCCGGTTCGTGGAGAGGTGCCTGGCGTCATGAGCGGCGGGCTGGTGCCGGCGGAGGGCGTCGAGCGGCCGGCCCGGGTCCCGGTCGCGGCCGGCTCCGGAGTGCCGGACGAGGCGCCGGCCCGGCCCGGGGCCGGCGTCGCGGGGCCCGGGGGCGGGTGGCCGGCCGTGCCGTCAGCCGCCGGAGATGCCGACCACCAGCCAGATGAAGGCCGCGCCCGCGACCGTGCACAGCAGGGTGGAGCGGGCGGGGTGGTCGTGGTGGGCCTCGGGGAGGATCTCGGCCGCGGCGAGATAGAGCAGGACGCCGCCGAAGAGGCCGAGGTAGCCGCCGAGCACCGGCTCCGGGATGTGGAAGAAGACGGTCGACACAGCGCCCACCAGCGGGGCGCAGGCATCGGCCACGAGCATGCCGATCGCGCGCCGGCGTGCGTTGCCGTACAGGCTCGTGATGGTGAAGGTGTTGAAGCCGTCGGCGAAGTCGTGCGCGATCACGGCGAGCGCGACGGACGTGCCCATGCCGCCGCCCACCTGGAAGGCCGCGCCGATCGCCACGCCGTCCATGGCGCTGTGGCCCACCATCGCGGCGGCCGCCGTCAGGCCCACCTCGGGCGCCCGGTGGTCGTGCTCGGCTCCGCCGTGCGCCGCCTGGCGTGCGGCCAGGGTGCGCTCCACCAGATGGGCCACCAGGAAACCGGTCACGAACAGCAGCAGGGCCGCGGGTACCCCGAAGACCTCCCGGTCGGCCGCGTGCAGCGCCTCCGGCAGCAGGTCCAGGCCGACCACGCCCAGCATCAGGCCGCCGGCCAGTCCCAGGACGAGATGGCGACGGTCGGTCACGCGCTGTGCCGTCCAGCCGCCGGCCAGCGTCATCAGGAACGCGCCGAGCGCAACGAAGACCGCCATAGGCACTTGCTATCCGATGGAGGCGCCTTCGCGCACATCCGGCGCCGTCCGCAATCCGGCGCAACCCGACATTTCACCCGATTCCGAGTTGCCATCCCGCATGAGAGGCACCCCATGGCCGACGCCCCCGACGGCAAGGCGACGGTCGTCGGCGCCGGCCCCGGCGCCGCCGGCCCGCCGACGTTCCGTGGCGCACGCGCGACCGTCCGTGAGGTCGGTGAGGTGCCCGGCGCCGAGCCCGTGGTGCCGGCCGCGACGGACTCCGGAGGACTGCCAGGCCTGGAGGCGCTCGGGTGGCCCTGCGAGGGCTCCGTCGCCATGATCTCCCGTGCCCTGCTGGACGGTGAGGCGGTCGTGCTGCACGCGGAGGTGCCGTGGCCGCTGCCGCCGCTGCCCACCTCGGCGCGCGGCCCGTACACCGTCCGGCTCACCGACCGGGCCGTCGAACCGGGCGAGCGGGAGGTGCTGCTCAGACCGCCGTCCCTGGTGATCGGGGTCGGCGCGTCCAAGGGCGTGCCGGCCGAGGAGGTGCTCCGGCTGATCGGGACGGCGCTGCGCGAGGCGCGGCTCTCGCCGCGGTGCGTGGCCGAACTGGCCACCCTGGACGCCAAGTCGGCGGAGCCCGGTCTCGTCGCGGCCGCCGGGCGGCTCGGGGTGCCCCTGGTGTCCTACTCCGCCGCGGAGTTGGCGGCCGTCGAGGTGCCCAACCCGTCCGGCGCCCTCCTCGCGGCCGTCGACACCCCGTCGGTCGCGGAGGCGGCCGCGCTGGTCCGGGGCGGTGAACTCCTCGTGCCCAAGCGGAGGTCCGAGCGTGCCGACGGGCAGCCCGCGATGGCGACCTGTGCCGTCGTGCGGCGCCCGGGGCGCGGGCAACACAGGGAGCGCTCGCACAGCCATGCGTACTGAAAACGCCCGGGCGGCCGGGCACGACCTGCGTCACCACGGGGACGGCGTACCACCTCACGGCGACGGCGTACCACCTCACGGCGACGGCCCGCGCCCTCACGAGGACGACCTGCGTCACGACGAGGACGACCTTCGTCACGACGGGCACGACCTGCGTCATCACGGGGACGACGTACCACCTCACGGCGACGACCCGCGCACTCATGAGGACGACCTTCGTCGCGACGGGCACGATCTTCGTCACGACGGGCACGACCTTCGTCATCACGGGGACGCCGAGGTGCGGGACGACGGGGCCGCTCTGGTGGACCTCGCCGTCAACGTCCGTGCCGACACGCCTCCGCCGTGGCTGCGCGAGAAGATCGCCGCCAGCCTGCCGTTCCTCGCGGCCTACCCGGACGGGCGGGACGCGCGGGCGGCGGTGGCCGCGCGGCACGGGCTGCCGGTGGAGCGGGTCCTGCTGACGGCGGGCGCGGCGGAGGCGTTCGTGCTGCTCGCCCGCGCCCTGGAGGTCCGCCGGCCGGTGATCGTCCACCCGCAGTTCACCGAGCCCGAGGCGGCGCTGCGGGACGCCGGGCACCCGGTGGGCCGGGTGCTGCTGCGGGAGGAGGACGGCTTCCGGCTGGATCCGGCGGCCGTGCCGGAGGACGCGGACCTGGTGGTGATCGGGAATCCGACGAATCCCACGTCGGTGCTGCACCCGGCCGGCGTGCTCGCCGGGCTGGCCCGGCCCGGGCGGGTCCTGGTGGTCGACGAGGCGTTCATGGACGCGGTGCCGGGCGAGCGTGAGGCGCTGGCCGGGCGGACCGACGTGCCCGGTCTCGTGGTGCTGCGCAGCCTGACGAAGACCTGGGGGCTGGCGGGGCTGCGCATCGGCTATGTGCTGGCCGCCCCCGAGATCGTCGCCGTGCTGGAGCGGGCGCAGCCGCTGTGGCCGGTGTCCACGCCGGCGCTGGCCGCGGCCGAGGCGTGTGTGGCGCCGCGGGCGCTGGCGGAGGCCGGGCATGCGGCGCACCGGATCGCCGGGGACCGGGCGCATCTGGTGGCCGGGCTGGCGGCGTTCGCGTCCCGCGGTGTGCGGGTGGTGCAGCCCGCGGAGGGGCCCTTCGTGCTGGTGCGCATGCCGGACGCGGCGGCGGTGCGACGACGGTTGCGCGACCTCGGTCACGCCGTGCGCCGTGGGGACACGTTTCCCGGGCTCGGCGCGGAGTGGGTGCGGGTCGCTGTGCGGGACCGGGCCACGGCGGACGGATTCCTGCGGGCGCTGTCGGCGGCACTGCCTCCTCCCCCTGGACCGCCCCCGTCCGTCCCGGCCGGCTGAGAGCCCGGACCGGTGCCGGCCACGACGAGCCACGGTCCGGCGCACCGACCGGACTCCGTACGGGGAGGGCGGGGACATTCCCTCCCCGACGGACACCGGCCACCGCCCCTACAGGGGCCGATGCCGGCTCCGGGGACACCTGGCGTGGCCGGGGCCCTGGCCGGCGGCGCCCGATGGAACCGGGGCCGGTTCCTGCGGCGCCCGATGGAACCGGGGCCGGTTCCTGCGGCGCCTGGTGGGGCAGGGCCGGGGCCGGGGGTAGGCAGGGGCTGGGGCCGGTTCCTGCGGCACCCGAGCAGGGCCGAGGGCGGCTCCTGCGGCGCCGGTGGGCGGGGGGGGCGCCGGTGGGCCAGGGGCGCCCCCTGCCGGGGTCAGTTCTTGCGGCGCCTGGCCGCTGTCACCGCTCCGCCGCCCACCAGCAGCAGCGCGAGCGCGCCGCCCGCGATGTACTGGGTCGCCGAACCGCCGCCGGTCTCCGCCAGGTCGGCCTCGGCCGGGGCGCCCTGGGGGCGGACGTCGGCGGCCGGGTCGTGGCTCGGCGTGGAATGACCGACGGGCGGGGCCGCCGGGGATTCACAGGTGGCCTTGGCCAGTGTGACCGTGCCCTCGACGTCGGCCACGTTGAGTTTCAACGGGTTGATGGAGACCTTGAGTTCGAGGGCGGTCGCGGCGGCCGTACGGCTCGTGGTCCGCCGCTCGGCCAGGTCGAGCCGGACCTCGCCGACGCCGGGCACCTTCACCTCGACGGGGCCGCCGGCGGTCAGCGTGACCCGCTTGCCGAGGACGGTGACGGCACCGAGGACGTTCGCCGAGGCGGCCGGAGCCCTGCCGGCCTCGCAGGTCGCCCTGGCGGTGACCGTGTCGGCCTCGACGAGGGACAGCAGGGGCAGTCCCGGCACGTGCAGCTTGGCGTGGACGAGCCGGACCGAGCCCTCGGCGCGCTCGGCCGTCACGGTGGCCCGGGACCGGGCTACGTCCGCACCGAGCACGGTGAACGGCCTGCCGCCGGCCACGCCGTCGAGCCGGGCGGACAGTGCGGTCCGGTCGGCGCTGCGCGGTGCCCGGACGTCGTCGAGGGAGACCGCGAGCGGGACCTCGACGGTCTTGTTGAGCAGGGACACGTCGAGCCCGGTACGCAGGACGACGGCGGAGGCGCGACCGTGACCACCGGTCGCGTGCGCGGCGCTCGCGCCCAGGACCGTGGGCGCCGCGGTGAGGGCGGCGGCCGTCGCGACGACGGCGAGACGGCGTGCGGGCATACGGAAGTTGTTGCTGTTCAAGGCGGTGGGACCCCCAGACGAAACGTTCTTGGGACCCGTCAACCTTGTACGCGCTGTGGGTGAACGGTCAGCCGTCCGGGGTCACTTCACTCGATAGAGGCGTTTCAGCACACCCCTTCGAATCACCGGGCACAGACGTTCCCCGGATCCCCACGACTCGCCGGGCGCTCCACCGCTCGCCCGCCGTGCCACCGCCCGCCCGCTACTCCACCACCCGCCCGTTCAGCACGACCCGTCGCGGCGCCGCCAGCACCCGTACGTCCGCCCGCGGATCCGCCTCGTAGACCACCAGGTCGGCCGGTGCGCCCTCCTCCAGGCCGGGCCGCCCGAGCCAGGCGCGGGCGCCCCAGCTGGTCGCCGACAGCGCCTGGACGGGCGGGATGCCGGCGGTGACCAGTTCCGCCACCTCCGCGGCGACCAGGCCGTGGGCCAGCGAACCGCCGGCGTCCGTGCCGACGTAGACGGGGATGCCGGCGTCGTAGGCGCCGCGCACGGTGTCGTAGCGGCGTTCGTGCAGTCGTCGCATATGGGCGGACCAGCGGGGAAAACGGGTGTCGCCGCCGGCCGCGAGCTGCGGGAAGGTGGCGATGTTGACGAGCGTCGGGACGATCGCGACGCCCCGCTCGGCGAACAGCGGGATCAGGTCCTCGGTCAGGCCGGTGGCGTGCTCGATGCAGTCGATGCCCGCCTCGACGAGATCCCGCAGGGAGTTCTCGGCGAAGCAGTGCGCGGTGACGCGGGCGCCGAGCCGGTGGGCCTCGGCGATGGCGGACTCGACCGCCGGCCGGGGCCAGCAGGGGGCCAGGTCGCCGAGGTCCCGATCGATCCAGTCGCCGACCAGCTTGACCCATCCGTCGCCGCGCCGCGCCTCCTGGGCGACGTACGCGACGAGGTCCGCCGGTTCGATCTCCCAGGCGTAGTTGCGGATGTAGCGGCGGGTGCGCGCGATGTGCCGGCCGGCCCGGATGATCTTCGGGAGGTCCGCCCGCTCGTCGATCCAGCGGGTGTCGGAGGGCGAGCCCGCGTCGCGCAGCAGCAGGGTGCCCGCCTCCCGGTCGGTGAGCGCCTGCTTCTCGGCGGTGTCCGCGTCGACCGGGCCGTGCGCTCCGAGGCCGACGTGGCAGTGCGCGTCGACCAGGCCGGGCAGCGCCCAGCCCTCGACGGTGGTGACGTCGCGGGCGCCGGCGGGGCGGTCGTAGGAGATCCGCCCCCCGACCACCCACAGCTCGTCACGGACGTCGTCGGGCCCCGTCAGGACCCGGCCCTTCACGTGCAGCACGGCGCCTTCGCTCATGCACCGCACCCTAACGACCTACGGCTCGTCCCCGCCCACCCGGTCGGGGGTCTCCTCCTCGACCTCGGCCATCGCCGGGTCGAGCAGCCGGGAGAGGAAGTGCCGGGTGCGCTCGTGCTGCGGGTCGCCGATGACCCGGTCGGGGCTGCCGTCCTCGACGATCACGCCGCCGTCCATGAAGACCACCCGGTCGGCGACCTCGCGGGCGAAGGTCATCTCGTGTGTGACGACCATCATCGTCATGCCCTCCTGCGCCAGCCTGCGCATCACGGCGAGGACGTCCCCGACGAGTTCGGGGTCGAGCGCGGAGGTCGGCTCGTCGAAGAGCATCACCCGGGGGCCCATGGCGAGCGCCCGGGCGATGGCCACCCGCTGCTGCTGGCCGCCGGAGAGGGAGGACGGGTAGGCGTCCGCCTTCTCCGCGAGGCCGACCCGGGCGAGGTTCTCGGCGGCGGTCCGCGCGGCGGTGGCCTTGTCCCGCCCCAGGACCCGGCGCTGCGGCAGCGTGAGGTTCTCGGTGACGCTCAGGTGCGGGAAGAGGTTGAACTGCTGGAAGACCATGCCGATGTGGCGGCGCACGGCGTCGATGTCCACGTCGGGGTCGGTGAGTTCGGTACCGCCGACGAAGACCTGGCCCTCGGTGGGCTCCTCCAGCAGGTTCACGCAGCGCAGCAGCGTGGACTTGCCGGAGCCGGAGGGGCCGATGACACAGACGACCTCGCCCTGGCCGATCTCCAGGTCGATGCCGCGCAGGACGTGGTTGTCGCCGAAGGACTTGTGCAGGCCCTGGACGTGGATCTCCGGGCGGCTCAACGGATCGCCTCCTGGGACTTGGACTCCATGCGGCGGACGACGAAGCCGAGCGGAACGGTGACGAGCAGGTAGCACAGTCCGGCCACCAGGATGGGGGTGGAGTTGGCGGTCGTGCTGGCCAGGTCGTTGCCGAACTTGGACAGTTCCCGCTCCTCCAGGGTGACGCCGAGGAAGAGCACCAGCGAGGAGTCCTTGAAGAGCAGGACGAGTTCGTTGGTCAGCGGCGGCAGGATGATGCGGAAGGCCTGCGGGACGATGATCGAGACCATGGCCCGGGCGGGCGAGAAGCCCAGCGACCGGGCGGCCTCCATCTGCCCCTTGGGCACCGCCTGGATGCCGGCGCGGATCGTCTCCGCCATGTAGGCGGCGGAGACCAGGCCGAGCGCGACGGCGACCTTGCCGTACGTGCCGCCGGGGTACTGGATGTCCGGGAAGGCCAGCGGTACGCCGACGCCGACGAAGATGAAGATCAGCAGCGCGGGCAGCCCGCGGAAGATCTCGATGTAGATGCCGGCGACCCAGCGGTAGGGCCCCACGGAGGACAGCCGCATGAGGGCGATGAGCATGCCGAGGGCCAGGCCGACGACGAAGCCGGACAGGGTGTACAGCACGGTGTTCTTCAGCGCCACCGTGATGACGTCCGGGAACATCTGCTCGGCGATGTGGGCCTGCG
The DNA here is from genome assembly GCF_043199955.1 of Streptomyces sp. NPDC048514. Taxonomy (NCBI): domain Bacteria; kingdom Bacillati; phylum Actinomycetota; class Actinomycetes; order Kitasatosporales; family Streptomycetaceae; genus Streptomyces; species Streptomyces sp. NPDC048514. The sequence goes on along the minus strand of NZ_JBICWT010000016.1, from coordinate 144,808 downwards.
CGAACTGGTTCTTCAGCCGGCCCCAGTCCGCCGAGGCCGCGAACGCGACCACGGCGGCGACGAACACGGCGTACTGCGCGCCACGTGACAGCCTGCGCCGCTGGCGGCGGGTGAGGCCCCGCTTCTTCGGCTGGATCTGTGTGTCGGTGTCGGTCATCGGGTCAGGAGGCGGCCGGCGAGGCGGCGGAGGCGTCGTACGGGCCGATCCACTGCTCGTAGAGCTTCTTGTAGGTGCCGTCGGCCTTGGCGTTCCCGAGCGCCTTGTTGATGGCGTCGAGCAGCGCCTTGTTGCCCTTCTTCACGGTGAAGCCGTACTGCTCACCGGTCTTGAGGTTGTCGACGACCTTGAACTTGCCCGCGGTGGCCTTGTCCTTCAGCCAGCCCTGGACGACCGGGTAGTCGATGATGACGGCCTGGACCTGGCCGGTGCGCAGGCCGTTGAGGACCGCGTCGGAGGAGTGGAAGGAGACCGGGTCGTAGCCCTTGCCCTTGGCGTAGTCCTCGCCGGTGGTCTGCGCCTGGGCGCCGAGCTTCTTGCCCTTGGCCTTGACGTCCGCGAGCGAGTTCACGCCGCTCCCGCTGTCGACCAGGACGGCCTGGGTGGCCTCGAAGTACGGGTCGGAGAAGTCGACGTTCTTCTTGCGCTCGGCGGTGATCGTCATACCCGCGGCGGCCAGGTCGCACTGGCCGGAGTTGAGGAAGGCACCCGTCTTGAAGTTCTCGAACGGGGTGTCGAGCACCTGCTGCTTGACGCCCAGGTTCTTGGCGACGAGGTCGATCAGGGAGACGTCGAAGCCCTGCACCTTGCCGTCGACCACCGACTGGAACGGCGGGTACGGCAGGTGGGTGCAGGTGGTCAGCCGGCCGGCCTTGGCGAGGTGCACGCCCTTGACGGTGGTCTTGCCGCTCCCCGAGTCGCTGGAGGAGCAGCCGGCCACGACGAGCACGAGTGCGGCGGTCGCGGTGGTGGCGGCCAGAAGGCGGGTCCGGCGCCCGAGGAGCGTTTTCATGGGGGGAATCTCCTATGGGGGAACTGTGGGTTCCGATTATAAGGAGATGTTTGGGCCTCTCAAACCAAACCGATGGCCCTGGAGCCGTCCGGCCTGAGAAGTCGCCGGTCGGAAGAGGGCCGAGTGGCGAGGGTTACTCTCGTCTCCGTCGGCCTCCGGCCGGCCTCGTGGACCCTCGTGAGCGAAGAGAGCACCGCCGTGACCCACCCCTTCCTCGATCTGCCCCCGCTGAGCGCCGAGCGCTTCGCCGCCGTCGAGGACGGGGTGGCCCGGTTGCTGGACACCCGGCAGGACGTACTGGTCACCCAGGGTGAGGCGCTGCTGCCGCTGGAGGGCGCGATCCGCGCGGCGGCCGGTCCGGGCACGGTGGCCCTGAACGTGATCACGGGCCCGTACGGGCAGACCTTCGGCAACTGGCTGCGTGACTCGGGCGCGACCGTGCACGACCTCACGGTCCCCTTCCACACGGCGGTGACCGCCGGACAGGTCCGGGAGGCGTTCGCCGCGCACCCGGAGATCGACTTCGTGTCGCTGGTGCACGCGGAGGCGGCGACCGGCAACACCAATCCGGTCGCGGAGATCGGCGCGGCGGTGCGGGAGCAGGGTGCGCTGTTCTATCTGGACGCGGTCGCCTCCGTGGGCGCCGAGCCGGTGCTGCCGGACGCGTGGGGCGTGGACCTGTGCGTGATCGGGGCGCAGAAGGCGATGGGCGGCCCGGCGGGCGTGTCGGCGATCTCGGTGAGCGAGCGGGCGTGGGCCCGGATGGCGGCGAATCCGAACGCGCCGCGCCGCTCCTACCTCTCCCTGCTCGACTGGAAGGAGCGCTGGACCGACGCGGGCCGCAGGACGCTGCCGCACGCTCCCGCGCAGCTGGAGATGCTGGCGCTGCAGGCGTGCCTCGAGCGCATCGAGTCGGCGGGCCTGGACGCGGTGATGGCGCGGCACCGGCGGGCCGCCCGGGCCACCCGGGCCGGTGCGGTGGCGCTGGGCGGGGGGCTGGAGCCGTACGTGTACAAGGCCGCGGACGCCGCGCCGGTGGCCACGACGCTGCGGGTGCCGTCGGGGGTGGTGGCGTCGCAGCTGGTGGCCCGGGCGCTGGCGAGCGATCCGGCGCTGCCGCTGGCCGCGGGCGGGGGCACGCTGGCCGGGGAGATGATCCGGGTCAATCACTACGGGGCCGATGCGACACCGGGCGCGGTCCGGGCGTCCTTGACGGCACTGGGCGCCGCGCTGGCCGAACAGGGCAGGTCCGTCGATCCGGTCGCGGCGCTGCGAGCCGTGGACGAGGCCTGGCACTGAGCCGGCCCCGGCGGCACCGGGCGGACGGCCGACACGAGCGCCGGCCGGTGCCGGTGCGCGGTGGGGCCATTCACCTCGTCGAGGAGTACGCCCGGCGCGACGGCCGGGCCGGCATTCCGTGCGAACGAAACGGCGGAGCGGCGACCACAGCCGGAATTCAATTGGATTTCACATTCCCCGTAAATTCTCCGGACGATAGCTTCCCGTCTTCTTCTGCCCGCTTTTTGCAGAGCTAAACAGGGAAGTTTTCCGGCAGGTTTCCCGGGGTTTCCGTGTTGTGACACACTCCACAACAGAATACCTTTGTCCCGATTTTCCCTGTGACAAAGCGGGCATATCGCCAAGGTCGCCGCGCGTCGCGGCGAGAGCTGCCGTGCATTTCCGAATTCGCCTCGCTAAATTCGGGCCGCATGACTGCCGCACCAGCAGACCTACTCATCGACCGACCGGCGATAGCCGACGGGGCCGCGCTCTGGCGTATCGCCAAGGACTCGAAAACCCTCGACGTGAACTCCTCGTACAGCTATCTGCTGTGGTGCCGGGACTTCGCCGGCACCTCGGCGGTGGCGCGCGGTGCGGACGGGGAGCCGGTCGGATTCCTCACCGGCTATGTCCGGCCGGACCGCCCCGGGACCCTGCTCGTCTGGCAGGTGGCCGTGGACTCCGCCCACCGGGGCCTCGGCATCGCCGCCGCGCTGCTGGAGGGGCTGGCCGCCCGGCTCACCGCCGAGCGCGGCATCACCGAGGTCGAGACGACCATCAGCCCCGGCAACACCGCGTCCGAGCGCCTGTTCACGTCGTTCGCCGCCCGGCACGAAGCAGAGGTCTCCCGCGAGGTGCTGTTCCCCGCCGACCTCTTCCCGGACGGCCCGCACGATCCCGAAGTGCTGTACCGCATCGGCCCGTTGACCGACTTCACCGCCCACTGAGGAGCGATTCACCGTGACCATCACCCAGCCCGACCTGAGTGTCTTCGAGACCGTCGAGTCCGAGGTGCGCAGCTACTGCCGCGGCTGGCCCACCGTCTTCGACCGTGCAGTGGGCAGCCGCATGTACGACGAGGACGGGCACGCGTACCTCGACTTCTTCGCCGGTGCCGGCTCACTCAACTACGGCCACAACAACCCGGTCCTGAAACGGGCGCTGATCGACTATCTGTCCCGGGACGGGGTCACCCACGGCCTGGACATGTCGACCACGGCGAAACGATCCTTCTTGCAGACGTTCCAGGATCTCGTGCTGCGCCCGCGCGATCTGCCGTACAAGGTCATGTTCCCGGGCCCGACGGGCACCAACGCCGTCGAGTCGGCGCTGAAGCTGGCCCGGAAGGTGAAGGGCCGCGAGGCGATCGTCTCGTTCACGAACGCCTTCCACGGGATGTCCCTGGGCTCGCTCGCCGTCACCGGCAACGCCTTCAAGCGCGCCGGCGCCGGCATACCGCTGGTGCACGGCACGCCCATGCCGTTCGACAACTACTTCGAGGGCAAGGTCCCGGACTTCCTGTGGTTCGAGCGGCTGCTGGAGGACCAGGGTTCCGGCCTCAACAAGCCCGCCGCCGTGATCGTGGAGACCGTGCAGGGCGAGGGCGGCATCAACGCCGCCCGGCCCGAATGGCTGCGCGCGCTCAAGGAGCTGTGCGAGCGGCAGGACATGCTGCTGATCGTCGACGACATCCAGATGGGCTGCGGCCGCACGGGCGCCTTCTTCTCCTTCGAGGAGGCGGGGATCACGCCCGACATCGTCACGGTCTCCAAGTCGATCAGCGGCTACGGACTGCCCATGTCGCTGTGCCTGTTCAAGCCCGAGCTGGACGTCTGGGAGCCGGGTGAGCACAACGGCACCTTCCGCGGCAACAACCCGGCGTTCGTCACGGCCACCGCGGCCCTGGAGACGTACTGGACCGACGGCTCGGCCATGGAGAAGCAGACCCGCACCCGCGGCGAGCAGGTCGAGCAGGCGCTGATCTCCATCACCGAGGAGAACCTCGCCGATGTGAAGGAGTACCGCGGTCGCGGGCTCGTGTGGGGCCTGGAGTTCCACGCCAAGGACCGGGCCTCGCGTGTCGCCAAGCGCGCCTTCGAGCTCGGGCTGCTCATCGAGACGTCCGGCCCGGAGAGCGAGGTGGTCAAGCTGCTGCCCGCCCTCACCATCACACCCGACGAACTGGACGAGGGGCTGAGCATCCTCGCCCGCGCCGTCCGGGAAACCGTCTGACCCGTCCGACTACCAGGAGGAAGAGCACCACCGTGATCGTCCGATCGTTCAAGGAAGTCGAAGGCACCGACCGCCACGTCAAGGCCGAGTCCGGTACCTGGGAGAGCAAGCGGATCGTCCTCGCCAAGGAACGGGTCGGCTTCTCGCTGCACGAGACCATCCTCTACGCCGGGACCGAGACGTCGATGTGGTACGCCAACCACGTCGAGGCCGTCGTCTGCACCAAGGGCGAGGCCGAACTCACCGACCACGAGGCCGGGAAGACGTACACCATCACCCCCGGCACCATGTACCTCCTGGACGGGCACGAGCGGCACACGCTGCGCGTCAAGGAGGACTTCCACTGCATCTGCGTGTTCAACCCGCCCGTCACCGGACGGGAGGACCACGACGAGAACGGCGTCTACCCGCTGCTCACCGAGCCCGAGGAGGTGTGACATCCAGTGACCACCATGACCACTGTCACCGACCTGTACCCCACCCGCGGCATCACCGAGGTGTCCGTCCCCCGCAAGGACCCGGTCCTCTGGGGCTCCCCGGACACGCCGGGCCCGATTGCGAACGCCGATCTGCAGGCGTACGAGCGCGACGGCTTCCTCGCCGTCGACCAGCTGATCACGCCGGACGAGGTCGAGGTGTACCGCGGTGAGCTGGAGCGGCTGGTCACCGATCCGGCGATCCGTGCCGACGAGCGCTCCATCGTCGAGCCGAAGTCCAAGGAGATCCGCTCGGTCTTCGAGGTGCACAAGATCAGCGAGGTGTTCGCGAAGCTGGTGCGCGATCCCCGGGTGGTCGGCCGGGCCCGGCAGATCCTCGGCTCGGACGTGTACGTCCACCAGTCCCGGATCAATGTCAAGCCGGGCTTCGGCGCGAGCGGCTTCTACTGGCACTCGGACTTCGAGACCTGGCACGCCGAGGACGGCCTGCCGAACATGCGCACGGTGTCCGTCTCGATCGCGCTGACCGAGAACTTCGACACCAACGGCGGGCTCATGATCATGCCGGGCTCGCACCGGACGTTCCTCGGCTGTTCCGGGGAGACGCCCAAGGACAACTACAAGAAGTCGCTCCAGATGCAGGACGCGGGCACGCCGTCCGACGAGGCGCTGACCGCACTGGCGAGCGAGCACGGCATCCGGCTGTTCACCGGCAAGGCCGGCTCGGCGACCTGGTTCGACTGCAACTGCATGCACGGCTCCGGCGACAACATCACGCCGTATCCGCGCAGCAACGTCTTCATCGTGTTCAACAGCGTGGAGAACACGGCGGTGGAGCCGTTCGCGGCGCCGGTGCGCCGGCCGGAGTTCATCGGAGCGACGGACTTCACTCCGGTGACGTGACGTGTGACCGTGCAGTGACCCCCCCGAGCACCGGGCCGGGGCCTCCTCGTGTGGGACGGGAGGCCCCGGCCCGGTGGTGTCAGCCGGACAGTGCCGCCAGCAGGCGGTCCACGTCGGCGGCCGTGTTGTAGAGGTGGAAGGCCGCGCGCAGATTGCCCGCGCGGTCGGAGACCTCGATGCCCGCGCGGCTCAGGCCCGCCTGCCGGAAGCCGAGACCGGGCACCGAGACGATCGCCGAGCCGGGTGCGGGCACCGGCTCGTGACCGAGCCGCGCGAGTCCCGCCCGGAACCGGTCGGCGAGGGCCACGTCATGCGCGTGGATCGCCGCCACGCCGAGTTCCTCGAGCAGGGCGAGGGAGCGGCGCAGGCCCGCGAAGGTGAACAGCGCATAGGTGAGGTCGAACCGCCTTGCAGAATGGGCGAGTTCGCCGACCGGGCCGTAGCAGCTGTCCCACGGCGCCTCGCCCGCGACCCAGCCGGCGAGTACCGGTGTCAGGCCGCCGAAGTCCTCGGGAACGGTGAGGAAGGCGGCCCCGTGCGGCCCCAGCAGCCACTTGAAGGAGACCGAGGCGGTGAAGTCGTAGGCCCCCGCGTCCATCGGCAGCCAGCCCGCGGCCTGGGAGAAGTCGACGTAGGTGCGCGCGCCGTGCGCCCGGGCGGCCGCGCGGACGGCGGGCAGGTCGGCGACGCGTCCGTCGGCGGACTGGGCCGCGCTGACCGCGACGAGCGCGGTGCCCGGGCGGACGGACTCCGCGATCCGCTCCAGCGGGACCGTGCGGACCTTGAGGTCGCCGCGGACGTGGAACGGGTTGAGCACGGAGGTGAAGTCGTCCTGGGCGGTGAGGATTTCGGCACCCGCGGGCAGCGAGGCCGCGATCACGCCGGTGTGCGCGGCCACGGAGGCGCCGGCCGCCACCCGGGTGGCGGGAACACCGGCGAGCCGGGCGTACGCGGCCCGGCAGGCCTCCACGTCCTCGAACAGTGGGTTCAGTGGCCGGCCCTCGGCCCGCAGCAACGCCGCCTCGTGCAGGGCTGCGACGGTACGGGCGGGCAGCAGGCCGCTGCTCGCGGTGTTGAGGTGGATGCTCTTGGGGGTGAACTCGGCGCGGACGCGGCTCTCGAACGTCTCCGTGGTGTCCATGGCACAACTTTGCGGCCCCACGAAGTCGCCGTCCATTGCGGATTTTTACGTGGTTCCGCTTAGCACGCCTTATACATCCGCGCCGACCTGCGGTTTTCAGTCGTGCCGCGGGACCGCGCACCCGTCCGGACCGCAGGCTTCCGCGTCCCCCTGCGCGACCGGCTTCAGCGGTGAGCGCTCGCCCCAGGCCTGGGCCAGCGCCTGGGTGAAGACCTCTGCGGGCTGGGCGCCGGATACGCCGTACGTGCGGTCGAGGACGAAGAAGGGGACGCCGTTCGCACCCAGCTGGGCGGCCTCGCGCTCGTCGGCGCGGACCGCCTCGGCGTACGCGAGCGGGTCGGCGAGCACCTTGCGGACCGTGGCGGCGTCCAGTCCGGCCTCGACGGCCAGCTCGACCAGGCGGTCGTCGCCCTCGGCGAAGACGGACCGCTCCTCGGCGAAGTTCGCCCGGTAGAGGATCTGGATCAGCTCGTCCTGCCTGCCGTGCTCCTTGGCGAGGTGCAGCAGGCGGTGCATGTCGAAGGTGTTGCCGTGGTCACGGTCCCGGGTGCGGTAGTCCAGGCCCTCGGCGGCGGCCTGGGCGCCCAGGTTGTCCTCGCCGGCCTGGGCCTGCGCCTCGCTCATGCCGTACTTCCGGGTCAGCATGGTGATCACCGGCTGCACCTCGCCCTTGGCGCGGCCGGGGTCGAGCTCGAAGGAGCGGTGCACCACCTCGACCTCGTCGCGGTGCGGGAAGGCGGCCAGCGCCTTCTCGAAGCGGGCCTTGCCCACGTAGCACCACGGGCAGGCGATGTCGCTCCAGATCTCGACGCGCATTCTCCGGCTCTCTCCAGGTCGTACGGGCACGGGGACTCTCCCCGGCGCCGGTACGTGAACGTTCAATGAGCGCGTTCCATTCCCCGGCCGGCCGGCTCACGCGGCCGTCCGCGGCCCGGTGCCGCGCCGGCTGAACTGGGCGCGGTAGGCGCTCGGGGTGAGGCCGGTGCGGCGGACCACGTGGGCGCGCAGCGAGTCGGCGGTGCCCAGGCCGCAGGCGGTGGCCACCTGGTCCATGGACAGGGTGGTGGTCTCCAGCAGTTCCCTGGCCCGCTCGATGCGCTGGTGCAGCAGCCACTGCAGCGGGCTGACCCCGCTCTCGGCGTGGAAGCGCCGGGTGAGGGTGCGGACGGAGACTCCGGCGTGCCGGGCCAGATCGGTGAGGGTGAGCGGTCTGTCCAGGTTGCGCATGGCCCAGCCGCGGGTGTCGGCGCAGACGGTGCCGCGCTCGGGCGGCAGCGGTGTCTGGGTGAACTGGGTCTGGCCGCCGGGGCGGACCGGGGCGACCAGGGCGCGGCGGGCGACCTCGTTGGCCACGGCGGCGCCGTAGTCGGTGCGGATGAGGTGCAGGCACAGGTCGATGCCGGCCGCGTAGCCGGAGGAGGTCAGGATCGGGCCGTCCTGTACGTAGAGCACGTCCGCGCGCAGGTCGACGTGCGGGTACCGCTTGCGCATCTCGTCGGCGTGCGCCCAGTAGGTGGTGGCCCGGCGGCCGTGGAGCAGGCCCGCCTCGGCGAGCTGGAAGGCGCCGGTGCAGATGGAGGCGATGCGCTTGCCGTCGGCGGCCGCCTCGCGGACGGCGGCCACGATCCGGGGGTCCGGTTCGAAGGGCGCCCCGGTACCGGCGACGACCACCGTGTCCGCCTGCCGCACTGCGTCCAGACCGTGCGGGACGTACAGGTCGAGGCCGCCGGTGGTGGGCACGGGTCCGGGCTCGGCCGTGCAGACGACCACCTCGTAGCCCGGCCGCCCGTCCGTCTCGACCTTGCCGAACAGCATCTCCGGCATGGCGAGGTTGAACATGGAGACGGGGGACGGGGCGATGACGGTGACGCGGTGCGGGGCGAGCCGCTCGGGCATGGCCAGAACCTCCGGATGCATGGCATTCAGGTCACTACTGTACGACGTCGCCGGTCCGCAGCATGAAGGGCATGTCAACGAAACAGATGCCGAAGGCCGAGGAAGCCGGCCTGACCACGGGCGGGTTGGCGCCCGGGAGCGCCTCGCCCGCCCTCACCCTCACCGCCTCCCTGCTCGGCTTCGCGCTGATCTGCCTCGACGCGTCGGTGGTGAACGTGGCCCTGCCCGCCATCGGTTCCGGCTTCGGCGCCGGCATGTCCGGCCTGCAGTGGGTGGTGGACGCCTACACCCTGTCCTTCGCCGCGCTGATGCTGTCCACCGGGGCCTTCTCCGACCGGATCGGGGCGAGCCGGGCGTTCACGCTCGGCACCGCGGTGTTCACGCTCGCCTCGGCGGCCTGCGGACTGGCCCCGGACCTGGCCTCGCTGATCGGCGCCCGGGTCGTGCAGGGCGTGGCGGCGGCGGTCGTGCTCCCGGCCTCACTGGCGCTGGTGCGCCAGGCCTACCCCGACCCGGCGCGGCGTGCCCGCGCGGTGGCCGCCTGGGCGGCGGGCGGTTCGCTGGCGGTGGCGCTCGGTCCGGTGGCGGGCGGCGCGCTGACCACGGTCTGGGACTGGCGCGGCATCTTCTTCGTGAACCTGCCGGTGGGCGCGGTGATCCTGGTGCTGCTGGTCCGGGCCCCGCGCTCGCGGCCCCGCCCCGCACCGGTGGACGTGCCCGGCCAGCTGACGGCGGTGGTGGCGCTGACGGCCCTGACGTTCGCGGCGATCGAGGGCGGTGCGGCGGGCTGGGCGGCGCTGGTGGTGGCCCTCGTCGCGGGCGCCGCGTTCCTGCGCGTCGAGGCGCGCCGGCCCCATCCGGTGGTGCCCCTCGGCCTGTTCCGGAACCGGACCGTGGCGACGGCGGTCGCGGCGGGAGCGGCGGTCAGCGTGGCCTTCTACAGCATGGTGTTCGTCTTCTCCCTCTTCTTCCAGCAGGTGCAGCGGCACTCCGCGCTGTACGCGGGGCTGATGTTCCTGCCGATGACGGGCCTGATCGCGGTGACGAACGTGGTCGCGGGCAAGCTCGCGAGCCGCTACGGCCCCCGGCTGCCGATGCTCGTGGGCCAGCCCGTCGCCGTCCTCGGCCTGCTCGCGCTGCTCTACGTCGACGCCGACACGCCGCCGCCGCTGGTGGCCGCGCTGCTGATCCCGCTGGCACTGGGGTGCGCGCTGACGGTGCCGCCGCTCACCGCCGCCATGATGGACGCCGTACCGGCCGACCGCGCGGGCCTGGCGGCCGGCGTGCTCAACGCGGCCCGGCAGGTCTCCGGCGGCCTGGGCATCGCGGTGTTCGGGGCGCTCGTCGCCGACGGTTTCGAGACGGGCATGCGGCTCAGCCTGGGGATCAGTGCGGCCCTGCTGACGCTGACGTCCGCCCTCAGCATCCGTCTCGCAGGTCGCTCGGCCAGGCGGTCCTGAACTCGATGTGGTCGTACGTGACCACGCACCCCTCCCCCAGCGGGGACTGGGTCATGAACCCGACCAGCGCGGCACCCGTCTCCTTCTCCTCACCCAGGGTGAAGAGCCGGACGAAGGTCCAGCGCACCCCGTCCCGGGAGGCGTGGAAGGCGAAGGCCCGTCCGGTCCGGCTGACCCGCAGCCACACCGAACTCCCCTCCACAGTGAAGGAGTTGGCGTCGTCGGAGTGCCCCCGGGTGACCACCGTGCAGACGGTGGGGACGTCCGGGGAGTACTCCAGGCAGAGCTTGGCCCAGGCCCGCTCGCCGACGTGGACGTACAGCACACCGGCGTCGAACGCGGCCCGGAACCCCACGGTGACGCGCGCGATCAGCTGGAAGTCCCCCTCGGGCGCCCCGAGCAGCCGGGGCGCGTCGGCGGCGGGGTCGACGGCCTCCCCGGTGGGCGGCACGAACCGGTCCTGCCGGGGGCCGGCCCATCCGCTCAGCACACCGTCCTCGTGGACCCAGTGACCGTCGGGTCCGTACGTCCGCAGCGGGAAAGGGAGTTCGGGAAGTTCCACGTCCATCGTCCGATTGTCGCAGTAGATGTTTCCTCGCCGCGGATGTTCCGGGGAGACCTCGCCGGTCCCGTCTCACGCGCCCGGCGCTACCGCTCCAGCACCCCGTTGAGCCGCCGGGGAAGCCCGAGCGGATTGTCGTCGCGGAGTTCCCTCGGCAGCAGGGCCTCCGGGGCGTTCTGGTAGACGACCGGCCGCAGCCACCGCTCGATGGCGGTACCGCCGACGGAGGTGGAGGTGGAGGTCGTCGCCGGGTAGGGCCCCCCGTGGTGCTGGGCCGGCGCCACGGCCACTCCCGTCGGCCAGCCGTTCACCAGCACGCGCCCGGCCAGCGGAGTCAGCTCGGCGAGGATCTCCCTGCCACGGCCCTCACCGGCCGCCTCCCGCGAGGACAGCTGGACCGTCGCCGTGAGGTTCCCCGGCAGCCGCGACAGCACCGCCCTCGCCTCGGTGTCGTCGTCGTAGCGGACCACCACGGTGACCGGCCCGAAGCACTCCTCCAGCAGCAGGTCGGCGGGCCCCGCCTCGGCCAGCCGGCTCGCCGCGACCGTCAGGACCCCGGCGCTGACCGTGTGCTCGCCGCCCGCGCCCGGCGGCACCGGGGACTCCACGCCCGCCAGGCCGGCACGCTCGCGCACACCGGCGATGAAGTCGTCCCGCATGCGGTGGTCGAGGAGCACCCCGGCGCCGGTGTCCCCGACCGCGCCGGTCAGGGACTTCACCAGCCGGTCGCCGCCCGCACCGGACGGCACCAGCACCAGACCCGGCTTGACGCAGAACTGGCCGACTCCGAGGGTCATCGACCCGGCGAGCCCGGCCCCGATCTCCTCCGCACGCTCGGCCGCGGCGTCCTCGGTGACCAGCACCGGGTTCAGCGAACCCAGCTCGCCGTGGAACGGGATCGGCACCGGCCGGGCGGCGGCCGCGTCGAAGAGGGCACGGCCGCCGCGCACGGATCCGGTGAAGCCGGCGGCGGCGATCAGTGGGTGCTCGATCAGCTCGACGCCCGCCCCGAAGCCGTGCACGAGGCCGACGGCGCCCTCGGCGATGCCGTGCTCGGCGGCGGCCCGGCGCAGCACCCCGGCGACCAGCTCGGAGAGTGCCGGGTGGTCGGGGTGGGCCTTGACGACGACCGGGCAGCCCGCGGCCAGCGCGCTCGCGGTGTCGCCGCCGGCGACGGAGAAGGCGAAGGGGAAGTTGGAGGCGGAGTAGACCGCGACGACGCCGAGCGGGACCTTGTGGCGGCGCAGGTCCGGGACCGGCGGGGTCGCGGTGGCGTCGGGGTGATCGATGATCACGTCGAGGAAGGCACCCTCGTCGACGATGTCGGCGAAGGCCCGCAACTGGTAGGCGGTGCGGGCGAGTTCGCCGGTCAGCCGGACCGGGCCGAGCGCGGTCTCGGCGTCGGCGGTCTCGATCAGGCCGTCCGCGGCCGCCTCCAGACCCGCGGCGGCCGAGCGCAGGAACGCGGAGCGGACCGCGCGGTCGGCGAGGCCGTCGCGGGCGGCCTGGGCCGCCCGCACCGCAGCGTCCACCTCCCGGGCTGTGGCCTCCACCGCAACCTGTTCCCGCTGCTTCCCGGTGCGCGGGTCGACACTCCAGACTGGTGCTGCTGCCACCGCGGGTCCCTCCCAATAAGGCCGCACTGTCTCGGTCACCCATCAGGCGCGTTCGATATACTGAACACTGTCTCTGATGATGAATACGCTGCTCGGAGACTACATATCTGGGTCCTCAAATATCCAGGTCCTCGTCGAACGAAGGGGTCAGAGGCGATGACGGCAGGCGACACAGGCGGCGGGGCGCAGGTCAAGTCCGCGGTACGGACCGTTGAGCTGCTGGAGTACTTCGCCGGCCGGCCCGGCATGCACTCCCTCGCGGCCGTCCAGGAGGCCGTGGGGTACCCCAAGTCCAGCCTGTACATGCTGCTGCGCACGCTCGTGGAACTGGGCTGGGTGGAGACGGACTCGACGGGCACCCGGTACGGCATCGGGGTGCGGGCGCTGCTCGTCGGCACTTCGTACATCGACGGCGACGAGGTGGTGGCCGCCGCCCGCCCGACGCTGGACCGGCTCTCCGACGACACCACGGAGACCATCCACCTGGCCCGCCTGGACGGCGTCAACGTCGTCTATCTGGCCACCCGCCAGTCCCAGCACTACCTGCGCCCGTTCACCCGGGTCGGGCGCCGGCTGCCGGCCCACTCCACCTCGCTCGGCAAGGCGATCCTCGCCACGTACACCGACGAGCAGGTGCGCAAACTGCTGCCCGAGACGCTGCCCGCGCTCACCGAGCACACCGTCACCGACCGGGAGAAGCTCATCGAGGAGCTGCACCAGGTCCGGGAGCAGGGGTTCGCGGTCGACCGCGAGGAGAACACGCTGGGCCTGCGCTGCTTCGGCGTGGCGATCCCGTACCGCACGCCCGCCCGGGACGCCGTCAGCTGCTCGGTCCCGGTGGCCCGGCTGACCCCCGCCCACGAGCAGCTGATCAAGGACGCGCTGTTCGACGCCCGGGACCGCCTGACGCTAGCGACCCGGAGGCTCTGACCCCGAGGCCCGCCGACCCGGGACGCACGGGAGGCACGGGAGAGGCCCGGAGCCGCGCGACGGTCGTGGGCGGGGGTTCGTGGCGGTCGTGGGCGCGGGTCCGTGGAGGTCGTGGGCGCGGGTTTGTGGCGGACGTGGGCGGGGGTCCGTGGCGGTCGTGGGCGCGGGTTTGTGGCGGACGTGGGCGGGGGTCCATGGCGGTCGTGGGCGCGGGTTTGTGGTGGTCGTAGGGTCGGTTCCATGGAGATCGCGTTGCGGACCGTGGCGGACGACGATCTGCCGGTGTTCTTCCGGCAGATGACCGACCCCGAGGCGGTCCGGATGGCCGCGTTCGGCCCGCCGGACCCGGGCGACCGGGCCGCCTTCGACGCCCAGTGGGAACGGCTGCGGAACTCCTCCGACGTGGTGCGCACGGTCGTGACGGACGGGCGGGTGGCGGGCAGCGCGGCGGTCTACGGCGAGCCCGGCGAGCGCGAGGTGACGTACTGGATCGACCGCGCGTACTGGGGCCGGGGTGTGGCCACGGCGGCCCTGCGGGCGCTGCTCGCCGAGGTGCCCGAACGGCCTCTGTACGCGCGTGCGGCGGCCGACAACGCGGCCTCGCTGCGGGTGCTGGGCAAGTGCGGGTTCCGCGAGTCGGTCCGGGCCCGCGGGTACGCGAACGGACGCGGCCGGGAGATCGAGGAGGTCGTCCTCGTCCTGGACGTCCGAAGCCCCCTGGGCGGCGGCGCCCGGGGTACAGGCGGCGATCCGGTCTCCTGAACGCCCCGGTTTCCTGAACGCTCGATGAGAATGCCGGCGGACGGGAACGTTCCCCCCCGTCCCGCTCGTCTTCCGAGCGGGATGAACAAGACGATCAGGCGGGCGTCCGTCTTCACACTGCTGCTCGTGCTCGCTCTGCTGGTCAGGGCGACATGGGTGCAGTTCTACGACGGCAAGGCCCTCGCGGACGACAACCACAACCGGCGCAACGCGATCGACACGTACTCGCGGCCGCTGGGGAACATCATCGTGGCCGGTGACACGATCACCGGCTCCGCACGGACGAAGGGGGGCGACCTCGCGTACAAGCGGACGTACAAGGACGGCAAGCTCTACGCCGCGGTGACCGGGTACGCCTCGCAGGCGTACGCGCCCACCCAGCTGGAGGGCATCTACACGGACCTGCTCAACGGCACGGACGCGAAGCTCAAGACGGTGATGGACACCGTCACGGGCCGGCGTGCCGATCCCGGCGACGTCCTCACCACGATCGATCCGGCCGTGCAGAAGGCGGCGTACCGCGCGCTGGGCGGCAACAAGGGCGCGGCCGTCGCGATCGACCCCAGGACCGGCAAGATCCTCGCGTCGGTGTCGACCCCGTCGTACGACCCCTCCACGCTGACCGACGCGAACACGGCCGGTTCGGCCTGGAAGTCGCTCAACGCGGACGAGGACAAGCCGCTCACCAACCGCGCGCTGCGCCAGCCGCTGCCGCCGGGCTCGACGTTCAAGCTGGTCGTGGCGGCCGCCGCGCTGGAGAACGGGCTGTACGAGAACGTGGACGAGCGGACCGACAGCCCCGACCCCTACATCATGCCGGGCACGGTGCACGAGCTGCCGAACGAGAACAAGTCGGCGCCGTGCAGGAACGCCCCGATCCGGGACGCCCTGCGCTACTCCTGCAACAACGTCTTCGGGCACATGGCCGTCCAGCTCGGGCAGGACAAGGTGCGGGAGATGGCCGAGAAGTTCGGCTTCAACGACCAGAAGCAGGACGTGCCGGTGCGGGCCTACCCGAGCGTCTACCCCTCCGACATGGACAAGGCGCAGACCGCGCTGTCCGGCATCGGCCAGTTCGACGTCACCGCGACCCCGCTGCAGATGGCCATGGTGTCCGCGGCCATAGCCAACGGCGGCAAGCTCGTCTCGCCCCACATGGTGTCGCAGATCACCGACGGCGGCGGTGAGGTGCTGCAGGACTACGACGACGACGCGGACACCCGGGAGATCGTCAGCTCCTCGACCGCCGAGCAGCTCCAGTCGGCCATGGAGACGGTGGTCAGGGAGGGCACGGGCACGAACGCGCTGATCGACGGGGTGACCGTCGGCGGCAAGACCGGTACGGCCCAGCACGGCGAGAACAACAGCAAGACGCCGTACGCCTGGTTCACCTCGTACGGCAAGTCCGGCGGCGGCAAGGAGGTCGCCGTCGCGGTGATGGTCGAGCAGTCGGACGCCGCGCGCTCGGAGGTCAGCGGAAACGGTCTGGCCGCGCCCGTGGCCAAGGCGATGATGGAGGCGGCGCTGAAGAGCTGAGGCGGGCCCGCGAGGGGGGCGTGCGCGCCCCCCTCGCGGCCTACTTCACACCCAGCACCTGCTCCACCGGATCGATCGCGAAGTACACGAGGAACAGCAGGGAGACCCCCCACAGCAGCCAGTTGACCTCTTTCGCCTTGCCCAGGACAGCCTTGACGAGGACGTAGGCGAGGAAGCCCGCGCCGATGCCGTCGGTGATGGAGTAGGTGAACGGCATCGCGGCGATGGTGAGGAACGCCGGGACGGCGATCTCGTAGTCGTCCCAGTCGATGTGCTTGACGTGGGTCATCATCAGGAAGCCGACCGCGATCAGCGCGGGCGCGGCCGCCTGGAGCGGGACGATGGTGAGCAGCGGGGTGAGGAAGAGGGCGAGGCCGAAGAGGCCGCCGGTGACCAGGTTGGCGAAGCCGGTGCGCGCTCCCTCGCCGACGCCGGCCGCGGACTCGATGTAGGCGGTGCTGGAGGAGGCGGAGCCGACACCGCCGGCGACGGCGGCCGCGCCGTCGATGAACAGGACGCGGCCGATGCCGGGCACCTGCCCGTTCTCGTCCAGCAGACCGGCCTCGGCGCTGATGCCGACGATGGTGCCCATCGCGTCGAAGAAGTCCGACAGGATGAGGGTGAAGACGAGCAGGACGGCGGTGAGGACGCCGGCCTCGGCGAAGCCGCCGAACAGGCTGAAGTGGCCGACCAGGGCGAAGTCCGGCGCGGCGACGATATCGTCCGGCACCTTGGGCGTGGTCAGGCCCCAGCTCTTGATGTCGGCGACGGTGTCGATGACGACGGCCACGACGGTCATCGTCACGATGCTGATGAGGATCGCGCCCTTCACCCTGCGGGCGAGCAGCGCGACGGTGAGCAGCACGCCGAGGCAGAAGACGAGGACGGGCCAGCCGGTGAGGCGCCCGACGGCGCCGAGCTGCACGGGCACGGTGGTGTGGGCGGCGTCCGGGATGCGGCTGACGAACCCGGCGTCGACGAAACCGATGAAGGCGATGAACAGGCCGATGCCGACGCCGATCGCCTGCTTCAGCTGCTGCGGGATCGCGTTCATGATCGCCTCCCGGAGTCCGGTGAGGACCAGCAGGCAGATGATCGCGCCCTCCAGCACGACCAGGCCCATCGCGTCGGACCAGCTCATCAGCGGGGCGAGTTGGAAGGCGACGACGGCGTTGAGGCCGAGGCCGGCGGCGATGGCGAGCGGGAGGTTGCCGCCGACACCCATGACGATCGTCATCACGCAGGCCACCAGCGCGGTGGCGGTGACGAGCTGGCCGGTGTCGAGGGAGTGGCCGTACTTGTCCCTGGCGCTGCCCAGGATGATCGGGTTCAGGACGAGGATGTAGGCCATGGTGAAGAACGTGGCGAAACCGCCGCGTATCTCCCGGCCGAACGTGGATTCCCGCTCGGATATCCGGAAGTACCGGTCGACGCGGTTGCGGGCGGGTGGCGCGGTGCTCGGACGCTGGTCCGCCTTCTGCGTCTCGGACATGGTCCAACTCCCCGGGGTCTGACGGCGGTGTGCGGATGCTGGCTGGATTGTGCCCGCGTAGCGCCTGTTTCAGGTTTTCCCCGTGTTACGGAATCGGCTTCGGCCGGCCGCGGTCCCGGGTGCGGGCGGCCCGGCGGGGCCGCCCGCAGCTGGGCGTCAGGAGACGAAGTACGTCGGGTTCGGCAGCTTGTAGGTGCGGTTCGCGTAGCCGCCGTCCAGGTCCGAGTACTGGTCGCCGAAGTTGGCGATGATCTCGTACCCGAGGTCGTCCTCGATGTGCCGGCGGGTGCCCGACTTGTACTGCACGGTCGTGCACTTCCAGGCGCCCGGCGCCGCGCAGTCCTTCAGGTAGGCCGGTGGGTTGGCCGCGTCCTTGAGGAACATGTGGGCGGCGTCGAGGTTCACGTCGGCGCCGGTCTTCTTCAGGTTCGCGACCGCGGCGGACCGCTGCGCCTCCGTCAGACCGGAGTTGTAGAAGACCTCGACGCCCTTGGACTCGGCGTACCGGACCAGCGCGGGGCTGCCGAAGACGGCGGGACGGTCGGCGCGGCTCACGTAGTCGTTCCACGTGGTGGAGTTGTACGTGTAGTTGTAGCGCTTCTCGTAGTCGAGGCTGAGCAGCAGCGTGTCGTCGATGTCGAAGACGACGGCCGGCTGCTCGTGGTGGCGGTGCGCCGTGCGGGCCGCCTTGTCGATGTAGCGCTTGGCGTCGCGGTCGATGCGCGCCAGGTCCTCGGCGTACGGACTGTCCGGGGACGCCTGATATGTGCCGTTGCCGTCGGCCGTGGTGCCGTAGTAGGTGTCGATGTCCTTCACCAACTGCCCGATGTTGTAGGGCTCGTGGGTGGAGTTCGCCGTGGACTGACCGGCGGTGGCAGCGCCCGCGCCGTACAGCGCGGCACCGGCGACGGCGCAGGCGGCGCCGACGGCGGCCACTCTCAGGGACTTCCGCATGGGTTCTCCGGATCTGATGATGAACGGTGATGTACCAGCTCAGAGATTGTCTACGCGCATCACAAGCACACCGCGAGTCCCGTTATCCGATCGATACGCACACCCTGTTCACGAGCAACTCGTCCGCAACCTCGGGGGATTACCGGCCACTGACTCGGACGTGACGCATACTTGACCCGCTCTCCTGCGGGACGAGGCAGGAGATCCGCGCGCCGGAGGGCGACCGAAGCGTGGGGTCAGCCGGCGTAGGGGTCCGGCACCTGGCCGGGCCGGGCCAGGAACGCGAAGTCACAGCCGGTGTCGGCCTGGGTGATCTGGTCCTGGAAGAGGGCGCCGTAGCCACGTTCGTACCGGGCGGGCGGCGGCGTCCACCCGGCCCGACGGCGCCTCAGATCCGCGTCGTCCACCTCCAGACGGAGGGTGCGGGCATCGACGTCCAGGGTGATGAGGTCCCCGGTGCGGACCAGCGCCAGCGGCCCTCCGACGTACGACTCGGGGGCCACGTGCAGCACACAGGTGCCGTAACTGGTGCCGCTCATCCGGGCGTCGGAGATCCGGACCATGTCCCGCACCCCCTGCTTCAGCAGATGGCCGGGGATCGGGAGCATGCCGTACTCGGGCATGCCGGGTCCTCCCTTGGGGCCGGCGTTGCGCAGCACCAGCACGCTGTCGGCGGTGATGCCGAGCGAGGGGTCGTCGATGGTGCGCTGCATCGTGCGGTAGTCGTCGAAGACGACGGCCGGGCCGGTGTGCCGCAGCAGGCGGGGCTCGGCGGTGATGTGCTTGACGACCGCGCCGTCCGGGCACAGGTTGCCCCGCAGGACGGCGACGCCGCCCTCGTGGGCGACCGGGTTGCCGCGGGGCCGGATGACGTCGTCGTCGTGCACGCGGGCGCCCCGCAGTTGCTCGCGCAGGGTGTCGTGCGAGACGGTCGGCCGGTCCAGGTGGAGCAGGTCGGGGATCCGGGAGAGGAAGCCGGGCAGGCCCCCCGCGAAGTGGAAGTCCTCCATGAGGTGGCGCTGCCCGCCGGGGCGGACGTCGGCGAGCACGGGGACCGTGCGGGAGATGCGGTCGAAGTCGTCCAGGGTGAGCCGCACCCCCGCCCGGCCCGCCATGGCGATCAGGTGGATCACGGCGTTGGTGGAGCCGCCGAGGCCCAGGACGGCCGTCACCGCGTCCTCGAAGGCCTCGCGGGTGAGGATCTCGCTCAGCCTCCGGTCCCGGTGGACCAGGTCCACGATCGCCAGGCCCGCTGCGGCGGCCATCCGGTCGTGGGCGGAGTCCACCGCCGGGATGCTCGACGCACCCGGCACGGTCACGCCCAGTGCCTCGGCGGCCGCCGTGAGCGTGGACGCCGTGCCCATGGTCATGCAGTGTCCGGGTGACCGGGCCAGACCGCTCTCCAGTTCGGCCATCTCGCAGTCGCCGATGAGTCCGGCCCGCTTGTCGTCCCAGTACTTCCACATGTCGGTGCCGGAGCCGAGGACCTGGTCCCGCCAGTGCCCCGGGAGCATGGGCCCGGCCGGGACGAAGACGGCGGGCAGGTCCACGGAGGCCGCGCCCATGAGGAGGGCGGGCGTCGATTTGTCGCACCCGCCCATGAGGACCGCGCCGTCGACCGGGTACGACCGCAGCAGTTCCTCCGTCTCCATCGCGAGCAGGTTGCGGTAGAGCATGGGGGTCGGCTTCTGGAAGGTCTCGCTGAGGGTGGCCACCGGGAACTCCAGCGGGAAGCCGCCCGCCTGCCACACCCCGCGCTTGACGGCCTGGGCGCGCTCGCGCAGATGGACATGGCAGGGGTTGATGTCGGACCAGGTGTTGAGGATCGCGACGACCGGCTTGCCGAGGTGCTCCTCGGGCAGGTAGCCGAGCTGGCGGGTGCGGGCACGGTGGCTGAAGGAGCGCAGCCCGTCGGTGCCGTACCACTGGTGGCTGCGGAGTTCTTCCGGCTGCCTGCGCGGTGCGTTCACCTCGACCGTCCGGTCGGCCAGCCGGCGGCGATGGCGGCGATCTCGCCGCGCTCTGCCTCGGGCAGCGTCCGGCTCGGCGGCCGGACGTCCCGGCGGCACAGCCCGAGCGCGGCGAGGGCCTCCTTGACGACGCTGACGTTGTCGGCGGAGCCGTGGGCGGCGCGCAGTTCCTCGAAGCGGCGGATCCGCTCCCAGACCCTCATGGCGGCCGGGTGGTCGCCGGACCGGAGGGCTTCGAGCATGGCCAGCGAGACGGCCGGGGCGACGTTGACGAGCCCGGAGGTGAACCCGGTGGCACCCGCGGAGAAGTAGGCGGGCGCATAGGGTTCGGCGAGTCCCGCGACCCAGACGAAGCGGTCGAGGCCCGCGTCCCGGGCGACGGCGGCGAACCGGACGGCGTCCGGTACGGCGTACTTCACGCCGATGACGTTCGGGCAGTGTCCGGCGAGTTCGGCGAGGCGGCTGCCGGGCAGCCCGGCGTCGCGGAGGTAGAGGACCACGCCCAGTTCGGGCACGGCATCGGCCACGGCGCGGTGGTAGTCCACCCAGCCGGCGGCCGAGACGTACGGGTGGACGGGCTGGTGGACCATCACCATCCGGGCGCCGGCCTCGCGGGCGTGCCGGGCGGCGGCGATCGCTGAGGGCAGGTCGTGTCCGACGCCGGCGAGGATCAGCGCACGGTCGCCCGCCTCCTCGACGGCCGACTCGGTGACCAGCCGGCGCTCCTCGGGCGTGAGGGCGTAGAACTCGCCGGTGTTCCCGTTGGGGGTGAGGGTGCCGAGCCCGCTGTCGAGCAGCCGGCGCAGCAGGGCCCGGTAGGTGTCCAGGTCGACGGAGCCGTCCACGGCGAACGGGGTCACCGGGATGGCCACCACGCCGGCCAGGGCCGCCCGCTCGGTCTCGAACGTCACGCCGCTCATTCCCGGCCTTCCGCTGAGCGGGTCTCGGGGAAGGCACGCCGCACGAAGGACGCGATGTGGGCGTGCAGGGCGCTCGCGGCGCCGTCCGCGTCACCGTCGAGCGCGAGCCGCAGGATCTCGCGGTGTTCGGCGGCCTCCAGCTCCCAGGACGGGTCGGCCGCCCATGCGACGGCGGAGACGAGGGCGGCCTGGTCGCGGACCTCGTCCAGCATCCGGCCGAGCAGCGGGTTGCCGCAGGGGAGATAGAGGGCGCGGTGGAACTCCCGGTTGGCGAGGGAGCGTTCGGCGGGGTCGGTGGCCTCGTCGGCGCGCTGCAGGGCGGACCGCGCGGCATCCAGGGGGGCACCGCGCCCGACCGACCGGCGCAGGGCCTCCGGCTCCAGCAGCAGCCGTACGTCGTAGACCTCGCGCGCCATGTCCGCGTCCACCGTGCGCACGGTGACGCCCTTGTACTGGCTCAGCACGACGAGGCCGGTCCCGGCGAGGGTCTTCAGCGCCTCCCGCACCGGGGTCTTGGACACCCCGAACAGCGTGGCCAGCTCCGTTTCGACGAGCGCCTGCCCGGGCGTCAGCCGCCCGGCGAGGATGCGGTGTCTGATCGCGTCCAGCACGAACTGCGTGCGGGACGGGATGGGGACGGGGGTGGGGACAGAGGTCATGCGGCCCTCTCGGATCTCACCTGTCATGTATCGCGTATCGCGTATCGCGTCTCATATATGACGTACGAGGCGCGACGCGTCGAAGCTAGGGAGAGGGGCCCTGTTTCGTCAATGCCTCTGACAAAAGAGGGGACGGGCGCGAGGCAGGCGGCTCAGACGGTGCGCGTGCCCCCCTCGACCGCCATGTGCGTGGGCCGGCCGAAGACGGCGGCGGCGCGGGCGGCGGCCGCCTCGCGGGTCAGCGTCGGCCCGACGTGGGTGACGAGCAACTCCCGTACGCGGGCTTCGCGGGCGATGCGGCCGGCGTCCTCCGGCGTCAGGTGCACCGGTCGCGGTCCTTCGCCTTCGCGGTGCCGGTCGACGTCCGCCTCGCACAGGAACAGATCGGCACGGGTGGCGAGTTCGGTGAGGGCGGGGCACGGTCCGGTGTCGCCGGAGTACGCCAGCACACTGCCCTGGCACTCGGCGCGCAGCCCGTAGGCCTCGGTGTCGTGGGCGACGGCGCGGGCGGTGAGACGGAGGTTCCAGTGCCGCACGTCGTGGCCGTCGTACAGGTCCCGGAAGTCGAACACGCCCTTGAGGAAGTCGACGTCCGCGCGTCCGAAGAAGCCGGCCAGCCGCCGGGCGCAGTCACCCGGCGCGTACACCGGGACCGGCGCGGGCGGGGTCATGCCGCCGAAGGCGAACGCGTAGGCGGCGGACAGCAGGTCGGCGCTGTGGTCGGCGTGCAGATGCGAGATCCACACCGCGGTGAGCCGGGCGGGATCCGTGTGCCGCTGCAACGCGGCGAACGTGCCGGGCCCCGCGTCCACCCAGACCTCGGCTCCCCCGCCCGACAGCAGATAGCCGGAGCAGGGCCGGTCGGGGCCCGGGTGCGGGGAGGCGGTGCCGAGGACGGTGAGGGTGAGCGGCATGGAAGGGAGCGTACGACGATGAGCGGCCCCTCCCACGGCACTTCGCCAAGACCCACGGTCGCTGGTGTGCACGCCCGTGGGCTCCGTCGGCCGCTCAGCCGCGGGGCTGCGGTCGCCATCCCGGGTCGCGGCCGCTCAGGCCGAGCGCGCGGTCCAGTGGCGGCGCGTTCTCCGGGACCGGGACGACCGGTCCGAACAGGCCGTTGCCGCGGTCCGGGTCTCCGGCGGCGGCGTGGAGGAACCCGAAGGCCGAGTCGAGGGCCGCCGGATCGGGTGCGTAGTCCTGACCCGTGGCCCGGGCCAGGTCCCAGCCGTGGATCACCAGCTCGTCGGCGACGACGGCGCCCGCCACGGCGCCCGGCAGGTCGACCCCGCCGGCCCGTGTGTCACCGGTCCAGGCGGCCGGTTCGCGCCAGGCGTCGGCCAGCTCGTCCAGCCGCTTGGGCAGCTCCGCGCGCCAGCCGGGGCCGAGGTCCGGGACGGCGGAGTTCGGATCGCTGTCGGTCGTAGCGCCGAGTTCCTTGCGGGCGGCGTCACGGAAGGCCACGGACAGCGACAGGATGTGGCCCAGCAGGTTGCGCACCGCGAGATCCGGGCACGGGGTGTCGGCCGTCAGCTGATCGTCGGTCACGGACTCGGCGAGCCGTGCCACGATCCGGGTCTGCGGGCCGAGATCCAACATGGTCATGTCCACTCCTTGGGGGGTCGCACCACCGTACGAAGGGCTGACCGCCCGGCTCCCCGGAACTCATCGGTGCGGACGCGGCCGATCCCACGGCGCACGGGCCACGACAGGGCGCACCACATGGCGCACAGCACGCAGCCGCAGCCCTCCGCGTGGGGTCCTGGGGAACGACGGCTCGCACAGCCGCCGCAGCGGCGCCACACGGCGCTCACGCGGCCCACGATCACCGGGCACACCGCAGCGGCGCACCTGGGCCGGTACCGCGTCCCCGGTCAGGGCGAAGCGCAGCCTGACTTCCTGGCCGCACCCCGTAGCACCCCCCCGGACTAGGGCATCCTGCCGATCCCGGGGCCGTGGCCTTAGCCCCACGATGGCTGGGCATGACGACTTCCTGGACCGTGATCCGTGTGCTGCGGGACCGTAACGCCGGGCTGTATCTCGTCGGCCTGGTGGTGTCCGCCTTCGGCACTTCCTCCCTGTGGCTGGCGTCGGGCGTATGGGTCAAGGACCTCACCGGGTCCGACGGGCTGGCCGCGCTGTGCATGCTCGCCATGTGGGTGCCCACCCTGGCGGGCCCGGCGCTGGGCGGGCTCGCCGACCGCTT
Organism: Streptomyces sp. NPDC048514; assembly: GCF_043199955.1. NCBI lineage: Bacteria > Bacillati > Actinomycetota > Actinomycetes > Kitasatosporales > Streptomycetaceae > Streptomyces > Streptomyces sp. NPDC048514. The sequence continues at coordinate 120,844 of NZ_JBICWT010000016.1, read as the reverse complement.
GCCGCGGCTGCCCCTGCTCATCGGCCTCGATCTGGGCCTCGCGGCGCTGCTCCTCACCCTGTTCACCGTCGGCTCCGCCGGCCGGCTGTGGCTGCTGTACACCGTCCTTTTCCTGTACGGCACCGCCGGCGTGATCCACGACGCCGCCGAGTCGGCCCTGGTCGCCACCGCCGTCGTCCCGGACCTCCTCGGCGACTTCAACGGACTGCGGATGTCGGTCACCGAGGGCATGAAACTCGTCGCCCCGCTGACCGGTGCGGGGCTGTACGCGGTCTACGGCGGTCCGGCCGTGGCCTGTCTGGACGCCCTCACCTTCGTCCTCGCCGCCGGACTGTGCGCCCTGCTGCGGGTGCGCGAGGAGCGGCCCACCCGGCCGGCTGACGGCCGCCGGCGGACCACCGCGGGTGTCCGGTACCTGTGGGGCCACCCGGGGCTGCGCCCGCTGGTCCGGGCGGGCGGCACGACCATGCTGCTGTCCGGGCTCACCGGCCCCACGGTGTACGCCGTGGCCGACCGGCTCGGCCACTCCCCCGCCTACATCGGCCTGCTCTACGCCTGCCAGGGCGCCGGTTCGGTGACGGTGGGGCTCGTGTCGGGGCCCGCGCTGCGCCGCTTCGGCGGCCGCCGGTTCGCGGCGGCGGGCATCGCGTTGACGGGGGTCGCCATGGCCGCGCGGGCCGTGCCGTCGGACGCCGTGGCCCTGGTGACCGGCGTGGCAGCCGGTCTGGGCCTGCCGTGCGTGCTGATCGCCGCGTTCACCGCCGTCCAGCGCGAGACGCCGGGTGCGCTGCTCGGCCGGGTGTCGGCCACCGCCCATACGCTGATCTTCACGCCGACCGTGTGCGGACTCGCCCTGGGGGCCGGCCTGGTCGAACTGGCCGGTCCCGGGCTGCTGCTGCCGCTGTACGGCCTGGCACTGCTGCTGACGGCGGCCGGGCTCGCTCAGCGTGCCGACAGCGCCTCACGCACCGCCGACAGATCGTCGTCCGACGCCAAGCCGGCGTGATAGAGACGCAGTTCCGTCGCGCCCTGCGCACGCGCGCGTGCCGCGTCCGCCGCGAGCGTGCCGGGGCTGCCGCCCATCCCTGCGACGACGGTGAGATTGGCGGCCAGCACCGTCTCCCGCCCTGCCCGTTCGGCGAAGGGCGCCAGCAGGTCCGTACCGCCCGTGCAGGGGACCACCACGCCGTCGGCCACGGACAGGATGTGGGCGGGGTCCACGCCCGCGTTGGCGCCGCAGTGGTAGGAGACCGGGTCGGCGTGCAGCAGCACCTGGAAACCGGCGGGTGCGGCCGCTCGCACGGCGGCGACGGCCTCCTCCTGCAGCGTGCGGGCGGTCCTCTCGCGCCACGCGCGCGTGGCGGCCGCCGTCTCCTCGCCGAGCAGCTTCTCGACCGTGGGCCAGCCTCCGTCGGCCGCCGTACCCCGCCACAGCGGCTCCAGGGCGGTGCGCACGGCCACCGGCAGTTCGTCGGCGTCGAGACCGTGCTCGCCGTGACCCACGTGGCAGGAGGGACAGAAGCACAGGGACATCAGATACTGCCCGGCGTCCCCGAGGCCCACCCCGGAGATCTTGTCGTGGGCGTGCAGGTGCTGGAGCCCGTACCAGCCGAGGGACTCCAGCTCGGTGCCCTGCGCGCCGGGGCGTACGGCCGCCTCGGCGGCCAGGTCGACCAGGTACGCGCGCGTGGCGGGCTGGGCGATGCAGGGCGCCCACGGGTAGCGGTCGCCGTAGGCGTTGACGACGGAGGTGTCCGGATGCTCGGAACCGAGGCGGGAGTTGTGTGCGAGGACGACCCAGGTGTGCACCTCCAGGCCGGCCGCGGCGAGGGCCCGGGCCGCCTCGCCGTACGCGTCGCCGGGGGCCCAGCGGCCGGCGGGGTACGGGCGCAGGCCGCGGCCCGCCCAGCGGTCGCCGGGCGGATAGAGGACGGCCGCGTACTCGGCGGTGACGATGCGGTGGTCCGGGTGGCGGGGGGTGAGGGCCCGCGTGGAGTGGTAGGCGGCGGCGAGGGTCACCTGCTCGACGCCCAGCCGGGCCGTGCGTGCGGCGGCCCCGGGATCCCCGGCCACGTCCCAGGGGTAGACGAACGCCGACGCCTTCACGCGTCCTCCCCCAGCAGCGCGTATCCGCGCTCGATCAGCTGCGCGAGTTGCTTGACGTGGTCCTCGGCCGGCTCGTCGAGCGGGGGACGGACCTCGCCGACGTCCAGGCCGCGCAGTCGCACGCCGGCCTTGACCAGGGAGACGGCGTAGCCGCGGCCCTGGGCGCGCAGTTCGACGAACGGGCGGTAGAAACCGTCCAGCAGGCGGTGCGCGGTGGCCGTGTCGTCCGTCCGAAGGGCCCGGTGGAAGGCGAGCGCGATCTCCGGGGCGAAGCAGAAGACGGCCGAGGAGTACAGGGTGATGCCGAGGGCCCGGTAGGCGAGCTGGGTCTGCTCGGCGGTGGGCAGGCCGTTGAAGTACAGGAAGTCGCCGTGGACCTCGGTGCGGACGGCGCTGACGATGCGCTGCATGAGGTCGAGGTCGCCGACGCCGTCCTTGAGGCCGATGACCCGGTCGGTCCGGGCGAGTTCGACGACGGTCCGCGGGGTGAAGACCGCGTTGTCGCGCTGGTAGACGACGACGGGCAGGGCGGTGGCCGCGGCGACCTCCCGGTAGTGCCGCAGCAGGCCCTCCTGGCCGGCGAGCACCAGATACGGCGGCATGGCGAGAAGGCCGTCGGCGCCCGCGCCCTCGGCGAGGCGCGCGTAGCGCACGGCGAGCGCGGTGCCGTAGCCGACGCCCGCCACCACCGGCACGCGCCCCTCCGCCGCCTCCACGGCCGCGCGGACACAGGCCTCGAACTCCTCCGGCAGCAGCGCGTGGAACTCCCCGGTGCCGCAGCAGGTGAACACCGCGGCGGCGCCGGCCGCGACGCCCCGGCGCACGTGGGTGCGGTAGACGTCGAGGTCGGGTGAGCCGCCGGGACCGTAGGCGGTGACGGGGAAGAAGAGCGGCCCGCTCGGATCGCGGAGCCGGGCGGCGAGCGGGGCAGGCGTCACGAGCGCTCCCTGTCAATGCATGCTTCTGATCGTCGTCTATATCTCTGAACGATCTCACGCTACGGGCCCCCGTCGGAGCGGGTCAAGCGCACGCGCGCCCGAGGTAACGGCGGATTTCCCCGATGTCACGGCACACTTGACGCGGCAGGTCGCCGCTCCCTAGCGTGTCCATGAATGTGAATCTTGTCTACACATACGGCCGCTGACGTCAAGGAGACCGAGGATGCCCGCTCCCCGCACCGTTCTGCTCACCGGCGCCGCCGGCGGGCTCGGCACCCTGATGCGGTCCCTGCTGCCGGAGTACGGCTACGCACTGCGCCTGTTCGACATGCGCCCCGTCGAGGGCGAGCCCGCCGCGATCACCGCGGACCTCTCCGACAGGGAGGCCCTGCGCGAGGCGGTCCGGGGCGTGGACGCGGTCGTCCATCTCGCCGGGATCTCGCTGGAGGCACCCTTCGAGGCGATCCTGCGGTCGAACATCGAGGGCACGTACAACCTGTACGAGGCCGCCCGCCTCGAAGGCGTGCCCCGGATCGTCTTCGCCTCCTCCAACCACGCCGTCGGCTTCACCCCGGCCCCGGGCGCGGGCGATCCGCTCATCCCGGTCGGCACCCCGCACCGCCCGGACACCTTCTACGGTCTGTCGAAGTCCTTCGGCGAGGACCTGGCCCAGCTCTACTGGGACAAGCACGGCCTGGAGACCGTCTCGGTCCGCATCGGCTCCTGCTTCCCCGAGCCGACCAGCGTGCGCATGCTCTCGGTGTGGATGAGCCCGGCCGACGGCGCCCGCCTCTTCCACGCGGCGCTCACCGCCGAGAACGTCGGCCACACGGTGGTGTACGGCTCCTCCGCCAACACGCGCCTGTGGTGGGACCTCGAGACCGCGCGGGCGCTCGGCTACGAGCCGCGGGACGATTCCGAGCCGTACGCCGGGAAGCTGATCGCCGAGCAGGGCGAGCTGGACCCGCGGAACCCGGCTCAGAGCCACCTGGGCGGGCACTTCGTCAATGACCCGCCCATCTGGCCGTACTGAGCCGCCCGGCGACGTCGCCGAACCGGCCTGCGGCCGTACCGGGCCGTCGGCGGGCCTCGTCGAGCCGGCCGTCCCGGCTTCTCGAGGGGCCCGGGCGGCGGGAGACGATCGCCCGCGCGCGGGCGGGCACCGAACGGGCCCGCCCGCCGCCGCGTTCGGGCATCCGTGGCGCCCGATACCGTCCGGCCTCCCCCGGCCCCGCAGGTCCGCGGCGGGCACACCGCGCGGCAGACGGGCACACCCGGGCAGCATCGGGCCCGCAACAGGCCTGGTCAGTGCCCCGCTCCGGCTGTAGAACTTCCCCCATGGGCCCGAACGGGCAGCTCGACGGGGAAGTGGGTGACCACATGGGCACGAGGACGGCGGAAGAACGCCGGCGCGAGATCGTGCGGGCCGCGCGCACCACCGGCTCCGTGGACGTCACCGCGCTCGCCGGCGAGCTGGGTGTGGCCAGGGAGACCATCCGGCGCGATCTGCGCGCACTGGAGGGTCACGGCCTGGTCCGCCGCACCCACGGGGGCGCCTGTCCGGTGGAGAGCGCCGGTTTCGAGACGACGCTCGCCTTCCGCGCCACCAGCCATGTGCCCGAGAAGCGCCGGATCGCGGCGGCCGCGGCCGAGCTGCTCGGCGACGCCGAGACGGTGTTCGTCGACGAGGGGTTCACCCCGCAGCTCATCGCCGAGGCACTGCCGGGGAACCGGCCGCTGACCGTGGTCACCGCGTCCCTGCCGGTCGCGGGCGCCCTCGCGGAGGCCGAGCACATCTCGGTTCTGCTGCTCGGCGGCCGGGTCCGCCCGGGCACGCTGGCCACCGTCGACCACTGGACGACGAAGATGCTGGCCGGCTTCGTCGTCGACCTCGCCTACATCGGGGCCAACGGCATCTCCCGCGAGCACGGCCTGACCACGCCCGACCCGGCGGTCGGCGAGGTCAAGGCGCAGGCGGTCCGGGCCGCGCGGCGCACGGTGTTCGCGGGCGTGCACACCAAGTTCGGGGCGGTCAGCTTCTGCCGGTTCGCCGAGGTCGGCACGCTGGAGGCGATCGTGACGAGCACCCAGTTCCCGGCCGCCGAGGCCCACCGCTACTCCCTGCTGGGCCCGCAGGTCATCAGGGTCTGAATCCCCCACTCACCTCCCTGGGGCGCACCACACCTCCAGGTGCCCCTTACGTCCCCATATCTCCAGGAGCGATCCATGCGTACCCCGAGCCGACGGAGGCCGCGAGCCACGCTCGCCCTGGCCGCCGCAGGGACGCTGCTCGCCCCGCTGCTCTCCGGCTGCTGGGTCGGCGCGGGCGGGAGCGGTTCCGGCGGCGACTCCATCAACGTCCTGATGGTCAACAACCCCCAGATGACCGAGTTGCAGAAGCTGACCGCAGCGCACTTCACCCCGGACACCGGCATCAAGGTCAACTTCACGGTCCTGCCCGAGAACGACGTCCGCGACAAGATCAGCCAGGACTTCGCCAACCAGTCCGGCCAGTACGACGTGGCCACCCTGTCCAACTACGAGATACCGATGTACGCCCGCAACGGCTGGCTGCACGAGATGAACGGCTACGTCGCGAAGGACCCGTCGTACGACGAACCGGACGTGCTGAAGCCGATGCGCCAGTCCCTCACCGGTGACGACGGCAGGCTCTACGGGCAGCCCTTCTACGGCGAGTCGTCGTTCCTCATGTACCGCAAGGACGTGTTCGCGGCGAAGGGCCTGACGATGCCCGCCCACCCGACCTGGCGGCAGGTCGCCGGCCTCGCCGCCGAGGTGGACGGCGCACGGCCCGGCATGAAGGGCGTCTGCCTGCGCGGACTGCCCGGCTGGGGCGAGCTGATGGCGCCGCTGACGACGGTCGTGAACACGTTCGGTGGCACCTGGTTCGACAAGAACTGGAAGGCGCGGCTCGACTCCCCGGCCTTCGAAAAGGCGACGAAGTTCTATGTCGACCTGGTCCGCGAGCACGGCGAGTCCGGCGCCGCCCAGTCCGGCTTCGCCGAGTGCCTGAACAACATGACCCAGGGCAAGGTCGCCATGTGGTACGACGCCACCTCCGCGGCGGGACTGCTGGAGGCGGCGGGGTCGCCGGTCAAGGGCAAGCTCGGGTACGCCCCCGCCCCGGTGGAGAGGACCGGCTCCTCGGGCTGGCTCTACACCTGGGCCTGGGGCATCCAGAAGGCCTCCCACAACTCCGACAAGGCCTGGAAGTTCATCTCCTGGGCGTCCGGCAAGGGCTACGAACGGCTGGTCGGCGACACCAGCGGCTGGTCGAACGTCCCGGCCGGCAAGCGGGCTTCGACCTACACGAACGCCGCCTACCGCAAGGAGGCCGCCGCCTTCCAGGACATGACCAGGCAGGCCATCGAGAGCGCCCGCCCGAACGACCCCGGCGTGCAGCCGCGCCCCGCGCCCGGCATCCAGTTCGTCGGCATCCCCGAGTTCACCGACCTCGGCACCAAGGTCTCCCAGGAGATCAGCGCGGCCATCGCCGGACGCACGTCCGTCGACTCGGCCCTGAGGAAGTCCCAGCAACTCGCCGAGAAGATCGCCAAGGAGTACGAGGGACGATGACAGCGACGACGGCACCGCTCACGGCCACCCCCGCACGGACGGCGCGGCAGCCCCCGGCCCGGCTGCGCGCCTGGGCCACCCGCGCCCCGCTGCTGCCGGCCCTGGTCTTCATGATCGTGGTGACCCAGCTGCCCTTCGTGGCCACGCTGGTGATCTCCTTCTTCGACTGGAACGCCCTCTATCCCAAGGCCCGCCACTTCACCGGGCTGGACAACTACCACCAGGTGCTGACCGACGCCGATCTGCGCCACTCGGTGTGGACGACCGTGCTGCTCACGGCGACCGTGGTGCTGGCCAGCCTGGTGCTGGGACTGGTACTGGCCCTGCTGCTGGACCGGCGGTTCCGCGGCCGGGGCATCGTCCGTACCCTGCTCATCGCCCCCTTCCTGGTGGTGCCCGTGGCCGCGGCGCTGCTCTGGAAACATGTGCTCTACAACCCTGAATACGGTCTGCTCAATGGGCTGTTGCACTATGTGGGGGGCCCACAGCCGGACTGGATCTCCCGCACCCCGCTGCTCGCTGTGGAGATCTCCCTGGTGTGGCAGTGGACGCCGTTCATGATGCTGATCCTGCTGGCCGGACTGCAGAGCCGGGACCAGCAGCAGATCGAGGCGGCCCGGGTCGACGGCGCGAGCGGCTGGCAGATCTTCCGCCATCTGACCCTGCCCCATCTGCGTCGCTACCTGGAGCTGGGCGCCCTGCTCGGGTCGATCCACATCGTGCAGAACTTCGACGCGGTCTTCACGATCACCTCCGGCGGCCTGGGCACCGCCAACCTGCCCTACACCGTCTACCAGAGCTTCTACCAGGCCCACGAGAACGGGCTCGCCTCCGCCGCGGGCGTCCTGGTGGTCATCGGCTCGATCGTCATCGCGACCTTCGCCCTGCGCGTGGTGTCGTCCCTGTTCCGCGAGGAGGTGTCCCGCGCATGAACGCCGTACGCCGGGGTGGTCTCGGTCTGCTGGCCTGGCTGACCGGAATCGTGTTCTTCCTGCCGATCGCGTGGATGGCGCTGACGTCCCTCCACTCCGAGGCGGACGCCGCGACCAACCCACCGTCCTTCGCCGCCTCGCTCACCCTGGACGGCTACCGCGAGTTCTTCGGCAGCGGTGGCGGGGCGAGCCCCTGGCCCGCGCTCGTCAACTCCACGGTGGCCTCGGTGGCCTCGACGCTCTGCGTCCTGCTGCTGGCCCTGCCGGCGGCCTACGCACTGTCGATCCGGCCGGTGAGGAAGTGGACGGACGTGCTCTTCTTCTTCCTGTCCACCAAGATGCTGCCCGCCGTGGCCGGCCTGCTGCCGATCTACCTCTTCGCCGAGAACGCCGGGATGCTGGACGACATCTGGCTCCTCGTCGTCCTCTACACCTCCATGAACCTGCCGATCGCGGTGTGGATGATGCAGTCCTTCCTCGCCGAGGTGCCGGTCGCCGTCATCGAGGCGGCCCGGGTGGACGGCGCCGGCCTGCCCGTCATCCTCTCGCGCGTGGTGGCCCCGATCGCCCTGCCCGGCATCGCCGCCACGTCCCTGATCTGCTTCATCTTCAGCTGGAACGAGCTGCTGTTCGCCCGGGTCCTGACGGGCGTGGTCGCCGGGACCGCCCCCGTCTTCCTGACCGGCTTCATCACGAGTCAGGGCCTGTTCCTGGCCAAGGTGTGCGCCGCGTCGCTCGTCGTCTCCCTGCCGGTGCTCGCCGCGGGGTTCGCCGCCCAGGACAAACTCGTCCAGGGCCTGTCGTTGGGAGCCGTGAAATGAAGGCCGCCGTCATCGAGTCTGTGGGCCGCGCCGTCGTCACCGAGGTGCCCGATCCGGCACCGGGCCCCCGCGAGGTCGTCGTCGAGGTCGCCGCGTGCGGCCTGTGCGGCACCGACCTGCACATCCTCCAGGGGGAGTTCGCGCCCGAGCTGCCGATCGTCCCCGGGCACGAGTTCGCGGGCGAGATCGTCGGCGTCGGCACCCAGGTCACCGAGGTCGCGGTGGGCGACCGGGTGGCCGTGGACCCCTCCCTCTACTGCCAAGAGTGCCGCTACTGCCGTCACGGCCACAACAACCTGTGCGAGCGGTGGGCGGCGATCGGTGTGACGACGGCGGGCGGCGCGGCCCGGTACGCGGTGGCGCCCGTGGCGAACTGCGTGAAGCTGCCCGAGCACGTGCGCACCGAGGACGCGGCCCTGGTGGAGCCCCTGTCCTGCGCGGTGCGCGGTTACGACGTGCTGAGGTCGAGGCTGGGCGCCCACGTCCTGATCTACGGCTCGGGCACCATGGGGCTGATGATGCTGGAGCTGGCCAAGCGCACGGGCGCCGCGAGCGTGGACGTCGTCGACGTGAACCCGGCCCGCCTGGAGACGGCCCGCCGGCTCGGCGTCTCGGGTGCGGCGGCCGGCGCCGGCGAACTGGACCGGCCGCAGGGCTGGGACGTGGTCGTGGACGCGACCGGCAACGCGGCCGCCATCCAGGACGGTCTGGACCGGGTGGCGAAGGCGGGCACGTTCCTGCAGTTCGGGGTGGCCGACTACGCGACCCGGGTGACGATCGACCCGTACCGGATCTACCACCAGGAGATCACCGTCACCGGTTCCATGGCCGTGCTGCACAGCTTCGAGCGGGCCGCCGAGCTGTTCGCGGGCGGGGTGCTGGACCCGGACGTGTTCATCAGCGACCGGATCCCGCTGGAGCGGTACCCGCAGGCGCTGGAGCAGTTCGCGGCGGGCGTGGGACGCAAGATCGTCGTGGTGCCGTAGGCCGTTCGGCGGGTAAGGGAACGGTAAAGCGGTGTCGTTCGTTCACCCGGCATGACAGCTATGACCCCAGGCTCGAACATCCCTCTTACCGCCGCGCGCGTGACGGTGGACGTCGCCGCTCCGGTGCGGCTCGACGTGTCGGGCCTGCTGCTCACGGGCGACGGCAAGGTGCGTTCCGACGGCGACTTCATCTTCTACAACCAGCCCACCGGACCGGGCGTGACGTACCGGTCCGGCGGGGGCGCCGCACCGGACGCGATCACGGTGGACACCGCCGCCGTGCCGCCGGACATCGACAAGATCGTGGTCACGGCCAGCCCGGACGCGGCCGGCCAGACCTTCCAGGGCATCGAGCCGACGGCCACGATCCGCGACGCGGACGGCGGCGCGGCACTGGCCACGTTCACCCCGCCGCAGCTCGGCGCGGAGACGGCGCTGGTGATCGTGGAGATCTACCGGCGCAACGGCCAGTGGAAGGCCCGCGCCGTCGGCCAGGGGTATGCGAACGGGCTGGCCGGTATCGCGACGGACTTCGGCGTGACGGTGGAGGAGCCGGCCGCCGCCCTCGCCGCCCCGCCGCAGCCGGCCGCCGCGCCGGCCCCGGCGGTGTCGGCACCCCCGGTCCCGTCGGCTCCCCCGGCTCCCCCGGCCCCGCCCGCGCCTCCCGCCCCCGGTGCCGGGAAGATCAACCTGGACAAGGGCCGGGTCAGCCTGCAGAAGAACCAGACCGTCTCCCTGGTCAAGGGCGGTCGCCCGCTGCTCTCCCGGGTGCAGATGGGCCTCGGCTGGGAGCCCGCCTTCCGCGGCAGGGACATCGACCTGGACGCCTCGGTCATCGCCTACGGCCCGCAGCGCAACCACATCGACAGCTGCTACTTCGGCAAGCTGACCATCCTGAACGGCGCGGTCAAGCACTCCGGTGACAACCTCACCGGTGAGGGCGGAGGCGACGACGAGGTCATCGTGGTCGACCTCGGCCGGATCCCCCAGGAGGTCACCGGCCTGGTCTTCACGGTCAACTCCTTCTCCGGTCAGAAGTTCACCGAGGTCGCCAAGGCGTACTGCCGCCTCGTCGACACGGCGACCGGCGAGGAACTGGTCCGCTTCGACCTGACCGGCGCGGAGCCCCAGACCGGTGTGATGATGGCCAAGCTCGTCCGCCAGTTCTCCGGCGAGTGGGACATGACGGCCATCGGCGACTTCGTCAAGGCCCGCACGGTGCGGAACATGGTGAAGCCGGGGGCCGGGGCTCTGTAGCGACCGGATGCGGCGGGTCGGCCGCCGGGGGCCCCGGCCACGCCGGGCCGGGGCCTACGGGCGCAGGCCCTCCGTCAGCAGGGTCAGATAGCGGCGGATCTCCCCGGCGTGCCCGTTCCCGAGTTCCGACGCCGTGGCGATCCCGTGTGCCAGCCGCAGGACCTCGATCGGCTCCAGGTCGGCCCGCAGGGTCCCCTCCGCCTGCGCCGCCCCCACCAGCCGGCTCGCCGCACCCTGCACCGCCGTACCGCACACCGTGCGCGCCGCCGAGCCGCCGTCGGTGACCGCCGCCTCCAGCAGCACCTTCATGCCGCGCAGCCGAAGCGTGGCCACACACAACTCGTGCAGCCACTGCATCAGCGCCTCGCCCGGCGGCAGTGCACCGGCCAGTTCCCCTGCCCGGTGCCCCAGCGCCTCGATCCGGTCCACGTACGCCGCCTCCAGCAGCGCCTGCCGGGTCGGAAAGTGCCGGTAGAGCGTGCCCGAGCCGACGCCCGCCCGCTTGGCGATCTGGTCGAGCGAGGCGTTCTCCCCGTGCTCGGCGAAGGCCTCCGCCGCCACCTGGAGCAATCGCTCGTAGTTGCGCCGAGCGTCCGCGCGCATGGGCCTGACCGGTGCCATCCAGCAACTCCTCGCGAACCGGCGACTGTCCCCGCATGTTATCCGTGAAGCACCCGGAACGGACCGCAGCGGCGGCGGGACCGCGGCCCGCACCCCCGCGGAGGTGCGGGCCGGGCTCAGGGCCGCCGGGATCAGTGCTGCCAGGGCCAGCGGGTGTCACGGCCCGCTTCGAGCAACGGCACCATCCGGAAGGCCGCGTCCGAGAGCCCTCCGAAGGTGTGCCGGTTCCCCGTGCCCGAGGGGCCGTGGCCCGGCCGGTAGCCCTCCAGGTTCCAGGTGTAGACCGGAATCCGGTCCGGGATCCGGGAGGTGGGATCACCGTGCCGGCCGGGCGCGTACTGCTCGTCGGTGACGATCAGCACCCGGTCGTGTTCCGTGTAGTGCCGGCGCACCGCCGCGGTGGTGTCGGTGCCGCCCAGGTCACCGAAGCGCTCCAGGATCTTCAGCACCGACTCCCCCTTGCGGAACCTCACCTTGTCGCTGGTCGAGCCGAACTGCACGAGGTCGGCGTCGGCCGCGCGCAACGCGAGGGCCGTGCCGAAGATCGCCGCCGCGTCGGCCCGGGTGAGCTGCGAGCGTTCGGACACCTGGGACCAGAACATCGAGCCGGACCGGTCGACCAGGACCAGCGTCCGGCCGGGCAGTGCCGGCACGTTGGCCAGCGAGTGGCCGAGCGCCTGCTCCAGCGGGTAGGACCAGCGCAGCGAGGGCGCGTGCCGGTGGGCGGCGAGGTAGCGGAAGGGGAACTGGCGCGAGCGCACGACCTGCTCCGGGTCGCTGATCTTCGCCGCGACCCGGGCGGCGACCTCGTCGCCGACGCCCGCCTGGTCGAAGTTGCGCAGGTTGCGCATGAGCGCCATCGCGCCCATGGACGGGATCACGGCCTCCCAGGCCGCCTTGTCCATCGGCCCCTGCAGCCAGCCCGCCAGCGCCTCCCAGGTGATGCCGGCGGCGGCCAGCCGCTCGGCGCCGTCGGGCGAGGTGACGACCGCCCGCCGCTGTTCCACGGGCAGCGCCATCAGCTCGCGGTGCCGGGTGAGCGTCGCGAGCGAGTCGGGCGGCACGGCGGTGTCCGGGTGGTGCCGCCGGTCGAGTGCGTACCGGAACAGCTCGCCCTGCCACGGCTTGGCCGGGTCGGGCGAGGCGTGCGCGAGGTTCAGGATGTCGCCGAAGCGGTAGCCCTTGGCCGCGGTGTCGTACTTGAGCAGCGACTTCTCGTGGAAGAGCCGTCGTACGGCATCGGCGACACCGCGCTTGACCGGCTTGGGCAGCGCACGGCCGTAGGCCGACGTCCAGTACGCGAGGAACTCGCCGGGCTCGTCCGGTCGCTGGAGCACCCCGGCCACGACCTGCCGGTTCGAGGGGCCGTCGGTGGCCCCGGCCGCCAGTCGTGCGTGGACGTACTCGGCGGCTCCCACGAGGGAGGCCGTGCGCATGTTGCCCTCACCGCGCAGCCAGTGGAGCAGGCCGGCCGTCCAGGCCGGGTCGGTCACCGCGAGGTCCCGTACGAGCCGGGCGAACCGGTCGTCGCGCTCGTCGCTCTTCTCGTAGAAGGTGTGCTGCGAGACGAAGTTGGAGACGGCGAGCAGGAACAGTTCCGAGCGCGGATCGCGCTCCTGGCCCCGGCCGCCCTCGTAGGTCCGCAGCACCCGGCCGGTCGATGTCACAGCCGACTTCGGCCGCGCCTTCGCCGCAGGCGTGTTGAATCGCGCCATGGTGAATTCCCCCGAATTCATTCACATTTCCACGGAGGCACGGCAAGGGGAGGGTGCCCGAGTTCGGGAATCGGCTGCGGACCTGTCCGGACGCTCCACCGATCGAGCTGCGCCGACACGGAGTCGACGACGGGACTCGAACCCGCAACCTTCCGGTCCGATGAAGTAACCGCTGCCTGCGCACCGGGCACCCACCCGTGCCACGCCTCCCGAGTTCAAGTCGGCGACGGCGGGGATTCTCGTTGCAGAAGAAGTAGCCGTCGCCTTCGCACCGGGAGGTGCGTGAAGTCTTGCTGTCCAGAGATCTGGGCCGGCGGAACCGACGATGGTGCTCTGGCCCCTGAGCTACACCGGCCTGTGGTGCCGGTGGCGGGACTCGAACCCGCGGCCTCCCCATGAGAAGTGGAAGTAGGTCCTGCCTGTCGCACCTGGACGTTCATCACTCTGGGAGCGGCCCACGGAACGTGCGAGCGAATTTACGGCGCCGCGTACGGGCCGGCGTGCGTATTCCGCTCGTCCGGCCCGTCGGCGGTGGTGGTGTCGTCGGCTACCGCTTCTGCCGCTTCCAGGGCCCGGTGATGGCGAGCATGATGCCCGGGGTCTGGATGTTGGCGAACAGGGTCCGGCCGTCGGGCGAGAAGGTGACGCCGGTGAACTCGCTGTACTCGGGCTCCTCGGCGGTGCCGCTGTTCAGCTCGTTGCGGGCGATCGGGTAGGTACGGCCGCTGTCGGTGGCGCCGAACAGGTGCTGGACACCCTCGCCGTCCTCCGCGACGACCAGGCCGCCGTAGGGGGAGACGGTGATGTTGTCGGGGCCGTCGAAGGCGCCGTCCTCGGCCGGGTCGGGGTTCACCCCGAGCAGGACCTTGAGGGTCAGGGTGCGCCGCTTGGGGTCGTAGAACCAGACCTGGCCGTCGTGCCGGACCGGGCTCTCGGCACGGGCGTAGGAGGAGACGACGTAGGCGCCGCCGTCGGCCCACCACATGCCCTCGAGCTTGCGTGCGCGGGTGACTTGGCCCTCGGTGAACTGCTTGCGGACCGACACCGTCGTGGCGTCGCGGTCCGGGACGTCCACCCAGTCGACACCGTAGACGGTGCCGGTCCTCGTGGCGCGGGAGAGGTCGTCGACGAATCCGCCGCCGGAGTCGAAGCACTTGAAGGCCTGGAGTACGCCCGCGTCGTCGGCGAGGGTGCGCAGCCGGCCGCGGCCGTGGTGGAAGCCGTGCGGCGGGGTCCAGCGGTACAGCAGGCCGTTGGGTCCGGAGGCGTCCTCGGTGAGGTAGAGGTGGCCGCGCCCGGGGTCGACGACGACGGCCTCGTGGGCATAGCGGCCGAGGGCCTTGACCGGCTTCGGTGCGCGGTTGGCCCGGTGGTCCTCCGGGTCGACCTCGAAGACGTAGCCGTGGTCCTTGGTGAAACCGTGCTTGCCGGCCTTGTCCTCGGTCTCCTCGCAGGTCAGCCAGGTGCCCCACGGGGTGCTGCCACCGGCGCAGTTGGTCGCGGTGCCGGCGATGCCCACCCACTCGGCCACCTCGCCACCGCGGCGGACCTCGACGACGGTGCAGCCGCCGGCCGCCGCCGGGTCGTAGACGAGGCCCTCGGTGAGTGGCACGGGGTGCGGCCAGTCGGCGCGGGCGCCGGCCAGCTCGTGGTTGTTGACGAGGAGGGTGGTGCCGCGCGGACCGTCGAAGGCGGCGGTGCCGTCGTGGTTGGACGGGGTGAACTCGCCGGACTCCAGCTTGGTCCTGCCGCTGTAAGTGATGATCTTGTACGTGAAGCCCGCGGGGAGGGCCAGGATGCCCTTCGGGTCGGGGATCAGCGGTCCGTAGCCGACGCCGTGGTGGCCGTGCGCCGGCGCGCCGTCCGCGGCCTCGACGTCGGTCTCCGTGGACGCGAGGGCGTTCGGCGCGGTGGCGAGCGCGCCGACGCTGCCCGCCAGCGCGACCCCTGCACCGGTGACCGCGGATGTTCTGGCGAAGTCCCTGCGGGTGAGCGACATGGTGTCTCCTGTGACGGTGGGTGTGCCGTGGAGGGTGGCGGGCCCCGGTTCGGCGCACACGTTCCCGCCCCCCGCTGAACGGGAGTTGAACGACGGGCTACTTCACAGGCCCTTGTTCGAGAATCCGTACGCACTGCACCATGAGCAGCAGAACCACTTGGCCCACCCGGCCACCAGGGTCACCGCGCCGGTCCGGGACAACCGGGCGTGCCGCGTTCACCCCCCTTGCGGGGAGCGGGCCGTTCACCCCCCTTGCTGGGAGCGGGCCTTGAACGCGGCCTTGCGGGCCTCCTTCGCCACCCTCTTGTCGGGGTGCAGCCGCCCCATCGCCTCCAGCACGTCGGGCGTCGCGGGGTGGTCCACCCGCCAGGCCGCCGCGAAGAATCCGCTGTGCTGCTCGGCGAGCCCCTCCACGAGGGCCTGGAGTTCCTCCGAGTTACCCTCGGCCTGCAGCTGCGCGGCCACGGTGTCGATGGTCAGCCAGAAGACCAGCTCCTGCGAGGGCGGCGGCACCTCGGCCGCGCCCCGCTCGCTCAGCCACACCCGGGCGAGGCCGCCCAGCTCGGGGTCGTCCAGGACGTCACGCAGCGCGGGCTCGGCCTCCGCGCCGACCAGCGACAGCGCCTGCTGGCAGCGCAGCCTGCGCAGCGGCGCTCCGGCGTCCCCTCCCCGTGCCGCCGCGAGCAGTTCCCGCGCGGCGGCGAGGGATTCACGACGGGCGAGCCAGTGCTCGGTCTCGGCGCGCGCGGCGGTCTGCCCGAAGTGCGCCGTGCCGTCCAGCAGCGCGTCCGCGCCCTTGTCGGCGAGTTCACCGACGGCAGGCGCCTCGAAGCCGGCCTCCAGCAGCCGCGCCCGCAGCCCGTAGGCGCCGAGCGGGGTGAGCCGGACCATGCCGTAGCGGGAGACGTCGGTGTCGTCGTCCGGTGCGGCGGGCTCCTCGTCGGCGTCGGCCATCAGCGCCTCGTCCACCGGCCGGTACTCCACCAGGCCGATCGGCTCCAGCAGCCGGAACTGGTCGTCGAGCCGCATCATGGCGTCGGAGACCTGCTCCAGGACGTCGTTGGTGGGCTCCCCCATGTCGTCGGGCACGATCATCGACGCTGCGAGGGCGGGCAGCGGTACGGTCCCCTCGCCGGGCCCTTCCTCACTCACGGTCAGCAGGTACAGATTGCCGAGGACGCCGTCGAGGAAGTCCGCCTCGGCCTCCGGGTCCCAGTCGAGTGACGAGAAATCGATCTCTCCGCCCTCGTCCAACGCCTCGACCAGGCCGTCCAGGTCGGGCACGCCCGCGTCCGAGACGACGGTCTCCAGGGCGGCGAGCCATACGGCGAGGACGTCGTGCGGGGAGCCGCCGGTGAGCAGTGCGAGGTCGGCGCCGGCCGTCACGGTGCCGGCCTCCTCGTCCACGATCTCGACCAGACCGGCGTCCACGGCGACCCGCCAGGCCTCGCTCGCGGAAGCGGCGGCGTCGTCACCGCTCAGCCCGAGCAGTTCGGCGGCGGCCGGCAGCTGCTCCTCGACGAGCCCGCCACCGGCGTCCACGCGGGTGGCGGGTCCGGCCCAGCGGGCGAGGCGGGCGGCGCGGGAGAGCAGCGGGGTGGACAGCGCGGCGCGCGCCAGCTCCGGTTCGGGGTGCAGCCGTACGGGCGGCAGGGGGGAGTCGGACATCGGCTGGTTCTCCTCGGACCGTGAGCGGGCTCAGCCGCTCAGCCTAGACGGATTTCCACCCATGCCGCCCGGTTCATCATCCCGACAGCCGCCGTACATGGCCGAAACCTTGACAACTCCCGCCGTGACACAGGAGATTGACGCGCGTAGAAGTTGGGGGGACAACTGTTCACTCGGCTCTACGCGTGTCACAGAGGGCGACGAGCCCCGCACGCTCCCGTTCCACCTTCGTCCCGGCGCTCACGCACGTCCCCGGAGGGAACCCCTTGCCGAGCAGGTCTTCCGCGCGCCTCGCCGCGCTCACCGTCGCCGCCGTCTGCAGCGCGACGTCCGCCGTCGTCCTCACGTCACCCGCGCACGCCGACTCGGTGCGCATCCACGACGTCCAGGGCACGACCCGTATATCGCCGTTCGCCGGCCAGTCGGTGGCCGACGTGCCCGGCATCGTCACGGCGACCCGCACGTACGGCTCCTCCAGAGGTTTCTGGCTGCAGGACCCGACGCCGGACGACAACCCGGCCACCAGTGAGGGCGTGTTCGTCTTCACCGGTTCCACGCCGAAGGTCGCGGTCGGCGACTCGGTCACGGTCAACGGCACCGTGTCGGAGTACGTGCCGGGTGGCGCCTCCTCCGGCAACCAGTCGCTGACGGAGATCACGAAGCCGGTGATCACCACCGTCTCCGCGGGCAACGCGGTCCCGGCGCCCACGGTGGTCGACGCCAGGTCGGTGCCGAGCAGCTACACCCCGACGGGCGACACCGCCGCGAGCGGCTCCGTCAACGGCCTCGCCCTGCAGCCGTCGAAGTACGCCACGGACTACTACGAGTCCCTGGAGGGCATGAACGTCCAGGTCGCCGACGCCCGTGTGGTCACCGCGACCGACCCGTACTCCGAGCTGTGGGTCACGGTGAAGCCGCGGGAGCACCGCAGCCGCCGCGGCGGCACGGTCTACGGCTCCTACGAGTCCCAGAACACCGGCCGGCTCCAGATCCAGTCACTGGGCGCGACCGCCGACTTCCCGAAGGCGAACGTCGGCGACACGCTCACCGGCGCCACCACCGGCCCGATGGACTTCAACCAGTTCGGCGGCTACACCCTCGTCGCGAGCCGGCTCGGGGCGCTGAAGAGCGCCGGTCTGCAGCGCGAGACGACGCAGCAGCAGTCGCGCCGCGAACTGGCGGTGGCGACCTACAACGTCGAGAACCTCGACCCGGCCGACGCCACCTTCGACAAGCACGCCGCCGCGATCGTCGGCAACCTGCAGTCGCCGGACATCGTGTCCCTGGAGGAGATCCAGGACGACAACGGCGCCAAGGACGACGGCACGGTCGGTGCGAGCGCGACCGTGAACAAGCTGATCGACGCGATCGTCGCGGCCGGCGGCCCGAAGTACGACTGGCGCTCGATCGACCCGGTCAACGACCAGGACGGCGGCGAGCCGGGCGGCAACATCCGCCAGGTGTTCCTGTTCAACCCGCAGCGGGTGTCCTTCGTCGACCGCGCGGGCGGCGACTCGACCACCGCCGTCGGCGTCACCAAGGTGCACGGCGCGGCGCGGCTGACGGTTTCCCCGGGCCGCATCGCCCCGGCGGACACGGCCTGGGCGAACAGCCGCAAGCCGCTGGCCGGCGAGTTCACCTTCCGGGGCAGGACGGTCTTCGTGATCGCCAACCACCTCAACTCCAAGGGCGGCGACCAGGGCCTGACCGCGCAGTACCAGCCCCCTGTGCGCAGCTCCGAGGTGCAGCGCCACGCACAGGCGACCCTGGTGAACGCGTTCGTCAAGGACCTCCTGCACGCCCAGAAGGACGCGAACGTCATCGCGCTGGGCGACATGAACGACTTCGAGTTCTCCGGCACCACGAAGATCCTCGAAGGGCACGGCGAGCTGTGGTCGGCGATCAAGTCGCTGCCGAAGAGAGAGCGTTACACCTACGACTACCAGGGCAACCAGCAGGTCCTGGACCAGATCCTGATCAGCCCGGCGATCCGGCGCGGCGACGACTTCGAGTACGACAGCGTGCACATCAACTCGGAGTTCAACGACCAGGTCAGCGACCACGACCCGCAGGTGCTCCGCTTCCGCCCGTAGCCCGGCGGTACCGGAGAACCGGGGGATCTTCGCAGCCCGGGGATTCCGGTGAACCGGGGATCCCCGCGGCCCGGCTATGCCGCTGATCCCGGGATCCCCGCGGCACCGGACATCCCCGGGGCCCCGGAGATCCCCGTGGCCCGGGGAACCGGCGGCCGGCTCAGGGCCGGCTGAACACGCCGTTCAGCCAGTCCTGCCAGGCCGTCTCGTTCTCCCGGGCGTCGGCGTCCGGCGCGAAGTCGTGCACGCTGATGCCGAGCGGTGCACCCCAGTGCCCACGTCCGAAGAAGCGGATGAGGGCGTCGTCGGTGCGCAGCCCGATGAAGTACGGATTGCGGTAGTCGAGCACGGCGTCCAGGGTCCGCCCGCCGGGGCCCCGGGCCCGGACCTTCGTCCCCGCGGCCGTGTCGTCCGCCAGGCCGAGCGCGCGGCCGGCGGCGGCCAGCGCTCGCGGGCTCCGGGTCACCTCGGGGCCCTCCAGCTGGGCGAAGGTGACCGGGCGGGGCGCGAAGCGCGTGAGGTACTCGCGCAGGGTGTGCAGGTAGAAGTTGGTGTGCTTGCTCGCGCCGTCGTACTGGTTGTTCCAGTCGTCGGTGAAGATGCCGCTGTGGACATAGCGCACCCAGGCCCGGCGGCCGTCGTCGCGGGGCTCGATGGTGTGGTCGAGCTGGTTGAGCGACTGGCCCGGGAAGCCGACGTCCTCGCTGCGGTTGGTGTAGCGGTGGGGCGGGTCCCAGGCGGTGACCGTCGAACCGAAGGGGCCGCTGCCGCCCTCCCGGGGCTCGGGCGGGTCCATCGGCCACAGGTAGCCGCCGGTTCCGGTGGTGATCGCCTCCCACACCTTCTCGGGTGGGACGTCGACCTCGAACTCGCGGACGATCTCGAACTCCTCGGACATCGCGGGCTCCTGCTCAGCTTTCGACGGTGGGCCGGTTCTTGACCGTGGGATGCAGCGCGACGACGATCCGGTGGTCGCGGCCGCCTTCGGCGCCGGGGGCGTCGTACCTGCGGATCAGCGCGCTCACGCCCGCCGTCAGCTCCTGCACGAAGGCCGCGCGGTCGGCCGCGGAGGCGAAGCGGACCTCGCCGTCCAGGGCGTAGGTCGCCAGCCGCTTGCGCGCCTTGCCGGCGCCGGTGATCAGCTCACCGACGTCCCGCACCAGGCGGGCGCCGAGCGCGAGCAGCCAGCGTGCGGAGAGCTGGTCGCGGAAGCGGTCCGGGTCCGGCTGCACGGCGGGCAGGGCGGCGGGCGAGATGACGTACGACGCGGCCGTCGCGCGCATCAGCCGCTCGGTGACGTTGCCCTTGCGGCGCTCCCCGGCCAGTTCGACCAGACCGTGCCGCTCCAGCGTCTTGAGGTGGTAGTTCACCTTCTGCCGGGGCAGACCGACCTTGCCGGCCAGCATCGCCGCGGAGGCGGGTTCGGCGGCCAGCTCGGCGAGCAGCCTGGCCCTGGTGGGGTCGAGCGATACGGCCGCCGCTTCAGGGTCCTCGATCACGGTCACGTCCAGCATGCGCTCACCCTCCCACCGAAAACTTTTCTTGTCCAGACGGACTGAGTTTTCGGTGGGAGGGTGAGCGGAGCGGGAGGGAGCCGCGGTGTCGCCCGGGCCTTCGCTCAGCGCCCGTGGCGGCGACGGCGCCAGGCGATGCCGGCCGTCACCGCGGCCGCGCCCAGGACGCCGACGGCGATGACCGGGCCCGGGTGGCGCAGTCCCGTGCGCACCGCGCCGCGCAGCGGCTGCGGGACGGCGCCCTCCATCGCGTGCCCGGCGCGGCCCGCCCTGTGCTCTGCGGCGTGCCCGGCCCGGCCGGCCCGGTCCCGGACGGCATGCCCGGCCTGGGACGCCCGGTCCTGCATGACGTGGCCGGTCCTGGCCGCCCGGTCCTGCATCGCGTGCCCGGTCCTGGACGCGGTGCCCTGAACGGCGTGCCCCGCGTGGGTGGCGCTCGCGCGCAGCTGGACGGTCATGGCGCCGGCCTTGTCCCTCAGGTCGGCGGCCCGTGCGCGGGCCCGGCCCTTTACATCGGCCTTCCCGACCAGCTGGGCGACCGTCTCGCCGAGTTGGCTCCTGGTCTGCTCGATCTGCTGCCGCAGCTCGTCGGGGCCCTTGGCGCCCGAGCCGTGCGGAATCCTGTGCTTCATCGGTGTGCCCTTTCCCTGATCGCGTCGACTCGCATCGGCGTCCACCCTGACGCCGCCTCGTACGGGTTCGCAGGGAACTCCGGCTCCGCTCCGTACGGAACACGGGTACCCGGCGTGCGGCCCCTCAGCACGGAACGCGGGTACCCGGCATGCGGCCCCTCAGCCGTGGTCCGGTCCCTCGGCACCGTGTTCCCCGAGGCGGGCGGGTTGTGCCCGGAACCAGTCGAGACGCGCCTGCAACGGCGCCGCCTCCGCGGCGGGTTCGGGCACACCGGGACCGGATCCGGCGGTCAACTCGGCGGGCGGCTCCGCCGTGCCGCGGAGGGGGAAGCCGCAGTCGCGCGGGCGGGCCGTGCCGGCGGCCGTGGAGGCGCGGGGCCTGGTCGAGCACCCCGTACCGCAGCGCACCGCCCTGGGACACGCCCGTGAAAGCCGCCCGGGTGCCGTCCCCGGACAGCACCGGGTGGGCGATCCCGCATCCCGTCGGCGGCTCCGTCGGGCGTTCCACCGGGAGCCGCGGTCCCATCGGGCCGCCGGTACCTCATGGCGGCCCGGCTCCGCCGGTGCGGACACCGTCCCCGGCGAGCCGGGGCTCCCCCTCGCCGACGGGCGGCCGTTCCTCGGCGACTCCGGTGGCCGGTGCCTTGCCCAGCTTCATGGCGCCTCCCATGACCTGGCGTCGGTGACCCCTCGGCCATAGTGACCCATACCGCGCCGAAGTGACACAGGATCATCGGCCACGGTCGACAGGAATTCAGAGATGCTTATCAATACTGTCCAGAAAGTTTAAGTTGAACTACGACATGGCGATGCCGAGACTGTTCCCATGACGAGCACCCGCAAGCCCGCCCCGCCCTTCGGCCGCACGCTCTGCGCGATGATCACGCCGTTCACCGAAGGGGGCGCGCTCGACCTGGGCGGAGCCCGGCGCCTGGCCGCCCGGCTGGTCGGGGAGGGCTGCGACGGGCTGGTCCTCAACGGCACGACGGGCGAGTCCCCGACCACCACGGACACGGAGAAGGCCGAGCTGGTCTCGGCCGTCCGGGACGCGGTCGGCGACGGGGTCACGCTGGTCGCGGGCGTGGGCACGTCCGACACCCGGCACACGGCCGAACTGGCCCGCGCGGCGCAGAAGGCGGGCGCCGACGGCGTCCTGGTGGTGACGCCGTACTACAGCAGGCCGCAGCAGGAGGCCGTGGCCGCCCACTTCCTGGCGGTGGCCGACGCGAGCGGGCTTCCGGTCATGCTCTACGACATCCCGGGCCGCACCGGCACCCGGATCGAACCGGACACGATGATCCGGCTCGCGGAACATCCCCGGATCGTCGCCGTCAAGGACTGCTCCTACGACTTCCTCGGCGCCCAGAAGGTCCTCGCGCAGACGGAGTTGGCGTACTACGCCGGTTGCGACGAGCACGTGCTCGCGCTGTACGCGGTGGGCGGCGCGGGCTGCGTGAGCACCGTCGGCAACGTGGCACCGGCCCACATCGCCGCCGTCCTGGACGCCTTCGACGCGGGCGACACCGGCCGGGCGAGGGAACTCCAGCTGAAGGCCACGCCGTTGATCGAGGCGATGAGCGGCGCGGGTCTGCCGGGCACGGTCGGCGCGAAGGCCCTGCTGGCGCGCCTCGGCCTGCCCGCCGGCCCGGTGCGCGCCCCGCTGCTGCCGGCGGACCGGGAGACGTCCGACGCCCTGCTGGCACTGCACACCCGCCTCATGACCGAGGCCCCGCTCACACCCTGACCACCGCGGGGCGGCGCGGCGACGGCGGCCCGGTCAGGGGCGCGGGGGCGACGAACGCGGCCGGAGTCGGGGCCGTAGCCCACCTGGGGGATGCCGGGATGCAGTGCGTGCACGTTTCCGTACGGTCGGTTACAGGGACGGGAGGTGCCCGGCCCACATGCCGGGAGGTTCGCCATGCGCCGCATCAGCTCGACACTCGCCATACTCTCCGCCGCCGGACTGCTCACGGTCGCCGTCACCGGCTCGGCCTTCGGCGCGAACGGATCCCTCGTGATCAACGGCGTGCCCCACGCCGCCCCGAAGGGCTGCTTCGAGATTCCTGCGCTGTCGACCGTCTTCAACCTCACGGACGTGCCCGCCCTGGTCCACAACGTTCCGGGCTGCGCAGGCGGGTTCATCCACATCATCAACCCCGGGCTGGCGGAGCAGGTGCCCGGAACGCACAGCATCTTCATCCGCTGACCGACGGACGCCGTGGCTTCCGTGGCCCGGACTCCCCCGCTGCCGTGGCTCCCGTGACCGGGCCTCCCGACGGCGTCGCCGCACGGCGACGGCCGGCAGCCGTGTAGGGACCGGGGCACGAGGCGGGCCCCGGCCGGGCCGGGTGGAGAACGAACTTCCTGAAGCGGTGCTCACGCGCGAGCGCCCTCCCGGGCCGTCCTCGGTCCGTGGAAGGGCGCTCGATGGCGACCGGCGTCGACAACCGACACAGGTCGGCAGCAGGTCGGGGCGTTGAGCGATGCGGCGGCCGCAGCTCACGGCCGCCCGCGATCAGTTGTGGCTGTGCAGGATGTCGTTCAGGCCGCCCCAGACCGCGTTGTTCGGGCGGGCCTCGACCTTGCCGGTGACCGAGTTGCGGCGGAAGAGGATGTTGGAGGCGCCGTTCAGCTCGCGGGCCTTGACGATCTGCCCGTCGGGCATGGTGACCAGGGTGCCCGCGGTGATGTACAGGCCGGCCTCGACCACGCACTCGTCGCCCAGCGCGATGCCGACGCCCGCCTCGGCGCCGACCAGGCAGCGCTCGCCGATGGAGATGGTCACGTTGCCGCCCCCGGACAGGGTGCCCATGGTGGAGGCGCCGCCGCCGATGTCGGAGCCGTTGCCGACCACGACGCCCGCGGAGATCCGGCCCTCGACCATGGAGGTGCCGAGGGTGCCGGCGTTGAAGTTGACGAAGCCCTCGTGCATGACCGTGGTGCCCTCGGCGAGGTGGGCGCCCAGGCGCACCCGGTCGGCGTCGGCGATGCGGACACCCTTCGGGGCGACGTAGTCCGTCATGCGCGGGAACTTGTCGATCGAGGTCACCTGCAGGTGCAGGCCCTCGGCGCGGGCGTTCAGCCGCACCTTCTCGACGTCGTCCACGGCGACCGGGCCGAGCGAGGTCCAGGCGACGTTCGCGAGGTGGCCGAAGATGCCGTCCAGGCTCTGGCCGTGCGGCTTGACGAGGCGGTGCGAGAGCAGATGCAGGCGCAGGTAGACGTCGTGCGCGTCGATCGGCTTCTCGTCCAGCGAGGCGATGACCGTGCGGACCGCGACCACCTCGACACCCCGGCGGCTGTCCGGGCCGGCCGCCGCGGTCGCGCCGCCGCCCAGCAGCTCCGCCGCCCGCTCTGCGGTCAGCCGCTCGGTGCCGGCGGGGCCCGGCTCGGCGACCAGCTCGGGCGCCGGGAACCAGGTGTCGAGAACGGTGCCGTCGGAGGCGATCGTGGCGAGGCCGGCGGCCACGGCGCCGGTGGTGCGGGAAGCAGAGTCGGTCATGGGGGAAAACCTAACGTGGGCGGGGTCGCGGAGGCCAACCGCCGCCGGGGGCGTCTCAGGTGCCGGGCGCGGTTTCAGGGGATCAGCCGAGCCAGTGCCTCGCGCGCGTACTCCTCGTCGTACGAACCGCCCGTCAGCAGCACCTGCAGGCAGATGCCGTCCATGAGCGCCGGCAGGGCCCGTGCCGTCACCGGGTCCACCCGCGCGGCCAGCCGCTCGGCCGTCTCCTCGGTCCACTGGGCGGCGACGGGCCGCAGGGCGGGACGGCGGAGCGCCGCGAGATACAGCTCGTACTCCAGCTCGGCGCCGGGCCGGTCGCCGCCCAGCCACTCGCCGAGGACCCTGGCGAGACCGGCCGCGAGGTCGCCGTCGGTGTCCTCCAGCACCCCGCTGTCGCCGAGGGCCCGGGCGAAGCCCTCGTTCGCCTGGCAGAGGGCGGCCACCAGCAGGTCGTCCAGGGTGGCGAAGTGGTAGGTCGTGGAACCGAGCGGTACGTCGGCCTCGGCGGCCACGGACCGGTGACTGAGTCCGGCGATGCCGTCCCGGCCGGCCACGCGGATCGCCGCGTCGATGATCCGCCGGCGCCGTTCGGGGTCGTAGCGGCGGGGCATCAGTGCGTCGCCCCGCCCAGGTTCAGGACCACCACTCCGCCGATGATCAGCAGCACACCGGCGACCTTGGTCGCGCTCAGCCCCTCGCCGAACAGCAGCAGGCCGAGGACGGCGATGGCCGCGGTGCCCACCCCGGACCAGATCGCGTACGCCGTGCCGATCTGCACGGTCTGCAGCGTCCGGGCGAGCAGCGCGAAGGAGACGACGTAGCCGAGAGCGGTCAGGAGGGAGGGCCAGAGTCTGCTGAACCCCTCGGTGTACTTCATCGCCGTGGTGGCGGCGACCTCGGCGGCTATGGCGCCGGCGAGCGTCAGATAACCCATGTGTACGAGCGTACACAACGGATAGGTACCGGCGTACACAACCCGAAAGTCACACTTTCGGGGAAGGTGCTCGGCGAAACGGCCCCCGGACGGGATCGGGATCGCTAGGGTCCAGCCCTCGACACCACACTTTCGCCACACATCACTCACCTCACCCTCACGCCCCCGGCTGGTCCCCGGGCGGCGGCGGAGAAGCACACATGTCTGAAGACACCAGCCGTCCCCCGCAGCCGGAACCCCGGGAGGAGCGGCCGGGTACCTCCCGGGCCTCCCGCGTCCGAAAGCTCTGGCCCGTCGGCGTACTCGTCCTGGCGGCCGTCGTCGCCTGCGTGACCGTGACGACCCTGAACGACCGGGCCCCGGAGGACAAGAGGGCCTCGGCCGCGGGCGGTGCACCGGCGGCGCAGGGCAAGACGCCGCTCGCGCCCGGCGCGCCCGGCGCGCAGTCCCCGTCCCCCGTGCCCTCCGGGTCCGCCACGCCCTCCTCCCCCGGCAGGTCCGCCACCGAACAGGGCGGTTCCGCCCGGCATCCGGGAAAGCGCAGGTCCGTCCGCTCCCTCAACCACCCCGACCGCTACTGGCAGGTCGCCGGCGGTCAGGTGAAGGTCGATCCCGTCACCTCGCCGGCCGCCCGCCGCGCCGCCACCTTCACCCTGGTCGAGGGCCTCGCCGACGCCCGGTGCTACTCCTTCGGCACGGCCGACGGCCGCTTCCTGCGCCACCGGGACGACGGACTGCGCGCCGATCGCGACGACGGCTCGCACGCGTTCGGGCGCGACGCCACCTTCTGCCCGCGCCGCTCCACCTTCGCCGGGGCGACCCTGCTGGAGTCGGCCGACCGCCCGGGCCGCTTTCTGCGCCGGCAGGACCACCGGCTCCGGCTCGCCGCTGCGCAGAACACCGACCTCTACCGGGCGGACTCGGCGTTCCTGCTGGTGGACGGGCTGGGCTGAGCATGCGAAAGCGGCGGCACCCGGACGGGTACCGCCGCTTCACGCGCGAGGAGCGCTCGGATTCCGCGCGGAGTGCCCGGATTCAGGCGCGAGAAGTGCTCAGACGTTGAACCCGAGCGCCCGGAGCTGCTCGCGGCCGTCATCCGTGATCTTGTCCGGGCCCCACGGCGGCATCCAGACCCAGTTGATGCGCAGCTCGTTGACGAGGCCGTCGGTGGCGGACTTGGCCTGGTCCTCGATGACGTCCGTCAGCGGGCAGGCCGCCGACGTCAGGGTCATGTCGATGGTGGCGATGTTGGCCTCGTCGACGTGGATGCCGTAGATCAGGCCGAGGTTGACGACGTCGATGCCCAGCTCGGGGTCGACGACGTCCATCAGGGCCTCGCGGAGTTCCTCCTCCGAGGCCGGCTTCGTCTCCACGGTGTCGCTCATACGGTCTTCCTTTCGGCGTCGGCGCCGTCCAGTGCCTGGGCCGTCGCGTCCTTCCACGCCATCCAGCTCAGGAGGGCGCACTTGACCCGCGCGGGGTACTTGGAGACACCGGCGAACGCGACCGCGTCCTCCAGGATCTCCTCCATCGCGTCGTCCGGCTCGATCCGGCCCTTGGACTGCATCAGCTCCAGGAAGGTCTCCTGGATCTTCTGCGCGTCGGCCAGTTCCCTGCCGACCAGGAGTTCGTTCAGCACGGAGGCGGAGGCCTGGCTGATCGAGCAGCCCTGGCCCTCGTACGAGACGTCCTCGATCGTCGTGCCGTCGTACTTCACGCGAAGGGTGATCTCGTCGCCGCACGTCGGGTTCACGTGGTGGACCTCGGCGTCGCCATCCCGCAAGCCCCGCCCGTGCGGGTGCTTGTAGTGGTCCAGGATGACTTCCTGGTACATGGAGTCCAGCTTCACTGTCTCAGCTCACGTCCCTCAGCCGAAGAAGTTCCGTACGTGCTCCAGCCCGTCGACCAGTGCGTCGATCTCGGAGGGCGTGGAGTACAGATAGAACGACGCTCGCGTGGTCGCGGGAATTCCGTAGCGCAGGCAGACGGGGCGCGCGCAGTGATGGCCGACGCGGACCGCGATGCCCTGCTCGTCGAGGACCTGGCCCACGTCGTGCGGGTGGATGTCGCCGAGTGTGAAGGAGATCGCGGCCCCGCGGTCCTCGGCCGTGGTGGGGCCGATGATCCGCAGGTCCGGGACCTGTGCGAGCCGCTGGACGGCGTACTCCGTCAGCGCGTGCTCGTGGGCGAGGATCTTGTCCATGCCGATCGAGTTCAGGTAGTCGATCGCGGCACCGAGACCGACCGCCTGGGCGATCGGCGGGGTGCCCGCCTCGAACTTGTGCGGCGCCGGGGCGTAGGTGGAGGAGTGCATCGAGACGGTCTCGATCATCTCGCCGCCGCCCAGGAACGGGGGCAGGTCCTCCAGCAGCTCCTGGCGGCCCCACAGGACGCCGATGCCGGTCGGGCCGCACATCTTGTGGCCGGTGAAGGCCACGAAGTCGGCCTGGAGGGCCTGCACGTCCAGCGGCATGTGCGGGGCGGCCTGGGAGGCGTCGATGCAGACGAGCGCGCCGACCTCCTGCGCACGGCGGACTATCGCCTCGACCGGGTTGACCGTGCCCAGGATGTTCGACACCAGCACGAAGGAGACGATCTTCGTCTTCTCGGTGATGACCTCGTCGATGTTGGACAGGTCGAGCCGGCCGTCGTCGTCCAGGCCGAACCACTTCAGCTTCGCGCCCGTGCGCTGCGCCAGCAGCTGCCACGGCACGATGTTGGAGTGGTGCTCCATCTCCGTGATGACGATCTCGGTCTCGTGGTCCACGCGGTAGGGCTCGTCGGCCCAGCCCAGCATGTTCGCCACGAGGTTCAGCGACTCGGAGGCGTTCTTGGTGAAGATCACCTCGTCGCGGCTGGGCGCGTTGACGAACTCCGCGACCTTGTCGCGCGCGCCCTCGTACAGCGCCGTGGCCTCCTCGGCGAGCACATGCACACCGCGGTGGACGTTGGCGTTGTAGCGCTCGTAGTACTCGCTCAGGGCGTCCAGTACCTGGCGCGGCTTCTGCGAGGTCGCCGCGTTGTCCAGGTAGACGAGCTTCCGGTCGTCGTGGACCAGTCGGTCCAGGATGGGGAAGTCCTTGCGGATCGCCTCTGTGTCGAGGAGGCCCGGCAGCTGTGTCACGCGGATACGCCACCCTTCGTGTATGCCTCGTAGCCCTCGTTCTCCAGCTTGTCGGCCAGCTCGGCGCCGCCGGACTCGACGATGCGGCCGGCGGAGAAGACGTGGACGAAGTCGGGCTTGATGTAGCGCAGGATGCGCGTGTAGTGCGTGATCAGGAGGGTGCCGACCTCGCCGGTCTCGCGGACGCGGTTGACGCCCTCGGAGACGATGCGGAGCGCGTCGACGTCCAGGCCGGAGTCGGTCTCGTCGAGGATCGCGACCTTCGGCTTGAGCAGCTCGAGCTGGAGGATCTCGTGCCGCTTCTTCTCACCGCCGGAGAAGCCCTCGTTCACGTTGCGCTCGGCGAAAGAGGGGTCCATGTTGAGGCGCTCCATGGCCTCCTTGACCTCCTTCACCCAGGTGCGCAGCTTGGGGGCCTCGCCGCGGACGGCGGTGGCGGAGGTGCGCAGGAAGTTGGAGACCGAGACGCCGGGGACCTCGACCGGGTACTGCATCGCCAGGAAGAGGCCGGCGCGGGCGCGCTCGTCGACGGACATCTCCAGGACGTCCTCGCCGTCGAGCAGCACGGTGCCGCCGGTGATCGTGTACTTCGGGTGACCCGCGAGGGAGTAGGCGAGGGTCGACTTGCCCGAGCCGTTGGGGCCCATGATGGCGTGCGTCTCGCCCTGCTTCACGGTGAGGTCGACGCCCTTGAGGATCTCCTTCGTGGCGTTGTCGGCCTCGACGGTGACGTGCAGGTCTCGGATTTCAAGCGTTGCCATGGGTGCCTCAGGACTCCTGGGTGACGGAGACGAGAACGTCGTCCCCTTCGATCTTTACGGGGTATACGGGGACGGGGCGCGTCGCGGGGAGGCCGGACGGCTTTCCGGTGCGGAGGTCGAAGGAGGAGCCGTGCAGCCAGCACTCGATCTGGCAGTCCTCCACCTCGCCCTCGGAGAGGGAGACGTTCGCGTGGGAACAGATGTCGTGGATCGCGAACACCTCGCCCTCGGTCCGCACGACCGAGACCGGCGTGCCGTCGAGTTCCACCCGCTTCGGGGTGTCCTCGTCCAGCTCACTCAGCCCGCAGGCGCGTACGAAGGTCATGCGACCGAGGCCTCCAGCTCCTCCGCGATCTTGGCGAGCAGGCGCTCCTCGATGTCGGCGACACCGATCTGCTGGACCAGCCCGGCGAAGAAGCCGCGGACCACCAGGCGGCGGGCCTCGTGCTCCGGGATGCCGCGGGCCATCAGGTAGAAGAGCTGCTCGTCGTCGAAGCGGCCGGTGGCGGAGGCGTGACCGGCGCCGACGATCTCGCCGGTCTCGATCTCCAGGTTCGGCACCGAGTCGACGCGCGCGCCGTCCGTGAGGACGAGGTTGCGGTTCATCTCGTAGGTGTCGGTGCCCTCGGCCTTCGCCTCGATCAGCACGTCGCCGATCCACACGGCGTGCGCGCTCTCGCCCTGCAGCGCGCCCTTGTACATGACGTTGGACTTGCAGTGCGGGGTGTTGTGGTCGACGAGGAGGCGGTGCTCCTGGTGCTGGCCGGAGTCGGTGAAGTACAGACCGAACAGCTCGGCCTCGCCGCCGGTACCGGCGTAGGCGACGCGCGGGTGCAGGCGCACCAGGTCGCCGCCGAAGGTGACCACGAACGACTTGAAGGTGGCGTCCCGGCCGATCAGCGCGTTGTGCTGGCCCACGTGGACGGCCTTGTCGTCCCAGTCCTGGACGGAGATGACGGTCAGCTTGGCGCCGTCGCCCAGGATGTAGTCGACGTTGGCGGCGAGCACGGCGTCACCGGTGTGGTCGATGACGACGACGGCCTCGGCGAAGGCCTCCAGCTCCACGACCTGGTGGCCGTAGGCGACCCCGCCCTCGCCGTGCACGGCGATGCGGATCGGCTCGGTGAGCACCGTCTCCTTGGGGACGGTGACCACGCCGGCCTTCTCGAAGGCCGAGTAGGCCTGGGCGGCGACGCGGTCCACCGGGGCGCCGGCCCTGCCGATGCGGGCGTCGTCGCGGCCGACGGTCTCGACGCGCACACCCTCGGGGGCCTGGACGTCCACCTTCACGCCGTCGCCGGTGGCGACCGCGGTGCCGTCGTGCAGCCCGCGCAGCCGCTCCAGCGGCGTGAACCGCCACTCCTCCTCACGGCCGTGGGGGACGGGGAAGTCCGCCACGTCGAAGGACGGGGGCGCGCTCATGCGCGTGGCGACGGTCGACTCGGCGGCCACCGCGATCTGGCCGGCGGTGGTGGATCCGACCGGGTAGTTCTGAGCCTCAGCCATGGCTGTCGGTCTGCTCTCTTTCCTGCGTCAGTTTCGCTGGCTGTCGTCCGGAAGTGCGGGGCCTCAGCCGACCGCGCCTTCCATCTGCAGCTCGATCAGCCGGTTGAGTTCGAGGGCGTACTCCATGGGCAGCTCCTTGGCGATCGGCTCGACGAAGCCGCGCACGATCATCGCCATCGCCTCGAACTCGCTCAGACCGCGGCTCATCAGGTAGAAGAGCTGGTCCTCGGAGACCTTGGAGACGGTCGCCTCGTGGCCCATGGACACGTCGTCCTCGCGGACGTCCACGTAGGGGTACGTGTCGGAGCGGGAGATGGTGTCGACGAGCAGCGCGTCGCACAGCACGTTCGACTTGGATCCGGCCGCGCCCTCGCCGATCTCGACCAGACCGCGGTAGGAGGTACGGCCACCACCGCGCGCCACCGACTTGGAGACGATGTTGGAGGACGTGTTCGGCGCCATGTGGACCATCTTGGAGCCGGCGTCCTGGTGCTGGCCCTCGCCCGCGAAGGCGATGGAGAGCGTCTCGCCCTTGGCGTGCTCGCCCATCAGGTAGACGGCCGGGTACTTCATCGTCACCTTGGAGCCGATGTTGCCGTCGATCCACTCCATGGTCGCGCCCTCGTACGCCACGGCGCGCTTGGTGACCAGGTTGTAGACGTTGTTCGACCAGTTCTGGATGGTCGTGTAGCGGCAGCGGGCGCCCTTCTTCACGATGATCTCGACGACCGCGGAGTGCAGGGAGTCCGACTTGTAGATCGGCGCGGTGCAGCCCTCGACGTAGTGGACGTAGGCGTCCTCGTCGACGATGATCAGCGTCCGCTCGAACTGGCCCATGTTCTCCGTGTTGATGCGGAAGTAGGCCTGGAGCGGGATCTCGACGTGCACGCCCTTCGGCACGTAGATGAAGGAGCCGCCCGACCACACGGCGGTGTTCAGCGAGGCGAACTTGTTGTCACCGACCGGGATGACCGTGCCGAAGTACTCCTTGAAGAGCTCCGGGTGCTCCTTCAGGGCGGTGTCGGTGTCCAGGAAGATGACGCCCTGCTCCTCCAGGTCCTCGCGGATCTGGTGGTAGACGACCTCCGACTCGTACTGGGCGGCGACGCCGGCGACCAGGCGCTGCTTCTCGGCCTCGGGGATGCCCAGCTTGTCGTAGGTGTTCTTGATGTCCTCGGGCAGGTCCTCCCAGGACTCCGCCTGCTTCTCCGTGGAGCGCACGAAGTACTTGATGTTGTCGAAGTCGATGCCGGAGAGGTCCGAGCCCCAGTTCGGCATGGGCTTCTTGTCGAAGAGCCGCAGGCCCTTGAGGCGCAGCTTCGTCATCCACTCCGGCTCGGCCTTCTTGCCCGAGATGTCGCGGACGACGTCCTCGTTCAGGCCACGGCGCGCGGACGCACCAGCCACGTCGGAGTCGGCCCAGCCGTATTCGTACTTGCCCAGGCCCTCGAGTTCGGGGTGAGCAGTCTCCGTGGGGAGAGTCATGCGGGGTTCCTCCCGGCCGTACTTGCAGGTGCGTCAGTGGAAATCTTGGGGATGAACGTCGTGCAGACGCCGTCGCCGTGCGCGATGGTCGCCAGTCTCTGGACGTGGGTACCCAGCAGCTCGGCGAAGATCTCGGTCTCCGCCTCGCACAGCTGCGGGAACTGTTCCGCGACGTGGGCGACCGGGCAGTGGTGCTGGCAGAGCTGCTCGCCGACCGGTGCGCTCCGCGCCGTAGCAGCGTACCCGTCGGCGCTCAGCGCCTTGGCCAGCGCTTCGGCGCGTTTGTCGGGGCTCACGCTCTCGATCGCCTGGCGGTACGCGCCCGCCTGGGCGGCGATCCGGGCGCGGGCGAAGGCGGCGACCGCCTCCGGCCCGCCCTCGCGCTCGGCGATCCAGCGCAGGGCGTCCGCGGCCAGCTTGTCGTACGACTGGTCGAAGGCGTCGCGGCCGCAGTCGGTGAGCGCGAAGACCTTGGCCGGGCGGCCACGGGTGCGCGTGCCGTACACCCGCTGCTCGCGGGCCTGCACGACGTCGTCGGCGACCAGCGCGTCCAGGTGGCGCCGGACGGCCGCCTGGGTGAGCCCCAGCCGGCCGGCGAGATCGGCGACGGTCGACGGGCCGTGGTCCAGGATCGACCGCGCGACCCGGTTGCGCGTCGAATGATCCGACCGCGACCCGGCCGCGAGCTCCTCCTGGGGGGTCCCCATCGGGGTCTCCCGAGCCTCGCCGACGTTTTTCACAACGCCATTGTTGCGTAATTCCTCGGAGCCTGACAAGCGGCGTCCGGATCATCGACCGGTGCCCTGCGTCACTTAGGTATACCTAATCTGACCTGCGGAAACGATCTTCTGATCGATCATCTCCGCACGTCGGCGCGGTTTACGCGCTGGCGCCGCGAGCCTCCTTCCGGAAGACTCCCGGGCCATGTCCACACCCCCTCCGACCGGCCCTCTCGTCACCCGGGACGCAGTCGCTGCACAGCTGCGGATGCTTGGAGTGGAGAGTGGCGAGACCCTCCTCGCACATTCCTCGCTCAGTTCCCTCGGCTGGGTCAACGGAGGCGCCGTCGCCGTCGTCCAGGGCATCCTCGACGCGCTCGGGCCGCGCGGCACCCTCGTGGTCCCCACCCAGACCGGTGACCAGTCCGACCCGGCCGTGTGGGGGAACCCGCCGGTCCCCGAGGAGTGGTGGGAGCGCATCCGGGCCACCATGCCGCCGTACGACCCGCTGATCACCCCCACGCGCGGAGTCGGCGTCGTCCCCGAGACGCTGCGGACCTGGCCCGGCGCGCTGCGCAGCGCCCATCCGCAGACGTCCTTCGCGGCCGTCGGCCCACAGGCGCGGGAGATCACCGAGGGCCATGCGCCCGACTGCCGGCTCGGCGAGCGCAGCCCGCTGGCCCGGCTGGAGAAGCTGGGCGCCCGGGTGCTGCTCCTCGGCGCGGGCTACGACGCCTGCACCGGCTTCCACCTCGCCGAGTACCGGACGCCGTCGCCCCGCGTAGAGGTCGGCCGGCCCGCTCCCGGCGGCGGCTGGGAGACGGTCGTCGAGGTCTCCATCACCTCCGACCGCTTCGACGAGCTGGGGCACGACTTCGAACGGGACCGGCCCGTCCTGCGGGGGAAGGTGGGCGCGGCCGAGACACGGCTGTTCCCGCTGGCGGACGCGGTGGCCTACGCCGAGCGCTGGCTGCCGCTGCACCGCCCCCGTCCCGAGCAGTTCCGCCACCCCCGCGCCTGAACGGCAAGCGGTCTCCCTAGACTCTGGACCCATGCGAAGTGAGCCCGTGGTCCAGGTCCAGGCCCTGGTGAAGCGGTACGGCACGAAGACCGCGGTGGACGGCCTCGACCTGGCGGCCCAGGCCGGAGTGACGGCCGTACTCGGCCCCAACGGGGCGGGGAAGACGACCACGATCGAGACCTGCGAGGGGTACCGGAGGCCGGACTCCGGCACGGTGCGCGTCCTGGGCCTCGACCCGGTACGGAACTCCGCCGAGCTGCGGCCCCGTATCGGCGTGATGCTCCAGTCGGGCGGTGTGTACTCGGGCGCCAGAGCCGACGAGATGCTGCGTCACGTCGCCGGACTGCACGCGCACCCGCTGGACGTGGACGCGCTGATCGAACGGCTGGGCCTCGGCTCCTGCGGCCGGACCGCGTACCGGCGGCTGTCCGGCGGCCAGCAGCAGCGGCTCGCGCTCGCCATGGCCGTCGTGGGCCGCCCGGAGCTGGTGTTCCTGGACGAGCCGACGGCCGGCCTCGACCCGCAGGCCCGCCGGGCCACCTGGGACCTGGTGCGGGACCTGCGTGCCGACGGCGTCGCGGTGATCCTCACCACGCACCACATGGACGAGGCCGAGCAGCTCGCCGACGACGTGGCGATCATCGACGGCGGCCGGGTCATCGCCCAGGGCTCCCCGGAGCAGCTGTGCAGGGGCGGCGCCGAGAACACCCTGCGCTTCACCGGCCGTCCCGGGCTCGACGTGGGCTCCCTGCTCAAGGCGCTCCCGGCCGACTGCACGGCCGCCGAGCTGACCCCGGGCGCCTACCGTGTGACCGGCAAGGTCGACCCGCAACTGCTCGCCACGGTGGCCTCGTGGTGTGCCCAGCACGGGGTGATGCCGGACCGGATCTCGGTGGAGCGGCACACCCTGGAGGACGTCTTCCTCGAACTGACCGGCAAGGAGCTGCGCTCATGACCACCGCCTCGGGCACCTACACCCCGAAGCCGGGCGCCGCGCCCCTGTCCCGCATGATCACGTCGCAGGCGGTGCTGGAGACGAAGATGCTGCTGCGCAACGGCGAGCAGCTGCTGCTGACGGTCGTGATCCCCACCCTGCTGCTGGTGCTGTTCAGCTCCGTGGACGTCGTCGACACCGGCACGGGCAAGGCCGTGGACTTCCTCGCGCCGGGCATCCTGGCCCTGGCCGTGATGTCGACGGCGTTCACCGGGCAGGCCATCGCGACCGGCTTCGAGCGCCGCTACGGCGTCCTGAAGCGGCTCGCGTCCTCCCCGCTGCCCCGCTGGGCCCTGATGGCCGCGAAGACGGCGTCCGTGCTGGTCACCGAGGTCCTCCAGGTGATCCTGCTGACGGTGATCGCCTTCGCGCTGGGCTGGTCCCCGCACGGTGACCCGGTCGCCGTGCTGCTTCTGCTGGTCCTCGGCACGGCCGCCTTCTCCGGGCTCGGACTGCTGATGGCGGGCACCTTGAAGGCCGAGGCCACGCTGGCCGCCGCCAACCTGGTGTTCCTGCTGCTGCTCGTGGGCGGCGGGGTGATCGTCCCGCTGGAGAGGTTCGGCTCGGCCGGACAGCACGTCCTCGGGCTGCTGCCGATCTCGGCCCTCTCGGACGGCCTGCGCGACGTGCTCCAGCACGGCGCCGGGATGCCGTGGGGCGACCTGGGCGTCCTCGCGGTGTGGGCGGTGCTCGGGCTGGCGGCCGCGGGCAGGTTCTTCCGCTGGGAGTGAGCCCCCTCGGCCGGGCGCGACCCGCGTGACCACGCTTGGGGCGACCCTCGTGAACGCGCCTGGCACGACCCGCGTGACCACGCCTGGCACGACCCTCGTTACCACGCCTGGGGCGACCCGCGTGACCACGCTTGGCGCGACCCTCGTGACCACGCCTGGCACGACCCGCGTGACCACGCTTGGGGTGACCCTCGTGAACGCGTGCACAAGCGGCGGCCTACCATGGTGCGCGTGCCAAAGCTGACCCCCGCCGACGCCCAGGCGGCCCTGCGTAATCCGCTCGCCTTCATCGCCGACCGGTGGACCCCGGACCCCCGGACCGTCCGGCGGGCGGCGCTCGCCGCGCTCGTCATGTCGGTGGTCATCGTCGTCACCGGCGGCGCCGTACGCCTGACCGGCTCCGGCCTGGGCTGCCCGACCTGGCCGACCTGCACCGACGACTCGCTGACCACCACCCGGGAGATGGGCTTCCACGGGATCGTCGAGTTCGGCAACCGCATGCTGACGTACGTGCTGTGCGCGGCCGTCGGCTGGGCCATCGTCGCGGCCCGCTCCGAGAAGCCGTGGCGGCGCGGACTGACCCGGCTGGGCTGGGCGCAGTTCTGGGTGGTCATGGGCAACGCGGTGCTCGGCGGCATCGTGGTGCTGGTCGGCCTCAACCCGTACACGGTCGCCGCGCACTTCCTGCTCTCCACGGCCCTGATCGCCGTCGCGACGGTGACGTGGCAGCGCACCCGCGAGGGCGACACCGCGCCGCGTCCGCTGGTCGGCAAGGCGGTGCAGCAGCTGGTGTGGTTCCTGGTGGCCGCGACCGTGCTGCTCATCGCGGTGGGCACGGTGGTGACCGGTGCCGGACCGCACGCGGGTGACTCCAGCGAGGTGGACCGCATCCACATCGACTGGGAGACCGTGGCCAAGCTGCACGCGGTGCTCGCCTGGATCGTGGTGACGCTGACCTTCGCGCTGTGGTTCGTGCTGAAGGCGGTGGACGCGCCCGCGGGACCGCTGGCGCGGACCCGGGAGCTGTTCCTCGTCCTGCTCGCCCAGGGCGTGATCGGTTACGCGCAGTACTTCACGCATCTGCCCGAGGTCCTGGTCGGCCTGCACATGCTCGGCTCGTGCCTGATCTGGATCGGCGTCCTGCGCGTCCTGCTGTCGCTGCGCGAGCGCCCGGCGGCCGGCCTGGACCTGCCCGGCCCCGCGGCCGAGATGACGGTCGGCACGCGCGCCTGATTCACCCGTACGGGGTGACCGGCGAGGGGACGTGCCGGTCCAGCCCGTACACCCGGCACGCGTTGTCCGCCGCGAGCATCCGGGCGACCCGCTGGGCGTCCTCCAGGGACCAGGCGCCCTCGGCGACCCAGGTGCCCAGGACCCGGCCCAGGGCCTCGCGGAACAGGCGGGCCCCGACGACGTGCAGTTCGGGCAGGCCGTGGGCGCCGGTGGAGAAGAGGATCTTGCCGAAGGGGGCCAGCTCCAGGATCTCCGCGAGGACCGTGGCCGCGCGGGCGCCGGTGCGGACGAGCGCGGCGCCCGAGTCGGCGTAGACGTGCGGGAAGACACCGGCCAGATGGGCGGCGTGGCGGTGGTACGGGTAGCCGTGCAGCAGGATCAGATCGGTGCCGAGGCCGGCCGTGGCCCGCACGAAGTCGGTGAGCAGCACCGGATCCGTGCGGTCGGTACGGGCGCCGACCTCGCCGAGCCCGGCGTGCAGTTGCAGTGGCAGCCCGGAGGCGACCGCGATCCACAGCAGATGCCTGAGCAGGACCGGATCGGTCAGCGGGCCGCCGACCCGCCGGCCGGTCAGCCAGCGGCCCGCCGCGCCCCGCACCTCCCCCGCTCCCGGTGGCTCGGGAGCCAGGGCCAGACCGTGCCGGAGGCCGGCGACCGAGGTGAAGGCGACCGCGTTCGCGGCGGCGCCGTGTACGGACTCGGCGAGGTTGGCGAGGAAGGACTCCACGGTGCCGGAGGTGTCGGCGACCTGCTCCGCCAGCAGTTCGAGACGGACGACCTCGCGCGCCACCGCGCCGCCGTCACAGGCCATCTCGGCGGGGCCGGTGAGGTCACCGGGCAGGCCGGTGTCGACGAGGTAGGTGGTGATCCCGCTGCCCCGCAGCAGCCGGCGGCCCGCTTCCAGGACGCCCAGTTCCCGGCGCCGGGCCAGATAGCGGGCGGGCGGGCAGTGCGGTTCCAGGCCGAGCAGGGGCGGGCACCAGCGCCGTACCGCGAAGCCCGTCTGGGTGTCGAAGAGGGTGGTGCCCGGCGCCGGCGGTCCCTCGGTGCGGGCCAGTTGGGCCTCGAAGGTGCCGAGGCCCAGCTCGGTGCGCAGCACTCCGTGGCAGTACTGGTCCACGAGGGACGGCGTTTCGATCATTCCGGCTCCCGTGAGGACGCGCTGTGCTGCCTTGCCCGTCCTAACGGGTGACTCGGGGTTCAGGTGGCGGCGGCCGACCGGAAGGGGCGCGCGAAATCGTCCCGGGGGGGCGCACGGAAACGGAGCGACCGGGATACCTGCGTCATGCGCCGATCACGTGCAACCGGGCGACCCACGTGACCGGATCACCGCCGATCACACGCCACCGGGCGACCGGCGCACCCGGGTCATCCGCCGATCTGCATGCCCGCCATCCGCTTCCACTCGTACGGGCCCGTCTTCACCTTCGCCGCGAACTCGCCGTCGAAGGACTCGTGGACGGTGATGCCGGCCTGGGCCACCGCCTGTTCGGCGATCGCCGTGCTCGGTGCCACCAGATCGCCCCAGCCGCCGTCCTCGCCGACGAGCACGATCCGGGCACCGCGCTCGCCGAGATGGGCCACCTGGCCCTCGGCGCCGCCGTGGGCCTTGGAGAAGGCGCCGATCCGCCGGACGAGCTTCGCCACCTGCCGCTCGGACTTGGCGTCTGCCTTCGGGTCAACCTGCTGCGTGTCTGCCATGGCCAGGATGCTACCGACGAGTAGATCGAACGGCGACGGGAGGGGTGCGTGGCCTTGACCACGCACCCCTCCCGCCGGCGCAGAAGGGCGCTATCGCAGGAAGGGGTCCACCGCGACGGCGACGAAGAGGATCGACACGTAGGTGATCGACCAGTGGAAGAGCCGCATCTCCTTCAGCTTGCCCCCGGTCACCTCGGCCTTCGCCCGGTTCTGCAGGCCGTGCGCCTCCCAGAGCCAGAAGCCGCCGGCCGCGAGGGCGACCACGGTGTAGAACCAGCCGGTGTAGCCGAGCGGGGTCAGCAGCAGCGAGACGGCGACCATCACCCAGCTGTAGATGACGATCTGCCGGGCGACCACCTTGTTGGAGGCGATGACCGGCAGCATCGGCACGCCCACGCGCGCGTAGTCCTCCCGCACCTTCATGGACAGCGGCCAGTAGTGCGGCGGGGTCCAGAAGAACATGACGAGGAAGAGGACGACCGGCGCCCAGGACATCGAGTTCGTGACCGAGGACCAGCCGATCAGCACCGGCAGGCACCCGGCGATACCGCCCCAGACGATGTTCTGCGAGGTACGCCGCTTGAGGAGCATCGTGTAGACGACGACGTAGAAAAGGAGCGCCCCGAGTGACAGCCAGGCGCTCAGCCAGTTGACGGTGAGCCCGAACAGCAGCGTCGAGACGACGGCGAGGGTGATGCCGAAGGCCAGGCACTCGCGCGGGCTGACCATGCCGGTCACCAGCGGCCGTTGCGCGGTGCGGTCCATGAGCGCGTCGATGTCCCGGTCGATGTACATGTTCAGCGCGTTGGCGCCACCCGCGGAGAGGTAGCCGCCGACGCAGGTGAGCAGGACCAGCCTCAGGTCGGGCACACCCTGCTGCGCCAGGAACATCACCGGAACGGTGGTGATGAGCAGCAACTCGATGATCCGCGGCTTGGTCAGCGCCACGAACGCCTTGACGCGGGCCCCGAACGGCCGATGAGCCGGGCCCTGGCCCGCATCGCCGAGCGCACCCT
Source organism: Streptomyces sp. NPDC048514 (assembly GCF_043199955.1). Taxonomy (NCBI): domain Bacteria; kingdom Bacillati; phylum Actinomycetota; class Actinomycetes; order Kitasatosporales; family Streptomycetaceae; genus Streptomyces; species Streptomyces sp. NPDC048514. The sequence continues at coordinate 81,238 of NZ_JBICWT010000016.1, read as the reverse complement.
CCCCCAGGGCCTTGAAGGCCTGGGAGGTGCCCCCAGGACGGGATTCGACGGCCGTCACGCACACCCCTGACAGAGACATCCCAGCAAGCCCTCCCGTGTGAAGTACCGGTAAAGGCTCGCGCGTACCACGCCACTTTAGACGTTGCCCATACCCCGCCCTTCGCGGGGGTGGGCTCGTGTTGGCGGGCAGCACAGAAGAGGGGTCAAGGGGCTCGATTGAGCAGTCAGATGAGCGGCTCCGTATTCATGTGCCAAATGCCTTGTCGGCCAGTCGGGAGGCGGATCGCACGGAGTCCCGGCAGTCTGGAAACAGTCGAAAAAACGCACGTCCTTACGGGGGTAGGCTCGACAGCGGCCGGCGGGCAGAAGCACGCCGGCGGCCGGGTGGGCGCATGCCCCGAAGACCGGCGACCGACATGTGGAGAGGAGCCCTGACCCAGGGTGAGCACCAAGCCGACCACCACAGACCTTGAGTGGACCGACCTGGACCAGCGGGCCGTGGACACCGCCCGCGTCCTGGCCGCCGACGCCGTACAGAAGGTCGGCAACGGCCATCCCGGTACGGCGATGAGCCTGGCCCCCGCCGCCTACACCCTCTTCCAGAAGGTGATGCGGCACGATCCGGCCGACCCGGAGTGGGTCGGCCGCGACCGCTTCGTGCTGTCCGCCGGCCACTCGTCCCTGACCCTCTACACGCAGCTCTACCTGGCCGGCTTCGGCCTGGAGCTGGAGGACCTGGAGTCCTTCCGCACCTGGGGATCGAAGACCCCGGGCCACCCGGAGTACGGGCACACCAGGGGCGTCGAGACCACCACCGGCCCGCTGGGCCAGGGCGTGGCCAACGCGGTGGGCATGGCGATGGCAGCCCGCTACGAGCGCGGTCTGTTCGACCCGGAGGCCCCTCAGGGCGAGTCCCCCTTCGACCACTTCGTCTTCTGCATCGCCGGTGACGGCTGCCTGCAGGAGGGCATCTCCGCCGAGGCGTCCTCGCTGGCCGGCCACCAGAAGCTGGGCAACCTGGTCCTGCTGTGGGACGACAACCACATCTCGATCGAGGGCGACACCGAGACGGCCGTCTCCGAGGACACCGTCAAGCGGTACGAGGCCTACGGCTGGCACGTCCAGCGCGTGGCCGCCAAGGAGGACGGCGACCTGGACCCGGAGGCGATCTTCGCCGCGATCCAGGAGGCCAAGCGGGTCACCGACCGGCCGTCCTTCATCGCGATGCGCTCGATCATCGCCTGGCCGGCCCCGAACGCCCAGAACACCGAGGCCGCGCACGGCTCGGCGCTGGGCGAGGAGGAGGTCGCGGCCACCAAGCGCGTCCTCGGCTTCGACCCCGAGAAGTCCTTCCAGGTCGACGACGAGGTGCTCGCCCACACCCGCGGCGCCCTCGACCGGGGCCGCCGGGCCAAGGCCGAGTGGGACAAGCCCTTCCAGGCATGGCGGGAGGCGAACCCCGAGCGCGCCGCCGAGTACGACCGCATCAGCAAGGGCGAGCTGCCCACCGGCTGGGAGGAGAAGCTCCCGATCTTCGAGCCGGGCAAGGCGGTCGCCACGCGAGCCGCCTCCGGCAAGGTGCTGCAGGCGCTCGGCGCGGTCATCCCCGAGCTGTGGGGCGGCTCCGCCGACCTCGCCGGGTCGAACAACACCACGATCGACAAGGACAGCTCCTTCCTCCCCGAGGGCAACCCGCTGCCCGAGGCCAACCCGTACGGGCGCACGATCCACTTCGGTATCCGCGAGCACTCCATGGGCGCGGAGCTGAACGGCATCACGCTGCACGGCAACACCCGGGTCTACGGCGGCACGTTCCTCGTCTTCTCCGACTACATGCGCAACGCGGTGCGCCTGTCGGCCCTGATGCACCTGCCGGTGACGTACGTGTGGACGCACGACTCCATCGGTCTCGGCGAGGACGGCCCCACCCACCAGCCGGTCGAGCACCTGGCCTCGCTGCGCGCCATCCCGGGCCTGAACGTCGTCCGCCCGGCGGACGCCAACGAGACCGCGATCGCCTGGCGCGAGGTTCTCGGGCGGTACACGAAGGAGTTCGGCAAGGGCCAGCCGCACGGCTTCGCCCTGACCCGCCAGGGTGTGCCGGCCTACGAGCCGAACGAGGACGCCGCCCGCGGTGGCTACGTCCTCTTCGAGGCCGAGGGCGGCGAGGCGCAGGTCGTGCTGATCGCGACCGGTTCCGAGGTGCACGTGGCCGTCGAGGCCCGTGAGCGGCTCCAGGCCGAGGGCGTCCCCACCCGGGTGGTGTCGATGCCGTGCGTGGAGTGGTTCGAGCAGCAGGACCAGGGGTACCGGGAATCCGTGCTGCCGCCGTCCCTGAAGGCCCGTGTCGCCGTGGAGGCGGGCATCGGGCTGACCTGGCACAAGTACGTGGGGGACGCCGGCCGCATCGTTTCCCTGGAGCACTTCGGTGCTTCCGCCGACGGCAAGGTGCTCTTCCGCGAGTTCGGCTTCACTGCCGAGAACGTGGCCGCCAAGGCCCGGGAATCCATCGCCGCCGCCCAGCGCTGACGCTCACATACGACACGTAGGAGATGTAATTCCATGACAGACGCACTCAAGCGCCTCTCCGAAGAAGGCGTCGCGATCTGGCTGGACGACCTGTCGCGCAAGCGGATCACGTCCGGCAACCTCGCCGAGCTGATCGACCAGCAGCACGTCGTGGGCGTCACCACCAACCCGACGATCTTCCAGAAGGCGATCTCGCAGGGCGACGGCTACGACCAGCAGGTCTCCGACCTCGCCGCCCGCAAGGTCACCGTCGAAGAGGCCATCCGCATGATCACCACGGCGGACGTCCGCGACGCCGCCGACATCCTGCGCCCCGTCTTCGACGCCACCGGCGGCAAGGACGGACGGGTCTCCATCGAGGTCGACCCGCGCCTCGCGCACAACGAGAAGGCGACCGTCGCCGAGGCCCGGCAGCTGGCCTGGCTCGTCGACCGCCCGAACACCCTCATCAAGATCCCGGCCACGATGGCGGGCATCCCGGCGATCACGCAGGTCATCGGCCTCGGCATCAGCGTCAACGTCACGCTGATCTTCTCCCTGGAGCGGTACCGGGCCGTCATGGACGCGTACCTCTCCGGCCTCGAGAAGGCCAAGGAGCGCGGCCTGGACCTGTCGAAGATCCACTCGGTGGCGTCCTTCTTCGTGTCCCGTGTGGACACCGAGATCGACAAGCGCCTGAACGAGATCGGCACCGACGAGGCCGCGGCGCTGCGCGGCAAGGCGGCCGTGGCCAACGCGCGTCTCGCCTACCAGGCGTACGAGGAGGTCTTCTCCTCCGACCGCTGGAACGCGCTGGAGAAGGCGGGCGCCAACAAGCAGCGTCCGCTGTGGGCGTCGACCGGCGTGAAGGACCCGGCCTACCCGGACACCATGTACGTCACCGAGCTGGTCGCGCCGAACACGGTGAACACCATGCCGGAGGCCACGCTGGAGGCCACCGAGGACCACGGCGAGATCACCGGCAACACGATCGCCGGTACCTACGAGAAGGCCCGCGCCGACCTCGACGCCCTGGAGAACCTCGGGGTCTCGTACGACGACGTGGTCCGGGTGCTGGAGGAGGAGGGCGTCGAGAAGTTCGAGGCGTCCTGGAACGACCTGCTGAAGTCGACCCAGGCGGAGCTCGAGCGCCTTGCCCCCTCGGAGGGCTGATTTGTCACCCGTTTCCGGTTCCGGAGCCAACCCGCTTCGTGACCCGGCCGACCGACGGCTCCCGCGCATCGCGGGGCCGTCCGGTCTGGTCATCTTCGGCGTCACGGGCGATCTGTCCCGCAAGAAGCTGATGCCCGCGGTGTACGACCTCGCCAACCGGGGTCTGCTGCCGCCGGGCTTCTCGCTGGTGGGCTTCGCCCGCCGCGACTGGGAGCACGAGGACTTCGCCGAGGTCGTGCACGACGCGGTCAAGGAGCACTCGCGCACGCCGTTCCGCGAGGAGGTCTGGCAGCAGCTCATCCAGGGGATGCGCTTCGTCCAGGGCACCTTCGACGACGACGAGGCCTTCGAGCGGCTGCGCGCGACCATCGACGAGCTGGACAAGGCCCAGGGCACGGGCGGCAACTTCGCCTTCTACCTGTCGGTGCCCCCCGGCGCCTTCCCGGTGGTCATCCAGCAGCTGAAGAAGCACGGCCTGGCCGACCAGTCGGGCGGTTCCTGGCGGCGCGCGGTCATCGAGAAGCCGTTCGGCCACGACCTGAAGTCGGCCGAGGAGCTGAACAAGGTCGTGCACGAGGTGTTCGAACCGGACCAGGTGTTCCGGATCGACCACTACCTCGGCAAGGAGACCGTCCAGAACATACTGGCGCTGCGCTTCGCGAACACGATGTTCGAGCCGATCTGGAACCGGTCCTTCGTGGACCACGTGCAGATCACCATGGCCGAGGACATCGGCATCGGCGGCCGGGCCGGCTACTACGACGGCATCGGCGCCGCCCGTGACGTCATCCAGAACCACCTGCTCCAGCTCATGGCCCTCACCGCCATGGAGGAGCCCGCCTCGTTCTCCGCGGACGCGCTGGCCGCGGAGAAGGAGAAGGTGCTCGGCGCGGTGCGGCTGCCCGACGACCTCGGCCGGCACAGTGTGCGCGGCCAGTACGCGGCCGGGTGGCAGGGCGGCGAGAAGGTCGTCGGCTACCTCGAGGAGGAGGGCATCGACCCGGGGTCGAAGACCGACACCTACGCCGCGGTCAAGGTGGAGATCGACAACCGCCGCTGGGCGGGCGTCCCCTTCTACCTGCGCACCGGCAAGCGGCTGGGCCGCCGGGTCACCGAGATCGCGGTCGTCTTCCAGCGGGCCCCGCACTCCCCCTTCGACCACACGGCGACGGAGGAACTGGGCCAGAACGCGATCGTCATCCGCGTCCAGCCGGACGAGGGCATCACGGTCCGCTTCGGCTCCAAGGTGCCGGGCACCTCGATGGAGATCCGGGACGTCTCCATGGACTTCGCCTACGGCGAGTCGTTCACGGAGTCCAGCCCGGAGGCGTACGAGCGCCTGATCCTGGACGTGCTGCTCGGCGACGCCAACCTCTTCCCGCGCACGGAGGAGGTCGAGCTGTCCTGGAAGATCCTCGACCCGATCGAGCACTACTGGGACAAGCACGGCAGGCCGGCCCAGTACAAGTCGGGCACCTGGGGCCCCGCCGAGGCGGACGAGATGCTCGCACGAGACGGACGGAGCTGGCGCCGGCCATGAAGATGGACCTGACCGACACCACTGCCGGCGAAATCAACAAGGCGCTCGTCAGGGGCCGCCGGGCCATCGGCACACCCGCCGTCGGCATGGTCCTGACCCTCGTCATCGTCACCGACGAGGAGAACGCCTACGACTCGCTGAAGGCCGCCAACGACGCCTCGCGCGAGCACCCCTCGCGCACGCTCGTGGTCATCAAGCGGGTCTCCCGAGGCCCGCGCGACCGCACGTCCTCGCGTCTCGACGCCGAGGTGCGGGTGGGCGCGGACGCGGGCACGGGCGAGACGGTCGTGCTCCGGCTGTACGGCGAGGTGGTCGACCAGGCCGACTCGGTCGTCCTGCCGCTGCTGCTGCCGGACGCGCCGGTGGTCGTGTGGTGGCCGGTGAACTCTCCGCCGGACCCGGCGAAGGACCCGCTGGGCGCGCTCGCCCAGCGCCGGGTCACCGACACCTACACCGCCGAGCAGCCGGTGCGGGAGCTGTCCGCCCGCGCCGAGGCCTACACGCCCGGCGACACCGACCTGTCCTGGACCCGGATCACGCCGTGGCGTTCGATGCTCGCGGCGGCCCTGGACCAGGTCACCTGCGAGGTGAAGGCCGTCGAGGTGGAGGGCGAGGAGTTCAACCCGAGCTGCGAGCTGCTGGCGATGTGGCTGGCGGACCGGCTGGACGTGCCGGTGCGGCGGTCGCTGTCGCCCGGACCGGGGCTGACGGCCGTCCGGATGGACACCACCTGCGGCCCGATCGCCCTGGACCGGGCGGACGGATCGCTGGCGACGCTGTCCATCGAGGGGCAGCCACCCCGCGCCGTGGCGCTCAACCGGCGGGACACCGCCGAGCTGATCGCGGAGGAGCTGCGCCGGCTCGACCCGGACGACACCTACGCGTCGGCGCTGCGTTACGGCGTGGATCGGCTGCACACCGTCCCGGAGCAGCAGTCCGAGAGCGCTGGGCCGGGGGCCGCCGAGGCCGTCGGGCCGGGTGCCGGGGCCGAGCCGGAGCCGGTCGAGGAGGCCGCGAAGGCACCCGCGAAGAAGGCCGCGGCCAAGACGGCGAAGAAGGCACCGGCGAGGAAGGCAGCGGCGAAGTGAGCACTCCGCAGTTGGTCGTCCACCACGACAAGGAACTGATGGCGCAGGCCGCCGCGGCCCGCCTCATCACGAAGATCGTGGACGCGCAGGCCTCCCGGGGTACCGCGTCCGTGGTCCTCACGGGCGGCCGCAACGGCAACGGCCTGCTGGCCGCGCTGGCGGCGGCCCCCGCCCGGGACGCCGTCGACTGGGGCCGCCTCGACCTGTGGTGGGGCGACGAGCGTTTCCTGCCCGAGGGCGATCCCGAGCGCAATGTCACGCAGGCCCGCGAGGCCCTGCTGGACTCCGTGCCGCTGGACCCGGAGCGCGTGCACGCCATGCCCGCCTCCGACGGCCCGTACGGCGCGGACGTCGAGGCCGCCGCGGAAGCCTACGCGGCGGAACTGGCGAAGGCCTCCGGGCCGGAGAACCACGGCTCGGTCCCGACGTTCGACGTGCTGATGCTGGGCGTCGGGCCGGACACCCATGTGGCCTCGCTCTTCCCGGAGCTGCCGGCCGTACGGGAGACCGAGCGCACGGTGGTCGGTGTGCACGGCGCGCCGAAGCCGCCGCCCACCCGCATCTCGCTCACCCTCCCGGCGATCCGCTCGGCCCGCGAGGTGTGGCTGCTCGCGGCCGGGGAGGACAAGGCCGAGGCCGCGGCCATCGCCCTGTCGGGCGCGGGCGAGATCCAGGCCCCGGCGGCGGGCGCGTACGGCCGGCAGCGCACACTGTGGTTGCTGGACGCGGCGGCGGCCTCGCAGCTGCCGCGTTCGCTGTATCCGCCGGCTTCGCCCTGAGGCACATCCGACGCAGGCGGCGGGGAGTTGCTCCCCGCCGCTTCGTCATCTCCCCACTCCCCCCTCCCCATCAGGCAGTTCACACTTCCTGCACCATACGGCCACATGCCGTCCATGCTTTGTGTAAGCTCCTGCCGCTCCATCCGCACCATCGAGGGGGGACCTCATGCGCATACGCTTCGCCCTGGCCGCCGGCGCCGTCACGGCCGCAACGCTCGCCGTCGTCGTCGCGAGCCCGGCCCAGGCCACCGAGTACTCGTCGTCCTTGAAGATCAAGGGCGTCCAGTACGACGCACCAGGCCGGGACTCCAACAACTGCCGTACGGGCAACAGCAAGAGCGAGTACCTGACGGTCAAGAACTACTCGCGCACGGCGACGGTGAACCTGAAGGGGTACGTCGTCAAGGACGCCACCGGCAACCGGTTCACCTTCGCCGCCGACCACTACCTCCAGCCCGGCGACTACGTCCAGCTGCGCGGGGGCCACGGCACGGACTCGGACGCCAAGAACGTCGTCTACCGCCAGAACTGCAACTTCATCTGGAACAACGACAAGGACACCGTCTACCTGTACAAGCCGTCCGGCGCCCACGCCGACACCCACGCCTACACCAAGTCCCACGACGACCGCGACGGCAACGGCTACATCGCCTACCACGGCTGACGCCACGGGCCGGGCTCGGTCACTTGACCGAGCCCGCCATCACTCCCTGGACGAAGTGCCGCTGGAAGGCGAAGAACACCGCCACCGGGACGATGAGGGACAGGAAGGCGCCGGGCGCCAGGACGTCGATGTTGCTGCCGAACTGGCGGATCTGGGACTGGAGTTCCACGGTCAGCGGCTGGGACGAGCTGTCGGCGAAGAGCAGCGCGACCAGCATGTCGTTCCAGACCCACAGGAACTGGAAGATGGCGAGCGAGGCGATGGCCGGGCGGCCCACCGGCAGCACGAGGCGCGTGAAGATGCGCCATTCGCTGCCGCCGTCCATCCGCGCCGCCTCCAGCATCTCCTTCGGTATCTCGGCGAAGTAGTTGCGCAGCAGGAACACCGCGAACGGCAGCCCGTAGGCCACGTGGAACAGGACGACGCCGGGGATGGTGCCGAACAGGCCGAGCTGCCCGAAGAGTTTGGCCACGGGCAGCAGACCGATCTGCACCGGCACCACCAGCAGGGCCACCACCAGCAGGAACAGGGGCTCCCGCAAGGGGAAGTCCAGCCAGGCGAAGGCGTATCCGGCGAGCGCCGCGATCACCACGACCAGGGTGGTCGCCGGCACCGAGATCAGCACGGTGTTCCAGAAGGCGTGGGTGATACCGGAGTTCTTCAGCAACGCCGAGTAGTTGTCGAAGGACAATTGCCCGGGGCCGGCCAGGGCCGTCCACCAGCCGCCCTTCGCGGTGTCCTGCGCCGACCGCATGGAGGACAGGAACAGTCCGGCCAGCGGCGTCAGCCAGACCAGGCCGAGCACCACCAGGAAGGCCTGCACCAGGGCGTTGCCCAGACCTCGCCGAACCGCGTTCATCGCTGACTCCTCATCGCTGACCTCATCGCTGACTCTGTCGGAAACGGCGGACGTTGAAGACCATCGCGGGGATCACCAGGAGCAGCAGGAGCACGCCGAGGGCGCTGCCGAGTCCCTGGTTGTTGCCGCCGCCGAAGGACACGAGCCACATCTGGGTGGCGAGGACGGTGGCGTCCTCCTGCACCGGGCCGGGCGCGATGATGTAGACGAGGTCGAAGACCTTCATCACGTTGATCACGAGGGTCACGAAGACCACCGTGAGCACGGGCGCGAGCAGCGGGACCGTGATCCGGCGGAAGATCTGCCACTCGTTCGCGCCGTCCATCCGGGCCGCCTCCAGCGTGTCCCGGGGCAGCGTGGAGAGGCCGGCGCCGATCAGCACCATCGCGAATCCCGTCCAGATCCACAGGTACGCCCCGATGATCGCCGGGGTGACGAGGGCCGGACCGAGCCAGGAGACGCCCTGGTAGGGCGCGGCGAAGTTGGCGGCGGGCAGCTTCACCGTGTAGGAGCCCTGGTCGAGCCCCTGGATGCGGAAGGAGCCGTCGGCCGCGGTCGTCGTGCTCGCGACCGTCTTCCCGTCCCGCACCGCCTCGACCTTCATGCCGGGCAGCCCGCTCTCCCGCCGGTCGACCTTGCCCTGCCTGCCTCCGCCGCCGGGTGTGAAGTCCAGCCAGACGACACCGCGCAGCTCGTCGGCGGCGGCTTTCGCGCCGGCCGCGGGATACGCGGGCGACGCGTCCCCGGGCAGGTCCGCCGGCAGGACGCCGACCATGGGAAGCGTCACCGGGCGGCCCGTCGCCGCGGTCGTGCCGTAGGAGCCGTCCCGGTCCTGGGTCACCAGGCCCTGGCGTCCCCGGGCCGTCGGATACGCCGGTGTCCCGGTGAAGGCGTCGTGGACGGAGACGACGGCCGCGTTCAGCACGCCCTTGTCCGGGTCCTGGTCGTAGGCGAGGCGGAAGATGATGCCGGCGGCGAGGAAGGACACCGCCATCGGCATGAAGAGGAGCAGCTTGAACGCCGTGGCCCAGCGGACCTTCTCCACCAGGACGGCCAGGATCAGACCGAGACCGGTGAGCAGGGCCGGGGCCACGACCACCCAGATGGTGGTGTTGCGGACGGCCTTCAGCGTGGCCGGGTCCCGGAACATCTCGGCGTAGTTGTCGCCGCCGACGAACCGGGCGCCGGAGGCGTCGAAGAAGCTTCGGCCGACGGAGAACAGCACCGGGTAGACGACGAGGGCGCCGAGCAGGAGCAGCGCGGGGAAGACGAAGAGCAGGGCGCCGAGCCGGGCGCGCCGCCGGCCGCGGCGCCCGCGCGGCGCGCCGGCGGCCTGCCGGCCCGCCTGCTTCTTCTCGAGTGTGGTGACGGTCATGGTGCTGCCGCTCAGTCCTGGTAGGACTTGGCCGCCGCGGCTTCGAGCTTCGCCGCGGTGCCCTTCGGGTCCGACGGGTCGCGCAGGAAGTCCTGCAGCAGCTTCCACTCGCCGGCGCCCTTGGTGCCGCCGAAGGCCGCGGGCGCCTGGTCGGACATGTCGAAGCGGACCGAATCACCGGCGCCGACGAGGGACTTGGCGGTGGCGCGGGTGACGTCGTCGCCGTACTGGTCGAGGCCGAGCTTCTTGTTCGGGGACAGGAAGCCGCCCGCCTTCGCCCACACGCCGGCCGCCTCCGGGGTGGCCAGGTACTCCAGGAGCTTCATACCGGCCTTGCCGTTCTTGGCGTCCTTGAGGACGACCGCCGCGTCACCGCCGCTGACGACCGGTGCGCGGCCCCCGTCGACCGCGGGGAAGGGGAAGAAGTTCGCGTCCTTGCCGATCGACTTCCCGTACTGGTCGTGGGCGACCCCGGCGACGAAGTCGCCCTCGTAGACCATGCCGGCCTCGGGCTTGGGGCCGAAGACCTTCTCCACCGAGCCGGGGAAGTCGGTGTCCAGGGCCCCCTTCGAGCCACCGGCGACGAGCTGCTTGTCCTTGAAGAGCTTGCCGAGGGTGGTGAGCGCCTTCACCACGCTGGGGTCGGTCCACGGCAGCTTGTGGGCGGCGAGGGCGTCGTACTTCTCGGGGCCGGCCTGGGAGAGGTAGACGTTCTCGAACCAGTCGGTGAGGGTCCAGCCGTCCTCTCCGGCCACCGAGAAGGCGGCGAGACCGGAGTCGGAGACCGTGTGCCCGGCCTTCAGCAGCTCGCCGTAGGTCTTCGGCGGCTGGACCCCGGCCTGGGTGAGCGCCTCGGGGCTGTACCAGACGGTGGACTTGTGGGCGGCCTTGAAGTAGAGGCCGTAGAGGGTGCCGTCGACGCTGCCGTACTTCTTCCAGACGGGCGCGTACCCGGCGTCCACGGACTTCTCGGTGGCGGTGGACAGCGGCTTCAGCCAGCCCTTCTTCGCGAACTGCTGCAACACGCCGACCTGCGGGACCATCACCACGTCGGGTGCGTTCCCGCCCTCGATCTTGCTGCCGACGACGGTGGAGACGTTGTCACCGGTGGACACGAACCGGGTCTTGGCGCCGGTCTTCTCGGTGAAGGCGTCCAGCACCTTCTGGAAGTTCTTCAGCTCGCTGCCGGTCCAGACGCCGGCCACGGTGACCGTCTGGCCGCCGAGCGCCTTGTCACCGCCGCCCGCGGAGACCGGGCCGCCGCCGCAGGCGGTGGCGCAGAGGGCCAGGGTGACCGCGGTGCAGGCGGTGAGCAGGGTCGTACGTCGTCGCATCATCGTCGATGTCCCTTCGAGGGGTGGTTGTTGACGGCGGATCAGAGGTCGTTCAGCCACCAGGCCGCCGTGGAGCCGGGCAGGACGCCGGGCGGGCAGGGGCCGCTGGCGAGCAGGGGGGTGCCGGAGACCGGCGCGGGGGAGGGTGCGGTCCCGAAGTTGACGGCGCAGACGAGTCCGTCGCCGCGCACGAAGCCGAGGACGCCGGGCTGGGTGTCCAGCCAGCGCAGCGTGCCCTCGCCCAGCTGGGGCAGGGAGTGCCGCAGCTGGAGTCCGTCGCGGTACAGGTGCCAGAAGGAGCGGGTGTCGGCGAGGGCGCGGTCGGTGGCGTACTCGGCGAAGTACTCGGGCTGCGGCAGCCACGGCTTGGCGCCCTCCGCGCCGGAGGTGAAGCCGAACGGGGAGGCCTGCCCGGACCAGGGCAGCGGCACCCGGCAGCCGTCGCGGATGCGGGCGCGGCTGCCGGTGCGGTGGAAGATCGGGTCGGTCAGCACGTCGTCGGGCAGGTCGACGACCTCCGGCAGCCCCAGCTCCTCGCCCTGGTAGATGTACGCGGCCCCGGGCAGCGCCAGCATCAGCAGGGCGGCGGCCCGGGCGCGGGCGGGGCCGAGGCCGCTGCCCTCGACGGCGGGTTCGCCGTACCGGGTGACGGTGCGGACCTGGTCGTGGTTGTTGAGGACCCAGGTGACGGTCGAGCCGGTGCCGGCTATGTCCTGCATGGCCTCGGTGATGACCTTGCGGAAGGCCTCGGCGTCCCAGGGGGCGCCGAGCAGGTCGAAGAAGAAGGCCTGGTGGAGTTCGTCGGGGCGGACGTAGCGAGCGTGTTCGCGGGCGGTGGGGACGGAGACCTCGCCGACGAGGAGGCGTTCGCGGCCGTCCCGGGCGGTGTACTCCTCGCAGGTGGCGCGCCACTGCCGCCACACGTCGTGCACCTCGGGCCGGTTCCAGGCCAGCGGGTTGACGGAGTCGCGGGTGCGGGCGTCGGCCTCGGGGTCGTCGGAGTCGGGCAGCTCGGGGTGCTTGTACAGCCCGGCCGCCACATCGATCCGGAAGCCGTCCACGCCGCGGTCGAGCCAGAACCGCAGGACGCGGTCGAACTCCGCGGGTATCTCCGGTTCCCGCCAGTTCCAGTCGGGCTGCTCGGGCGTGAACATGTGCAGGTACCACTGGCCCGGGCGGCCGTCGGGCTCCGTGACCCGGGTCCAGGCCGGGCCGCCGAACATGGCGTGCCAGTTGTTGGGCGGTTCGGCGCCCTCGGGGCCGCGGCCGTCGGCGAAGTGGAAGCGGGCGCGGGCCGGGCTGCCGGGTGCGCCGGCCAGGGCCTCGCGGAACCACGGGTGCTCGCTGGAGCAGTGGTTGGGGACGATGTCGAGGAGCACCTTGATGCCGAGCCGCCGGGCGGCGGCCATGAGCAGGCCGAACTCGTCGAGGTCGCCGAAGACCGGGTCGACGCCGCGGTAGTCGGCCACGTCGTAGCCGTGGTCGTGCTGCGGCGAGGGGTAGAACGGGCTCAGCCAGATGCCGTCGACGCCGAGCTTCTTCAGGTACGGCAGGCCGGCCCGGACGCCGGCCAGGTCGCCGATGCCGTCGCCGGTGCTGTCCAGGAAGCTGCGGACGTACACCTGGTAGATCACCGCGTCGCGCCACCAATGTTGCCTGTTCAACCCTGTGGACCTGTCTCTGAGGGGGGCTGTTGTGCATGCATGTTAGGTAGGCGTCGCGCACAGGTGTCAATGAAATGAACGGAAGCTACCGGCTGGTCATCCTCTGGAATCAGGGCATTTCAGAACAAGGCAACCGCAGTCGTGATGGTGGCGTTACTTAACACGTAACTATCCGCGGGATCGAGTGGGCGGCGGCGCCCGACGCATGACCGGCGGCGCGTGGAGCCGACCGGCGGCGCGTGGAGCCGACCGGCGGCGCGTGGAGCCGACCGGCGGCGCGTGGAGCCGACCGGCGGCGCGTGGAGCCGACTAGCGGCGCGCGATCGCGTCGAGTTCGCGCGCCAGCCTGCGCACGGCCTGCCCCGGTGTCAGGCGCCCGGTGAGCGCGTCCTGGACGACCGCCTGCACCACCAGGCTGACCTGGTCGTAGTGCGCGCTCTTGGGGCGCGGGGCGGCGGTGAGGACGGCGGTACGCAGGGTCGGCAGATAGGGGAACCGCCGCACCAGCGCGGGATCCGCGTACAGCGCGGCGCGCACCGGCGGCAGTGCGCCGCGGGTGAGCACCTGGCGCTGGACGGGCTCGCTGGTGAGGTAGGCGATCAGACGTGCGGCGGAGTCTGGGTGGCGGGTGTGGGCGTTGACCGCGAGGTTGGAGCCGCCGAGGACGCTCGTCCCCGGCCCGTCGGGCCCGGGCAGCGGTACCGCGCCGATCTTCCCGGCGACCTTCGACCCCTTGGCGGAGGCGACGGCGTAGACGTAGGGCCAGTTGCGCAGGAAGAGCAGATGGCCGTCCTGGAAGGCCTGTTTGGACTCCTCCTCCTTGTACGTCAGCGCCTGTTTCGGGATCCAGCCCTCCCGGACCCCCCGCGCGAGGAAGCCGATGCCCTCGCGGGCGGCGGCCGAGTCGACGGTGACGCGGGTGCCCTCGGCGCCGAGGATCGTGCCGCCCGCCGAGTAGACGGCCTCGGCCGCGTTGACGGTGAGGCCCTCGTAGGGCAGGAACTGGCCGGCGTAACCACCCAGACCGTGCCTCGGCGCGAGCGTCTTCGCGTCGTGCTCCAGCTCGGCCCAGGTCCGCGGCGGCCGGACGCCCTCCTCGGCGAGGACGTCCTTGCGGTACAGCAGGAGCCCGGCGTTGGTGACGTACGGCACGGCGTACAGGCGTCCGTCGTAGGTTGCCGTGTCCACGACCGGCGGCAGGAGGCTCCGCAGCGGGAAGCGGGCACGGGGAAGTGGGCGGATCCAGCCGGCCGCCGCGAACTCCGAGGTCCAGTTGACGTCGATGTTCAGTACGTCGAAGCGGCCGCGGTCGCCGCCGCGCAGGTCGGTGGTCATCTGCGCATGGGTCTCGTCGGCGGAGTCCGGCAGCTCGACGAGCGTGACCTTCTCGCCGGGATGGGCGCGGTTCCAGCCCCGCAGGAGCGGGCCGAGATAGCCGGTGAGGTCGCCGGCCGTGGCCAGGGTGAGTGGTCCGCGGCCCTGGGCGCCGCCCTCGTCGGCACGGGCGCCGGAGGCGACGTACCCTGCCATGATCACGACGAGAACGAGAAGGCCCCTACCGGCGGCGTGCATCCACCGCATAGGTTCCTCCCTGTACACCGGCATCGCGGGCACCCTCGCCCGGGATCAGAGGCCATGTATACCTGTTAGGTATGAGCGATACTAGGGCCTGGAGCACATTGAGCAGACAGGAGGACAGCACGAGTGCGCCTGCCCCTCCTGGCACTCCTGGCCCGCGGCCCGGCCCACGGCTACGAGCTGAAGCAGGACCTTGAGCAACTGCTGGGCGCCGCGTACCCTCAGCCGAACGTCGGCCAGATCTACGTCACCCTCGGCCGCCTCGAGAAGTCGGGACTGATCGAGGGCGAGGACATCGAGCAGTCCAGCCGGCCCAACAAGAAGGTCTACCACCTCACCGACGCCGGGCGCGAGGCGCTGCACGCCTGGTTCGAGGAGACCGAGGACGAGCCTCGGGTACGGGACGAGTTCTTCATGAAGCTCGCCCTCGCCCCGCAGACCGGTCTCACCGACCAGATAGCCCTCATCAACAGACAGCGGCGCCAGTACCTCAACACCATGCGCAATCTGTCCAAGCTGGCCGCGGCCGAGAACCGGGACAACCGAATCGCCCACCTGCTCATCGAGGGCGCGATGCTGCATCTGCAGGCCGACCTCGACTGGCTGGAGCGGTGCCAGGAGGAACTGGAGGAGCTGGAATGAGCGACGGCTCTGCCGGTCCCCTGCTGCGTGCCGAAGGACTGGTGAAGACCCACCACGGCGAGGGCGCGCCGGTCCGCGCCGTGCGCGGCATCGACCTGGCCGTGGCGCGCGGCGAGTTCGTGGCGATCACCGGCCCGTCGGGCGCGGGCAAGTCGACGCTGCTGCACCTGCTGGGCGGCCTGCAGCGGCCGGACGAGGGCAGCATCTGGCTCGACGGCCGGTGCACGGACTCCTTCGGCGAGGCGCGCTGGGCGGTGGAGCGCCGCAGGGCCGTCGGCATCGTCTTCCAGTTCTTCAA
Organism: Streptomyces sp. NPDC048514; assembly: GCF_043199955.1. Taxonomy (NCBI): domain Bacteria; kingdom Bacillati; phylum Actinomycetota; class Actinomycetes; order Kitasatosporales; family Streptomycetaceae; genus Streptomyces; species Streptomyces sp. NPDC048514. Next base: position 65,736 of record NZ_JBICWT010000016.1, on the reverse strand, counting down.
CCTGGTGTCGAACCTGTCCGTCGCCGACAACGTCGAACTGCCCGCCCTGCTGGCCGGCGTCCCGCCGAAGAAGGCCCGCGCCGAGCGCGAGGCCCTGCTCGCCGAGCTGGGCCTGCAGGGCAAGGAACGCAGCATGCCCGGCGAGCTGTCCGGCGGTGAGCAGCAGCGGGTCGCGCTCGCCCGGGCCCTGGTCAACCATCCGCCGCTGCTCCTCGCCGACGAGCCCGCCGGCAGCCTCGACAGCAAGGGCACCCGCGAGGTGATGCGGCTGCTGTCCCGCTTCCACGGGCGCGGGCAGAGCATCGTCCTCGTCACCCATGACGCCCGGCTGGCGAGCGCCGCCGACCGTGTGATCAGCTTCTTCGACGGCCGGATAGCCGACGACGCCGCTCTGGACGGCGGGCCGCCCCGCCGCGGGGGCATCTCCGGTGTGCTGGAGCTGAGGGACTGATGGCGCGGCCGGCGACGTGTGTGACGGTGCCGCGCGGGGCAAGGGGCTGAGGCGCGTGCGAGCCACCCTGCGCTGGGCGCACTCCGACCTGCGCACGCATCGCGGCGAGGCGCTCTTCCTCGTGCTGGCCACCGCCGGCATCGTCGCCTCGCTGCTGCTGGCCACCGCCCTGTTCGGCTACGCCACGAACCCCTGGCAGCGCGTCTTCACCCAGGCCCGCGGGGCGCACGTGTGGATCCACACCGCCGCGTCCACCGACGCCCGGGGGCTCGCCCGGCTGCCCGGCGTCGACTCCGTCGCCGGCCCCTACCGCACCGAGGCCGCCACGGTCTCCTCGCGTGGCATCCGCGCCTCCGTGGAGCTGCGCGGACTTGCGCGCCTGCCCGCCGTGGGCCGCCCGCTGCTCACCGCCGGACACTGGCTGGACGCGGCCGAGCCGGACGGTGTGGTGCTGGAGAGCGGCCTGGCCCGCGCCCTGCTGGCCGAGCCCGGGGACACCCTCACCCTGCCCGGCACCGCCCGCACCCTCACCGTCGAGGGCATCGCCGACAGCGCCGAGCCCCGCTACGGCCCGGGCGAGCAGCCGGGTCTGGTGTGGGCCCTGCCGTCCGCCGTGCGCGCCCCCGGCGGCCAGGTGACCGGGCTGCGGCTGGGCGATCCGGACGACACGGACTACGCGGTGCAGCGCGCCGTCACCGTGCTGGGCGCGGGCGCCGTCGACGAGGTGTCCACCTGGCAGCAGGCGCGCTCCGCGGCCCAGGGCGACAACCGGCTGCTCGGGCAGGTGCTCGGGCTGTTCGGACTCGGCGCTCTGGTCGCCGCCGGATTCGCGGTGCACGGGGCGATCGCCACCCGGATCCGCGGCCATCTGCGGGACCTGTCGGTGCTCAAGGCGATCGGCTTCACGCCGGGCCAGGTGGTGCGGGTCTTCCTGCTCCAGCACCTCGCGTACGCCGTGTTCGGATCCGTGTCCGCCGCGGCGCTCACCGAGGTTCTGGGCCGCCGGATACCGGGGCGGCTCGGGGACGCCGTGGGCGTGTGGCAGGGGCTGCCCGGGCACAGCCTGGCGCTCTGCCTGGTGCCCGTGGGCACGGTGCTGCTGATCGCCCTGACCACGGGGCTCGCGGCCTGGCGGGCGGGGCGGGTGCCGCCGGTTCCCGTGCCGCGACCGTCCGCCCCCGCCGGCGGGCGGCTGACCGGACTGGCCCGGCGGGCCCTGGGCGTGCGGTTGCCGGCCGCGCTCGTCCTCGGCTGCCACCGGGCGTTCACCGGACGCGGCCGGTCACTGGCGACCGTGGCCCGGCTGACGCTGCCACTGCTGCTGATCGTGGTGGCGCTGAGCGCGTGGACCACGATCGACCGGTTCCACAGCAGTCCCGAGCGGGTGGGCCTGCCCACCGCGCTCACGGCCCGCGCGGACGGCACAGCGGACCCGGCCCGGGTACGCGCCCTGCTGACCCGTGACTCCCGGGTCGCCGCCGCCTACCCCGGGGTCGAGGTGGCCGCGCTGGTGCCCGGCCAGACCGGCACCATCGCACTGCGCGGCGTCGGCACCCGCGGCGAGCCCTACCCCTACGCGCTCGCCGACGGCCGTGCCGCACGCGGGCCGGACGAGGCGGTGGCCGGCCAGGGCCTGCTCGACCTGCTGGGGGTGCGGGTCGGCGACTGGGTGCGGATGACGGTCGGCGACCGGCCGCAGATCCTGCACATCGTCGGCCGCAGTCTCGAACCGCGGAACGCCGGCCGGGTGGTGACGACCTCCCTGGACACCCTCCGCGAGAACGACCCCGGGCTGGCCCCGGCCTTCTACGAACTGCGCCTGCGTCCCGGCGCCGACCCGGACCGCGTGGCCACCGCGCTCACCACGGCCGCCCGGGGCCACCTGGACGTGCATCCCGTGACGAACCCGGCCGACGGGCTGTCCCCGCTGCGTGCGGTCGTCGCCGGGCTGATCGCCGTCCTGGCCCTCATCGGGCTGGTCGAGCTGCTCACCGCGATCGGCGGCATCGTCCGCGAGGGCGAGCGGGACGTGCTGGCGCTGCGGGCGATCGGCATGTCCCCGCGGCAGATCACCGCGATCACCGTCACGGCGATGAGCTGCACGGCCCTGTCCGCGGCCGTCGCCGGTACGGTGCTGGGCCTTCCGCTGGCCCACCGGCTGATCGACGCCGAGGGCAGCTCGAGCGGCATCGGCGCCGGGATCGCCCAGTCACCCTCCCCCGGGCTGCTGCTCCTGGTGGGTGCCGCCGCCGTGCTGGGGGCGGCGGGACTGGCCGCACTCCCCGCTGCTCGCACGGCCCGCAAGCGGCTCGCGGACACGCTGAGCGCGGTGGCCTGAGCCGCCGAACTGCGGGACCTACGGTCAACCTCCGTACGGGTTCCGGGCGTTCGGGCGTACACCGCCTGCGCTGTGGCCGCCCGGGCGCATGCCGAGGGGTGCGCAGGATGTTCACGGCGGGGCGGTCCGGAGCGTGCGGGACACGGGGGGGGGCACGGCGGGGCGGTCCGGAGCGTGCGGGACACGGGCGACCGTGCGTAGACCGTGTCCCACGTTCGCCCGGGCCGGGCCGGGCCGCCGGTCAGCGTCGGCCGCGCAGTTCCCGGTACTTGGCGACCAGCGCCTTGGTCGACGCGTCCAGGCCGGGCACCTCCGCGCCCTCGGTCAGCGCCGGCTCGACGCGCTTGGCGAGCACCTTGCCCAGTTCCACGCCCCACTGGTCGAAGGAGTCGATGTCCCACACCGCGCCCTGCGTGAACACCTTGTGTTCGTAGAGGGCGACCAGCTGGCCGAGGACGGAAGGGGTGAGTTCCCTGGCCAGGATGGTCGTCGTCGGCCGGTTGCCCTGGAACGACTTGTGCGGGACCAGCTCGTCCGGCACCCCTTCGGCCCGGACCTCCTCGGCGGTCTTGCCGAAGGCGAGGGCCTGGGTCTGGGCGAAGAAGTTGGCCATCAGCAGATCGTGCTGCGCCTTCAGTTCACCGCTCAGCTCCGCGACCGGCTCGGCGAAGCCGATGAAGTCCGCCGGGATCAGCTTGGTGCCCTGGTGGATCAACTGGTAGTAGGCGTGCTGCCCGTTGGTGCCGGGCGTGCCCCACACGACCGGCCCGGTCTGCCAGTCGACCTGCTTGCCGTCACGGGCCACGTGCTTGCCGTTGGACTCCATGTCCAGCTGCTGGAGGTAGGCCGTGAACCTGGAGAGGTAGTGGCTGTACGGCAGGACCGCGTGCGACTGGGCATCGTGGAAGTTGTCGTACCAGATGCCCAGCAGGCCGAGCAGCAGCGGGGCGTTGGCCTCGGCGGGTGCGGTGCGGAAGTGGTCGTCGACCAGGCGGAAACCGTCCAGCATCTCCCGGAACCGGTCGGGCCCGATGGCGATCATCAGGGAGAGTCCGATGGCCGAGTCGTACGAGTACCGGCCGCCGACCCAGTCCCAGAACTCGAACATGTTGGCCGTGTCGATGCCGAACTCGGCGACCTTCCCGGCATTGGTCGACAGGGCCACGAAGTGCTTGGCCACCGCCGACTCGGCACCGAGCGCGTCCAGCAGCCAGGAGCGGGCCGAGGTGGCGTTGGTGATCGTCTCGATCGTGGTGAACGTCTTGGACGCGATGACGAACAGCGTCTCGGCCGGGTCCAGGTCGCGGGTGGCCTCGTGCAGGTCGGCGCCGTCCACGTTCGACACGAAGCGGACCGTCAGGTCGCGGTCGGTGAAGCTGCGGAGCACCTCGTAGGCCATGGCGGGGCCGAGGTCGGAGCCGCCGATGCCGATGTTGACGACGTTCCTGATCCGCTTGCCGGTGTGTCCGGTCCACTCCCCGGAGCGGACCCGGTCGGCGAAGCCGGCCATCTTGTCCAGGACCGCGTGCACCTGCGGCACCACGTTCTCGCCGTCGACCTCGATCACCGCGTCCCGCGGGGCGCGCAGCGCGGTGTGCAGCACCGCCCGGTCCTCGGTGACGTTGATCCGCTCGCCGCGGAACATGGCGTCCCGCAACGCGAACACACCGGTGGCGGCGGCCAGCTCGCGCAGCAGCCGCAGCGTCTCGTCGGTGACCAGGTGCTTCGAGTAGTCGATGTACAGGTCGCCGACCTGGAGCGTGCAGGTGTCACCGCGCTGCGGATCGGCGGCGAACAGGTCCCTCAGATGGGTGTCGGCCAGCTCCTCCCGGTGCTTGGCGAGAGCGGTCCATTCGGGGGTCTGGTTGAGCCTGGTACGGCCGTCTGCGTTCATTTGCGACTTCAGCCTTCTTTCGTGCCTGTCCCAACTGTTCCAACCTAGTTGATCAGTGCACGCGATGAGCGGTCGCGACGCTGTGCCCGCCGGCGACGACCGGTCGGTCCGTCCCGTGGTCGTGCGAGGGTCCTCCTACCGCGCGGGCGCATGTCTGTCCCCCGTCTCGCGACCGGCCTGGTCCCTGGGCGCGGAAACGGTTCCGGCCAGGCGCCCGTGGGCACCCGGCCGGTGAGAAGTACTAGATCTCGCCTCGCAGTTTGGCGAGCGCCTCGGCGAGGATCGCCTCGCCGTCCGCGTCGCTGCGCCGCTCCCGTACGTACGCGAGGTGCGTCTTGTACGGCTCGGTGCGCGGCGGGTCCGGCGGGTTGTCCCGGTCCTGGCCGGCCGGGAAGCCGCAGCGCGGGCAGTCCCAGGTGTCGGGGACCTGAGCGTCGCTGGCGAAGCTCGGCTGCGTCTCGTGCCCGTTGGAGCACCAGAAGGAGATGCGCAGGCGCGGCGCGGACTCGCCACGCTCGGCCTCGCCCATCGGCCCCGCCCCGACCCGGCTTCCTCGGATCGCGTTGCCACTTGCCACGGTCGTAACTCCCTGCGTGATGGTGCCGCGAAGCGATTCGGCGTTCCGCCTCGCCGCGAGCGCCTCAGTCTACGTAAGGCCCAACGCGCGTCCAGTGATTGGAGTTACAGCCCCCACACATAGACGCAAGCCCCATGATAGGCCGCGCTCGCGGGCGCGTACCGAACATGGGGCGTTACGTGCGGAATGTACATGCTGTACGCGGTGTTCACGCCAGCTGTTCGCATGTGCCGTCAGTTGTTCGACTTCATCAGAAGCGCGAGCACGATGATGCACGCGAACCACAGCAGGCCGACCACGATGGTGATCCGGTCAAGGTTGCGCTCGGCGACCGAGGAACCGCCGACGGAGGACTGCATGCCGCCACCGAACATGTCGGAGAGGCCGCCGCCCTTCCCCTTGTGCATCAGCACCAGCAGCATCATCAGCAGGCTGAAGACGATCAGGGCGATCGAGAACCCCAGAACCACGGCTGGACCAACTTCCTCGGATACGGATGGACGACGGGGGCACAGCACACGGCTGTGCCCCCGCAAGGGTACGACGTATCGCCGCTGCCGCCTACTCGCAGCTCGTCCTACTGATCGCGGAAGCGCACGATCTTGACGAACTCGTCGGCGTCCAACGAGGCACCGCCCACCAGCGCGCCGTCGATGTCGGCCTGGGCCATGATCTCGGCGACGTTGCCGGACTTCACGGAGCCGCCGTACTGGATGCGGACCCGGTCGGCCAGCTCCTGCGAGTACAGCTCGGCGATCTTGGCGCGGATGGCGGCGCAGACCTCCTGGGCGTCCTCGGCGCCGCAGACCTTGCCGGTGCCGATGGCCCACACGGGCTCGTATGCGATCACGACGGTCTCGGCCTGCTCGGCGGGCACGTCCTTCAGCCCGCCCTCGACCTGCGCGAGGGTGTGGCCGACGTGGTTGCCCGCCTCGCGGACGTCCAGCTCCTCGCCGACACACAGGATCGGGGTCAGGCCGTGCTTGTAGGCGGCCTTGACCTTGGCGTTGACGATCTCGTCGGTCTCGTTGTGGTACTGGCGGCGCTCGGAGTGGCCGACGGCCACGAAGGAGCACTTCAGCTTGGCCAGCATCGGACCGGAGATCTCGCCGGTGTAGGCACCGGAGTCGTGCTGCGAAATGTCCTGGGCACCGTACTTGATCTTGAGCTTGTCGCCGTCGACCAGGGTCTGCACGGAGCGCAGGTCGGTGAAGGGCGGCAGGACGGCGACCTCGACCGCCTCGTAGTCCTTGTCGGCCAGGGCGAAGGCGAGCTTCTGGACGTGCGCGATGGCCTCGAGGTGGTTGAGGTTCATCTTCCAGTTGCCCGCCATCAGCGGCGTGCGCGTGCTCATTGAGGTCAGTCCTCCAGTGCGGCGAGGCCGGGGAGCGTCTTGCCCTCGAGGTATTCGAGGGAGGCGCCGCCACCGGTCGAGATGTGGCCGAATGCGTTCTCGTCGAAGCCGAGCGTACGCACGGCCGCGGCGGAGTCACCGCCACCGACGACGGTGAAGCCGTCCGAGTCGACGAGGGCCTGGGCGACCGCCTTGGTGCCCTCGGCGTAGTCGGGGTGCTCGAAGACGCCCATGGGACCGTTCCAGAAGACGGTCTCGGCGTCGGCGAGCGCCGAGGCGTACAGCTCTCGGGTCTTCGGGCCGATGTCCAGGCCCTCCTGGTCGGCGGGGATCTTGTCCGCGTCGACCACGGTGTTCTGGGTCGGCGCCTTGGTCTTCAGGTCCGGGAACTCCCCGGCGACCACGACGTCGACGGGGAGGACCAGCTTCACGCCGTTCTTCTCGGCGCGCTCCATGTACTCGGTGACGACCGGCACCTGGTCCTCCTGCAGGAGGGAGATGCCGACCTCGTAGCCCTTGGCCTTGAGGAAGGTGTAGGCCATGCCGCCGCCGATGAGGAGGCGGTCGGCCTTGCCGAGCAGCTGGTCGATGACGGCGAGCTTGTCGGAGACCTTGGCGCCGCCGAGCGCGACGACGTAGGGGCGCTTGACGTCGTCGGTGAGCTTCTTCAGCACGCCGACCTCGGTGGCGATCAGGTAGCCGGCGTAGTGCGGCAGCCGCGCCGGGAGGTCGTAGACGGAGGCGTGCTTGCGGTGGACCGCGCCGAAGCCGTCACCGACGTAGACGTCGGCGAGGGCGGCCAGCCGGTCGGCGAACTCGCCCCGCTCGGTGTCGTCCTTGGCGGTCTCACCGGGGTTGAAGCGCAGGTTCTCGATCACCGCGACCTGGCCGGGCTGGAGGCCGTCCACGGCGTCGTGGGCGGCGGGACCGACGGTGTCCTGGGCGAAGGCGACCGGGGCGCCGAGCAGTTCGCCGAGGCGCTCGGCGGCGGGCAGCAGCGAGAAGGCGGGGTCCGGGGCACCCTTGGGGCGGCCCAGGTGCGAGGCGACGATCACCTTGGCGCCCGCGTCGGTGAGGGCCTTGACGGTGGGCAGGACGGCACGGATGCGGCCGTCGTCGGTGATCGTTCCGTCGGCCAGCGGCACGTTGAGATCGGCGCGGACGAAGACCCGCTTGCCGCTCACGCCGTCGGCGAGAAGTTCGTCGATCGTCTTCATGGGGTGGACTCCTGAGGAGAGCTCGTGGTGCACCTGATCGTAAAAGGGCGTGGTCCGCACGTGAGAGCAGGGCCCGGGCAGCGCGGCGGTGCGCTGCCCGGGCCCTGCTCTCACTTCAAGATTCGGCTGCGGCGATCAGAGCTGGTTGCCGACGAAGACCGTGAGGTCGACGAGGCGGTTGGAGTAGCCCCACTCGTTGTCGTACCAGCCGAGGATCTTCACCGAGTTGCCCTCCTGGACCATGGTCAGGGAGGAGTCGAAGGTGCAGGAGGCCGGGTCGCCGACGATGTCCGAGGAGACGATCTCGTCCTCGGTGTAGGACAGGTAGCCCTTGAGGTCGCCGTCCTCGGACGCCTTCTTGAACGCGGCGTTGACCTCGTCCTTGGTGACCTCGCGCTGGAGCGTCACGACCAGGTCGGTGGCCGAGCCCGTCGGGACCGGGACGCGCATCGCGATGCCGTCCAGCTTGCCCTTGAGCTGCGGGAGGACCAGGGCGGTGGCCTTGGCGGCACCGGTGGTGGTCGGGATGATGTTCTCGGCGGCGGCACGCGCGCGGCGCAGGTCCTTGTGCGGGAAGTCCAGGATGCGCTGGTCGTTCGTGTACGCGTGCACCGTGGTCATCAGACCCTTGACGATGCCGAAGTTCTCGTCGAGGACCTTCGCCATCGGCGCCACACAGTTGGTGGTGCAGGAGGCGTTGGAGATGACGTGGTGCTGCGCCGGGTCGTACTTGTCCTGGTTGACGCCCATCACGATCGTGATGTCCTCGTCCTTGGCCGGAGCCGAGATGAGGACCTTCTTGGCGCCGCCCGCGATGTGCTTCGCGGCGTCGTCCTTCTTCGTGAAGATGCCGGTCGACTCGATGACGATGTCGACGCCCAGCTCGCCCCAGGGGATCTCGGCCGGGTTGCGCTCCGAGAGCACCTTGATGGTGCGGCCGTCGACGGTGATCGTGTCGGCGGTGTGCGAGACCTCCTGCTTGAGGCGGCCCAGGATCGTGTCGTACTTCAGCAGGTGGGCGGTGGTCGCCGTGTCACCCAGGTCGTTGACAGCCACAACCTCGATGTCTGCACCCTGCTCCAGCAGCGCGCGGAAGTAGTTACGGCCGATGCGGCCGAAGCCGTTGATGCCTACGCGGATCGTCACGAACCGATCTCCTCGTTGGTACGCCGGCCATGCGGTGCCGGCGAGCTGTATTTGGGATGTCCCCGACCACCACCGACCCTACCTCTCTGAGGCCCCCGGAGTGACATCGAGATGCCGCATAGAGGGCAGGCGGTCCGTACCCACCAGTAGGGGTACGGACCGCCAGGGATCGGCAGTGGCTTCACCCGTATTTGTTATGTAATGCCGCCCCTTGCTGACGGCGTTTTCACTCGTTCGTGAGCGGGTCGGCTCACCTGTCGACTACCCCTTCTCTGCACCGTTGAGAGGGGGTTCCGCTCACCTGTCGAGGGAGGCGAACGCCTTCCTCAGCAGGACCGCCCGATCGGCCGCCGACGGCACCTGTTCCAGACCGAAGCCGAGCAGCACCGTGTCCTCCGTGGTGACCGCTCCGTACGTCTGGAACAGGGTCCCGGTGCGCGTCCAGTCCTTCAGGGCCGCCGGGCTGCCGGCGGGCGGGCCGGCCACCCTCCAGGCACCGAGGGACGTCTCGAATCCCTCGGTCTCCTTCGCCGCGCCGCCGACGACCAGCGAGGCGTCGTCGGCGAGGACACCGTGTCCCCCGCTGCCGGGGTCGGTGACGTAGCTGATCGAGACCTCGACCGACTTGCCGGCGTAGGGGTTCAGGTCGAAGGCGACCTGCTGCCACCCGGCGGAACTGCCGGTGAGGCTGTTCCAGGAGCCGGTGGTGCCGGTCGCGGTGCACTCGTTGCCCTTGAGGGTCAGATAGTGCTCGAGCCAGGGGTGCTCGCCGATCAGGAATCCGGCGCCGCACTCGGCCGGTACGGCCGTCTTCGTGGCGCCCGAGACCTCGGGCAGGGTCGTCCAGTCGTCGGCCCCCACGGTGTGCGCCTCCACCACCGCGTGGTCGTAGCCGGGTTCGGTGTCCCACAGCAGCCGGGTGCTCAGGGCCGGCTTGTCGGCGGCGCCGACGCCGGTGAGGTCGATCGTGCGGGTCAGTCGCTTGTAGGAGTCGTCGGTGTGTACGGCGGCGGCCATCGCGGATCCCGCGTACGGCCCGTAGGGGTTGACGGTCCCGGCGAACCGGCCCGCGCCGGCGCTCCTGAACTGCGGGTAGGTGGCCACCGGCAGTTCCTCGGAGGTGACGCCGTAGGTACCGGCCTTGTCCAGCGGGTTGCCGGGCGCGTCGCCGAGGGCGCCGGCGAAGCCGTCCAGCGCGCCGGAGCCGGTCAGCCCGGTGGCGCCCTTTGTCGACGTGCGGCTGTAGGCGCCCAGGTAGTACTGGCTGAAGTCGTTCGACGGGGTGCCGTCGCCGAGGTCGACGCTGCCGCCGGACAGTTCGCCGGCCTCGATCAGGCCGCCGCCCTCGTTGAGGTAGGCGCGCAGCTGGAGCTGGGTGGGGTTGGCCGGGCCCTTGGCGCCGGAGTAGTGCACGACCGTGCGGAAGTGCGCGAGCACGCCGAGCGCGTCCGGGGCGCCCTGGGTGGCCACGTCCCAGACGATCGCCCGGTGCCCGGCCGCCTTCAGCGCGTCCACGTACGTCTGCGCCTGCGTGGCGGCCGTGCCCTCCTCGGCGACCACGAGGGTGTCCGCCTTGGGCCGCTCGGCGACCGTGTAGGTGAAGTGGGCGCTGGAGACCTTCCTGCCGGCCTTCGTCTCGCCCGTGAACCACACCTCGACCTCGTCGCCCGGCTCGCCGTCCTGCACCCTGGCCCGGTATTCGTCGAAGTAGAGATCGTCCTCACCGCCGTAGACCCGGCCGCCGTTGAAGTGCCTGAGCGTCTGGTCGAGCGTACGGCCGCCGTTGACGCGGTACTTGAGCTCCTTGTCCCGGACCGCCTTGCGGACGACGACCGAGACCTCCTGGTCCGCGCCCCGCGAGTACGACGTGGTGAAGGCCGCCGGGGTGAAGTCGGCGGCGCTCAGGCCGACGGAGGAGACCGGCTTGTCCGGATGTACCGCGGTCTCCGCGACGGAGAGCGCGAACGGGACGTTCTTCTCGAACTCCTGCCGGATCAGCTTCTCGTCGTCGGGGAAGTTGAAGACCGACTGGCAGTCCCCGGCCTTCCAGGCGTCGTTCGGGTCGATGTCCGAGGCGGTCTGGCAGGTCGACATCTCGGGGGTGAACATCGCCATCCCGTTGACGTTCGACGCGTGGCCGTCCGCCTCGCCGTTGGTGGTGTACAGCTCGGAGGAGACCTGCGAGCGGTAGCCCGGGATCGCCGGGTTCCCAGGGGTGCCGGCGAGCGCCTTGTAGAGGACGTCGTCCGGGGTCGGGGTGGCCACCTGCCAGCCGACGCCGTAGAGGAGGAGTTCGGCTGCCGAGTGGTAGTTGATGCCGTAGGCGAAGCCGACGCGCTTCTCGAAGGCGTCCAGCGCCCTGGTCTCCGGCTCCGACGCGGGGCTCGCGCCGCGGTAGGTCTCGCTGGTGGGGTTGGGGGACGAACCCTCGTCGTCGTAACCCCACTTGTAGGCGAAGTTACGATTCAGGTCGACGCCGTCCCCGGTGCCGATGACGCCGTCGCCGTTGACGTCCCGGAGGTTCTTGCGCCACAGGCGGTTGCCCGGGTCCTGGAAGGTGTAGTCGTAGCCGTCCGGGTTGGCCGAGAGCACGAACCACAGCTCGGTCGAGTCGACGATCTTCTTGACCCGCCGGTCGGTCCCGTAGTGGTCCAGGTAGTAGTGGAGCAGCCGCCGGGTCATCTCCGGCGTGATCCACTCGCGCGCGTGCTGGTTGGACATGTACAGCACGGACGGCTTGGAACCGTCTTTGGACTTCTTCGCGTTACGGGTCAGCTTGAGCGCGAGGATGTCCTGGCCCTTGAGCGTCTTGCCGATGGACTCGACCTTGGTGAGGCCGGGGTTGTCCCGGGCCGTCCGCAGGATCTCCTCCCGGAGCCCGCCGCTTCCGCTGTACGGCCGGAACACGCCCTGGGCGGCGTCCTCGGCGCGTGCCTTCGCCTTCGCCGCGAGGGTGTGCTCGGTGAGGTCGACGCCCCGCTTTCGGAGGTTCGCCGCCTGCCGGTCGGTGAGGTAGACCTCGACCTCGGTCCTGCCGCCCCCCTTGACCTGCTCGCCGAGTTCACGGCTGTCCTGGCCGGCCTCGAGGAGCAGGGGTACCTGCTGTTTCGTGACGTCGGCACGGAAGACCTTGACCTCACCGGGGTCGGGCTTCGCCGGGTTTACGCTCTGTGCCTGGGCTACGGGTGCAAGGCTCGCTCCGCCGATCAGAAGCGCGCCGACAGCGAGGATCGATCTCGCTCTGTGTCGCATGAACCCCCCTAGCGGTGGTCCGCCACAGCGGCGAACAGGTTGCCAGGCTCATGTCACTTCTTGATCGAGTCAAGAGCGCCTCGCGGACAGGCAAACCAGGTTCGGCCGGACGGGGGGGGCCGGTGCCCGACGGCCCGAGTGGCCGTCGGCACCGGCGTGTCGACGTGGGACGGTCAGCCGGCCAGGTTGTCCGCCAGCTCCTCCGAGAGGTTGGCCTCCGTGCTGGGGATGCCCAGGTCCGAGGCGCGCTTGTCGGCCATCGCCAGCAGCCGGCGGATCCGGCCCGCGACCGCGTCCTTCGTCAGCGGCGGGTCGGCGAGCGCGCCCAGCTCCTCCAGCGAGGCCTGCTTGTGCTCCATGCGCAGCCGCCCGGCGGCGGCGAGGTGCTCGGGCACCTCCTCGCCCAGGATCTCCAGGGCCCGCTGCACCCGGGCACCTGCGGCCACGGCGGCGCGCGCCGAGCGGCGGAGGTTGGCGTCGTCGAAGTTGGCGAGCCGGTTGGCGGTGGCCCGCACCTCGCGCCGCATCCGGCGCTCCTCCCAGGCCAGCACGGACTCGTGCGCGCCGAGCCGGGTCAGCAGCGCGCCGATCGCGTCACCGTCACGGACGACCACCCGGTCCACACCGCGGACCTCGCGGGCCTTGGCGGCGATCGACAGCCGGCGGGCGGCACCGACCAGCGCCAGCGCCGCCTCGGGGCCCGGGCAGGTCACCTCCAGGGAGGAGGAACGGCCCGGCTCGGTCAGCGAACCGTGCGCCAGGAACGCCCCGCGCCAGGCCGCCTCCGCGTCACAGGTGGCCCCGGAGACCACCTGCGGGGGCAGCCCGCGGATCGGCCGTCCCCGGCCGTCCACCAGGCCCGTCTGGCGCGCCAGCTGGTCACCGCCCGCGACCACCCGCACGACGTACCGCGAGCCGCGGCGCAGGCCGCCGGGCGCCATCACGATCAGCTCGGAGCTGTGGCCGAAGATCTCCAGGATGTCCCGCTTGAGGCGGCGGGCGGCCATCGCGGTGTCCAGCTCCGCCTCGATCACGATGCGCCCGCTCACCAGGTGGAGGCCGCCGGCGAACCGCAGAATGGCGGAGACCTCCGCCTTCCTGCAGCAGGTCCGGGTGACGGGGAGCCGAGAGATCTCGTCCTTCACCGCTGCCGTCATCGCCATGGGCCGATCCTTCCATGCATCCGAAAAATACGGTCGTACGCGGCGGCCAACAGCTCCGGGTCGTGCCGGGGGCTTCCGTCGGTCCGGGCGACCGGCGCCAGCTCGACCGCGGCTCCCAGCCGCTTGGCGGCCTCGGTGAGCAAGTCGCGGTCGGGCACGGCGGCCTCGTCGGCCAGCACCACGTCCAGGGCGAGTTTAGGGGCGTGTCGCCCCAAAACCTCCAAATGACGTTGCGGGGAGAAGCCCTCGGTTTCTCCGGGCTGGGGAGCGAGGTTCAGGGAGAGGACCTTGCGGGCCTTCGTCTCGGTCAGTGCGTCCAGCAGATCCGGCACGAGAAGGTGCGGGATCACCGAGGAGAACCAGGAACCGGGCCCGAGCACCACCCAGTCCGCGTCCAGCACCGCGGCGACCGCCTCGGGGACGGCGGGCGGGTCGTTGGGCACGAGGTGCACCGACTGCACCTCGCCCGGTGTGAGCGCGACGGTCGCCTGACCGCGCACGGTGTCCACGTCGTCCGGGCGCTCCGGATCGTGCCCCTTGACCAGGGCCTGCAGCTCCAGCGGCACGGCGGACATGGGCAGCACGCGTCCGTGCGCACCGAGCAGCTTGCCCACCAGGTCCAGGGCCTGGACATGGTCGCCCAGCTGCTCCCACAGGGCGACGATCAGCACGTTTCCCACCGCGTGGTCGTGCAGGTCGCCCTTGGACTTGAAGCGGTGCTGGATGACCCGGGCCCAGGTCTGGCCCCAGTCGTCGTCGCCGCACAGCGCGGCCAGCGCCTTGCGCAGGTCGCCGGGCGGCAACACGCCCAGCTCGTCGCGCAGCCGGCCGCTGGAGCCGCCGTCGTCGGCCACGGTGACGACGGCGGTGAGGTCGCCGGTGATCCGGCGCAGCGCGGCGAGCGAGGCGGACAGCCCCATCCCGCCGCCGAGGGCGACGACCTTGGGCTGGGCGCCCCGGCGCCGGGCGCGCCCGCCGCGGGCCGCGGCGGGCCTGGCGGCGCCGCCCTCGGCCGCGGCGCGGCCCGCGCGCCCTTCCGGCACCACCCGGCGCAGCCTGCTCAGCCGCCGTGTACGGTCCGTCATTCCCGTCCCATGTCCCGGTGCACGACCACCGTCTCCACGCCCTCGGCCGCGAGGCGCGCGGCGAGCTTCTCCGACATCGCGACCGAGCGGTGCTTGCCGCCGGTACAGCCGATGGCGATGGTCACGTACCGCTTGCCCTCGCGGCGGTAGCCGGCGGCGATCAGCCGCAGCAGTTCGGCGTACCGGTCGAGGAACTCCTTCGCGCCGGGCTGGTTGAAGACGTAGGCCGCGACCTCCTCGTTGAGCCCGGTGTACGGACGCAGCTCGGGGACCCAGTGCGGGTTGGGCAGGAACCGCATGTCCGCCACGAGGTCGGCGTCGACCGGCAGGCCGTACTTGAAGCCGAAGGACATCACCGTGGCCCGCAGCTCGGGCTCCTCCTCACCGGCGAACTGGGCGTCCATCTTGGCCCGCAGCTCGTGCACGTTGAGGCTGGAGGTGTCGATCACCAGGTCGGCGTCCCCGCGCAGCTCGCGCAGCAGCTCGCGCTCCGCGGCGATACCGTCCACGATGCGGCCGTCGCCCTGCAGGGGGTGCGGACGGCGCACCGACTCGAAGCGGCGCACGAGCGCCTCGTCGGAGGACTCCAGGAAGACGATCCGCCGGGTGACGTTCTTCGCCTCCAGATCGGCCAGGGACTCGCGCAGGTTGTCGAAGAAGCGGCGGCCCCGCACGTCCACGACGACCGCGATGCGCGCCACATTGCCCTGGGAGCGGGCGCCCAGCTCCACCATGGTGGGGATGAGCGCGGGCGGGAGGTTGTCCACGACGAACCAGCCGAGGTCCTCCAGACACTTGGCGGCCGTCGACCGGCCCGCTCCGGACATCCCGGAGATGATCACCAGCTCCGGGATGGCCGCTTCCGGGACCCCGGCTGTGTCGCTGCCCGTACTCACCTGTGCTCCGTCGTCCTGGCCCGTGTCCTGGCCGGCGTCGTGGCCCGCGCCGTGGACGGCGTCGTGGCCCGTGTCCCGGCCGGTGTCCTGGCCCGTGTCCCGGCCGGCGTCCTGGCCTGCGTCGTGCCGTAGGACGTCGTCGCCCGGGTCGCCGTGCGTCTGATCTCGCCGCGCTGTGGGCTGTGCGTCGTGCTCGCTCATGTCTCCTGCCCCCGTCGTTCGTCCGGGTGGCCCGCGGTCACGGGCTCCCCCGAGGAACCCCCCGTCGTATCGGGTTCCTCGTCCTCAATGATCTCTCCGGTCGCCGTGTTCACGGCGGGTGCGGCCGGGGCCGCCTGGGCGAGGGCCACGGCGATCGTCTCGGCCGTCTTCCGGCCTATCCCGGGCACTTCCTGGATCTGCTCGATTGTGGCGGACCGCAGCCTCTTCACCGAACCGAAATGCTTGATGAGCGCCTGTTTGCGGGTCTCACCGAGACCGGGGACGTCGTCCAGCGGGCCGGACCGGAAGCGCTTGGCCCGCTTGGTGCGCTGGTAGGTGATGGCGAAGCGGTGGGCCTCGTCACGGACGCGCTGGAGCAGATAGAGACCCTCGCTGGTGCGCGGCAGGACCACCGGGTCGTCCTCGCCGGGTACCCAGACCTCCTCCAGGCGCTTGGCGAGACCGCAGACGGCGATGTCGTCGATGCCCAGCTCGTCCAGGGCACGCTGGGCCGCCGCGACCTGCGGCTGACCGCCGTCGACGACCACGAGCTGAGGCGGGTAGGCGAACTTCTTGGGCCGGCCGTCCTCGTCCTTGAGAGCACCGGAGCTCCCGTCCTCTCCGGGACTGTCGAGGGTTACGTCCTCCTCGAGGCTGCCGGTGGCCCCCTCCCCCGTAGGCGCCCCGGTGAAGCCGTCCGTGCCGTCGACCCGGTGCGTCCCGGTGTCGTCCTGCCCGTCGGTGAGCACCTGACCGCCGGTGGCCGCCAAGCCGCCGGTGATCGCTTGGTCGCCGGTGACCGCTTGGCCGCCGGTGGCGGTGGCCGCTTGGTCGCCGATGACCGCTTGGCCGCCGGTGGCGGTGGCCGCTTGGTCGCCGGTGACCGCTTGGCCGCCGGCGGCGATGGCCGCTTGGTCGCCGGTGGCGGGGCCGTCGACGGCGGTGAGGCCGTTCTCCGCGTCCGCCCCCTCGGCCCACTCCCCCGTCTTCTGCTTCTCCGCGAGGTAACGCTTGAAGCGGCGGGTGATCACCTCGTGCATGGAGCGGACGTCGTCCTGCCCGGCGAACCCCTTGATCTGGAAGCGCCGGTACTCGCTCTTGCGCTGCAGGCCGTCCTCGAAGACCACCATGGAGGCGACCACGTCGTCCCCCTGGAGGTGCGAGATGTCGTAGCACTCGATGCGCAGCGGAGCGCTGTCCAGGTCGAGCGCCTCGGCGATCTCCTCCAGCGCGCGTGACCGCGTGGTCAGGTCGGAGGCGCGCTTGGTCTTGTGCAGCACCAGGGCCTGCTGGGCGTTGCGCTGCACGGTCTCCATGAGCGCCTTCTTGTCGCCCCGCTGCGGAATGCGCAGCGAGACGATCGACCCACGGCGGCCGGTCAGCCACTCCTGGACCGGCTCGACCGGCTCGGGGAGCGCCGGGACCAGGACCTCCTTCGGCACCGCGTCCCCGCTCTCCTCGCCGTACAACTGCTGCAGGGCGTGCTCGACCAGGGCGCCCGTAGTGACCTCCTCGACCTTGTCGGTCACCCAGCCGCGCTGGCCGCGCACCCGGCCGCCGCGCACGTGGAAGATCTGCACGGCCGCCTCCAGCTCGTCCTCGGCGACGGCGATGAGGTCGGCGTCCGTGGCGTCGGCGAGGACGACCGCGTTCTTCTCCATGGCCTTCTTCAGGGCCTCGATGTCGTCGCGCAGGCGGGCGGCCCGTTCGTACTCCATCTCCTCGGCCGCCTCCACCATCTGCTTCTCCAGACGGCGGAGGTAGGTGCCGGTCCGGCCGGCCATGAAGTCGCAGAACTCGTCGGCCAGCTCCCAGTGGTCCTCCGGGGTGATCCGGCCGACGCAGGGGGCGGAGCACTTGCCGATGTAGCCGAGCAGGCAGGGGCGGCCGGTGCGGGCTGCGTTCTTGAAGACGCCGGCCGAGCACGTGCGCACCGGGAAGACGCGCAGCAGCAGATCGACGGTGTCCCGGATGGCCCACGCATGCGCGTACGGACCGAAGTACCGGACGCCCTTCTTCTTGTGACCGCGCATCACCTGTACGCGCGGGAACTCGTCGTTCATCGTCACCGCGAGATACGGGTAGCTCTTGTCGTCGCGGTACTTGACGTTGAACCGGGGGTCGTATTCCTTGATCCAGGAGTACTCCAGCTGCAGCGCTTCGACCTCCGTGGACACCACGGTCCACTCCACGGACGCGGCGGTGGTCACCATCGTCCGGGTGCGCGGGTGCAGGCCCGACAGGTCCTGGAAGTAGTTCGCCAGGCGCTGGCGGAGGCTCTTCGCCTTTCCGACGTAGATCACCCGGCGGTGCTCGTCACGGAACCTGTACACCCCGGGAGAGTCCGGGATCTCACCCGGCCTGGGGCGGTAGCTGGAGGGATCGGCCATGTCTCACACCCTACTGGCGAGCACCGACAGCGCGTCGGGCCTGTGGACAACGCCCACACCCGTACGGCCCCCGCACCGGCACGTCGGGCCGTGGACGGTGTGCGCTCCGTCACCCGCCGGGGCCACGGTACGGGCCGCGACCGGTCCGTTCGGAGCGCGACCGGTCCGTTCTGGCCGCGACCGGTCCCTTCGGGCCGAGCCCGAGCCCGAGCCCCGCCTCGGCCGCCGTCCGCTCACCGTCCGCCCCTGCGACCACCCTCCGGCCGCCACCCGCCCGACATCCGACATCGTTCGACGCGGCCTCGGCACAGCCTCCTGGACGCAGCCCTCGGGTGACCGCACCGCCCTCGTCATCCGCGTACCCGAGGGCACGGTCCGGCCAGGAGTGCGCTGCGGCCGAGTCACAGGTGTTGTCGGGGTCTGGTCAACACGCTTCAATGCACGGGAACTCGGGGCCGTGCACACACACGCGGACGGGTTCGGTGTGCGCAGCCACGAGCGTCCACAGCGCCCACGGGGGTGGCCCCGCACACTCGCGCAGACGGTCTGACCAGCCGTAGTGACACCTCACAGAAGGGCCCCTCGGCATGCGGCATGCCACAGAGCACGCGGACCTCCCCACCGCGGAACTCAGCACCGCCCTGCGGGGCGGCCCCTTCCACGTGGCGCTGCGCGCCGCGATCGCCGCCCGTGGGCTGCCGCTCCAGCGCGTCCAGCACCATCTGTCGCGGCACGGGGTCAAAGTCGGCGTGACGAGCCTGAGTTACTGGCAGCAGGGTGCCCGCCGCCCACAGCGCCCGGAGTCGCTGCGCGCCGTGCGGGCACTGGAGGAGATACTCCAGCTGCCGGACGAGTCGCTGATCCGGCTGCTCGCCGAGGCCGACGAGCAGCCGGCGGCCGACCGCCCGGCGGGCCGCTCCTACCGCACCCTGGTCGCGGCCTCCGACATCCTGGACCGGCTCCGGGCCGAACTGGACTGCTCCCCGGACGACGGCCTGCACACCCTGGGCCACCACGAGCGCGTCCGGATCGGCGCCCGGCGCGAGCTGGCGGGCCGCGAAGCCCACCACATCGTGCGGGCCCACCGCGACGGCGTCGACCGCTTCGTCGCCGTGCACCACGGCGACCCCGGCAGCAGCCCGGTGGACATGCGGGTACGGGCGCTGGAGAACTGCCGCACGGGCCGTGTCCGCTGGGACCAGGACTCCGGCGTACTGGTGACCGAGCTGCTCTTCGGCACCCGGCTCCGCTCCGGTGACACCTTCCTCTTCCGGTACGGCATCGACGACGGGACTGCCGGGGCCTCCCGCGAGTACCTGCACCGTTTCGGCCTTCCCGGCGGGCAGTACGCCCTTCAGGTGTGCTTCGACGCGGCCGCGCTGCCGGCCCGCTGCCACCGCTTCGCCCAGCAGTCGCCGGCGGCCCCCCGCAGTGGCCGGCGGGAACTGCCCGTCACGGAGCCGCACCACTGCGCCCACGTGGTCGAGCCGCGCATCCGGCCCGGCATCGTGGGCATCGCCTGGGACTGGGAGTGAGCAGGTCTTTCCCACCTGCCGCTCAGGCGGGTCCTTCCCGGCTGCCGCTCAGAGCGCGTCCTTCCCGGCTGCCGCTCAAGGGTGGAGCG
Source organism: Streptomyces sp. NPDC048514 (assembly GCF_043199955.1). NCBI lineage: Bacteria > Bacillati > Actinomycetota > Actinomycetes > Kitasatosporales > Streptomycetaceae > Streptomyces > Streptomyces sp. NPDC048514. The sequence goes on along the minus strand of NZ_JBICWT010000016.1, from coordinate 46,148 downwards.
GCCACGGCCGGGGCCCGTGCCGTCACCGGCTCAGGTGGCCGGACCGGCGACGATCCTGCCGTTCGCGGCCTTCACCGACAGCACGGTCAAGGGCTCGGTGGCCGGCGCCTGGACCACCTTGCCCGTCACGGCGTCGAACTGGCTTCCGTGGCAGGGACAGACCAGCGTCGTGCCCTGCAGCTTGTTGATCGGGCAGCCCGCGTGCGTGCAGATCGTGCTGTACGCCTTCAGGGTGCCGTCCTCGGCACGGCTGACCACCACGTTGTGGTCCCGGTAGAGCTTGGCGCCGCCCTTCGGCACCTCCTTCTCCGCACCGAGGTCGACCGGTGCGGTCGGGGTGGCCGAGGCGCCACCGTCCGGAGCCGCGCACGCGGCCAGGCCGAGCCCGGCGACCGGCACCACGGCGGCCCCTCGGAGAACTGTGCGGCGGCTGGTGGACGGTCGGGCGGGCATCTGAGACTCCACAGGTCAAGGGGTATGCAGGGCGACGATACCCGGGCAGATGGGGCCGGGTCGGTCCGGGGCGGGACGGGACGTGTGGAGCTGAGGGGCGAGGACTGAGAGGGCGAGGGCTCAGGGGTCCAGGGGGCGAGGGCCGAGGGGGCGAGGGCCCAGGGGTCCAGGGGTTGATCTGGAGTTCGGGGCGGCCGGAGGTGAACGCGGGCCGAGGGGCCGACCCGCGGGGCCCCCTCGCAGGGGCAGCCCGCGGGGCCCCCTCGCAGGGGCAGGGCGACTCTTGGTGGGCGACTCTTGGCGGGCGACTCTCCGGAGGCGCTCCGTCGGGGCCAGCACTGCGCGTCAGTCTCGCAGACTGCGCACGTCAACGTTCGCGTAAGCGTTTACGCGCGAGCGGCCGATGAGATAGCTTCCCCGCCGGGAGCCTGCCGGCAGCCCACGGAACCGCTCGGCCGACCGCGCGCGCCCGCCCGCAGGCCCGAGTAGCCCGTAGGCCGAAACAGCACGGCCCAGCCCGACCCGGAGGGGAGCACCATGCCCACCATGGCGGACGTCGCCCGCTGCGCCGGGGTATCGGTGGCGACCGTCTCCCACGTGCTCAACGGCACGCGCCCCGTGCTGCCGCACACCCGCCAGGCCGTGCTGAACGCGGTCGACACCCTCGGCTACACGCCCAACACCCTGGCCCGCTCCCTGGTGACCTCCCGATCTGGTCGGCTATCTGCGGCGAGCACGTTCGTGCACCGCACCTCGTGCGGGTGCCCGGAGGAAGGCGCCGGGACCGAACCGACCGGGCCGGCCGCACCATCAGCACTGTCCGAGAAGGGAACCGTCTCGTGATCGTCGTCGCCGGTGAGGCACTGATCGACCTGGTACCGCAGGGGCCCGGCGCCCTGGCGGACCTGAAGCCGGCGCTCGGCGGCGGCCCGTACAACACCGCGGTGGCCCTGGGCCGGCTCGGCTCCCGCACCGCGTTCTGCTCCCGGACGTCCTCCGACGCCTTCGGCGAGGCCCTGCTCGACGGGCTGCGGCGGGCCGGGGTCGATGTGTCGGAGGTGGCGCGCGGACCGGAGCCGACGACCCTTGCGGTGGCCACGATCGACCCGGGTGGTTCGGCCGCGTATTCCTTCTACGTGGACGGCACCGCCGACCGCCTGTTCACCGCCCCGGCCGCGCTTCCCGCCGGCACCCGCGCGGTGTCCTTCGGTACCTGCTCGCTCGTCCTGGAACCGGGGGCGAGCGCATATGAGGAACTGATGCGCACGGCGGCCGGGCAGGGGCTGTTCACCGCGCTGGACCCCAATGTCCGGGAAGGGCTGATCCCGGATCCGGACGCCTACAGGGCGCGTTTCAAGAGCTGGCTGCCCTCGGTCACCCTGCTGAAGCTCTCCGCCGAGGACGCCGGGTGGCTGGGCGGCACTCCCGGCGAGTGGCTGGCGGCGGGCCCGTCGGCCGTCGTGGTCACCCGGGGCGGCGAGGGACTGACCGTGTTCACCCGGGACGGCGGGGAGCTTTCCGTGCCGGGTGCGAAGGTCGACGTGGTGGACACCATCGGCGCCGGTGACACGGTGAACGCGGCCTTGCTGCACGGTCTGTCCGTCCAGGACGCGCTGTCTCCGCAGGCGCTTGCCGCCCTCGGGACGGAGGGCTGGGCGCGGTTGCTGCGGTTCGCGGCACGCGCGGCGGCGATCACCTGCGCGCGGGCGGGGGCCGAGCCGCCGTACGCGGCCGAGTTGGGTGAATGGTGAGCGGTCCGACTTCCCTGTGGTCTTGTCAAGGTGCGGCCGGTCGAGCGGTCGGGGCTGCGGGACCGCCGGGCCGGGCTGGCTGATGGTTGAACGAGCGGCGCCCCGCGGACAGTTCCCGCGGGGCGCCGATTCTTTGATGTTGTGTCAGGCACGGGCTTCGTCGGTGTCCGGCGCAGCCCGTGCCTGGTGACCACCGGCGGCCGGTGGCTCTGCCGTGCCGGTGGGTCTGCCGGTGCCGGTAGGTCTGCTGGTGCCGGTAGGTCTGCCGGCGCCGGTAGGTCTGCCGGCGGCCGGACGCGCCTCAGGCCTTGCGGGCCCGCGTCGTCTTCTTCGCGGGCGTCGCCTTCTTCGTGGCCGCGGCGGCCTTCTTCGTCGCCGTGTTGTCGGCCTTGGCCGTCACCGTCTTCTTCGCCGCCGACCTGGCAGCGGCCGTCTTCCCGGCCGTCCTGGCGCGCGGGGCCTTCACGGGCTCCGCGTCGCTGATGCGGTCGGCGCCGAGGACCTCGCGCAGGAACTTTCCGGTGTGGCTCGTCGGGACTCCGGCCACCTCCTCGGGGGTGCCCTCGGCGACCACCAGGCCGCCGCCGGCGCCACCCTCGGGGCCCATGTCCACGATCCAGTCGGCGGTCTTGATCACGTCGAGGTTGTGCTCGATGACGATGACCGTGTTGCCCTTGTCGACCAGGCCGCCGAGGACCGTCAGCAGCTTGCTGATGTCCTCGAAGTGCAGACCGGTGGTCGGCTCGTCCAGGACGTAGACCGTGCGTCCGGTGGATCGCTTCTGCAGCTCGCTGGCGAGCTTCACCCGCTGTGCCTCGCCGCCGGACAAGGTGGTCGCGGACTGGCCGAGGCGGACATAGCCGAGTCCGACGTCCTTGAGCGTCCGAAGGTGCCGGGAGATGGCCGGGACGGCCTCGAAGAAGTCGGTGGCCTCCTCGATCGGCATGTTCAGCACATCGGCGATGGACTTGCCCTTGTAGTGGACCTCCAGGGTTTCCCGGTTGTACCGGGCACCGTGGCAGACCTCGCACGGGACGTAGACGTCCGGGAGGAAGTTCATCTCGATCTTGATCGTGCCGTCGCCCGCGCAGTTCTCGCAGCGGCCGCCCTTGACGTTGAAGGAGAAGCGGCCGGGCAGGTAGCCGCGGACCTTCGCCTCGGTGGTCTCGGCGAACAGCTTGCGGACGTGGTCGAAGACACCCGTGTACGTCGCCGGGTTGGACCGCGGGGTGCGGCCGATCGGCGACTGGTCGACGTGCACGACCTTGTCGACCAGGTCGTCGCCGTCCACGCGCGTGTGGCGTCCGGGAACGCTGCGCGCGCCGTTCAGCTCGCGCGCCAGGTGCGTGTAGAGGATGTCGTTGACCAGCGTCGACTTGCCGGATCCGGACACTCCCGTGACGGCCGTGAACACGCCCAGGGGGAAGGACACGTCGATGTCCTGCAGGTTGTTCTCACGAGCGCCGTGCACGGTGAGCCGCCGGGACGGGTCGTGGGGCCGGCGCACGTCCGGGAGCGGGATCGCCTTGCGGCCCGAGAGGTAGGCACCGGTCTGCGACTCGGGGTTGGCGAGCAGCTCCTTCAGGGAGCCGCTGTGCACGACCTTGCCGCCGTGCTCGCCGGCGCCGGGGCCGATGTCGACGACCCAGTCGGCGACCTTGATGGTGTCCTCGTCGTGCTCCACGACGATGAGCGTGTTGCCCATGTCGCGCAGCCGGACCAGGGTCTCGATCAGCCGGTGGTTGTCCCGCTGGTGCAGGCCGATGGACGGCTCGTCCAGCACGTACAGGACGCCGACGAGGCCGGAGCCGATCTGCGTGGCCAGGCGGATGCGCTGGGCCTCGCCGCCGGAGAGGGTACCGGCCGCGCGGTTCAGCGAGAGGTAGTCCAGGCCGACGTCGACCAGGAAGCGCAGCCGCTCGTTGACCTCCTTCAGCACTCGCTCGGCGATCTTCTTGTCGCGGGCGTTCAGCTTCAGCTTGCCCAGGAAGTCCGCGCAGTCGCTGATCGACATGGCGGAGACCTCGGCGATGGACTTCTCCATGATCGTGACCGCGAGGACGATCGGCTTCAGGCGCGTGCCCTCGCAGGAGGGGCAGGGCACCTCGCGCATGTAGCCCTCGAAGCGCTCGCGGCTGGCGTCGCTCTCGGCCTCGCTGTGGCGGCGCTTGACGAACGGCACAGCGCCCTCGAAAGGCGTGGTGTACACCCGCTCGCGGCCGTAGCGGTTGCGGTACCGCACCTCGATCTGGGTCTTGTGGCCGTGCAGCAGTGCCTTCTTGGCGCGCTGCGGCAGGCCCGCGAAGGGGATGTCCGTGCGGAAGCCGAGCGCGTCGGCGAGGGCACCGATCAGGCGGCCGAAGTAGTCCTTGGTGTGCCCGTGCGACCAGGGGTGGATGGCGCCCTCGTCCAGGGACTTGTCCGGGTCCGGGACGATCAGCTCCGGGTCGACCTCCATGCGCGTGCCGATGCCGGTGCACTCGGGGCAGGCGCCGAAGGGCGAGTTGAAGGAGAAGGAGCGGGGCTCAAGCTCCTCGAAGGAGAGGTCGTCGTACGGGCAGTAAAGGTGTTCCGAGTACATGCGCTCGCGCTCGGGGTCGTCCTCGGCGAGGTCCACGAAGTCGAGCACGACCATGCCGCCGGACAGGCCGAGGGCGGTCTCCACGGAGTCGGTGAGGCGGCGCTTGGCGGAGTCCTTCACCGTGAGGCGGTCCACGACCACCTCGATGGTGTGCTTCTCCTGCTTCTTCAGCGTCGGCGGCTCGGAGAGCTGGACGGTCTGCCCGTCCACACGCGCGCGGGAGTAGCCCTTGGTCTGCAGGTCGGCGAAGAGGTCGACGAACTCACCCTTGCGCTCGCGCACCAGCGGCGAGAGCACCTGGAAACGGCTCCCCTCCGGCAGTTCCAGGACCCTGTCGACGATGGCCTGCGGCGACTGGCGCGTGATCGGGCGCCGGCACTCGGGGCAGTGCGGCTTGCCGACGCGCGCGAAGAGCAGGCGCAGGTAGTCGTAGACCTCGGTGATGGTGCCGACGGTCGAGCGCGGGTTGCGCGAGGTCGACTTCTGGTCGATGGAGACCGCCGGGGACAGGCCCTCGATGAAGTCGACGTCCGGCTTGTCCATCTGGCCGAGGAACTGCCGGGCGTACGAGGAGAGTGACTCCACGTAGCGGCGCTGGCCCTCGGCGAAGATCGTGTCGAAGGCCAGGGAGGACTTGCCCGACCCGGACAGGCCCGTGAAGACGATGAGCGAGTCACGAGGCAGGTCGAGCGAGACATTCTTGAGATTGTGCTCGCGCGCGCCACGGACGATGAGACGGTCGGCCACGCCGGTCCGCACCTTTCTTGAGAGAAGTGACAGGGGCGGGGCCCCCGCGCTTCTTCACACTAGGGGGAGCCACTGACAACGCCGGTCGGATTGCCCGGTCGCATAACAACTTCAGGCCATCAAGCATGCCCGACGCCGCTCTCGACGGTATAGCACGCGCATTCGATTTGCGGATGAGGTTCACCACCTTCACCCGAAGGTGTGGCCCGGCTAGGGTCAGCACCATGATTGATCACGCTCATGACCTGGCATGTGTACGTGAAGCGACCGAAGGGCTCCTGACCGCAGTCGCCGAAATGGACAACGTCTCGCTCGCCGAGCCGTCACGGCTGCCCGGCTGGAGCCGGGGGCATGTCCTCGCCCACCTCGCCCGGAACGCGGACGCTCTGGTGAACGTCCTGCAGGGCCGTCCCATGTACGCGAGCGCCGAGGGCCGTGACGCGGACATCGAGCGCGACGCCCCGCGCCCGCTCGACGTGCAGCTCGCCGATCTGCGGGAGAGCGCCGCCCGCTTCAGGGCGGTGGGGGACGCTCCGGCGGACTGGGCGCGCACGGTGGAGCTGCGCAACGGAGTCACCGACTCCGCGTCCCGGGTGCCGTTCCGGCGCTGGGCCGAGGTGGAGCTGCATCACGTGGACCTCGGGATCGGATACGAGCTGGAGGATCTCCCGGAGGAGTTCACGCGGCGGGAGACGGACTTCCTCGCACGGCGGTTCTCCGGGCATGCCGGCGTTCCGGCGACCCTCGTCACGGACGGCACGCACACGTGGCGCACGGGCCGCACGGCGGACGAACCCGAGGTGACGGTCAGCGGCCGGCCCGCCGAACTGGTGGGGTGGCTCGCCGGGCGCCGCGACGGTGCGGCCCTGGACGTGCGCGGCGGCGCGCTTCCGAAGCTGCCGGCGCTGTGACGCGACGGCGTCGCGCCGCCCTGGCCGGACGGCGTTCCGCCGGGGCTCCGCCGCTATAGGCTGATCAGCATGACGTACACCGGAGAGGTCACGGTCGGCGGACCGGCGGACGTGCACGAGCTGAAAGACCTGATGATCACCAAGATCGCGGTCGGCCCGATGGACAACAACGCCTATCTGCTGCGCTGCCGGGCCACCGACGAGCAGCTGTTGATCGACGCCGCGGACGAGGCGGCCAGGCTCCTCGGCATGATCGGTGACGACGGCATCGCGTCCGTCGTCACCACGCACCAGCACGGCGACCACTGGCAGGCGCTCGCCGCGGTCGTCGCCGGCACCGGTGCGCGCACCTACGCCGGCCGCGAGGACGCGCCCGGCATTCCCGTGCCGACCGATGTCCTCGTCGACGACGGCGACGTCATCAGGGTGGGACATGTGGAACTCACCGCGCGCCACCTCGTCGGGCACACCCCGGGCTCGATCGCGCTGGTCTACGACGACCCGCACGGCCATCCGCACGTCTTCACCGGTGACTGCCTCTTCCCGGGGGGCGTCGGTAACACCCGCAAGAACCCGAAGGCGTTCGCCAGCCTGATCCATGACGTGGAGACGAAGATCTTCGACGTGCTGCCGGACGAGACCTGGGTCTATCCGGGCCACGGCGACGACACCAGCCTGGGCGCGGAGCGTCCGCATCTGCCGGAGTGGCACGCGCGCGGTTGGTGAACCGGCCGAGCCCGCCGGAACGATTCCCGGCTCCCGGCGCACGCCCCGCGCTCGCGCCCTGCGCACACCACAGTTCGCGCGCCCCGTGTGAACGCTTCGCACGCGTTCGACGCGCGTGCGCGCTCCCGCCGCCCGGTGCCGAGCGGTCAACTGGCAGCAGCCCCGCGCAGGACGACGGCTCCCGCGCGGTACGGGCCGCCGGCCTCCTCACCCCGCCCTCGGCCGGCGGCCCGGGCTGGACGCAGGACACGGCCGCAGTTCACGCGGCCGCAACACCCGTTCCCACCATGCGGACAAACGCCGAGGTGACCTGGACAGAGGGGGCGTTCGCTGCGACTCTCCCGCCATGCATCCTTCCTCCCGCGCCCTGCGCCGCGCGGTAGCCGCCGCCCTGGTCCTGCTCGCCACTGCCGTCGGCTGCGCTCCGCAACCCGAGGAGAAGGCGTCGGCCGCCCCGTCCGGCACGGCCTCTAGGAGCTGCAGACAGGGCGAGTTGGCCACCAGAACGCCCGGCAAGCTGACGATCGCCACCGACGAGCCGGCGTACGCACCGTGGTTCCAGGACGACAAGCCCGCCAACGGCAAGGGCTTCGAGTCGGCGGTCGCATACGCCGTGGCGAAGCGGCTGGGATACCGCGAGAGCGCGGTCGTGTGGCAGAGCGTGCCGTTCAACAAGGCGTTCGCCCCCGGCGCGAAGACCTTCGACCTCGACATCAACCAGGTGTCGATCAGCGCCGAGCGCAGGAAGGCCGTGGACTTCTCCTCCGGGTACTACGACGTGCGCCAGGCCGTCATCGCGCTCAAGGACGGCAAGGCCGCCGAGGCGACGAGCGTGGCGGACCTGAAGGACCTCAAGCTCGGCGCCCAGGTGGGCACGACGAGCCTCGACTACATCACCGACGTGGTGAAGCCGAAGCGGGAGGCCGCCGTCTACGCCAAGAACGACCAGGCCAAGTCGGCCCTGAGGAACGGCCAGGTGGACGCCGTCGTCACCGACCTGCCGACCGCGTTCTACATCACTGCGGCCGAGGTGACGGACGCGAGGATCGTCGGCCAGTTCGAGAACCGGGGCGGCACGGCCGAGCAGTTCGGGCTCGTGCTGGACAAGGGCAGCTCGCTCACCTCGTGCGTGACCGGCGCCGTCGACGCCCTGCGCAAGGACGGCACCCTGGCGAGGCTCGAGAAGCGATGGCTCTCCGACGCCGTCGACGCGCCGGTGCTCAAATGACGGTCACCAAGGGCGACTCGGCGCCGGAGAGAGCGGGCGACGAGCGCGACTCGACGAGCGGCGCCGGCGGGGACGCGGCCGACGACGGCTACGTACCCTCCGAGCGGCGCCTGGAGCGCGAACGCCTCCGGCGCACGCGAGCCCGCCGCGCCACGGCCGTCGCGTCGCTGTCCACCCTGGCCACCGCCGTCGTGCTCTACCTGGTCGTCGTCCACGCGCCGGGGTGGCCGCGCACCAAGGAGACGTTCTTCAGCGCGCAGTACGCGCGCGAGGCGTTGCCGAAGGTCCTCGAAGGGCTGTGGCTGAACGTCCGTCTGCTCCTGGTCTGCGGCGCCGCCGTCCTGGTTCTGGGGATGCTGATCGCCGTCGCACGGACGCTGCGCGGGCCGGTGTTCTTCCCGCTGCGGGTGCTGGCGGCGGCGTACACCGACTTCTTCCGCGGACTGCCGCTGATCATCAACCTGATGATCGTGGTCCTCGGCGTGCCCGCGCTGCGCCTGCAGGGCGTCACGGTCGATCCGGTGCTGCTCGGCGGCACGGCGCTGACACTGACGTACTCGGCGTATGTGGCGGAGGTGTTCCGGGCCGGCATCGAGTCCGTCCATCCCTCCCAGCGGGCGGCGGCACGCTCGCTGGGCCTGACCAACCGGCAGGCCCTGCGCCACGTCGTGCTGCCGCAGGCGGTACGCCGGCAGGTGCCGCCACTGCTCAACGACCTGGTGTCACTGCAAAAGGACACCGGTCTGGTGTCGATCGGCGGCGCGGTGGACGCCGTACGGGCGGCCGACATCATCGTGGGCCGCAGTCTGAACTACACGCCGTACATCGTCGCGGGACTGGTGTTCGTGGCGCTGACCATCCCGATGACCCGCTTCACGGACTGGGTGACCGCCCGGATGGACCGGCAGCGGGCCCAGGGAGGATCGCTATGAGCGACGCGCCTGTCCTGCGCCTGGAATCGGTCCGCAAGACCTTCGGCGGCTCCGTCGTGCTGCGGGACGTCGATCTGGCGGTCGCCCCGCACACGGTGACCGCCCTGATCGGCGCCTCCGGCTCGGGCAAGTCCACGCTGCTGCGCTGCGCCAACCTGCTGGAGGAGATCGACGACGGCGCGATCTGGCTGGACGGCAGGGAGATCACCGATCCCCGCGTCGACCAGGACGCGGTACGGCGCCGGATCGGCGCGGTCTTCCAGGCGTACAACCTCTTCCCGCACATGACCGTGCTGGACAACATCACCCTCGCTCCGCGCCGGGTGCACGGCGTCTCGCGCGCGGAGGCCGAGGAGCGGGCCAGGGAGCTGCTGGAACGGCTCGGGCTGGCCGGAAAGGCGGGCACCTATCCGGACCGGCTCAGCGGCGGCCAGCAGCAGCGCGTGGCGATCGTACGGGCTCTTGCCGTACGACCGCGGCTGTTGCTGCTGGACGAGATCACGGCCGCGCTCGATCCCGAACTGGTGGGCGAGGTACTGGAAATGGTCCGGGGCCTGAAGGACGAGGGCATGACCATGGTGCTGGCGACGCACGAGATGGGGTTCGCCCGGGACGTCGCCGACCAGGTCTGCTTTCTGGACGGTGGCGTGGTGCTGGAGCGTGGCACCGCCGAGCAGGTCTTCGGTGACCCGGGGCAGGAGCGGACGCGGCGCTTCCTGCGGCGGGTCGTGGAGGCCGGCCTCCTGTAGGGCCGGGGCTACGCGTCGGCCCGCGCCGCGCCCACCAGGGCGGCTACCCGCTCCACCCCGAACACGTAGCCCTGCACTCCGCAGCCCGCGATCACGCCGTCGGCGCGCAGCGAGACGTAGGAGTGGTGCCGGAACGACTCACGCTGGTGGATGTTGGAGATGTGTACCTCCAGCACCGGCATCCCCTCACAGGTGTTGAGTGCGTCCAGAATCGCGACCGACGTGTGCGAGTAGGCGGCGGGGTTGATGACGATGCCGCAGTGGCCCAGGCGTGCCTCGTGGATCCAGTCGACCAGTTCGCCCTCGTGGTTGGACTGCCGGAAGTCCACGGTGCCGCCGTGCGCGGCCGCCGCCTCGGCGCACATCGCCTCCACGTCGGCCAGCGTGTCCTTGCCGTAGATCTCGGGCTGGCGCCGGCCGAGCAGGTTCAGGTTGGGCCCGTTGAGGATCATGATCGGGGCGTTCGCCAGGGTGCGGGGCACGGTTCCTCCGGTCCGTTCGGAGCGGTCGGTCGACAACCGCTGCTCGCACCCGGTCTATCACGCCGGCCCGAGCGGGCCGTGGGCCGCGCGCTCCACCGCACGGGCGCGCGCTCCGGAGAAGTCGATCACCACCGCACACCCCCGTAACTGGCGATCACTTTGGGTAGTTGACGCTGCATGCACGATGTACGCGCAGTGAGCGCACCGTCCATGCCCCGGCTCGCGGCCGCCTCCCTCGCCGGGACCGCGATCGAGTTCTACGACTTCTTCGTCTACGGGACGGCCGCCGCCCTGGTCCTCGGGCCACTGTTCTTCCCGACGTTCTCCCCGCTGGCGGGGACGCTGGCGGCGTTCGCGACGTTCGGGGTGGGTTTCGTCGCCCGTCCGCTGGGCGCGGCGCTGTTCGGGCACCTCGGCGACCGGCGCGGACGGCGGCCGGTGCTCGTGCTCTCGCTGCTGCTGACCGGCGCCTCGACGGTCGCGGTCGGCTGTCTGCCGTCCTACGGCACGATCGGCGTCGCTGCGCCCGTGCTGCTGCTCGTCCTGCGCTTCCTGCAGGGACTGGGGCTCGGCGGGGAGTGGGGCGGGGCCGTGCTGCTGACCGCCGAGCACGCACCCCCGGGACGGCGTGCCCTGTGGTCGTGCTTCCCGCAGGTGGGGCCCGCGGTCGGCTTCGTGCTCGCCAACGGGGTGATGCTCGCCCTGTCGGCGGCGCTGCCCGAGGCGGAGTTCACGCGCTGGGGATGGCGCGTGCCCTTCTGGGCTGCCGGAGCGCTGGCCCTGACCGGGCTGTGGCTGCGCTCCTCGCTCACCGAGAGCCCTCGGTTCCTGGAGATCGAGGACCACGCGCGCGTGCCCCTCGTCGAAGTCGTGCGGCACCACGGTCGGCTGGTGCTGCTGACCGCCGGGGCGCTGGCCGTCGGGTACGCCGTGTTCTACACGGTGACGACCTGGTCGCTGGCGTACGCCACGGAACGGCTCGGGGTGAGCCGGACGGTGATGCTGACCTGCGTCATGGCCGCCGTGGTGGTGAAGGCGTCGCTCATTCCCCTCATGGCCCTGCTCGGCGACCGCTACGGACGCCGGCCGATGTGCCTGACGGGATGCGCCGCCTGCGCCCTGTGGATGTTCCCGATGATCGCCCTGCTGGCCACCGGCGAGCCGCTGCTGATGTTCCTCGGCATTCTGGGCGCACTGCTCGCCTTCGTCACCATGTTCGCCGTGATCGCCGCCTACTTGCCGGAGTTGTATGAGCCGCGGGTGCGCTGCACGGGTGCGGCCGTCGGCTACAACCTCGGCGGGGTCCTGGGCGGCGCCCTCACTCCGATCATCGCCACGGCACTCGCGGACCAGGGCGGGCGCGTCCCGTGGGGTGTGGGCGTCTATCTCACGGGCATCGCACTGCTCAGCCTGGGATGCTTCGCGCTGCTGCCGGAGACCCGGCCGGTCCCCGTGCCGTCGGCGGAGCCCGCCACGGGATGACCGGACACGGTTGACCGGCTACGGATTGACGGCCAGCTCCAGGTAGGCCGCGAACAGCACCAGGTGGACACCGCCCTGCAGGGGTGTGGCCCGCCCCGGCACGACCGTCAGGGAGCTGACGACGACGGTGAGCGCGAGCAGCAACATGTCGGTCGAGCCAAGACCGAGGACGAGCGGCCCCGACAGCCAGACGGAGGCGAGTGCCACGGCCGGGATGGTCAGGCCGATGCTGGCCATGGCCGAGCCGAGTGCGAGATTGAGGCTGGTCTGCACCCGGTCACGGCGGGCCGAGCGCAGCGCGGCGATCGTCTCGGGAAGCAGGACGAGCAAGGCGATGACCACGCCGACGACGGCCTGGTTCAGGCCCGCCGCCTTCACGCCCGACTCGATGGTGGGCGACACGCTCTTGGCCAGACCGACCACGCCGACCAGAGCCAGCCCGAGCAGCCCGAGGCTGATCCGGGCGGTGCGCGCGGACGGGGGCCGGGCGTGGTCGTCGATGGTGATGACGTCGCCCTGCCGGGTGATCGGCAGGAAGTAATCCCGGTGGCGCACCGTCTGGGTGGCCACGAACAGGCCGTACAGGAGCAGTGAGGACACCGCGGCGAACGTCAGCTGGACGGTGGAGAACTCGGGTCCGGGCTTGCTGGTGGTGAAGGTCGGCAGTACCAGGCTGAGCGTGGCCAGCGTCGCCACGGTGGCCAGGGCGGCGCCGGTGCCCTCCGGGTTGAAGACCGCGGTGCCGTGCCGCAGGGAGGCGACGAGCAGACAGAGCCCGACGATGCCGTTGCAGGTGATCATCACGGCGGCGAAGACGGTGTCCCGGGCGAGCGTGGAACTCTTGTCGCCGCCGTCCGCCATGAGGGTCACGATCAGAGCGACCTCGATGATCGTGACGGCGATGGCGAGCACCAGGGAGCCGAAGGGCTCACCGACCCGGTGGGCGACCACCTCGGCGTGGTGCACCGCCGCAAGAACGGAGCCGGCGAGCACCAGCGTCACCAGGGCGACGACCGCGCCGGGCAGGTCCCGGCCCCAGGTGAAGGCCAGCAGGATCATCGCGAGCACCGGCACGAGCGTCGTCCATCGACGGGTGAGTGACCTCAGGCGAGTGATCATGCCGTGATCGTCGCAGAGACATACAGGGTTCGCATTCCGTTCTTTTCGGATGCCTTTCATCCTCTCCGGTGCGGGGCCCAGCTCCGGCGGACCGGGCCCCGCATCGTGGCGCCCGGCTCGGTCAGACGTCGACGCTGTTCTTCCGGGTGCCCGCGCCGTCGCCGCCCGCCTCGGCGGCCGCCTGCTTCCTGGTGGCCATCAGGCTGGTGATCGTGGTGACGATCAGGACGGCGCAGATCACGCCGAGCGAGACCGGGATGCTGATCTCGGGGACATGGACGCCGGCCTCGTGCAGGGCGTGCAGCACCAGCTTGACGCCGATGAAGCCGAGGATGATCGACAGACCGTACGACAGGTGGACCAGCTTCTTCAGCAGGCCGCCGATGAGGAAGTACAGCTGACGCAGCCCCATGAGGGCGAAGGCGTTGGCGGTGAAGACGATGTAGGGGTCCTGGGTCAGGCCGAAGATCGCGGGGATGGAGTCGAGGGCGAACAGGACGTCCGTGGTGCCGATGGCGAGCATCACGACCAGCATCGGAGTCATGATCCGCTTGCCGTTCTGCTCGACCCACAGCTTGGTGCCGTGGTACCGGTCGGCCACGCCGAACCTGCGCTCGGCGGCCTTCAGCAGCTTGTTCTCCTCGTACTCCTCGTCCTCGTGGTCGGCGCGGGCCTCCTGGACGAGTTTCCAGGCGGTCCAGATCAGGAAGGCGCCGAACAGGAAGAACACCCAGGAGAAGCTGGCGAGGATCGCGGCTCCCGCGGCGATGAAGACGGCCCGCAGGACCAGGGCTATGAGAACGCCGACGAGCAGGACACGCTGCTGGTACTGCGTAGGTACCGCGAACTTCGCCATGATCAGGACGAAGACGAACAGGTTGTCGACGCTCAGCGACTTCTCGGTGATGAAGCCGGCGAAGAACTCACCGGCGGGCTGCCCACCGCCGAAGACGAGGAGACCCAGGCCGAAGAGTCCGGCCAGGGCGATCCAGACGACGGTCCAGATGCCCGCTTCCTTGATCGACACGTCGTGGGGCTTACGCCCGATGAAGAAGTCGACGGCGATCAGGGCCGCGAGACCCACGATGGTCAGGACCCACAGGCCCATGGTGACTTCCACTGTTCCTCCGGCATTCGAAACGGCAAACACTGTCAGCGTCGTCGCTGCCGGAGGTCTCTTCCACCCGCACGGGGGCCGACGCCCCGGGACCGGAACGGTCCGTACTGACGGGTGCGCCGCAATCAGGGAGTACTCCCCTCCGCACGGAAAACAGTACCTCAATCACCAAGCATTGGTAAAGGGTTAGGTAAAGAAAAGGTCAACTTGCCTGTTCGGGGAGTCTTTACCTGTGCTTGACCTGCGCTCTCGCCACCTCGGCGAGCACGTGCTGGACGATATGGCTGCCGGTCGGCACGAGCGAGGGTTCGTACGTCCAGGCGTGACCGACCCAGGGATCGGCCAGGTGATCGTCTGGCACAGGGGTGAGTCGCATCAGCGAACGCCACAGTGGGTCGAGCAGGGGGCCGTAGGCCGCCGCGTCCTCACGGTCCGCGACCATCAGCAGGTGGACGCCGACCGCCGGGCCCTCGTCCGCGAGGTAACGCAGCCGGGTCACCGACCGGTCGTCGAATCCGTGCGGGAAGTCGTTGACGATCAGGAGCTGCCGGACGGTGTCGACGTCGGCCGGCAGCGATCCCGCCGCGCCGCCACGCACCGCCATCTGCACCAGATCGACGCGCCGGGTGAGCCTCTCCAGCACCTCCGTGACCCCCGCCGCTCCGCTCGCCGGCGGAGCGGCGAGCACTCCGGCTTCCGTCAGCGGCCGAAGTGCCCCGGTCCCGGCGCCGGCCGGGTCGACGACGTGCACGGCGAACTCCCCCGCCGGATGCACGGCGAGCAGCCGGGCGGCGACCGCGACGGCCGCTTCCAGGGCCAGCCGGCGCAGCTCGACCGAGTCCGCGAAGGAGTCGTCGAGCGCTCCGGCCGGACCGCTGTCGATCCACAGGCCCCGCTCCAGCGGCAGTCTGACCAGCATCGGGATGCGCAGCGGCGCGCTTTCGGGCAGGTGCAGTTCCCCCAGTCGCAGCGCCATCGGTGTATCGGCGGGCGGACGGTAGCCGTGCCAGACGGGGCTGTCCCACCCCGCGTACGCGGGCGGCAGCGCGGGCTCGACCACCTCCGACTCGGCGGCGAGCTGGGCGAGGTCGCGGTCGAAGACCACGCGTGCCTGGTCGACCAGCTGGGTCCGGCGGGCGTACGCGGCCTCCCGTGCCACCTCGCCCGAGGTGCCGAGCCGGCGGCGGGGGTCGGCGAGGGCCTGGTCGATCTCCTTCTCCAGGCGGGAGTCGGCGAAGTCGACGGCGCTGCGGTAGGCGGCCGTGGTCCGGGCCAGGTCCTCGAACATGCCCCACACCTGGTTGTAGAGACGTTCCTCCATCGACCAGCCCACCGCGTCGCCCGCGACCGGCCGGGCGGGCCGCCCATCGGTCGCCGGGGCCGCCGAGGGCGGTGGCGGGGGCGGCGCGGTGTGGCGGCGGGGGTGGGTGTAGTCGATCGGGCCGTCCGCGCTCTGCGGCCGGGGTTCGCCGTCGGGGGCCTGGGCCTCGTACGGGTTGCGGCCGTCGCGGGACGTGGAGTGCGGAGCGTGCGAGGACTGAGCATCGCCGGGGAGCGGCGCATCGTGCGGGAGCGCCGGCTCGGTAGCCCCTGAGGCGGAGAAGTCCTGGGGCGCCGGCAGGTCCCGGGGCATGGAGAGGCCCCGGGGCGCCGAGGGGTCCTGGGACGCGGGGAAATCCCGGGGCGCGGAGAAGCTCTGGGGCGTGGTGGCGTCCTGCGGGGTGGGTACCGGGGGCGGGGCCGGGACGGCGCTGGCAAGGCTCTGGGCCGCCGCCTCCTGGACCTCGGCGGCGAGCGTTCCGGCCTCGCGCAGTCCTTGATCGGTGAAGAGCTCGGGTAGGCCGCCCGCGTAGCCCTGGCCCATCGCCCGGACCTTCCAGGCGTCCTGCCGGCGGTAGACCTCCAGGGCGATCACGGCGGTCTCGGCGTCCAGGCCGGTGAGGGTGTAGCTGGCCAGCTCGGTACCGTCGGGCCCCTCGACCGTGGTGTGGGGGGCGGGCGCGCCGCCGAACCGGAGCGGCCCGGCGGTCCCGGTGGGCAGCGCGAGGAACACGCCGACGCGGTGCACGCCCTCGGGCAGGGCGGCCAGGTCGACGGCTAGGCGGTGTTCGGCATCGGCCTGCCGGGACACTTCGACGCCGGGCAGTGCGGGGGCCGCGGGGTGGGCCACCCACTGGGGGCCGTGCACGGTGCCGTTCTCGTCGCCGAGTGCGGCTCCGGCCAGGACCGGCACCCCGGCCGAGATCCGGATCGTCAGCCGGACCTGGGGCAGCGGGTGGTTCTGTCCCCGCACCAGTTCGGCCGTCATCGCCGTCGCCCCCCGTGTCGTGCTGTCGTACGCCCGCCCTCGAGGGGCGGGCGGTGCGGTCCTGGTCCTACAGGTGCGGGAGGATCGACGGCATCAGGTCCTGGAAGGTGCGGCCGTTGGCCGGGGCGCCCAGGGCGGTCATCGTCCAGCTGGAGCCCGCCCGGTGCACCTTGGCCATGATCTGGGCGGTGTACTGGCCGCCGCCGGCCAGCGTGTAGCGAGCGAGTTCCTGGCCGTTGGTCTCGTCCACGAGGCGGCAGAACGCGTTCTCCACCTCCTGGAAGGTCTGTCCCGTGAAGGAGTTCACGGTGAAGACGATCTGGTCGATGTGCACCGGGACACGCTGCAGGTCGACGAGGATCGCCTCGTCGTCCCCGCCCTGGCCGACGCCGCCCACCAGGTTGTCGCCCGTGTGGCGCACGGAACCGTCGTCGCTCACCAGGTGACGGAAGAAGACGACGTCGACCGGCTGCTTCTCGGCGAAGAGGACGGCCGAGGCGTCCAGGTCGATCTCGCGCGTGCGGGAGCCGAACAGGCCGCGCCGCTTCGCCGCCTGCCAGCCGAGTCCCATGCGGACCGCGGTCAGGGTGGCCCCGTCCTTCTTCTCCAGACTGATGGCCTGACCCTTGGTCAAGTTGACGGACACGGCTGGTTCCCCTCTCGACGTCCCCTGTTGCCGCGCACTGCACGGTTGTCCAGAACCCTACGCAGGAGCACCGACAGTGCCGAACCCCGGTCCGGGCTTTGTGTCGGTGTTGCAACACTTGGCACCCATACCGAGGTCCGGCACGGTGGAGGCGGGCTCAGGCGATTCCCGCCTCGCGCATCTGCCGCAGTTCCCTCTTCATCTCGGAGACCTCGTCGCGCAGCCGGGCGGCGATCTCGAACTGCAGCTCCGCGGCGGCGGCACGCATCCGCTCGGTCATCTCCTCGATCTGCTCGGCCAGTTCGGCCGCCGGACGGTCCGTGGGCACCGTCTTGCCCTTCGCGCCCTTGGCCGCCTTGCCGGCCTTCGCGCCCTTGGCCGCCTTGTCGCCGAGCGACGGAACGGGTGCCTTGGCGCCCTTGCCGTCCTTCGTCCGGCGATACCCGGAGCCGAGGAGCTGTTCGGTGTCGACCTCCTCGCGGGCGATCTGCGCGACGATGTCGTTGATCTTCTTCCGCAGCGGCTGCGGGTCGATGCCGTTGGCCGTGTTGTACGCGATCTGCTTCTCCCGGCGCCGGTTGGTCTCGTCGATGGCCTTCTCCATCGCGGGAGTGATCTTGTCGGCATACATGTGGACCTGACCGGAGACGTTGCGCGCCGCGCGGCCGATGGTCTGGATCAGCGAGGTGCCCGAACGCAGGAAGCCTTCCTTGTCGGCGTCCAGGATCGCCACCAGGGACACCTCGGGCAGGTCGAGACCCTCACGCAGGAGGTTGATGCCGACCAGGACGTCGTACTCACCGGCGCGTAGTTCACGCAGCAGCTCGACACGGCGCAGGGTGTCGACGTCGCTGTGCAGATAGCGCACCTGGATGCCGAGTTCCAGGAAGTAGTCGGTGAGGTCCTCGGCCATCTTCTTGGTCAGCGTGGTGACCAGGACGCGCTCGTCCTTGTCGGTGCGCTCGCGGATCTCGTGCACCAGGTCGTCGATCTGGCCCTCGGTGGGCTTGACCACGACCTCCGGGTCGACCAGGCCGGTCGGGCGGATGATCTGCTCCACGAAGCCGTCGGAGCGGGACAGCTCGTAGGCGCCCGGGGTGGCCGACAGGTAGACGGTCTGCCCGATGCGCCCCTGGAACTCCTCCCACTTCAGCGGACGGTTGTCCAGGGCCGACGGCAGACGGAAGCCGTGGTCGACGAGGGTGCGCTTGCGGGAGGCGTCGCCCTCGTACATGGCTCCGATCTGCGGCACGGTGACGTGCGACTCGTCGATGACGAGCAGGAAGTCGTCCGGGAAGTAGTCCAGCAAGGTGTTGGGCGGGGAGCCGGGCAGGCGGCCGTCGAAGTGCATGGAGTAGTTCTCCACGCCGGAGCAGGTGCCGATCTGGCGCAGCATTTCGAGGTCGTACGTGGTGCGCATCCGCAGGCGCTGGGCCTCCAGGAGCTTGCCCTGCTTCTCCAGCTCGGCCAGCCGCTCCCCCAGCTCCTTCTCGATGTCGTTGACGGCCCGCTCCATGCGCTCGGGGCCGGCGACGTAGTGCGAGGCGGGGAAGACGTACAGGTGCTGGTCGTCGCTGATGATCTCGCCGGTGAGCGGGTGGAGCGTGGAGAGCGCCTCGATCTCGTCGCCGAACATCTCGATGCGGACGGCCAGCTCCTCGTAGACCGGGAAGATCTCGATGGTGTCGCCGCGGACCCGGAAGGTGCCCCGGGAGAACGCCATGTCGTTGCGCGTGTACTGGATGTCCACGAAGCGGCGCAGCAGCTCGTCCCGGTCGATCTCGTCGCCGACCCGGAGGGGGACCATGCGGTCCACGTACTCCTGCGGCGTGCCGAGGCCGTAGATGCAGGACACCGAGGCGACCACCACGACGTCGCGGCGGGTGAGCAGCGAGTTCGTCGCCGAGTGGCGGAGGCGCTCCACCTCCTCGTTGATCGAGGAGTCCTTCTCGATGTAGGTGTCCGACTGCGGGACGTAGGCCTCGGGCTGGTAGTAGTCGTAGTACGAGACGAAGTACTCGACCGCGTTGTTCGGCAGAAGCTCGCGGAACTCGTTGGCCAGCTGGGCGGCCAGCGTTTTGTTCGGCGCCATCACGAGCGTGGGGCGCTGGAGCTTTTCGATCATCCACGCGGTGGTGGCGGACTTGCCGGTACCGGTCGCGCCGAGCAGGACGACGTCCTTCTCGCCGGACTCGACGCGCTTGGCCAGCTCGGCGATGGCCGCCGGCTGGTCGCCGCTGGGCTGGTAGGAGCTGACGACCTCGAAGGGCGCCACCGTGCGTTCGATGTGGGAAACGGGCCGCATGTCATCCACCGTACGACCCCGCACTGACAACGGGTCCGGATCAGCGATTCTGCGGGGTGCGGTAGCGGTGGGGCGCGGCCTGGCGGACCGGGCCGTGACCCTGGTCACGGCCCGGGCGGCGACCGGGGTGGGAGGCGACGGCGGCGGCCGGGACACCGGGCTTGCGCTCGACGGGCGCGCGGTCGGGCCGGCCCGTGACCATAAGCGGATCGAAGACCACGACTGCGCCCGCGAGGAGCAGGAAGGCGAGCGGGCCGATCAGCATCGGCACGAGCACGGACGCCTCGGGGCCGCTCCCGGCCGCATGCGAGGTGCCGTCGAGCTGGACGCTGAGCGCGACCATGCCGGTGTAGTGCATGCCGGTGACCGCGAGTGCCATGACGAGGCTCGCGCCCACGCTCCACAGGAAGCCCCGGACCCGTCCCGCGGCCCACAGGGCGGCGGTGGCCGCCACGACCGCTATGACGACCGAGGCGGCGACGGTGAGCGTGTTGTACGTGAACCGGCCGTGAAAACGCATCCCGGCCATGCCGAGGTAGTGCATCGAGGCGACGCCCAGCCCGGTGATGGTGCCGCCGGTGAACAGGGCGGTACCGGTGGCCCCCCGGTAGCCGACGATGAAGATCCCGACGCCGACCATGACGATCGCGAGGGCGAGGCTCGCGTACGTGATCGGCTGGTCGTAGTGGATCGACGTCTCCTCGATGGTGAAGCCCATCATCGCGACGAAGTGCATCGTCCATATGCCGGAGCCGATCGCGGCGGCGCCGAGGGCCAGCCAGACAGGGCGCCGGGGGTGCGTGGCCAGCAGGGAGCGGCTGGTGCAGCGCAGGCCGAGGGCGCTCCCGATGCAGGCCATGAGATAGGCCACCACCGGGGTGACGGCCCCGTAGCTGAATCCCTCGACCGTGCCTTGCATGCGCGGCTGCCCTTCCGCCCTCTTGCGTCCCGGAATACCTGTTGAGTGCCCCCGTCCCAGGACCGCGTGGGCGGTCAGGGTTGTCGCAGAGAGTATGACCCCCACCGGAATGGTCGAACGATTTTCCGGCAAAGAAACACGGCCTTGCCCCACTTGTGGGGCACCGGTGAGCGGACTTGGACATCCGGCTTCAATGTGTGTCCATCGTGCACCCGACGCGACAGTGACGTACTGCTGTCACTCTGTTGCTGTCGGTGTTCGCTCGATGCGAGGAGTCTGCATGCACACGCGCGTGGTCGTCGCCACGGCCGCCGCGGTCCTGGGGACCGCGGCGCCCCTGCTGAGCCCCGCCTCCGGCGTCCGGGCCGGCGAGGCGGCCCAGGCCGGCCGGCCCACGGTGATCGCCCACCGGGGAGCCTCCGGCTATGCCCCCGAGAACACGCTCGCCGCGATCGACAAGGCGGCGCAGCTGGGTCTGACCTGGGTCGAGAACGATGTCCAGCGCACCAGGGACGGGGAGCTGGTCGTCATCCACGACGACAGCCTGCAGCGCACCACGAACGTGAAGGCCCTCTTCCCCGGCCGGGCGCCGTGGAAGGTGAAGGACTTCACCGCCGCCGAGATCGCCCGGCTGGACGCGGGCAGCTGGTTCTCCCGCACGTACGCGGGCACGCGCGTGCCGACGCTGACTCAGTACATGCGCCGGGTCGACCACAATCGCGAAAAACTCCTCCTGGAGATCAAGAACCCGGAGCTGTACCCGGGCATCGAGCAGCAGACGCTGAAACTGCTCGGCAACGAGGGCTGGCTGGACCGCGACCACGTCGGCCGGCTCGTCGTGCAGAGCTTCAGCGCCGACAGCGTCCGGACGGTCCACGATCTGAGGCCTGCGGTCACCACCGCCTACCTGGGCAGGCCCACCGTCGCGCAGCTGCACCGGTACGCCCGGTCCATCGACCTGATCAACCCCACTTACGACTCGCTGTCCACGGCTTACGTCGCGGCGGTGCACGCCTTCGAGGGGCCGCACGGCAGGCCCCTCGGCGTGTTCGCGTGGACGGTGAACGACGCGGCCACCGCCCGTAAGGTCGCCGGGTACGGCGTCGACGGGATCATCAGCAACAAGCCCGACGTGGTGCGGTCGGCGGTGGGCTCGGGCTGAGCCGGACGGTCGTTGTCGGTGGCGGGTCGTACCGTGGGCGCATGGACAGCTCCGGGCAGGATGAACAGCGGGTCGTCTGGGCCGTGATCGACAGCGACATCGGCCCTCTGATGCTGGCGGCGACCGCCGACGGCCTGGTCAACGTCGTCTTCCATGCCACGGACGCCGTGCGCGACCGGGCCCTGGAGCGGCTGGCGGGCCGGCTGGGCGGCGAGCCTGTGCAGGACCCGGACTCGCCCCTGCTGGCCGAGGCGGCACGCCAGCTGCGGGCGTACTTCGCCGGCGAGCGGCACGCCTTCGACCTGCGGCTGGACTGGTCGCTGATCTCCGGGTTCAACCGGCAGGTGCTCCGTGAGCTGGCGTCGGGTGTGCCGTACGGCAGCGTGGTGGGGTACGGCGACCTGGCCGGGCGGGTCGGGCAGCCCGGCGGTGCGCAGGCGGTCGGCGCGGCCATGGGCGCCAATCCGCTGCCGCTGGTCGTGCCCTGTCACCGGGTGGTGGAGAGCGATGGTGGTATCGGCGGTTTCGGCGGCGGACTGGAGACCAAGCGAAAGCTGCTCGCGCTGGAGGGCGTGCTGCCCGAGCCCCTGTTCTGACCGGGCCCGAGCCGGCTACTCGTCGTAGTGCCGGGCCTCGAAGACGTTGCCGTCGGGGTCCCGGAAGTAGAAGCTGCGTTCGGCCGCGCCGCGGGCGCCGAATGCGCCGTGGCCGATGTCGGTCACGGGGACGTCGTGTTCCTGAAGACGGGCGCGCAGTGCGTCGAAGTCGTCTGCCGGCAGGGACAGGCAGACGTGGTTGACGGGGTGGCCCGCGCTGTCCGCCGAACCAGGCAGCATCCGCATGAGCTCCGCGGCGGTGTGCGGGGCCAGGTCCATGATCGTCTCCTCGTTGACACGCACGGAGGGAAACGACACCTTTCCCTCGGTGAACTCGGCGACCCTGATGGGTTCCAGACCGACTGCGTCTTCGTAGAAGCGGGCGGCGGCGGCCGGATCGGCCACCCACAGGACGATGTGGTCGAGGCGTGCGTTCATGGTCATCATGCGACCAGGCTGGTGGCCTCCCCCGGCCGAGCGCAAGCGTTTAACGGCGGCCGGCGCCCGCCAGAGATGAGGAAGGGACCGACGGACAGGAGGCGCACGTGGTGCTGGTGGTGTCGGAAGAAGTCCGCGAGGCGATCGGCGCGAGGCGGCCGGTGGTGGCTCTGGAGTCCACGATCATCGCGCACGGCCTGCCGCGCCCGCGCAACCTGCAAGTGGCGCTGGAGCTGGAGGAGGTGGTGCGGCGGGAGGGAGCCGTCCCCGCGACCGTCGCCGTGCTCGACGGGCGTCCACGGGTCGGCCTGGACAAGGAGCAGCTCGAGCGGGTGGCGAACGAGGAGGGCATACGCAAGCTCGGCCACCGCGACCTGCCGCTCGCCGTGGCGGCGGGAGCGAGCGGGGCGACCACGGTGTCGGCGACGGCGCAGCTGGCCGCGCTGGCGGGTGTCCGGGTGTTCGCCACGGGCGGTCTGGGCGGTGTGCACCGGGAGTGGACGGTCACGCAGGACGAGTCCGCCGATCTCGGGCTGCTGGCACGCACCCGGATCACGGTGGTGTGCGCGGGAGTGAAGTCGATCCTCGACGTGCCGGCGACCCTGCAGCGGCTGGAGACGCTGGGCGTGGCCGTCGCCGGGTACGGCACGGACCGCTTCCCCGGCTTCTACCTGTCCGACTCGGGCCACCCGGTCGACTGGACGCTGAGCAGTCCCGAGCAGGTCGCCGAGGTGATGCGCGTCCAGGACGCGCTCGGCGGGCAGGAGTCGGCGCTGATCGTCGCCCATCCTGTTCCGGAGGCGGAACAGCTCGATCCCGAGCTGCACGCACGCGTGCTCGCCGACGCGCTCGCGGCCTGCGCGGAGCAGGGGGTCACCGGGCAGGCGGTCACCCCCTTCCTGCTGGACCACCTGGTCCGGAACACGGACGGTGCCTCACTGAGCGCCAACCTGGCGGCCGTGCGCGGCAATGTCCGGCTGGCGGCCCGGATCGCGGCGGCGTGGACCGGGAGGTGACCGCGGGAGGCGGAAACGGCGGGCTGCTAGTCGTCGGGGACGTCGTCACGGACGTGGTCGCCCGGCATCGGGGCCCGCTGGCGGCCGGCACCGACACGGCCGCCGCGATCCGGACACTGCCGGGGGGCGCGGGCGCCAACGTGGCGTGCTGGGCCGCCCACGCGGGCTGCGCGGACGTACGGCTGCTGGGGCGGGTGGGGGCGGACGCGGGCGCATGGCACGAGCGGGAACTGGTGGCGGCCGGGGTGCGGCCCCGGCTGGTGGTCGACCCGGAGACCCCGACCGGGACGGTGATCTGCCTCGTCGACACGGGCGCGGCGGCCGAGCGCACGTTCCTCACGGACAGCGGGGCGTCGCTGCGGCTCGAACCCGGCGACTGGTCGGACTCGTTGCTGGACGGCATGGCGCGGTTGCACCTGTCGGGCTATCTGCTGTTCTCCGAGCCCAGCCGGACGCTCGCCGAGCTGGCGCTCGGGGATGCACGCGCGCGCGGTGTGCCGGTCAGCCTGGATCCGGCGTCGGCGGGCTTCCTGGTGGAGCTGGGGGTGGACCGTTTCCTGGCGCTCGCGGAGGGGCTTGACGTGCTGCTGCCAAGCCGGGACGAGGCCTGTCTGCTGACGGGGCTGTCGGACCCGGCGGACGCCGCGGCCAAGCTGAGCCGTCTGGTCCCGCTGGTGGTGGCCAAGGCGGGTGCCGACGGGGCGCTGGTGGCGCGTTCCGGCACCGTGGGCGCCCGGATTCCGGCCGTGCCGTCGACTCCCCGGGACACCACCGGCGCTGGCGACGCCTTCACCGGCGCGTTCCTCGCCGCCCTGGTCTCCGGCGCGGAGCCGGAGGACGCGGCGCGACACGGATGCATGGCCGGGGCGGAGGCGGTGCGGCAAGTAGGCGGAAGGCCGTCGCTCTCGGGGAGCGGTGACGGTCATACGTCGATGGGCAGGTGGTGATGGGCAGGTGGGGACGGGCAGGTGGGGACGGCCGGGCGATGACGCACAGGCGGCGATGAACGGCCGAGCGATGACGCAGAGGCCGCGATGACGGCCGGGCGATGACGGCCGGGCGGTGACGCAGAGGCCGCGCTGACGGCCGGATGGTCACGAAGGGGCTGTGAACGGCTGTACCTGCGGACGGTCGTCGGTTACGCCTTCCTGCCCCACGCGGAGATCATCGGCGCGGTGGCCAGGTCCATACGGCCGGACTCGACGTGGGCCAGGTGCTGGTCGATCTCCTCATCCGTGGCCAGCCCGGCGGTGACGAGCCGGTCGCGGATCTGACGGACCGTGGCGGCCTCCAGTGCGGTGCATGCGGGCGACGTCATGGGGAAGTGGGCGTCGGCCTCGACCTCCTGCAGCCCGGCCTCACGCAGCAGCCGCGGGAGCTTGCGGCCGTAAGACAGATCGGCGCCGCGCGCCGCGAGCAGTTCGCGGAAGCCCTGGCGAAGCCGGTTGGCGAGCCGCTGCTCGGGGCCGTGCTCGTCGGGGCAGATCAGCGGCTGCAGAGCGGGGTCGGCGTCCTCGATCAGCAGCCGTCCACCGGGCCGCAGCGCCCGCACCATGGACCGCAACGCCGCCTCCCGGTCCGGGACATGGACCAGGACGAGCCGGGCGTGGACCAGGTCGAAGTCCTCCCCCGGCGGTTCCTCGGCCCCCACGTCGTGGACCCGGACGTCCACCCGCCGATCGGCCAGGTGCGCGAGCCTCGAGGTGTCGATGTCGGTGGCGACGACCTGGCCGGCCGGGCCCGCCTTCGCCGCGAGCCAGGACACCACGGAGGGTCCGCCGGCCCCCACTTCCCAGCAGCGCCAGCCGGGTTGGATGCCGGACGCCTCGATGTGCCGGAAGGTCGTGGGGTCGAAGAGGGTGGCGAAGGCGTCGAAACGCCGGCCCGCCTCGCTCTGCCGGTTGTCCAGCAGGTATCCGTCGTCTCGCGTCATGCCACGCATCATTCCAGTCGCCCGGATCACCCCGGCCCGGCTGTCCCCTCACCCGCCGTCCAGGCGTTTTCCACAGGCGGCAGCCAAGCGGAACCCTCTGTTCCCACAGGCTTTCCCGGACCGCGCCCGGGACTGGCAGACTTGCCGGGCACGGCGCGAAAGCGGTGAGCGAGGAGATCCACGCGAGGAGATCCAGATGTCCATGGCAGGGAATCTGCGGAAGGTCACGGGGCTGGGCAGGGTCGGTGGCCTGCGCAAGGTGGCGCGGCTGGCCCGGCGGCGGCCGCGGGTGGACCTGAGCCACCCCGCCAGGTCACCGCTGGGCTCGTCGGTGGTGAACTGCGTGATGTACCAGGACGGTGTGCGCGTGCCGGACTGCGCCGACCTGGTGGAGGCCGTGCGGCGCGTGCGCAAGACCGGTGAGGGGTTCGTCTGGCTCGGGCTGCACGAGCCGACGGCCCGCGAGTTCACCGGTATCGCGGAGCTGTTCGACCTGCATCCGCTGGCCGTGGAGGACGCGGTCGAGGCGCACCAGCGTCCGAAGCTGGAGCACTACGGGGACACGCTCTTCGCGGTGTTCAAGACCGTCTGTTACGTGGAGCACGAACAGCTGACGGCGACCAGCGAAGTGGTGGACACCGGCGAGATCATGGCCTTCGTCGGTGAGGACTTCGTGATCACGGTGCGCCACGGCCGGCACGGCTCGCTTGGGCCGTTGCGGGAGGAGCTGGAGTCGGATGCCCGGCAGCTCGCGAAGGGGCCGGCGGCGGTGCTGCACGCGATCGCCGACCATGTCGTCGACGACTACCTGAACGTCACGGACGCGGTACAGGCCGACATCGACCTGGTGGAGACGGAGGTGTTCTCGGAGATGGGCGCACGACTCGACCCGGGCCGCATCTACCAGATGAAGCGGGAACTGCTGGAACTCAAGCGGGCGGTGGTGCCGCTGGGCCGGCCGGTGGAGGACCTGGCCACCCGGCCCATACGGGTCGTGGCCCCGGAGATACAGGCATACTTCCGGGACGTGCTCGACCATCTGATACGGGCCAAGGACCAGATCGCCGCGTTCGACGAACTGCTCAACTCCATTCTGCAGGCCCACTTGGCGCAGGTGACCGTCGCGCAGAACGAGGACATGCGCAAGATCACGGCTTGGGCCGCGGTCGTCGCCGTACCGACGATGGTGTGCGGGGTCTACGGCATGAACTTCGATCACATGCCGGAGCTGCACTTGAGTTTCGGCTACCCGCTGGTCATGTCCGTGATGGCGGGGGCGTGTCTGACGCTGTACCGGGGCTTCCGGCGCAACGGCTGGCTCTGACGCGGACGGGCGGACAGTCGCCGGGGGCTGCGGACCGGACTCGGCCTCGGGTCAGCCGCCCCACGCGGGGTGGCGCGGGTCGTCGGCGCGCACCAGGACGTCCGCCGTGCCGGCCGGGTCGGTCTCGGACTCGTAGCGCTCGAAGGCGGGGAGCGTCCAGCGGTCGGCCTCGGGGGTCCGGCGATGGAGCGCGCCCGAGGACAGGAGGACGTGCACGGTCAGGTCGAACGGAAACCAGTGGTGCAGCAGGAGCGGCCCATGGAGCAACAGGATTCCGCCGGGCGGAAGCCGGACGTAGGGCGTACGGGTGGCCCGGTCGGTGGCCGGATCCCACAGGTCGGGCAGGAGCCGACCGCTGCCTCCGGGTTCGAGCGGGCCGAAGACCTCGCGCCACAGGGCTCCGGTGTCGAACCATCCGCTGTAGTACGACTCGGCGTCCCGCCGGCCGTGTTCCAGGCGCAGCGAGGCGGGGCGCAGGAATCCCTCGGTGCCGATCACGAGCGAGGGCCGGCCACGCACGCGCAGTGCCTGCCCGACCCGCTCGGCGAGGTCTCCGGGACGCGCGGCCGGTGCCCCGTCGAAGCCGACGCGCGGCCAGGCACTCCCGTCGGCCGGCTCCAGGCCGGTCAGGCGATCGGCGAGCAGTTCGGCGAGCCGGTCCCAGGTGATCGCTTCGAGTTGCACACCGCCCATGATGCCGGGTGGCGCGAGCGGGAGGGGGGAGAGGGCGTGGGCGGGGGTGGGGAGACGACGCGGGACGATGGGAGACGTGGGCCGCGGCGGGGAAGGTACCGCGTATGGCGCTTCCCGCAACTCCCCACTCCCCCGGCCGGCTTGTCGCCATCCAGCCTCTCAGGAAGAAGCGCTGTGCCGGTTGCCGGCGCGGCCCGCTGTCGTTGCTGGTGCTGGAGGACGGGGTACCGCGCTGCCTGGACTGCGCCGATCTCGGGCATCTGGTGTTCCTGCCGCGCGGTGACACGGCGCTGACCCGCAGGTCCCGGGAGCTGAGCACGCTGTCGGTGGTGGTCGTCCGGTTCAACCGGCGAAAGAGCCGCTACGAACGGCAGGGCGTCCTAGTGGAGGAGGCGGCGCTGGCCAGGGCCGAGGAGCGGTGCCTGGCGGACGCCGAGGCCCGGCGTCGTCGGCGGGCGCGGGACGCGCGGCGACGGGAAGTGGAGGACGAGCGGTTCGTGGCGGCGTTCGCCTCGGAGATCATCCGGCTCTTTCCGGGCTGCCCGGCCGAGCGGGCCCGCGCGATCGCAGCGCACGCGTCCGAGCGGGGCAGCGGGCGGGTCGGGCGCAGCGCGGCCGGGCGGACGCTGTCGGAGAGTGCGGTGATCTCGGCGGTCGTGGCGGCCGTGCGGCATGTGGACACGGCGTACGACCGGCTGCTGATGAGCGGGGTGTCGCGCTACGAGGCCCGGCGCCGGATCGCCCCGGCCGTGGGGAACGTACTGCGGGCCTGGCACGGGGCCGGGCAGGACGAAGGCGAGGACGAGGACTTCCGCGGGCTCTCGTCGTCCTGATGCGGGGCCCGGCCGCGGTGCCGCCGGTCCGGCGCGGGGTCCGGCGCGGGGTCCGGCGCGGGGTCCGGCGCGGGGTCCGGCGGCGGGGTCCGGCGGCGGGGTCCGGCGGCGGGGTCCGGCGGCGGGGTCCGGCGGCGGGGTCCGGCGGCGGCGAACGCGATCGGCGTGGCGGCGGCACGGGCCGCCTTCATGCCGGTGTCACCGGTTCGGCGGTATCGACCGCGCTGACCGCGGTGGTGACGTTCGTGGCCCGGCCCGACGACGGCAGGGTGGAGCGCCGGTGGCCGGCGCGCTGTGTCTGTTCGGCCCGGACGTGCCGACGCCGGTCGCGAACGTGCCGCCCGTGGCCGGCCTGCCCGGCCGCCGGGGGCGCCCCGGAGGCGGCCGTGCACCGGCCGGGTAGGGGCGCGAGTGGGCGTTCCGGAACCACACGCCGGCACGGTCGCCTCGGCGGCGTCCGCCGTGGTCCGCATGCCGGCACTCACCTGATCTTCGCCGCTGTCCGCCCTTCTGCGCGGCTGTCGGCGCGGACGTATCGTGGCCGCAGGAGTGCCGCCCGATGACGCACGGCCCGTCGTACACCCGGTGTCACCGGTGCCCGTTCGCGAGGAAGACGACCATGGCCGATCCCAAGGGGTTCATGACCACGCCGCGCGAGGAGTGGGCACGGCGGCCGGTCGAGGAGCGGGTGCGGGACTGGGACGAGGTGTACGTCCCGGGGGCGCTGCTGCCGATCATCAGCAAGCAGGCCGACCGGTGCATGGACTGCGGCATCCCCTTCTGCCACGACGCCTGCCCGCTGGGCAATCTCATTCCCGAATGGAACGACCTGGTCTCGCGGGAGGACTGGCGGAACGCGAGCGACCGGCTGCACGCGACCAACAACTTTCCCGAGTTCACCGGGCGGCTGTGTCCGGCGCCCTGTGAGGCGGGGTGCGTGCTGGCGATCAACCAGCCTGCCGTCACCATCAAGAACGTCGAGTGCGCGATCGCCGACCGGGCGTGGGAGGAGGGCTTCACCGCGGCGCGGCCGCCCGAGCGGCTTTCGGGGAAGACGGTCGCGGTCATCGGATCCGGGCCCACCGGCCTCGCCGCGGCGCAGCAGCTGACGCGGGCCGGGCACACGGTCGCCGTGTTCGAGAGGGACGACCGGCTCGGCGGGCTGATGCGGTACGGCATTCCCGAGTTCAAGATGGAGAAACGGCATCTGGAGCGGCGGATCGAGCAGATGCGGGCCGAGGGGACCAAGTTCCGTCCGTCGACGGTGGTGGGGCGGGACCTGCCGGCGGCGGATCTGCGGGCACGATACGACGCGGTGGTGATCGCCACGGGAGCGACGGCGTGGCGGGAACTGCCGGTGCCGGGCCGGGAGTTGCATGGGATACATCAGGCGATGGAGTATCTGCCGCTGGCCAATCGGGTGCGTGAGGGGGATCTGGAGGCCTCACCGCTGTCGGCGGCCGGCCGGCACGTCGTGATCATCGGCGGTGGGGACACCGGGGCGGACTGTCTGGGGACGGCGCTGCGTGAGGGAGCCGCGTCCGTGACCCAGCTGGACATCTACGCCCAGCCGGGTGCCGGGCGCGACGAGGACACCGAGCCGTGGCCGACGTACCCGAAGATCTACCGCTTGTCGCCCGCGCACGAAGAGGCGCGCGATCTGTGTACGGCACCGGCGGCGGACGCGGACGCGCGGCTGTTCGCGGCGTCCACGCTCCACTTCACCGGCGACGACGGCGGACACGTCGCGTCGCTGCGTCTCGTGGAGGTCGACGAGCGGCGGGTGCCGGTGCCGGGCACCGAGCGGACGCTCCCCACCGACCTCGTGCTGCTCGCGCTCGGGTTCTCCGGGCCCGACCAGGAGGACGGGCTGATCGAGCAGTTGGGGCTGAAGCTCGAGCCGCGCGGCACGCTCGCCCGGGACGACGGCTTCGCGACCAACGTCCCAGGGGTGTTCGCCGCCGGTGACGCGGCGCGTGGGCAGTCGCTCATCGTGTGGGCGATAGCGGAGGGACGGGCCGTGGCCGCGGCCGTCGACCGGTATCTCACGGGGAGTTCACGGCTGCCGGCGCCGGTCTCTCCGAGGGATCGGCCGATGAGGGTGTGAGGGCGCCGGCACGGTAGCGGTGGGTACGGTGGGTCGGGCGCCGTGATCTTTTCCGGGGCGGGTCCCCACCGCGACCTCCGGTCCGGCAGGTCCCCCGGTCGCCACTTGGCGCAGCCGGTGTTCGGGGCCGCGGCCGGCCGCCTGGTCCCGTGTCGGCCGAACCACGGAACCGGCCGCGACGGTGGGACAGGTGGCCGGCCGGGACAGACGGCCGGCCGGGACCGGTGACTGGGACGGTTTCGGGTGGAGGGGCGTCGAGGTCAGTTGCGCCTCTCGTCCGTCCCCGCCACCTTTCCCGTCGCCAGGGCCACCCGGTTCCACGTGTTGATGGCGAGGATCAGCGCGAGGACGTGGGCCAGTTCCTCATCCTCGAAGTGGGCGGCGGCCTCTGCGTAGACGGCGTCGGGGACGCCCGCGTCGGCGACCAGCGTCACCGCTTCCGTCAGGGCGAGGGCCGCCTGCTCCTTCGGCGTGAAGAAGTGACGGGCTTCGCGCCAGACGGCGACCATGTGGAGCCGGTCCTCGCTCTCACCGGCCTTGCGGGCGTCGTTGGTGTGCATGTGCAGGCAGTACGCGCAGTGGTTGAGGTGCGAGGCGCGGATCTGGATCAGCTCGACCAGCGCGGGGTCGAGGCCCGTGCGAGCGGCGGCGTCGAAGCCGATCAGGGCGCGGAAGACCTTGGGGGCGGCCTTTGCGAGCTCCAGGCGGGTCCGGGCCGCGTCGGCCGCGGCGACCGCGGAGGTGGTGTCGACGGCCGTCGTGCCGGCGGTGTTCGTGCCCGCGGTGTGCGTGCCGGCGGGGGTGGCAACGGTGGTGCCGACCGGGAGAGTTGCTGTCGTGTTCGTCGTCATGTCTGTAATCTACGGCGCGCAAAGACCGGCTGTAGGGTGCATTTCCATGACGGAATCATGGGTCAATTCCGCCGAGCGGATCGGCGCTGACCTGCACCTGGAGCTGCCGGGGCCGGGCGGGCGGCGGGCGGCGCTGATCCGGGCGCTGCGAGAGGCCGTGCGCAGCGGGCGCCTGGCTCCGGGCACCCGGCTGCCGCCGTACCGCTCGCTGGCGGCCGACCTCGGCGTGGCCCGCAACACGGTCGCCGACGCCTACGCGGAACTCGTGGCGGAGGGCTGGCTGACCGCCCGGCAGGGCTCGGGAACGCGGGTCGCGGCGCGGGCCGAGCCGCTGCGACCGGCCGGACGGACGCCCGTGAAGGCGCCTCACCGCGCACGCGGGCCGCGGCACGACCTGCGCCAGGGCGCGCCGGACGCGTCGGCGTTTCCGCGTGCCGCCTGGGCCACCTCGTACCGGCGGGCGCTACAGGCGGCGCCGAGCGAGGCGTTCGGACCGGGCGACCCGGCCGGCCGCCGGGAGTTGCGGGAGGCGCTGACCGAATACCTGGCACGCGCGCGGGGGGTGCGCACCGAGCCGGACCGGATCGTGATCTGTTCGGGCTTCGCTCATGCGCTACGGCTGCTCTTCGGCCAGAGTCCGGGCGGTACCGGCAGTACGGGCGGTACCGGCGCTACCAGCGGTTCGCGCGCCACCGGCAGTGCCGGGGGTACCGCCCGCACCGGTGGAGTGCTGCGTGGTCCGCTGGGGGTGGAGGCGTACGGGCTGGGCTTCCACTGGGGACTGCTCGCGGCGGCCGGTGTCCGGACGGTGCCGCTGCCGCTGGACGAGCACGGCGCGCGGGTGACCGCGCTCGATCGGGAGCGGGCCGTACTCCTCACGCCGGCGCACCAGTTCCCCACCGGCGGTCCGTTGCATCCGGAGCGCCGAGCCGCGGTGATCGACTGGGCCCGTGCGCGGGGGGCGGTGGTGCTGGAGGACGACTACGACGGCGAGTTCCGCTACGACCGGCGGCCCGTCGGCGCGCTCCAAGGCCTCGATCCCGAGCGGGTGATCCACATCGGCTCGGTCAGCAAGAGCCTGTCACCGGCGCTGCGGTTGGGCTGGATGGTCCTGCCGGAGCGGTACGTGGGGTCCGTGCTCGCGGCGAAGGGCGAGCGGGAGGCATGGGTGAGCGTGCCGGACCAGCTCGCGCTCGCGGACTTCGTGGTCTCGGGGTCGTACGACAGCCATGTGCGGCGTATGCGGCAGCGGTACCGGCGGCGCCGTGACCGGCTCGTCGCCGCGCTCGCCGCGCACACCCCGCACATCGAGGCGACGGGGATCGCGGCCGGGCTGCATGCGGTGCTGCGGCTGCCGCCCGGCACCGAGCGGTCCACCGTGAAGGCCGCAGCGTGGCAGGGCATCGCGCTCGACGGCCTCGCCGCGTTCCGGCATCCGCAGTCGCCCATGACGGCGGGCGACGGGGTGGTGGTGGGGTACGCGGCCACCGCCGAACACGCCTACGAGGCCGCCCTGGAGGCGTTGTGCGGGGTGCTGCCACCGGAGTGACGGACGCGGTGGCGTGATCGGAGGCGGCCGGCGACTTCCCACCGCGCGGGATGCGAGCCGGCGGCTTCCCACCGCGCGGGGTGCGAGCCGGCGGCTTCCCACCGCGCGGGATGCGTGCCGGCGGCTCCCGACCGCTCCGGCTGCGAGCCGGCGGCTCCCATTGCGCGCGGGATACGGCTGGCCGGCACCGGTCCGTAGCCGGGCTCCGTCCGGTGCCCGACTCGTCCGGTGCCGGTCTCGGTGTTCGTCGGATCCTGTTCCGTCCTGCGGCACTTCGTGGGTGCCGGACGCGTCGATCGGGTCAAGTCGCAGTCAAGGTCAAGATGAGGAGGACAAACCAGCCATAGACAAATCCGCCGGCTCGGGTCGGCCGCGCCGTCGGCACGTTCAGGAGAGCAGGAAGTCGGCCTCCCCCGCCTTGGCGCCCTCGATGAACGCGGTCATCTCGTCCATGGTGTAGATCAGCGCAGGCCCGTCCGGGTCCGTCGACTGGCGCACCGCGATCCGGCCGTCGGCCAGCTTCATCGCCTCCAGGCAGTTCCCGCCGTTGCCGCCGCTCCAGGGCTTGTGCCACCCCTCGCTGCCCAAATCCCCCGCGGGCATGCCGTTGTAGACGCGGCCGCGCGGCTTGATGCGATCCATTCACAGCTCCTTGCGGAGATCCCGGAGGATCTCCTTCGTGCGTTGTGCCGTAGCGGCCTGCGCCGCCATGCGGTCCATGACCTCCAGGTGGGTCGCCACCTCGGTGCGCGCGTCCAGGTAGACGGCGCCGGTCAGGTACTCGCTGTAGACCATGTCCGGCAGTTCTGACATGGCGAATCGGAACAGCACGAAGGGCCCGTACGTCCCCGGGTGCGGCCCGTTGACGAACGGGGCGACCTGGAGCGTCACATGGGGCAGCTTCGTGGCCTCGAGCAACTTGTCGATCTGCGCGCGCATCACCTCCGGTCCGCCGACCGGGCGGCGCAGGGCGGTCTCGTCCATCACGGCCCAGAAGCGGGGGGCGTCGGGACGGGTGAGCAGGTCCTGGCGCTGCATGCGCAGCGCGACATGGCGCTCGATGTCCTCCGGGCTCGTCTGGCCGATGGCACCGGACCTGAGCACACCGCGCGCGTAGTCCTCGGTCTGGAGCAGTCCGGGAACGAAGTGCGGCTCGTAGGAGCGGATGAGTCCGGCCGCGCCCTCCAGACTGACGTACATCGAGAACCAGCCCGGCAGGATGTCGTGGAACCGCTGCCACCAGCCGGGCCGGTTGGCCTCCTCCGCCAGTTGGACGAAGACCTCGGCCTCGTCGTCCGGAACCCCGTAGGCCTTCAGCAGCAGTTGCAGGTACGGGATCTTGAGGGAGACCTCGGCCATCTCCATGCGGCGGACGGTGGCGGGCGCGACACGGAGGACACGGGCGGCCTCCTCGCGCTTGAGTCCGGCGCGTTCCCGCAGGTCCAGCAGGCGCCGGCCGAGGACCACCTGGCCCACGGTCGGCGCGGACCGCGGTTCACTCACGCTCCCACCTCCACCGGCTCACCAAAAGTTTCCTGACAGCCCTACGGCGCCATTCGAAGACACATTCGAAGACCGACCGGTCCTCGATGACCCCAATTGGCGCCGCGCGAGGTGCTGTTGCGAGCAGTCTGCCACGGCCTCCGGCAGAGTCACACAGCACTCTGCAATTTTCAGAGTGACACTTGCCAAGTGTTCACGGCGGGGAGATAGTGGCAAGCGTGATTCCGTCCGCGCCCTTAGGAACAGACGCCGCCGCAGACCGTTCCGGTCGCGGTGCCGCAACGGGAGCAGCTCCTCAAGGGGTTGCCGCCCAGCGCCGGTTCCGCTTCGAGCTGGCCGCACATCCGGGTTCCGTCGCCCAGGCGAGACGGCTTGCGCATGCCCGGTTGACCGGCTGGGCGGTGTGCGCGGACACCTGCGACAGCGCGGCCCTCGTCATGTCCGAGCTGGTCACCAACGCGATCGTGCACACCGCGAGCAGTCGCGTGGTGTGCGAGCTGCACGACCATGACGACATGGTGCGCATAGCCGTACGAGACGAGGGCTGTGCCCCCGGCGAACCTCACCCCTCCCCGCAGCGGCCCGACGAGGAGCACGGGAGGGGGTTGCTCCTCGTCGGGGCCTTGTGTCGCGCCTGGGGTGCGCAGGAACACGGCGCCGGGCTGCTGGTCTGGGCCGAGTTGGCCCGCCGCAGCGAGGTGGCCGAGGACACCGCCGAACCGCGCGACGACCTGGGGTGGGGGGCCCGCCCCAAGCCGGGTCGCCCGGACGAATCCGGCGACGACGACCCGGCCGAGGCCCGCCGCCGGCCGCCGGAGCAGCACCGGCACCGCGGCCCGGGCCAGCCGGCGCACCGGCCCCCGGAGCAGCGTGGTCACGGCAGTCACGGCAGTCACGCAAGCCTGGACCACCACCGGCACCGAACACCCGACCAGTCCCCGCAGGCGGCCCCGGATCCGCACCGGCGCCGCAGCGCGGAGCAGCCCCTGCTCGGCGCCCCGGCCCAGCCTCTGCGCCGGACCCCGGAGCAGCACCACATCGGGGAGCAGGCATGACGCGCATCAGCGGTTTCGACGGGCACGACCCTTACGACGCGCACGACGCGCACTACGCGCACGACGACGCATATGACAGGTACGACTGGTGCGACGGGCGCGGTGCGGCCGCCGAGTCCGGCTCCTTCCGGTGCGCGGGGACAGGCTCCGTCCGGTACGAGGCGACCGGTGCCGGACGTGGTGGCCCCGGTGGTCCGGAAGGGCCGATCGGTCTGGACACCCTGGTGCGGCTGCAGCGCCGGCGCCCCGCGCCGGACATGCCCCACCGGCTGCCGCTGCCGGACGGCATGACCGCGCCGCTCGGCTGCGACGCCGTCGCGGTACCCGACCGCCTCGGCCCCCTGATCGCACCGCGACTCCCCCGGCTGGGCTGCGTCTACGCGGACGGCACCCACTGGTGGTGGATCGTTCCGGCGGACTCGGACTACGCCCTGCCCTGGCCGTCTCCCGCCCAGTACGCGCCCGGCGCCCTGGTCACCGGTACCGCCCAGCTGATCCACCGGCCGGCCGGCACGGTCCCGTACACCCCGCCGATTCCGCTCTACCTGGCCCTGTGCCGGGCGACGGGGACCAGCCCCGACTGGTCGAGGGCCGTGTCGGCGTAACGATCGCCCCCGGCGGTCCACCCACCAGGGACCGCGCCCCCTCCGCGCCCCGTTTGCGTCCGCTCGCGCCCTGCCCAGGCGCTGTGCGCTCCGCGATAGTGGCCGTTCCGTCACGGTCCGGGAGGTCACGGTGAACAAGAGGCGGGGGGCGGCCGAGTCCGCGGTGTCGGAGTCGGAACGGCTGCTGTTCGGGGGGCCGCTGCGGTACGACACGGGCTGGAACAAGCACGCGGACGCCTTCATGCAACTGAACTTCCGGGCGATGTTGTCCCGGTTGCCCGGCATGCTGGTGTCGAGCCTGCGGCTGGCCCGGCAGGCCGATCGGCAGGCCGCGTGGATCGTACTGGCCGCCGAAGTGGGCCGGGGCGCCGCCCAGGCGGTGAGCCTGCTGGCCGTGAACAGCGCACTCGGCAAGCTGCTCACCGGCCCGGAGATCGCGCAGCGGCTGCACGCCGCCGTCCCCGCCCTGGTCGCCGTGGCCGTGGTGATGCTGGTGGCCGCCCTGCTGCGGGCCGCCTCCGTCTATGCCACCGGGCGGCTGGAACCCAAGGTGGAACGGGTGGCGACCGAGCTGTATCTGGAGCGCGCGGCGAACGTGGAACTGGCCGCGATCGAGGACCACGCCTTCCACAAACTGCTGGACACGGCGCAGTACGGCGCCCGTTCGGCCCGGCACATGATCGCCTACAGCGCCCGGGTCATCAACGCGATGATCTCGCTGATCGCGGCGGCGAGCGTGCTCACCGTGCTGCATCCGGCGCTGCTGCCGCTGCTGATGACCATGACCCTGCCCAGCGCCTGGAGCGCACTGACCAACGCCCGGCGCCATTACGAATCGTTCCACACGTGGGTGCAGCATGCCCGCGCCGGCCAGCTGATCAGCAACCTGCTCACCGAGCCGGGCGCCGCTCCGGAGATCAGGGTGCACGGAGTGGGCCCGTTCCTGCTGCGCCACTTCCGTTCGATGTCGGAGACGGCGGAGGCGGAGCAGGCCCGGCTGTCCCGGCTCGCCGCCCGGACCGGTCTGATAGCCGCGGCGTGGACGGGGCTCGCCACCCTCGCGACGTACGCCACGCTGGGCGCGCTGCTGCTGGCCGGCGCCATGGCCCTGTCCGTGGCCGGTACGGCGGTGCTGGCGATCCGTACCGGCGCGGCGAGCCTGGACACGCTGGTGCTGGAGATCAACCAGCTGCACGAGGAGGCCTTGTTCGTGGCCGATCTGCAGCGGATGTACGTGGAGGCGGCCGAGCGGGCCATTCCGACGGGTGGGGTGCCCCTTCCCGAGGACCCGAAGGAGATCCGGTTCGAGAACGTCTCGTTCAGCTACCCGGGTGATGCGGCCCGGCCCGCCCTGGACGACGTCACCCTCACGCTCCCGATGGGCCGGATCATCGCCCTCGTCGGCGAGAACGGCTCGGGGAAGACCACCCTGGTCAAGCTGCTCGCCGGCCTGTACACACCGGACCGGGGTCAGATCCTGTGGGACGGGGTCGACGCCGGACGGGCCGACCGCCGGCTGCTCGCCGAGCGCGTCGCGATGGTCGCGCAGGACTTCAAGAGGTGGCCGTTCACCGCCCGGGTGAACGTGGCCGTCGGCCGCTCCTCCGCGCCCATGACCGAGGAGCGGCTGAGCGCGTCGATCGCCGAGGCGGGCGCCGAGGACGTGGTCGCGGATCTGCCGCGCGGCCTGGACACGTTGCTGGCCCGCGTCTTCAGCGGCGGGCACGAGCTGTCCGGCGGCCAGTGGCAGCGGCTCGGCATCGCCCGCGCCGCGTACCGGCGCGGGCACATCCTGATCGTGGACGAGCCGACCGCGGCGCTGGACGCGCGGGCCGAGCTGGAGGTGTTCGAGAAGATCCGGGCGCTGGCCGGCAGCGGGCAGACGGTCGTCCTGATCACCCACCGGCTGGCGTCGGTCCGGCACGCCGATCTGGTGCACGTGCTGGAGCACGGGCGGCTGGTGGAGTCCGGCGCCCCGGAGGAGTTGCTGGCCAAGGGCGGCGTCTACGCGGAGCTGTACGCGCTCCAGGCTCAGCAGTTCACGGCGGACGTCCAGAGGATCCCGGCGCCGAAGCCGGCCTGACCGGCTCGACGGCGCCCACCGGCA
This sequence comes from Streptomyces sp. NPDC048514, assembly GCF_043199955.1. Lineage (NCBI taxonomy): Bacteria > Bacillati > Actinomycetota > Actinomycetes > Kitasatosporales > Streptomycetaceae > Streptomyces > Streptomyces sp. NPDC048514. The sequence continues at coordinate 7,920 of NZ_JBICWT010000016.1, read as the reverse complement.
CCTCGCCCGGCGGCCGTTCCACGCGGCAGCGGCTCCGCACGGCGTCCAGAGGCGCGGGTTCGGCACCCTGCCCGGCGCGTCGGCTCGGTCCTCCGCCCGGCGGCTCGGTGCCGTGCCCGGCGCGTCGGCTCGGTGCCGTGCCCGGCACCTCGGCTCGGTGCGCTACTCGGCGGCGTCGGCTCGGTGCGCTACTCGGCGGCGTCGGCTCCGCGCACGATCACCAGGAACGTGTCCGTCGCGAGGTCCATGACGACCTCCGCGGGCAGGCCTTCCAGCCGCCGCGCGTGCGCGAACTCCTCCGCGGGCCAGGATCCCCGCGGGCCACCGGCGGAAAAGCGTTCGAGCACTGTTCGCCCGTTCACCATCTCGCACCTCCAGAAAGCGTTGCTCTTGTAAGGAGTCAACGCTCTGGAGAAGGGAAAGGCTCGCTCGGTGACGGTACTGAGACATTGTCGACACCCGTCCGGCGCGGACCGTGAGGATCCGTTCACTTGGTGACACGAACCTCATCTTCCGAATCAGGATGCGTAACCTTCCGCACTGTTATTCATACTCGTCGTGAAGGCGCAGATGGTCGCTGCCCACGGGGCTGCGGCCCAGCGCGGTGAGGTCGAGAAGCCCGGCGAGGGTACCGAGTCCGTCCAGCCCGTCGTCGTACACCGAATAGGTGTGGAAGACGCGGTCGCGATCGCGCAGGAAACAGCTGACGCCCGGCCGTTCGACCGTTTTCCCGCCGGATTCCACGGTGGCCTCGAAGTCGGCGTTGAAGTCGCTGTGCGCCGAGGAATACCAGGGCATGGCCCAGCCCATCCGCGCCTTGAACGGCAGAATGCGGGTGAACGGCGCCCGGGAGACGGCCGCGAACGAGGTGTTGCGGGCGCGCAGATGGGCGAGGTGGCCGACCTGGTCCAGGAAGGCCGCGCAACAGGGGCAGCCGGCCTCCCACTCCGGGGCGAACATGAAGTGGTGGACGACGAGTTGGGCCCGCTCCTCGAAGAGGTCCAGGAGCGTGGCCTTGCCGTCGCCGCCCTCGAAGACGTACTCCGGGTCGACCTCGACCATGGGCAGCCCGCGCCGCTCGGCACCCAGTACCTGGTGGGCCCGCCTGACCGCCTCCTCCTTGCGCAGTAACTCCTCGCGCGCCGCGCGCCATTGCTCGCGCGAGACGATCTCCGGTAGCGACATGGGCCCTCCTGTCCGACGGTCGGTTCACGGTGGTGACCGCCGTCGGATACGGAACTCATCGCTGCGCGCGGAGATTTTTTTCCGACACTTTCCCCGGGGGGCGGTTCCTCCGGCACTTTCCGGCCGCGGGGGTGCCGTCGCAGACGTACCCGGTCCGGTTAACGTGTCGTACTCCTGGACGCGCCGCCCGTGGTCCCGCTTTCGCGGTGCGGGAGGTGCGGCGGAGGGTGTTCTACGCCGCCACCGGCACCGGAACCCGTACGCCCCGCATCTCCAGCTCCCCCAGCGCCTCCCGCAGCCGGCGGACGTGCCGGGGGGTGAGCCGCCCGGTGTCGTCGAGGTGCACGGCGCAGGCGGTGGTGGTGTCCAGGAGCCGTTCCAGGACGTCCGCGACGGCGTCCGTGCCCTCGGTGTGCCGGGCGAGGGCGGGGAGTTCGGCGGCGGCGAGGGCGATGGTGGTACGGGCCTCGGCAAGAGCCCGGTACGCCTCCCGCCGGAGCACCCACCGCTCGGCGCGATCACCGGACTCGCCGAGGACGTGCAGCAGGTAGGCGCGCGCGGCCGCCTCGGCCACGGACAGCCGGGCCCGCACGCCGCCACCGCGCTGCCCCGGCATCGGCAGATGCCCGACGACGAGGACGAGCGCGCAGGCCAGCAGCGTCTCGCCGATCCGGCTGGCGGAGGCCTGCGGCTCCCCGCCGGTCATCAGCAGGGCGAGCACGAGGATCGTGACCACGGCGGTCAGCGCGGCGAAGTGCCGGGTGGCGAGCGGAATGGCCGCCCCGCACAGCGCCACCAGCACGATCAGCCCCGCCGGCTGGGGCAGCAGCGCGGCAAGGCCCGCGAAGACCAGCGCGCCCAGCACGGTTCCGGCCGCCCGGCACAGCACGCGGGAGGCCAGCGGCCCGAGGTCGGGCTTGACCAGGAAGACGGCGGTGGCGGGCAGCCAGTACCAATGGGCGTGGTGCCCGTACCACCGCGTGTGGTGCAGGGCCTGGGCGATGGCCGCACTGCCGCCGAAGCAGAGGGCGACCCGCAGCCCGTACTCGCGTCCGCCGACACCGAACGCGGCGCGCCCGGCGTCGCGCAGACTCCGGCGGCGGACCGGCGGTCGATGGCGCGCGTCCTCGCCGCGGTCGAAGGCCTCGGCCGCGCGCAGCAGGGCGTCGTCGAGGGCGCGCAGCGCGGACGCGGACCGCTGCGGGGCGGGGAGCGGTCCGGGGCCCGTGTTGCCGCGGACGGCGCAGGCGAGCCGCCGGGGCCCTTCAGCCGCGCGCGCCGCGAGGGGCTCCCCCGCCCAGTGCAGGGCGGTGGCGGCCTCGGCCAGGGGCAGCGCGGCGGCGTACTGGGCACGCAGCCGGCGCTCGGCGGCGGAGCCTGCGTACCGGCGCAGCCGCGGACCGGCGAGGGCGTCCTGCGCGTGGTCGAGGGCGGCGGTCAGCGCGGCCCTCCGGTCCGGGGCCCGCGTACCGCCCACGGCGTCGAGGAGTGCGGCGATCGCTTCGTACACGCCGGCGACCGCCTCCCGCTCGCCGTCGAAGCGGAAGTCCCCGGTGAGCGAACCCGGCGTGGGCAGGGCCAGCCGAAGCAGGATCAGCCAGCCGGCGCCGGCGAGGAAGGCCAGGGCCCGCTGCCAGCCGCTCTCGGCCGCCGGCATACCGGCTCCCAGGGCAGCGGCGACGAGAAGCTGCGTGCCCGCGGCGGAGGCGACGGGGCCGACCGCGCTGACGCCTCCGGCGACCAGTCCGAGCGCCGTGAGCGCCAGGGTCAGCGGTACGGCTGCCATCTCCTGCCCGGCGTACGTGCCCACCAGCAGCCCCAGGGCCCCGGCCAGTGCGGGGACCCCGAGCCGCTTGACGGAGGCACGTCGGCTGCCGGGCCGGTCGTTGATCCCGGCGAGCATCGCGGCGACCGCGGCGAGCACCCCGACGGGGGTCCGGCCGGCGAGCTCACCGGCGAGCAGCAGCGGTCCGGCGGCGAGCGCGCCCCGGGTCATCGCGCTCCAGGGAACGGGACCGCGCTGGGCGCGGAGGGCGTGGGCGAGCCAGGGGGGTACGGCGGGCCGGGACACGGGGCTCCAGTTCATACGAGGGCAGGGTGCGCCTTCGGACGACGGTGGCCGGGCGGAGTCCCCACGGGGCACGGGTGGTGCGGTGGGGTCTGCCGCCCAGCGTAGGGCGCGTTCCCCGGACAGACGGGAGAATCACGTTTCGGGGAGGTGAAAGGTGCCCCGGCGGATGGCTGCGCAGGAACGCAGTGCCGCCCGCTGTCTCCCGACGGGCTTCACCGGCCTCGGTGCTCCGGGCCTCGGTGCTCCGGGCCTCGGTGCTCCGGGCCTCGGTGCTCCGGGCCTCGGTGCTCCCAACCTCGGTGCTCCGAACCTCTTGCTTCGGGCGTCTTGCCTCCGGCCTCTTGCTTCCGGCCTCCTTGCCAAGGCCGCCGTCTCGGAGTCGTCTTCTCGTGGGCACCTTCTCGGAGCCGCCCTCCCAAGGCCGCCGTGGCTTCATCGGCGCACTGCCGCGGCCACGATCTCCTCGGCCTCGCTCACCGCGGCCACGAGGCACTCGGGTGTGGCTCGCAGTGCACCCAGCACGCCGTCGATCCTGCGCAGCCCGGCCCGCTCGATCAGCCGCTTCTCGTTCGTCACCCACTCCCCGCGTGCCGCGAGTACGGCGTGTGCGGCCTGGGTGGTGGCCGTGGCGAGGGCTCCGGCGGTCTCCGTGAGGCGACCGTGGGCGGCGTGGTTGGCCTTCGCGTAGGCGAGCGTGGCCTGGGCGGTGCCGTGCCAGTGCCGTGCGGCGGTGACGCGCAGCTTCGCCGGGTACTCCGCCGGGCGGGGCAGGGTGCCCCGGAGGACCTGGTTGGCGGCCAGTTCGGCCACGATCAGGTAGGTGGGGATACCGGCGAGGTGGAACAGCAGCGGCTCCACCCGGAACCGCCCCTCCACCGCCTCCGCCAGCTCGTGCTCGACCCCGTCCAGGTCCCGGTAGTGGACATCGACCCTGCGTCCGTCGATGGTCAGCCAGGCCCCGCCGTTGAAGACGCCGCCGCCCCAGCCGCCGATCTCGGAGACCTCGCCCTGCCAGCCGGCGGCCCGCAGATCGTCCGGATCGAAGGGGCCTCTGTAGTAGACGGCCAGATCCCAGTCGCTGTCGGGCCGGTGGGTGCCCTGAGCCCTGGAACCGCCGAGGGCCACCGCTTCGACGGTGGGCAGCGCGGCGAGCAGGTCGGCGGTGGTGGAGAGAAAGACGGGGTCGGGGAGGTCGGGCATGTATCGGTCCTCCTGTCGGGGTGCGAGGAGGGAGCGTAGGGGGTGGGCCGGGCGGGGGGCGACTTGATTCTGACCGGCGGGGAGCATGGAGTGGGCGTGCGATCGCGGAGCATGGAGTGGGCGTGCGGGGGGGGAAGCGTGGAGGGGTGCCGGCGACGGGCCCGCCGGTCGGACAGGCGAGGGGGCCGACGGTGGCACGGGCTTCGAGGCCGGCGGTCGGACAGGTGATGGGGGGCCCGCCGGTCGGAAAAGGGGGTGCGCGTGGCCGAACGGCCCCTGGATGATCGGGAAGTTGAGGCCCTGTTCCCCGAACCGACCCAGGAGTCGCCATGATCCGACGTGTGACCACCGCACCCGGGCCCCTTCCGCCGCCCACCCGCTCGCACGCCTCCCAGCTTCTCCACGTCTCCTGCCCCGGCCACATCGGGCAGTTGGTGGAGACCACGGCGACGGCCGTGGTGCCGGAGAAGGACGACGACCGGTGACGGACGCGGTCATACTCCGCCGGGCCGTCGCGGCCGACGCCCGTGCCGCCGCCGACGTCTGGCTGCGCTCGTTCGCCGCCGCGCTGCCCACGGTCGTCCGGCCGCACACCGACGACGAGGTGCGGGAGTACTTCCGGGACGTCGTGGTGCCCGTGCGGGAGACCTGGGTCGCGGAGGCGTCCGGGTCCGGGATCGTCGGCCTGATGGTCCTCGACGGCGAAACGCTGTCACAGCTGTACCTGGCTCCCGATTGGCGAGGGCGTGGCCTCGGGGACCGGCTCGTCGCGCTGGCCAAGGAGCGCAGCCCTGGCGGGCTGGCCCTGTGGACCTTCCAGGTCAACAAGCCCGCCCACCGCTTCTACGAGCGGCACGGCTTCGCCGCCGTGGAGTTCACCGACGGCGGCGGCAACGAGGAGCGGGAGCCCGACGTGCGCTACGTCTGGCACCCCTGACGGCACCGGCGGCAACGGCCTCGTGGGGACGGAACGGGACGGGACGGGTTCGGTCAGGTGCGGCTCGGTCAGCTGCGATCCGGTCGAGGTGCGGGGGGGGGGTGCGGTGCGGCCTACGGCAGGCCTGCCTGGTCCGCCGCCGTGCGCAGTACCTCGCGCAGCATCTCGGTGGTGAGCCGGCCGGTGAAGGTGTTGCGCTGACTGACGTGAAAGCAGCCGAAGACGTCCAGACCACCCGAGGCACCCGAGCCGTCCGAGGCACCCGCGGCACCCAAGCCGTCCGAGGCACCCGCGGCACCCGAACCGTCCGAGGCACCCGCGGCACCCGAGGCACCCAGGGCCGCAGAGCCGTCGGTGGCCTCCAGGGTGATCCGAGCACCGTGGGCGAAGGCCGGGCGGGGGCGGGGCACGGTCCAGCCCGCCCCGTCGAACGCGGGCAGCGCGGCCTGCCAGCCGAAGGCACCCAGGACCACGGCGGCTCGCAGCGTCGGACGCAGCAGCTTCAGCTCCTGGAGCAGCCAGGGGCGGCAGGTGTCGCGCTCGCCGGGCGTCGGCTTGTTGGCGGGCGGGGCGCAGTGCACGGGCGCGGTGACCCGGACGCCGTACAGCTCCAGGCCGTCGTCGATACTCACGGAAGTGGGCTGCGAGGCGAGCCCCACGTCGTACAGCGCCTGATACAGCACGTCGCCGGACCGGTCTCCGGTGAACATCCGGCCCGTGCGGTTGCCGCCGTGCGCGGCGGGAGCCAGCCCGACGATCACCAGCCGGGCGTCGGCCGGGCCGAAGCCGGGCACCGGCCGCCCCCAGTACGTCCAGTCGGCGAACGCGGCCCGCTTCGTCCGGGCCACCTCCTCACGCCATTCGACCAGCCGAGGACAGGCCCGGCAGCCCGCTACACGCCGGTCGAGCCGGGCGAGGGCGCTGCTGTCGTCCATACCGCCACCGTATGCCCCGGCGCGCGGGAGCCGATGCGGTTCTGTGCCCGACCGGCCGACGCGGGGGACGAAGTGAAGGGAGCGGGGGGCGAGGGGCGGGGCGGCCAGGGGTGAGGAGGGGCCGGGACGACCGTGGTCGGGAGGGCTCGGGACGACCGTTGTGGGGGAGTGATCGGGACCGCCGTGATGGAAGCGGGAGGCCCCGGAGGCGCGGGTGTGGGGAGGGACGGGGTGCTGGTGCGGCGTCGGAGAATTTCGTCCCGGTCTCGCGTCCCCGGGAGTTAGGGTCGGAGCATGGTTTCCGAGGATGCGGACGAGAACCTGGACCGTGGGACCGGCGGGCCGGACGAGACGAACCCCGGCCCGGGTGCCGAGGGCACCGACGACTCAGTCGCCCGACCGCTCGATCCCGGCATCGCCGCTGCCCTGGCCGCCGCCGAGGCCGCGGGCCCGGCCAACGGCGAAACGGTCCGCATCGACAGCTGGATCTGGGCCGTCCGCCTGATCAAGACACGTTCCCTGGGCGCCGCCGCCTGCCGCGGTGGGCATGTGCACGTGAACGGCGAGCGGGTGAAGCCCGCGTACTCCGTGCGCATCGGCGACGAGGTGCGCCTGCGGAACGAGGGCCGCGAACGGATCGTGATCGTCAAGCGCCTGATCCGCAAGCGGGTCGGAGCCCCCGTCGCCGCCCAGTGCTACATCGACAACTCCCCTCCGCCACCGCCCCGCGAGGCCGTCGGACCCGCCGGTGTCCGCGACCGCGGCGCCGGCCGCCCCACCAAGCGAGACCGCCGCGAAATCGAACGCCTCCGCAGTCTCGGTGGCCCGGTCGGCACCGGGCGGTTCGGCTTCGCCGGGCTCGGCGGTCCGGGAGGGCTCGTCGGGTCGAGTGGGCTCGGTGCCCGAGGGGTGCCGGACGGCGCAGGCAAACCCGGTGGAGCAGGCAAGTCGAGTGGCGCGGGCAAATCGAGTGGCGCGGGCACGGCGGGTGGGTCCGATGGGCGGGGTGGCTCCCGTGGGTCCGGTGGGGCCGGCAGCTCCTCGGGATCCGGCGGGAGGGGAAGCACCCGCGGGGCAGGCGGGACGAGTGCCTCACGTGGGTCCGGCGGAACACATGGCTCGCGAGGCTCCGGGGGACGATCCCGGAGCCGGTGATACGGGGGCCGGTGTTCCCGAGGCCGGTGATCCCAAGACCGGTGATCCCGAGACCGGTGATCCCGAGACCGGTGATCCCGAGACCGGTGATCCCAAGACCGGTGATCCCGAGACCGGTGATCCCGAGACCGGTGATCCCGAGACCGGTGATCCCGAGGCCGGTGATCCCAGGCCCACCCCGGCGCCCGGCAAGTCCGCCGCCCCACATCCCTGACCGCCGCCCCACATCCCGAGATCGCCGTCGACGCTCCGGGCCCTTTTCCCTGGCGCCCCGCTCCGGCCGCTCGACTCCCGGCCGGCCGACGATGGCGCTGGTCGGCCAGCTGCCTGCTCGTCCCTCGGACTCACCGTCGCCGGGGGGGGGGGCCCCCCCCCCCCCCCCCCGGCCCCCGGCCCCCCCCCGCCGGGGGGCCCCCCCCCCCCCCCGCGCCACAAAA
>NZ_JBICWT010000015.1:166994-246736 GCF_043199955.1 Streptomyces sp. NPDC048514 | reverse complement strand
AACTGCTCGTTCGACATGAACTGCAGACCCGGCCGGGCCAGCTCGGCGCGCATCAGCAGCGCCATCACGCCACCGATCAGGAAGAACGCGAACGAGGTGACCAGATACAGCGTCCCGATCGTCTTGTGGTCGGTGGTCGTCAGCCACTTCACCACGACGTTGCCGGGCTGCTTGCGCCTGACCGGCAGCTCGTTCTCGTACGAGTCCTCAGCTGCCGCGGCACCCTGGGGTTCGTTGAGGATGCTCACAGGTTGTTCGTCTCCCGGTTCTTCTCGTGGCTCGTCTGCGCGATGCCGGCGGGAATGTAACCGGTCTGCCCCTTCTTGGCGAGGTCCTTGAGGTGCTGCTCGTAGCGCTCGGGGGAGACGACCTTCACGTTGAACAGCATCCGGGAGTGGTCGACGCCGCAGAGCTCGGCGCACTTGCCGAGGAAGGTGCCCTCCTTGTTGGGGGTCACCTGGAAGGCGTTGGTGTGGCCCGGGATGACGTCCTGCTTCATCAGGAACGGCACCACCCAGAAGGAGTGGATGACGTCACGAGAGGTCAGGACGAAGCGGACCGTCTTGCCCTTGGGGAGCCAGAGAGTCGGACCGGGGTTGTGCGTCTGCGGGTTCCGCGTACCGGGCGTACCGACGTCGTAGACGCCGCCGGCGTTCGCCGGGAAGGCGTCCTTGAACCGGTCCGGAATGGCGTCCAGGTTCTTGTCGGTCTTGGCGTCACCGGTGGAGCCCGGGACGTTCTCGACGTAGTTGAAGCCCCAGCTCCACTGGAAGCCGACCACGTTGACCGTGACCTCTGGCTTCTTGTCGGTGAGGCTGAGCAGCTTCGACTCGTCCCGGGCCGTGAAGTAGAAGAGCACCGAGATGATGATGATCGGGACCACCGTGTACAGGGCCTCGATCGGCATGTTGTACCGGGTCTGCGGAGGTACCTCGACCTTGGTGCGGCTGCGCCGGTGGAACATGGCGCTCCACAGGATCAGGCCCCACACCAGCACGCCGACGGCGAGCGCGGCAGCCCAGGAGCCCTGCCACAGGGAGAGGATCCGCGGAGCCTCTTCCGTGGTCGGGGTGGGCATACCAAGGCGGGGGAAGTCCTTGTATGTGCAACCGGTAGCGGTCGCCAGGACCAGGCCCGCGGTCAGTGCCTGCAGCAGCTTCCGCCGCATCGGGCGCCGCGGCGAGCGGTCGGAGCCGTTGGGACTCACGTAGCGCCTTCCCGAGAGTCTCGCCCGCGCGGTCGGCGCGGCCTTCTCGCTGGTCGGTCGCCGCCCTGCGTCGGGCAGGGGTTTGGATGTTTATGCGGACCAAACCCTAGCCGACGCTCTCCGAGGGTTCGCGGGGAGGGGGGCATACGCGCCGCCGGTCACTCCGAAGGGGTCGGATCGGGCGCCCAATAGCTCGGGTTGTCCCGGTTCGGCGTGTGGACGCGGGGCACGTTGTGGCTGGTGGCGCCGCTCCCCGCGCCCCTGGGCCGGGCGCCTTCACCGAAGTCTTACCGTTGCCTTGTGTCCTACTTCGATGCTGCCTCCGCCGCTCCCCTGCACCCCGTGGCCCGCCAGGCGTTGTTGGCCTCGCTGGACGAGGGTTGGGCCGACCCCGCCCGGCTCTATCGGGAGGGCCGCAAGGCCCGCATGCTGCTGGACGCCTCACGGGAGGCCGCGGCGGAGGCCATCGGGTGCCGGGCCGACGAGGTGGTGTTCACGCCGTCCGGGAGCCGGGCCGTCCACACGGGCGTCGCCGGGGCGTTGGCCGGGCGGCGGCGGGTGGGACGCCACCTGATCGTGTCCGCCGTCGAACACTCCTCCGTACTCCATTCGGCCGAGGTGTTCGAGGCGGCCGGCGGGGCGGTCACCCGGGTGTCCGTGGACCGGGCCGGAGCCGTCGCGGCGGCGGACTACGCGGCCGCGCTGCGCGAGGACACCGCGCTGGCCGTTCTGCAGTCCGCCAACCACGAGGTGGGCACCGTGCAGCCGGTGGCCGGGGTGGCCGAGGTGTGCCGGGCGGCCGGGGTGCCGTTGCTGGTGGACGCGGCGCAGTCGCTGGGGTGGGGGCCGGTCGAGGGCGACTGGTCGCTGCTGGCGGCGAGTGCGCACAAATGGGGTGGGCCGTCGGGGGTCGGGCTGCTCGTGGTCCGCAAAGGGGTGCGGTTCGCCGCCCAAGGCCCGGTGGACGAGCGGGAGTCGGGGCGGGCGCCGGGGTTCGAGAACATCCCGGCGATCGTGGCGGCCGTGGCCTCCCTGCGGGCGGTGCGGGCCGAGGCGGCACAGGAGGCGGTACGGCTGCGGGAGCTGACGGAACGGATCCGCGCACGGGTGCCGGAGGTCGTGGCCGACGTGGAGGTGGTCGGCGACCCCGAGCGCCGGCTGCCCGGGATCGTCACCTTCTCCTGTCTGTACGTCGACGGGGAGGCGCTGCTGCACGAGCTGGACCGGGCGGGCTTCTCCGTCTCGTCCGGGTCGTCCTGCACCAGCAGCACGCTGACGCCCAGCCATGTGCTGAAGGCGATGGGCGTGCTGAGCGAGGGCAATGTGCGCGTCTCGCTGCCGATGGGGGTGGCCGGGGCGGACGTGGACCGGTTCCTGGAGGTGCTGCCGGGGGCGGTGGCCGCCGTCCGGGAGAAGCTGGGGGCGCCCGCGCCGGCGACCGCGGTACGGGCGCGGGAGCTGGTCGTCGACTCCCTCGGCAAGCGCTGCCCGATTCCCGTCATCGAGCTGGCGAAGGTGATCGGGGACGTACCGGTGGGCGGCACGGTCCGCGTCCTCTCCGACGACGCGGCGGCCCGCCTGGACATCCCGGCCTGGTGCGAGATGCGGGCCCAGCAGTACATCGGCGAGGAGCCGGCGGACCGAGGCACGGCCTACCTGGTACGCCGCCTGACCTGACGCGGCCCGGAAGGCGGCGCGCCCCGCAGGGGGCGCGGGGAACCGCGCGACCGGCCCCCGCGCACCCGCACCCGAAGCGCGAACCGACGCGACCCCGGGCCGCGGCCCCGCAAGGGGCGCGGAAAACCGCACGACCGGCCCCCGCGCACCCGCACCCGCACCCGCCCCGACGGCGAACGGCGAACGTCCCGCAGCCGCGACGGCGCCCCGCGGCAGCGGCGTGGCCGGCGGCGGCCTCAGCCCAGGTGGACCCGCACCTCGTCGGCCGCCGACTCCCCGTACGCCTTGGTGAACCGCTCCATGAAGTGGCCCCGCCGCAGCTGGTACTCCTGCGTACCCACCGTCTCGATGACCAGCGTCGCCAGCATGCAGCCGACCTGCGCGGCCCGCTCCAGCGAGACACCCCACACCAGGCCGGACAGGAATCCGGCGCGGAAGGCGTCGCCGACGCCGGTGGGGTCGGCCTTGCGCTCCTCCTCCGCGCAGCCGACCTCGATCGGGTCCTGGCCGACACTCTCGATGCGCACGCCCTGCGAGCCGAGCGTGGTGACGCGGTGGCCGACCTTGGACAGGATCTCGGCGTCGCTCCAGCCGGTCTTGGACTCGATGAGGCCCTTCTCGTACTCGTTCGAGAAGAGGTACGTCGCGCCGTCCAGCAGTATCCGGATCTCCTCGCCCTCCATGCGGGCGATCTGCTGGGAGAAGTCGGCGGCGAACGGGATGTCCCGGGAGCGGCACTCCTCCGTGTGGCGGAGCATCGCCTCCGGGTCGTCGGCGCCGATCAGGACCAGGTCGAGGCCGTCCACGCGGTCGGCGACGGTCTTCAGCTCGATCTGCCGGGCCTCGCTCATCGCGCCGGTGTAGAAGGAGCCGATCTGGTTGTGGTCGGCGTCCGTGGTGCACACGAAGCGGGCGGTGTGCAGGGTCTCGGAGATACGGACGGACTCGGTGTCCACGCCGTGCCGGTCGAGCCAGGCCCGGTACTCGTCGAAATCGAAGCCGGCGGCACCGACCAGGATCGGCGCCGTGCCGAGCTGGCCCATGCCGAAGGCGATGTTCGCGCCCACACCGCCCCGGCGCACGTCCAGATTGTCGACCAGGAAGGAGAGCGAGACCGTGTGCAGCTGGTCCGCGACGAACTGCTCGGCGAATCGGCCGGGGAAGGTCATGAGGTGGTCGGTGGCGATGGAGCCGGTGACTGCGATGCGCACGTCGGCATTCTCCTGCGGGAGGCGGGATTGACAGTTCACGCTACCCGTTCGTGCGGCGCCACTGAAGCTGGCAAAACTACCCGATAGTAGATCTTTCTTCGCGGACCCGAGCGTGCCTACGGTGCGCTCATGACGAATCCCAAGGCCGACTCCAGCCGACCCGCCGAGTACGACGGCGACCTCGCCGCGCTGCGCGGTGACTGTGCCCGGATGGTTCCGCACTGGGCGGTTCCCGAGCGTGCCGCGGCGCGGCCGGTGCCGCCGTCCCTGATCCACGGCGTACGGGTCCCGGCCCGGTCCGCCCGGCTGCTGGACGCGATGTCGGACTACGGCGACTGACCCGTCCGGAGCAGTCCCGGGAACCGCACGCCCGCCTTCCGCGTCCCATCGCCGTCCCCCGCTGCGGGGATCCGGGACACGATCCAGCGAGGAGCGATGCGGTGAACACCGAGCGGCCTGAGAACTCCGGTGACGCGGAGGTGCCGGAGAATTCCGGTGGACATGCGGCGCAGGAGCCGCGGGTCGGCGACGGGGACACCGGTGAGCGGTCCGGCCTGCGCCGCTCCCCGATGGCCGTCGCCTCGGTGGCGGTCGCGGTGCTGCTGGTCGCCGGTGGCGGCGCCTGCCTGGCCGCGAGCGGCGGCGGGGGCGGCGGCACGGCTCCGGGCGCCTCCGGAGGGCGTGGCACTCCCCCGCCGCTGGCGCTGGACGGCTCGGGCGGCACGAACGGCATCGCGCCCGGGGAGCCCGACCCGGGCGGCGCGACGTACGTGGCGCCGGGCGAACTGCCGGACGGGCCCGGATCGGCGCCGGTGTACGCGGCGAGGGGCGAGGTCGGCAGGGACGCCGTGGCCCGGCTGGCGAAGGCGTTCGGCATGGACGCGACGCCGGTGGCCGAGGGGCGGAACTGGCGGGTCGGCGGCAAGGACGGCTCGGGCCCGGTGCTGCGGGTGAACCGGGACGCGCCCGGCGACTGGACCTACAGCCGGTACGCGCCGGGCACCGACGACTGCAGGAAGGGCCCCCTGTGCGCCCACGACCCGATGGGCCCCACCGGTGGCCCGATCGGCGAGCGGGAGGCGGTGAAGGCGGCGGCGCCGGTGCTGAAGGCGGCCGGGCTGGACGGTGCGAAGATCGACGCCGGCCAGGTGCTGGGGGCCCAGCGCGTGGTCAACGCGGATCCGGTGGTCGGCGGGCTGCCGACGTACGGCTGGACCACCGGGCTGACGATCGGCAAGAAGGGCGAGGCGGTCGGCGGCCACGGGCTGCTGGCCCTCCCCGTCAAGGGCGACACGTATCCCGTGCTGAGCGCGCGGAAGACGCTGCGGCTGATGAACGGTGCGGTGAAGAGCGGCCACCGGATGGGGATCGGGGGCTGTGCCACGCCGGTGCCGGCGAAGGACCGGCTGGAGCAGCCGTGCGGCGCGTCCACGGGGGCGCCCAAGCGGGCGGGCGACCCGGCCACGGTCGAGAAGGCGGTGTTCGGGCTGGCTTCGCACTCGGTCGGCGGGCGGCGGACGCTTGTGCCGTCCTGGCTGTTCCGGGTGCGCGGGCCGGCGGCGGGTGACGCCTTCACGGTGACGCATCCGGCGGTCGACCCGAAGTACCTGACGGCGCCGGCCCGGTCCGGGGCCCCGACGGAGCCGACCGTCGCCCCGAAGTCCCGGAACGTGAAGGTGAACGGCTATACGGCCGACGGCCGGAAGCTGACGGTGAGCTTCTTCGGCGGGGTGTGCGCCGACTACTCGGTGTCGGCCGCGGAGAGCGACGGCCGGGTGGCGGTCACCGTCACCGAGAAGCCCTGGCCGGACAAGGTGTGCGTGCTGATCGCCAAGGAGTACGTGAAGACCGTACGGCTGGACGCGCCGCTCGACGGGCGGACGGTGGTCGGCGCCGACGGGGCGCGGATCGCCCGGTCCGAGCCGGGGGCGCTGCGGCCGCAGGCCCGCTGACGGCGTCCGGACACCGAAAGAGGCGGGGGGGGCCCGGGGGGGGGGGGGGGGCCCCGCCCCCGCCCCCGCCGCCCCCCCCCCCCCCCCCCCCCCCCCCCCCCCCCCCCCCCCCCCCCCCCCCCCCCCCCCCCCCCCCCCCCCCCCCCCCCCCCCCTCTTCCACGGACCGCGCGGACCGGTCCTTCACGACCCGCCGGGCTCAGCTGAAGGAGTCGCCGCAGGCGCAGGAACCGGTCGCGTTCGGGTTGTCGATCGTGAAGCCCTGCTTCTCGATGGTGTCCACGAAGTCGATGGACGCGCCGCCCAGGTACGGGGCGCTCATGCGGTCGGTGACGACCTTGACGCCGCCGAAGTCCTTGACGACATCGCCGTCGAGGGAACGCTCGTCGAAGAAGAGCTGGTAGCGCAGGCCCGAGCAGCCGCCGGGCTGAACGGCGACACGCAGGGCCAGGTCGTCACGGCCTTCCTGGTCGAGCAGGGCCTTGACCTTCGCCGCGGCGGCGTCGGACAGGATGATGCCGTCGGTGACGGTGCTGGTCTCGTCCGATACGGACATCTACATCTCTCCCGGGTTGTACGGAGACTGCTTGCCGACGAGTGCAACCGGCACATGCGCGGATTCATTCCGGCCGGGCATTCGCGTGGACGCGTTTTTCCTTCTTTCATCATGCTCGCACACGCCCGGCGGCATCGGCAGCGGCCGGAAGAGGGCGCCGGGCGGGATTCACGTCACATGGACGCTATGGCCGTCGTCAAAGTGACGTGAAGCGGATATGATAGATAGCGTCAGTTAGACGAAAAGTAGAAAGGGTGCGTGTCGTGACCACCGCCCAGACCCCGGAGCTCGACGTACAGCCGACTCCGCTCGCCCTGCTGCTGCTCGGCCGCGAGGCCGACCCGAAGAGCGAGCGGGGCGTCGACTGCCCCGGTGACCTGCCGTCGCCGTCCGACCCCGACCTGGTGATGCGCGCCCGCGCGGCCAAGGAGAGGCTCGGCGACAAGGTCTTCGTGCTCGGCCACCACTACCAGCGCGACGAGGTCATCCAGTTCGCCGACGTCACGGGCGACTCCTTCAAGCTGGCCCGGGACGCGGCCGCCCGCCCGGAGGCCGAGTACATCGTCTTCTGCGGCGTGCACTTCATGGCCGAGTCCGCGGACATCCTGACGTCCGACGACCAGAAGGTCGTCCTGCCCGACCTCGCCGCCGGCTGCTCCATGGCCGACATGGCGACGGCCGAGCAGGTCGCCGAGTGCTGGGACGTTCTGACGGAGGCCGGGATCGCCGAGCAGGTCGTGCCCGTGTCGTACATGAACTCCTCCGCCGACATCAAGGCCTTCACCGGCAAGCACGGCGGCACGATCTGCACCTCGTCGAACGCCAAGCGCGCCCTCGACTGGGCCTTCGAGCAGGGGGATCCAGCCACCACCAAGGTCCTCTTCCTGCCCGACCAGCACCTGGGCCGCAACACCGCCGTCCGGGACATGGGCATGTCGCTGGACGACTGCGTGGTCTACAACCCGCACAAGCCGAACGGCGGGCTGACCACCGAGGAACTGCGCGCCGCGAAGATGATCCTGTGGCGCGGGCACTGCTCGGTCCACGGCCGGTTCAGCCTGGACTCGGTGAACGACGTGCGCGAGCGCATCCCCGGCGTGAACGTCCTCGTCCACCCCGAGTGCCGGCACGAGGTCGTGGCCGCCGCGGACTACGTCGGCTCGACCGAGTACATCATCAAGGCCCTGGAGGCGGCTCCGGCGGGCTCCAAGTGGGCCATCGGCACGGAGCTGAACCTGGTCCGCCGACTGGCGAATCGTTTCGCGCCCGAGGGCAAGGAGATCGTCTTCCTCGACCGGACGGTCTGCTTCTGCTCGACCATGAACCGCATCGACCTGCCGCATCTGGTCTGGGCCCTGGAGTCCCTGGCCGAGGGCAACCTGGTCAACCGGATCGAGGTCGACAAGGAGACCGAGGCGTTCGCGAAGCTGGCGCTGGAGCGGATGCTGGCGCTGCCGTAACCCGCCGGTCACCCCCGAGGCCCGGCCCCCTCCTCGGTTGAGGAGGGGGCCGGGCCTCGGTGCGTGCGGGGACCGCCGGCCCATGTGCGGTCAGACGCCCGCCGGTTCGCGCACCTCCGGCCGGGTGCCCTCCCGCTTCGCCGCCCGCTTCTCGGCGCGGCGCTCCTTGCGCAGCTCCAGCATCGCGTAGAGCGTCGGCACCAGCAGCAGCGTCAGCAGGGTGGACGTGACCAGACCGCCGATGACGACCACGGCCAGCGGCTGGGCGATGAAGCCGCCCTCGCCGGTGACACCCAGGGCCATCGGGAGCAGGGCGAAGATCGTCGCCAGGGCCGTCATGAGGATCGGGCGCAGCCGGTGCCGGCCGCCCTCGATCACGGCCTCGACGACGCCGTGCCCCTGCTCGCGGTACTGGTTGATCAGGTCGATCAGCACGATCGCGTTGGTCACCACGATGCCGATCAGCATCAGCATGCCGATCATCGCCGGGACGCCCATCGGGGTGCCGGTGGCGACCAGCAGACCGATCGCGCCCGTCGCCGCGAACGGGATGGAGACCAGCAGGATCAGCGGTTGTGCCAGCGAGCGGAACGTCGCGACCAGGAGCATGAAGACGATCGCGATCGCCGCCAGCATCGCCAGGCCCAGGTTCTTGAACGCGTCGCCCTGGTCGGAGGAGACGCCGCCGATCTCGGCCTCCGCGCCCGCCGGCAGGTCGAGGGCCTTGATCCTCGACTGCAGATCGGAGCTGACCGCTCCGGTGTTGTCCCCGGTCGGCTTGGCCGTGATCGTCGCCGCGCGCTGCCCGTCGATCCGGGTCATCGACACCGGGCCGTCCACGAGCCGCACCGTGGCGATGTCACCCAGCTTCACCGGGCCGAGGCGCAGCTTCTTCAGCTGGGCCAGCGTGGTCGCGGGCTCGGCCGACTTCACGACGACGTCGCGCTCGGTGTCGTCCAGGATCGCCTTGCCCGCCGTCGTACCGCGCACCGCCTGGGCGACCGCGGCGCCCAGCTTCTGGTCGTCGAACCCGGCCGCCGCCGCCTTCGCGTTCGCCCTGACCGAGATCCGCGGCACGCTCGTCGCCAGGTCGCTGCTGACGTCCGTGACGTGGTCGAGGCCGGCGACCGCGGAGCGCACCTGCTCGGCGGCCGTACGCAGCGCCCGGGGGTCGGAGGCCTTCACCACGACGCTCAGGTCCTGGCTGCCGAAGCCGTCACCGGCCGACACGGTGGTCGTCCCGGCGCCCTCGATCTTCTTCAGGCCGTCCTCGATGTGCTGCTGGACGTCGTCGTACGAGGACGCGTCCTCCAGCATCACCTGGTACGACGCCTGGTTGGTGTCCGTGCCACCGCCGAAGGCCGCCATGAAGCCGGAGGAGCCCACGGTGACCTGGTAGTCCTTGACGCCCTTGGTGGATGCGAGCAGCTTCTCCACCTTCTTCGCCTGGGCGTCCGTCGCCGCGAGGCTGGTACCGGGCCTCAGCTTCTGCTTGACCGTGAGCACCTCCTGCTCGCCCTGGTCGAAGAAGTTGGTCTTCAGCAGCCCGGCCATGCCGAACGTGACGACCAGGACCACGATCGCGATCAGCACGCTGGTGAGGCGGCGGCGCGTCGCGAAGCGCAGGACGGGGACGTAGGCGCGCTGCAGACGGCTGTTCGCCTCCTTCTCCTCGGCCCTGCGGCGGGCCTCCGCGGCGTCCTCGGGGGTGCCCTTCGGGGCCCGCAGGAACCAGAACGACAGCACCGGGACGACCGTCAGCGAAACCAGCAGGGAGGCCAGCAGGGCCGCCGTCACGGTGATGCTGAACGAGCCGAACAGGGCGCCCACCATGCCGCCGACCAGGCCGATCGGGAGGAACACCGCGACCGTGGTCAGAGTGGAGGAGGTGACGGCGCCGGCCACCTCGCGCACGGCGGTCAGAATCGCCTCCTTGCGCTCCTCGCCGTAGCCGAGGTGCCGCTTGATGTTCTCCAGCACCACGATCGAGTCGTCGACGACGCGGCCGATGGCTATGGTCAGCGCGCCGAGCGTGAGCATGTTGAGCGACAGGCCGCGCGTCCACAGCACGATCAGCGCGAGGACGACGGACAGCGGGATGGACACGGCGGTGACCAGCGTCGAGCGGACCGAGGCCAGGAAGACCAGGATGATCAGGACCGCGAAGAGCAGGCCGAGCGCGCCTTCCGTGGTCAGGCCCTTGATGGACTTGGACACGGCGGGCCCCTGGTCGCTGACCACCGTCAGCTCGGAGCCGGCGCCGAGGTCCTTGCGCAGCCCGGGCAGCCTGTCCTCGACGGCGTTCGAGATGGAGACCGCGCTGCCGTCGTGGTCCATGGTGACGTTGACGGCGAGGCTGGGCCTGCCGTCGGTGCGGGTGATGGAGTCGGCCGGGGCGGGCCGCTCCTGCACGGCGGCCACGGTCCCCAGCCGCACGGGCTTGCCGGAGCCCCCGCCGGTGACCATCAGGTCCCGGATCTGCTTCAGGGAGGTGAAGCCGCCGCCGACCTGGACGGTGCGGTTGGCGCCGTTCTCGTCGAAGGAACCGGCCGGGACGGTCGCGCCGCCCGCCTGCAGGGCCTGGCCGAGAGCGGCGGAGGTGAGACCCGCCCGCGCCAGCTTCGCGTCGTCCGGGGTGACGGTGACCTGGAGGTCGCGCACGCCCATGACCTGGACCCGGCCCACGCCGTCGATGTCCTTCAGGGACGGGACGACCGTCCTGTCCAGCTGGTCGGCGAGGGCCTGCTGGTCCTTGCCGGAGGTGACGGCGAGGACCACGGTCGGCATGTCGTCCGTGGAGCCGGAGATGATCTGCGGGTCGACGTCGTCCGGGAGCTGGTTGCGGGCCCGGTTGACGGCCTGCTGGACATCGGCGACGAGCTGCTTGGTGTCGTTGCCGTAGTCGAAGGACGCCATGATGACGGCGTTGCCCTCACTGGCGGTGGAGGTGACGCCGGTGACGCCGTCGACGGCCTGCAGATTGTCCTCGATGGGCTCGATGACCTGCTTCTCGACCACATCGGGCGAGGCACCCTGGTACGGCGCGATCACCGACACCATGGGCAGTTCGATGGTGGGCAGCAGCTGCTGCTTGATCTGGGGTATCGCGATCAGCCCGAAGACGAGCGCGATGAGCGAGACGAGCCCGACGAGGGCGCGTTGCGCGAGGCTGAATCTCGACAGCCAGGACATGGGTCTGGGTCTCTCTTCTGTGAGCGGCAGAAGCGCTGCCCGGTATGGAACGGGCTCCGTACCGGAGAAAGGCGACGACGGGACGCACAGGCGAGCGCCCACTGCACCACCCTGAGCCATGCCGGAGGGCCGATCCGTAGGCCCCAGGTCCAGTTCCTTATCCGGGCCCTACTCCGCGCGCAGTACGCACGGGTGGAGGTCAGTCCATCCTCGGACGTACCAGCCCCGACTCGTAGGCGATCACCACGAGCTGGGCCCGGTCCCGGGCGCCGAGCTTGGCCATGGCCCGGTTGACGTGCGTCTTCACGGTCAGCGGGCTGACCTCCAGGCGCTCGGCGATCTCGTCGTTGGAGTGGCCGCCGGCGACCTGCACGAGCACCTCCCGCTCCCGGCCGGTGAGCGCGTTCAGGCGCTCGGAGCGGGCGGGGTCGCCGTCGTCGTCGCCCTGTGCGAGGAAGCGGGCGATCAGACCCTTGGTGGCCGCCGGGGAGAGCAGGGCCTCCCCGCCCGCGGCGACCCGGATGGCGCTCAGCAGTTCCTCCGGCTCGCTGCCCTTGCCGAGGAAACCGGAGGCGCCCGCGCGCAGCGACCGTACGACGTAGTCGTCGACCTCGAAGGTGGTCAGGATGACCACGCGTACGTGTGCGAGGGAGGGATCGGCGCTGATCAGGCGGGTGGCGGCGAGCCCGTCGGTGCCGGGCATGCGGATGTCCATGAGGACGACGTCGGCGGCGTTCTCCTTGGCCAGCCGGACCGCCTCGGCGCCGTCGGAGGCCTCCCCCACCACCTCCATGTCGGGCTCGGAGTCGACCAGCACCCGGAATGCGCTGCGCAGCAGTGCCTGGTCGTCGGCGAGCAGGACACGGATCGTCATGCGGGCTCCCCCTGGGCCGTCGTACGGGTCTCGACGGGCAGGATCGCATGGACGCGGAAGCCGCCGCCGTAGCGGGGTCCGGTGGTCAGGGTGCCGCCGAGGGCGGTGACCCGCTCGCGCATGCCGAGCAGGCCGTGGCCGCCCCCGGCGCCGGGTGCCGCGGCCTCGCCCGCTCCGTCGTCGAGGACGGTGACCTCGAGGTTCGGTCCGACGCGTACGACGCTGACCTCGGCCTTGGTCGCGCCCGCGTGCTTCTGCACGTTCGTCAGGGCCTCCTGGACGATCCGGTAGGCGGCCAGGTCGACGGCGGCCGGGAGGGCAGTGCCCTGGTCGGTGCGGGCCACCTCGACCCGGAGGCCGGCGCTGCGGAAGGTGGTGGCCAGCTCCTCGAGCCGGCTGAGGCCGGGGGCGGGCTCGGTGGGGGCCTCGGGGTCGCCGGACTGGCGGAGCAGGCCGACGGTGGCGCGCAGTTCGTTCAGGGCGCTGCGGCTGGCCTCGCGGACGTGGCCGAGGGCCTCCTTGGCCTGGTCGGGCCGTTTGTCCATGACATGGGCGGCGACCCCCGCCTGCACGTTGACCAGCGCGATGTGGTGGGCCACGACGTCGTGCAGGTCACGGGCGATGCGCAGCCGCTCCTCGGCGACCCGGCGGCGGGCCTCCTCCTCCCGGGTGCGTTCGGCGCGCTCGGCGCGTTCCCGGATGGCCTGCACGACCGCCCGGCGGCTGCGCACGGCGTCCCCGGCGGTGGCGCCGATGCCGGTCCAGGCGAGCACGCCGAGGTTCTCCTGCGCGTACCAGGGCAGGGGGCCGCCGAGCATGGCGGCCGCCGTGAGCACGGTCATGGTGAGCAGGCCGATCCGCCAGGTCGTGGTGCGGTCGGTGGTCGAGGCGACGGTGTAGAGCGCGATGACGGCGGACATCGCGACGGGTGCGCGCGGGTCGCCGGTGACGGACTCGATCACGGAGAGCGTGCCGGTGACGGCGAGGACCGTCTTGGGGACGCGGCGGCGGAAGACGAGCGCCATCGCGGCGAGGGTCATCAGCACGAGGCTGGCGGGGCCGGGGCTGCAGACGCCCCAGGCGACCCCGTGCCCGTCCTTCGGCACGACGAAGGAACCGGCGACCATGCACACCAGCACCCCTGCGGCGATGGCCGCGTCGAGCGCGAGCGGGTGCGCCTTCAGACCACACCGGGCACGTTCAAGAGTGCTCACGCCACTGAACAGTACGGGTGTTTCGCCGGCGCCCCACACCGCCCGGCACCCCCGAAGGCCCGAGCGGACCCACGCGAGCAACCAGAACGCGCCCCGAAGGGGCGCGGGGAACTGCGCGAGCGACCACGATCCAACCGCACCCGCAGACGCACCCGGACGGCACCCGCGAAAGAGCCCACAGAACTGGACCTGCCCACCGCGGACGCGGGCGGCTGGGAGTCGATCGTGTCCGTGCCGGACCTGACCGCCGCCGGCGCCCGGGTGCAGCTGATCACCGACGACGGGGACGCCGACCTGTACGGGGACGGCGAGCAGGCGAGGACCTCTCCCACCCGGAGTGGCGGAAGTCCCGCAGCAACTGGTTCACCCTGGGCTGACCCGCGGGGCGGATCAGCCGGGGATCAGGCCGTCGTCGCTGAGCAGGGCCCGGACCTCCTCCAGCGAGGCGTCCGCCGCCGGCAGGATCAGCTCGGAGGGCTCCAGCGAGTCGTCCGGCAGGGGGGAGCCGAGCCGGCGGACGGCGTCCAGGAGGGCGGTGAGCGTGCGCCGGAAGCCGGCCTCGTCGCCGCTCTCCACCTCCGCCAGCAGGTCGTCGTCCAGCTTGTTCAGCTCAGGGAACTGGGAGTCGTCCAGTCTCACCTGGCCCTCCCCCATGATCCGTACGATCACGTCGGCCTCCTCGGCTCGGGCCCCGGCGCCGGGCTACTGCTTGTCGAAGCGCGGGGTGTCCTGCGGCTGCTGCTGGGACTGCGCCTGGCCGGTGCCGGTACCGCCCTCGATCGCCTGCTGCGGCGAGCCTCCGGCCAGCTCGGCCTTCATGCGCTGCAGTTCCAGCTCTACATCCGTACCACCGGAGAGGCGGTCCAGCTCGGCCGCGATGTCGTCCTTGGCCATGCCGGAGGGGTCGTCGAGGGCACCGGAGGCGAGGAGTTCGTCGATGGCGCCGGCGCGGGCCTGGAGCTGCTGCGTCTTGTCCTCGGCGCGCTGGATGGCCAGGCCGACGTCGCCCATCTCCTCGGAGATGCCGGAGAAGGCCTCACCGATGCGGGTCTGCGCCTGGGCGGCGGTGTACGTCGCCTTGATGGTCTCCTTCTTCGTACGGAAGGCGTCCACCTTGGCCTGCAGGCGCTGGGCCGCGAGGGTGAGCTTCTCCTCCTCGCCCTGCAGGGTCGTGTGCTGCGTCTCCAGGTCGGTGACCTGCTGCTGGAGGGCGGCGCGGCGGGAGAGCGCCTCGCGGGCGAGGTCCTCGCGGCCGAGCGCGAGCGCCTTGCGGCCCTGGTCCTCCAGCTTGGAGGACTGCTGCTGCAACTGATTCAGCTGGAGTTCCAGACGCTTGCGGGAGGTCGCCACGTCGGCGACGCCGCGGCGCACCTTCTGCAGCAGCTCGAGCTGCTTCTGGTACGAGTAATCGAGGGTCTCGCGCGGGTCCTCGGCCCGGTCAAGGGCCTTGTTCGCCTTCGCGCGGAAGATCATCCCCATACGCTTCATGACACCGCTCATGGGCTTCGCGCGCCCCCTTCTGACGGACTCCAGCTCACAGATCCTGCGACAGAACCCACAGTACGGGCCCTGCATCCATTACCGCACTGTTCCGGGGGTGATGCGCTCATCCCCAAGGACGACTGCGGTCGGTTCCGCTCCGGCCCAGGGAGTACGCGGTCCCCCACGGGAACCCGGCCTGGCACAGCCGGACCCATGCCGGACCCACGCCGGGCCCCGCACGGACTCCGTCAGGATCCCGCCCCGCCCCGTGCGCACCTCCCCTAGACGTCTCCGGAACCTCCCCGGAACATCCCCTCTGTCCCCCTACAGACGTCCGGCGTTGCGGGATCGTTCCCGTCCGGGCTGGGGTCCATGCCGGTGCAGCGCTTACCCTTGGGTTTTGTGTTCCGTAGCCGTGCCAAGGAAGAGAAGGCCCCGACCGCCGACAAGGCGCCGGTGACCCTCTCCAAGCAGACCCGCGACCCGCAGGCCCCCAAGGGCAGGCCCACGCCGAAGCGCAACGAGGCCCAGTCCCAGCGCCGCAGCGTGGCCCGCACCCCGACGAACCGCAAGGAGGCCGCGAAGCGCCAGCGCGAGGACCGGCGCGATGCGCTGGCCCGCCAGCGCGCGGCGCTGGCCAGCGGTGACGAGCGTTACCTCCCGGCCCGCGACAAGGGCCCGGTCCGCAAGTTCGCCCGTGCCTGGGTGGACTCGCGGTTCAACGTGGCGGAGTTCTTCCTGCCGCTCGCCGTGGTGATCCTCGTGCTGAGCGTGGTGCGGGTGCCGTCGATCCAGAGCATCGCGCTGCTGCTGTGGCTGATCGTGATCGTGCTGATCGTTCTGGACGCGGCGGTCAGCGGCTTCCGTCTGCGGAAGCGGCTCAAGGAGCGCTTCCCGGACCAGAACACGCGCGGCGCGGTCCCCTACGCCCTGATGCGGTCCCTGCAGATGCGTCGGCTCCGACTGCCGAAGCCGCAGGTCAAGCGCGGAGAGCGGCCCTGAGCGCAGAGGCCTTCACCGGGGGTGCCGCCAAAGCCTGGCTGGACGGGCTGGGCGGGCTGCGCGACGTCGTACGCCAGGAGCTGGTGGCCCGGCAGCTCGACGAGCAGATAGCCGGGCGGTTCCCGGTCGGGCAGCGGTTGCGGGTGCTCGACGTCGGCATGGGCCAGGGCACGCAGGCGCTGCGGCTGGCCCGGCTCGGTCATCAGGTGACCGGGGTCGAGCAGGACGCGACCATGATCGCCGCCGCGCGCGAGGCCCTGGCCGGGCAGCCGGAGGGCATCCGTGCGCGGGTCCGGCTGGTGCAGGGCGACGGGCGCGACACCGGGGTGCACTTCCTCCCCGGCAGCTTCGACGTGGTGCTCTGCCACGGCGTCCTGATGTACGTCGAGGAGCCCGATCCGCTGCTGGCGGGCCTGGCCCGGATGCTCGCCCCCGGCGGCCTGCTGTCGCTCCTCGTGCGCAACGGCGACGCCCTCGCCATGCGGGCGGGCCTGTCCGGTGACTGGGCCGGCGCCCTGGCGGCGTTCGACACCACCGCCTATCGCAACCGCCTCGGCCTGCACGTGCGCGCCGACCGGCTGGCCTCGCTCACCGCCACGCTCGCCGGCATCGCGGCCCCCTTGCACGCCTGGTACGGCGTGCGGGTCTTCACGGACACGGCGGCCGACGGCGCGGGAATCCCCGAGGACCTGAACGCGCTGCTCGCGGCCGAGGAGCGGGCCGGGCGCACCGACCCCTACCGCCGGGTGGCGGCCCTGCTGCATCTGTGCGGCGTACGGGGCTGAGCCCGTTCGGGGCATCAGCGCGAGCCGGACGATCACCGTGCGGTGAGACTCGGGACATGCACGCTTCCCCCACCCGCGCCCGTCGCAGGGGCGCAGCGACCCGTGTCCTCGGGGCGGCCGGCCGCGCCGCGGCGCTGCTGTGCTGCGCCGGCCTCGCCGCCGGCTGCACCGCCTCCACCGCGCCGGCCGGACCGGACGGCGCCGCGACCACCCGGGCGGCCGCGCCGATGACCGCGGACGATCTGCAGAGCCGGTACCAGAAGGTCATCAAGGAGGCCCTGCCGTCGGTCGTGCAGATCCAGGCGAGCGGTGACCTGGGCTCCGGGGTCGTGTACGACGGCAACGGGCACATCGTCACCAACGCGCACGTGGTCGGTACCGAGAAGACGTTCAAGGTGACCACGGCCAGCAGCGAGGAACCGCTCGGCGCGAGCCTGGTCTACTCCTACCCCGAGCAGGACCTCGCCGTGATCCGGCTGGACAAGGTGCCGGCCGGGCTGAAGCCGGCGGTGCTCGGGAACTCCGAGGAGGTCCAGGTCGGCCAGATCGTGCTGGCCATGGGGTCGCCGCTCGGGCTGTCGTCCAGCGTGACCCAGGGCATCGTCTCGGCGACCGGACGGACCGTCAGCGAGGGGCAGAGCGACGGGGGCACGGGCGCCACCATCGCGAACATGGTGCAGACGTCGGCCGCCATCAATCCGGGCAACAGCGGCGGTGCGCTGGTCGGCCTCGACGGGCGGGTCGTCGGCATCCCGACGCTCGCGGCGGCCGACCCCGGCCTCGGCGGCAGCGCGGCGGCCGGTATCGGCTTCGCCATCCCGGTGTCGATGGTGCGGACGGTCGCCGGGCAGATCGTCGCGCAGGGCAAGGTCGTCGCCACCGGGCGGGCGGCGCTGGGCATCACGGCGCGGACGGTCGTGGACGCGTCCTACCAGCCGGCCGGGGTGGCGGTGGTCACCGTCCGCGGCGGCGACGCGGCCGACCGGGCGGGGCTGCGGCCCGGCGACGTCGTCACCAAGGTCGGCGACCGGCCCGTCACCACCGTCACCTCGCTGTCGGAGGCGCTGGCGGCGGAAAGACCGGGCCGGCGCACGTCGGTGACGTACGAGCGGGACGGCGTTGCGAAGACGGTCGAGGTGACGCTCGGCGAGCAGTGAGGAGACGAGGAAGGGGCCCGCGCCCGTCATGGGCGCCGGCCCCTCCCCGGCGTCCGCGAGCCCTAGGACGCGTCGGCGTGAAGGCTCATCGGCCCGTAGATCTGGGCACCTTCCTCGAACAGCAGCACCTGGTCGGCCCCACCCTCCTGCAACGCCTTCCAGTGCTCGCCGATCCAGGACTCGGCATCCCCCTGCGTCGTGAACTCCTCGGGCTGCACCGCGGGCTGGACCTCCGTCCCGTCGGCCTTCTCGAACCGCCACGTCCATGCCGTCATGTGGGCCTCCTTGTGATCCAACTGCTCCCCGCAGGGTATGCGCTCCACCGGGCCGGCGGAGAGAGGACGTCGATCGGCCGCGGGCCCGGGCGAACGGACCGCGCCACCACGGCGCGGCCACCCGCGGCCGCCGTCCCCCGCGGCTGCCGTCGGTCGCCTTCCCCGAACCCCGGATGCGGCGTCCCGCCGGGAGCGCCGGTGCGCACAACCCGCTGTGCCGGGTGAAAATCGGTGCGTGGAAATCACTCTGCTCGGTACCGGTGCCCCGCCCGGACTGCCCCGGCCCGACTGCCCCTGCGCCGCCTGTGCGAGCGCGCTCGGACCGGACGCGCGGGCCGCGACCGCGGCGCTCGTGGACGGGGCGCTGCTGCTCGACCTGACGCCGGGAGCGGCGTTCGCGGCGGCGCGGGCGGGCCGTTCGCTGGGCGGGGTGGGGCAGGTGCTGCTGTCGCATCCGCACGACGGTCCCGCGATGGAGGTGCCGGCCGGACTGCCGCAGCCGGGGCGGGTGCCGGACGGGCGGGAGTTGGCGCTGCTGACGGGCCACCGGGTGCGTGCTCTGGCCATGGACGCGGGCGGCACCGGCTACGCGGTGACCGGGCCGGACGGGCAGCGGCTGCTGTATCTGCCGCCGGGCGGGGCCCCGGCGGGTCTCGAGGAGGCGACGGCGGAGTCGTACGACATGGTTCTGGCCGATGTGGTGGGCCGCCCGGACGCGCTCGCCCGGCTGCGGGCGGTCGGCTCCGTGGGCCCGGCCACGGACGTGCTCGCCGTCCACCTCGACCATGACGTGCCGCCCGGCCCGGAGTTGCGGCGGCGGCTCGCGGCGGCCGGGGCGCGCGCGGTGCCGGACGGCACGACGCTGGCGGTCGGGGCGTACGAGGACGTGCCGGACGTGCCGCGCCGGACGCTGGTGCTGGGCGGGGCCCGCTCGGGGAAGTCGGTGGAGGCCGAACGCCGGCTGGAGGCCTTCCCGGACGTGCTGTACGTGGCGACCGGCGGGACGCGGGGCGGGGACACCGAGTGGGCGGCGCGGGTGGCCGTGCACCGGGAGCGGCGGCCGGGGTCGTGGCGTACGACCGAGACGACGGACCTGGTGCCGCTGCTGGCGCAGGACGGGCCGCCGCTGCTGGTCGACTGTCTGTCGCTGTGGCTGACGGACGTGATGGACGCGGTGGGCGCGTGGGACGACGCGGAGTGGGCCGGCGGCGGCGAGAAGGCGTTGCGGGAACGGGTGCGGGAGCTGGCGGAGGCGCTGCGGTGCACTGCGCGGACCGTGGTGGCGGTCTCCAACGAGGTGGGCTCCGGGATCGTGCCGGCGACCGCCTCGGGCCGCCGGTACCGGGACGAACTCGGGCGGCTGAACGCGGTGTTCGCGGACGAGTGCGAGCAGGTGCTGCTGGTCGTCGCCGGGCAGGCCCTGCTGCTGCGGGGCTGAGCGGCGGGTACGGCGGCCACGGCCGGCCGGCCGCTTCGGGGTCGGCCGGCGTCCGCGGCGGGCCCGGTCAGCCGGTGTTCTTGCGTGCCACGATCCGGTAGGCGTTGGAGAACGGGGTTCGGCGGAGCAGGGGGGCCAGGGCGTGGTCCATGATCGCGGCCACGTCGAGCAGCGGCGCCGCCATCGCCCTCGACAACGGGTGGGCGTGGGCCAGGGCCAGGGCGAGCGCCGCGGCCAGGTCGTAGGGGATGTGCGGGGCGCTGCGGTCCGTCACCAGCACGGTGCAGCCCAGGTTCTCCAGTTCGGCGCGCAGGTTGGCCCGCGGCACCAGGTGCAGATGACGGGGCTGGCCGTACGGATACCACCACTTGCCGAGCAGGGCGGCGAACGCGCAGCGCGGGTCCGGGACCTCGATGACGAGGTGGCCGCCGGGGCGCAGCGCCGTGAGGGCGGCGCGGAGTTCGGCGCGTGGGTCGGGGGCGTGCGCCAGGTGGTGGAACATGGTGATCACGTCGTAGCGGGCGCGCAGACGGGCCGCCGTGCCCGGGGTCATGAGGTAGCCGCGGTGGGCTTCCTCGACGCGCTCCTCCAGTTGCGCCTGTGCCACGCGGGCGGTGGGGTCCAGGCCGTCGAAACTGGTGTAGGGGAAGAACTCCTTCGCCGCCTCGGGGAAGTGGCCGTGCCCGGTGCCCACGTCCAGCCAGCTCTCCGGTTCGGGCAGGGCCGACAGCTTGTACGCGGTGGCCCGGTGCCGGCGGCGGACCGCGCCGTCGGAGAGGATCCGGGCGGTGAACTCCGCCAGGTGCCGTTCGTAGAAGTCCCGGTGGAAGAAGGCGAGTCCCTCGGCCGTGAGCCGGGGATTCTGGAAGGCGTGGCCGCAGTCACGGCACTGGTCGAGGACGAACGTGCCCGGCCGGTGCCGCAGCGGATCGCTCGCCCGGATCCGGGTCCGCAGTCGCGTGGAGCCGCACCAGGGGCAGTTCTCGCGGCGCGGCTCCTGGAACGTGTCGGTGGTGTCCGGGGTGACGTACGGCGTGGGGTGCGTGGTCGGCATGGACGGCTCCCTCTGCGACAATTCGCTGCAAACCGGAACGTATGGGATACCGATCTCGGGTGCAACGACGACGTGACGGCGTGGTGGCCATCTGGCACCGACACGTTCGTTCGCCGGCTGTACTCTTCGGCGAATGAGCAGGATTGATCTGGACGACTTCACCGATCTGATCGAGCGCCCGGACGGGGGCGTGCGCCGGGACGCCGAGGCCCGCCGAGAGCGCCAGATCGTGCCGCCCGGGGCTCTGGGACGCCTCGACGAGCTGGGCGAGTGGCTGGCCGCCGCGCAGGGCGCGGTGCCGGTCCGGCCGGTCGACCGGCCCCGCGTGGTGCTCTTCGCCGGCGACCACGGCATCGCCGCTCTGGACGTCTCGGCACGGCCCGCCGGCAGCGCGGAGCAGCTGGTGCGGGCGGTACTGGAGGGTACGAGCCCGGTCGCCGTGCTCGCCCGGCGGCTGGACGTTCCGGTACGGGTCGTGGACCTGTCCCTGGACTGCGATCCGGACGCCTTTCCCGAGGCCGTCGTCCGGCACCGGGTGCGGCGGGGCAGCGGCCGTATCGACATCGAGGACGCGCTCACCCTGGACGAGGCCGAGACGGCTCTGCTGGCGGGCGTCGCGCTCGCCGACGAGGAGGCCGACTCCGGGACCGACCTGGTGGTGCTCGGTGACATCAGCGTGGGCGGGACCACGGCGGCGGCGGTCCTCGTCGCGGCGCTGTGCGGGACCGACGCGTCCGTGGTGACCGGGCGGGGCGGCCTGGCCATCGACGACCTGGCGTGGATGCGCAAGTGCGCGGCGATCCGGGACGCGCTGCGGCGGGCGCGGCCGGTGCTCGGGGACCAGTTGCAGTTGCTGGCGACCGTGGGCGGCGCCGATCTCGCGGCGATGACCGGGTTCCTGCTGCAGTGCGCGGTCCGGAAGCTGCCGGTGGTGCTGGACGGAGTGGTGGCCGCCGCGTGCGCGCTGGTGGGCCAGCGGGTCGCCTTCCGGGCGCCGGACTGGTGGCTGGCCGGGCACGACAGCGGCGAGCCGGGGCAGGCGAAGGCGCTGGACCGGATGGCGCTGGAGCCACTGCTGGAGCAGGGCGTGAAGGTCGGCGAGGGCGTCGGGGCACTCCTGGCGCTTCCTCTGGTCCGCTCCGCCGCGGCGCTGGCGGCGGAACTCCCGGAGAAGCCGGAGCCGGAGCCGGAGCCGGAGAAGGAGAAGCCGGAGCCGGAGCCGGAAGAGGAGAGGGCCCCGGAGAACCCGGAGGACTAGCCGGCCCGGGCCCGGCACCGGCCGGGTGCCGTCGCGGCGGCGCGGAGGTGGGCGGCGGCGTGCGGGCGGGGAAGTTCGGCGGTGGCGAGGCGAGCAGGGTGGCGGCCTTGCCGTGGCGGCAGGGCGGCCGGCGGGGCGCGGTGGGGGTGTGCGGCCGGGATGGCGGGGTTCGCCGGAGCGGCACCCATATGATCCTTCCCTATGGGAGATGCCCGAATTGCCGTGCAGCCGCAAGCCGACCCGGGGCGCCCGAACGAGCAGGGGCGGCGGTCCACCGGGGCCTCCCGTAGAGCCGCCGCCCTCGCCGTCTGGTATCTGCGGACCGTCGCCTTCATCAACTTCCTCAGCGCGGTGTGGGTCTCGCTCGGTCAGGACGTGCGCCGGCACAACCAGGACGACTTCTTCACCCCGTACCTGCTGACGGCCGGCTTCGCCTCCGGCGTGTTCACCGCGTTCCTGGCCATCACCATGCGCCGCCGCAAGCGGGCGGCGTGGATCCTGAACCTCGCGCTCAGCGGGGCCTTCCTCGCCCTGTTCGCCTTCGCCATGGCGTTCCCGGAGATCCGGCGCTACCCGCAGAACTGGATCTCCCTGGCGCTGACGGCCGCGTTCGTCGGCGCGCTGCTCGTCGGCCGCCGGGAGTTCTACGCCAAGGGAGACCGCTCCAACCCGCGGCTCGCCGCCACGGTCGCCGTCGGCGGCGGCCTGCTCACCTCCCTGCTGGCCGCGCTGCTGGTGACGGCCACCAACCAGGCCGCGGACGCGGCCCGTTCGACCTTCCCGGAGCGCTGGCACTACGGCACGCTGCGGCTGGTGTCCGTGGCCGCCGAGGAAGCCCGCTTCCCCGGCATCGACCCGCCCAACTGGGCCAACGTGGCCATCAACGTGCTCAGCACCGGTCTCGTCCTCGCCGTGTTCTACGCCGCCTTCCGCTCCCGGCGGGCCGTCGACCCCCTCACCGACGAGGACGGCAAGCGGCTGCGGGCCCTGCTGGACCGGCACGGCGAGCGCGACTCGCTGGGCTATTTCGCGCTGCGCCGGGAGAAGAGCGTGGTGTGGTCGCCGACCGGGAAGGCGGCCGTCGCCTACCGCGTCCTCGGCGGGGTGAGTCTCGCCTCCGGCGATCCGATCGGGGACCCGGAGGCCTGGCCGGGGGCGATCGTGCCGTGGCTGGCCGAGGCACGCGCCCACGGCTGGATCCCGGCGGTGATGGGCGCGGGCGAGGAGGCCGGCACCGTCTACGCCCGGCACGGCCTGGACGCACTGGAGCTGGGCGACGAGGCGATCGTGGAGGTCGCGGAGTTCACGCTGGAGGGACGGGCCATGCGCACCGTCCGGCAGGCGTACAACCGGGTGAAGCGGGCCGGGTACCAGGTGCGCATCCGCCGCCACGAGGACATCGCCGCGGACGCCATGGCGTATCTCGTCGAGCGCGCGGACGACTGGCGGGACGGGGCGACCGAGCGCGGCTTCAGCATGGCCCTGGGCCGGCTCGCGGACCCCGAGGACGGCCGGTGCGTGATGCTGGAGTGCACGGACGCCGATGGAAGGCTGCGGGCCCTGCTCTCCTTCGTGCCCTGGGGCCCGAACGGGCTGTCGCTGGACCTCATGCGGCGCGACCGCGACTCCGACAACGGGCTGATGGAGTTCATGGTCATCGAGCTGCTGCGGCGGGCCGGCGAGATCGGGATCACGCAGGTGTCACTCAACTTCGCCGTGTTCAGGTCGGTCTTCGAACGTGGTGCGCGCCTCGGTGCCGGTCCGGTGCTGAGGCTGTGGCGGTCGCTGCTGAGCTTCTTCTCCCGCTGGTGGCAGATCGAGTCGCTGTACCGCGCCAACGCCAAGTACCGGCCCATCTGGGAGCCGCGGTTCCTGCTCTTCGAGAAGAGCGCGGACCTGCTGCGCATCGGCCTCGCCGCGGCCCGCGCGGAGGGCTTCCTGGAGGCGCCGGGACTGCCCAAGTGGCTGCACCGCAGGCACCTGGACACCCACCGATAGCCGCACGGACGAGGAACACGGACGGGGAACGCCGATGGGAACGCTCGCCCGCTGGGCCCGCGCCGAATGGGGGCCGCTGTGCGTCGCCGTACGCGAGCCCCTGGTGGAACGGCGCCTGCGGGCGCTCCCGATGACGCTCGCGGCGGTGTGCCTGACGGCCCTGCTGCAGTACGTGCAGAACCGGCCGTGGGGCTTCCAGGCCGTGCAGGACCTGGGCGCCGTACGGGCCGAGGACCCGCTGTGGGCGGCTCTGCTGCGCACTCCCCTGTCCCTGTTCGTCCCCGCCCTGGACCTGCCGGTGTGGGGCGCGCTCGCGCAGATCCTGTTCGTGTTCGGGATCGCCGAGGCCTGCCTGGGCTGGTGGCGCACGCTGGTCATCGCGTACGTCGCCACGCTCGCCGGGACGCTGTACGCCCGCGCGGGGATCGTGCTCGGCCCGCACGCCCCCTTCGGGCTGCCGTGGACCGACGCGCAGGTGGTGGACACCGGGCCGTCGGCCGCCGTCGTCGGCCTCGCGGTGTTCGCGAGCTGGCGGTACGGCGCCTACGTCACCACGGGTGCGGTGACCGTGGCGATGGTCGTGGAGGTGCTGGTCAAGGAGAACCTCGCCGGCAAGGAGCATCTGGCCGCGCTGATGGCGGTCGGGATGCTCTGCCTGGCGGTGGCGGTGCGGCACCGGTACGGGCACGGACCGCACACGTGCCTGCGGCTGCGGGTACGGCTACGGCTGTGGCTGCGGCGGTACGGTCACTGGCGGCCGGGCAGCCGGACCGGCCGGGGGTCGGGCCTGCCGCCGATCCAGTCCTGAACGGCGCGGCGCGGCCGGGCCCAGCGGCGGTCGTGGTGGTAGGCCCGCAGCGCGGCCCTGGCGCGGGCACGGGGGCGGCGGCCGTAGAAGCGGCGGGCCCACAGCGAGCCGGGGCGGGCCAGCCGGACCGCGCCGAAGAGCGCCACCAGCGGCACGACGGCCCCGAAGATCGCGATCCGGGCCTTGCCCTTGCCCAGGGCGACGAGCGCGAAGAGGAAGTTCACGGCGATGGTGCCGAGGGCGCCGCCGCGGTCCTGCAGTTCGTCCTGGGTCAGGTCGTTCACCCCGAACGGCGAGAAGCCGGCCAGCAGCAGCCCGACCAGGGCGACGGTGAGCACGACGACCTCGACGCTCTTGCGGCCCTCCTCGCTCCAGTAGACGTCGTCCAGGTGCAGGATCAGCGCGAACTCGTCCATGACGAGACCCGCGCCCATGCCGAAGACGACGGCGGCGATCGCCCCGCCGGCGCCGTGCCGGTCGCTGGCGACCGCGCCGAAGCCGCCGACGACGGTGAGGATGACCCCGGGGACGACGTGGTGGATGTGCAGGCCGCCCGCCTTGACGTTGCCGAACGGGCCCTTGCCGGCCCGGATCAGACGGGTGATGACCCGGGTGACGACGAAGGCCAGCACGAAGGCGCTGAGGGCGAGCAGCAGCGGGAGCTTGCCCGGTTCGACGATGTTCCGCTCCCACCAGTGCCCCATATGCGCACTTTAGCCCTGGGGGCGGGAGGCGGCCTCGTGAGCGCCGGGTAACCTGCGCCGGTGCTCAAGTCCTCCCCTCTCGACGGTCTCCGCTTCGCCTTCGGCACGCTCACCGTGCTGCCCGTCCGGGTGCGCCGGTGGGACCGGGGGGCGGCGCGCGGCGGCATGCTCGCCGCCCCGGTGGCCGGTCTGGTCGTCGGCGGCTGCGCGGCCGGGCTGGGGGTGCTGCTGCTGTTCCTGGGCGCCGGTGCGCCGCTCGCCGCCGTCGCCTCCGTCGCCGTACCGGCCGCGCTGACCCGCGGGCTGCACCTGGACGGGCTCGCCGACACCGCCGACGGGCTGGGCAGCGGCAAGCCGGCCGAGGAC
This sequence comes from Streptomyces sp. NPDC048514, assembly GCF_043199955.1. Classification (NCBI taxonomy): domain Bacteria; kingdom Bacillati; phylum Actinomycetota; class Actinomycetes; order Kitasatosporales; family Streptomycetaceae; genus Streptomyces; species Streptomyces sp. NPDC048514. The sequence continues at coordinate 221,067 of NZ_JBICWT010000015.1, read as the reverse complement.
GCGCTCAGGATCATGAAGCAGTCGGACATCGGACCGTTCGGGGTGCTCACCCTCGTACTGGTGCTGCTGGCCCAGGCGGCCGTGCTGGGCCGGCTCTACGACGTCTCGTGGGCACGGGGCGCGCTGGCCGCCGTCGTCTCGGCGACCGCCGCCCGTCTCGTGCTCACCCTGGCCGCGCGCCCCGGGGTACCGGCCGCGCGTCCGGAGGGGCTGGGTGCGGCGGTGGCCGGGGTGGTGCCGAGGGGTGCGGCAGCGGTCGTGGCGATCGTGGTGGTGGCGGCGGCCGGGGCGGCGGGCGCGGGGCTGGGCGCGTACGACGGCGCGCGCGCCGCTCTCGCGGTGGTCGCCGCCGTCGCCGTCGCCGAACTGCTGCTGCGCCGCTGCGTCCGGCGCTTCGGCGGGGTCACCGGCGATGTGTTCGGCGCGCTGGCGGAGACGGCGGCGACGGCCGTGCTCGTGGTGCTCTCCCTGGGCCGCTAGGTCTCGCACCACCGGCCGTCCCGGCGTCTCACGCCGGCCGGCCGCTCAGCCCGGGCGGGGGCGGTCGGCGGTGGTGTCCAGGCCGTGGGGCAGCGTGCCCCAGGGGTGGGCGCCCGTGCCCGGCACCGCGCAGTGCACGGCGGCGCCCCGCTCGCGCGCCGCGGCCGCCACGTCGGCGCCGGCCGGGGCGCCGTACACCAGGTGGCACTGGCGGACCCCGGGCGGATGGGGGTGGGGCCGTGCGGGTGTGCGACGGTACGCCGACCAGGGGCCCTCGAAGGTGACCGACAGGTCGGCGAGCGGAGCGTACGCGGGATGCGGCGAGGTGCCGTGGTTCAGGGCGAGCGTGCCGCAGCCGAGCAGACGGGCGACGGCGGCCAGCCGCTTGTAGTGCCCGAACTCTGCGATCCCGGTGCTCACTTGGTCCAGGAAGGCACCCTGGGTGCCGTACCAGGCGCGGTGCCGGGTCAGGTCGCTCACGACGTCCGCGTAGGGCCTGCGCGCGTAACCGGTGTCGACGTAGCCGAGCACGGTCACGCCCGCCGTCCGCAGCCGGGCGGCCGCCTCGGCGAAGGCCGGGTCCGGGCGGTCGCCCGGGCCGCTCGCGGGGTTCAGGACGACGCCGTACACCCGGGGCGCGGCGGCGAGGACGGCCGCCCAGGCGGCGGGGCGGGCGGCCGGGTGCTCGTAGAACGGGATCAGCAGGTTCCTCATCGGTGGGCGGTGGCCTTTCCCAGGGTCACGCGGACCAGCACGGTCTGGGCCACGGCCGCCACCGCGCAGACGACGAGGGCGACCGTGTGCGGGTGGCCCGTGTGGGCGAGCAGCGCGAGGGTCTGGGCGAGGGCGGCGGCGCAGCACACGGCGGTGGCGCCGAGCACGGCCCCGAAGCACTGCAGCAGCAGCCCGGTCCACAGCACGACGCCGAGCGCGAGCAGCCCGGCCAGGCGTACGGCGCCCGGGGTGGGGGCGCCCGGCCAGAGCGCGGTGGTGGCCGGCACGAGGGCGAGCAGGGCCGCCAGGTAGCCGGTGAGGCAGCGGGCCAGGGTACGGGCGGTGGCCCGGCGGAAGTCCCGCGATGTGCCGCTGGACCGCAGGGCGGCCAGGCTGCCGCCGCGGAAGCGGTACAGCAGCCACTCGGCGGGACCCATGCTGAGTGTCAGCGCCACGGCGGCCGGAGCGGCGAGCGTGCCGCGCCCGGCACCGGCGAGGACGTCTCCGAGCGCCACGAACAGCACCAGCACCCCGCTGCCGAGCCCGAACACGGCGTAGGGCAGGGAGGCGGCCAGCCGGGGCCCGGCGGCCGGCGCCGTGCCGGGGCCGACGCCGAGCCGGGTGGCGAGCCGTGGTGACCGGGGCTTCGTGAGGGCGGTGGGCGCGGCCGGGTGCGGGGAGCGGTGTGCGCGGCCGGGCACGGCTCGCAGGCGGTGGACCGCACAGCCGGCGAGCCGTCGGAGGCCTTGGCGGCCGGTGAGGTCCTTCAGCGCCGGGGCGACTTCGAGGAGGGCCAGGATCGTGACCGCGGTGAGCGAGGCCGACAGCAGGAGCAGGCGGGCCGGCGCGGGGAGCGGGTGGAGCGGCACGAGGAGGGCGCCGGCGGTCATCGGCAGCAGGGCGGCGAACAGCAGGCGCTCGCGGCCCATCACCAGCAGGGCACCGGACGCGCCCAGATAGCAGGACTGGCCGGCCGCGAACGCCACGGCCGCCGGGTGTCCGGGGCCGGTGACGGCGAGCGCGACCAGGGTGCCGAGCAGCATGCCTGCGGGGGTGCCGGTCAGCAGGCAGCGGCGGGCCGCCGAGCGGTCGCCGAGGCCCAGCCAGGAGTAGGCGCGGTGGGCGAGTCCCTGGTTCCAGGCCCAGCCGAACAAGGCGCCCGCCAGCAGGGTGCGGGTGCCGGCCGGTAGCCCGGAGGCGCCCGGCGGCCCGCCCGGGAGCGGGGCGCCGAGCACGTAGGCGAAGCCCGGCAGCGCGAAGACGAGCCCGCGCAGGAGACAGCCGGCGAGGTTGGCCCGCCACGGGTCGGGCGGTGGACCGACCGGTTCGGGGTGGCGGCGCGGGGTGCGGTCGTAGAGGCGTTCGGCGAGCGCGAAGGAGTCCGGGACGCCGTACCGTTCGCGTATCTGTTCGTCGGAGAGGCCGTCGGACTCCAGCAGGGCGGCTATCTCGTCGGGGTGGACGGCGGCGGCCACGAACTCGTCCAGTTCGCGGGCGAGTTCGTCGATCGGGCCGGGCTGGGCCCAGCCGGGCCGGTGACGCTGGAGCGGGATGCCGGGCAGGACGCGGACGTCGTCGGGGGTGTGGTCGCTCACCAGTCGGTCCCGTCCGTCGCGACGGCCGCGTACCACGGGTCGCGCAGCTCCACGGTCCAGTCGGCGACCGTCTCCACCGTGGGCTCGTAGCGCTCGGGCCGGCCGGCGAGTTCCTGGTAGATGGTGCGGAAGTTGTCGACCGAGCGGCGCAGGGTGAACCGGTCGACGACCCGCTGCCGGGCCGACTCCCCCAGCGCCAGGCGCCGTTCGTCGTCCCTGAGCAGGGTGAGCGCGGCGGCGGCCATCTTCTCCGGTTCGCGGGGCGGTACGACCAGGCCCGTGTCGCCGACGGCCTCGCGCACGCCGCCGACGTCCGTGGAGACCGTCGGGCGGCCGCAGGACATGGCCTCGATGATGGAGAACGGGAAGCCCTCGGAGATGGAGGAGAGCATCACGAGGTGCCCGGCCGCGTAGGCGCGCCAGACCTCGGTGATGCGGCCCTCGAAGGTGAGGCCGTCGGTGACGCCCAGTTCGGCGGCGAGTTTCTCCAGGCGGGTCCGGTAGGCCTCGCCGCCGGGCGGGACCGGGCCGAAGAGCCGCAGCCTGGTCTCGGGGAGTTCGGCGCGGACGAGGGCGTAGGCGCGCAGCAGGGTCTCCAGGTCCTTGATGGGATCGACGCGGCCGCACCAGGTGAGGGTCGGGGTGTCGGGTTCGGGGCCGGCGTGCGGGAAGGCGTGCGGGTCGACGCCGTTGTAGACCGTGCGGATGCGGCCGGTGTCGGCGCCGCCGCGCTCCTCCCAGCGCCGGTTGTACTGGTTGCACGGCGTGATCAGATCGGCCGAGCGATACCCGTGTGCGTTCAGTTCCCGGTAGAAGCCGAGCAGGAAGGCCTTCACCGGCCAGCGATGCGGCTGGCCCCGGTGCCCGAGGTAGCGTTCGCGCAGATAGATACCGTGCTCGGTGAGCAGGAACGGCACTCCGTCGAGACGGTGGGCGGCGAGCGCGGGCAGGGTCGCCAGACCACTGCTGACGGCGTGCGCCACCGAGTTCCCGGGGATGCGCACACCCAGCGGGCGCAGGGCGTGTTCCAGCAGGTCGGTGGCGGTCAGCGCGTCATGCACGGTGGGTCCGGCGGCCGCGGTCGGCAGATGCGGCATGGTCCAGATCCACTGGAGCGAGCGCAGGGCGGTCTCGGTGCGCAGGGCCGCCGTCAGCCACCCCTCGCGGGCGATGACGGTCAGTTCGTCCAGGGCCTCGCCGAAGTCGCAGCGGGCCGCCGGATCGAGGAAGGACAGCAGCAGACGCTCGTAGGCGTCGGTGAAGCGGCGCCTGGCCCTGCCGTGCGGGGCGCGGGCTCGGCCGGGGCGCGGGCCCCAGGTGGGCACGGTCAGGTGCCGGCGGACGTTCGGCGGCAGTTCCCAGGCCACGGGTTCGCGGCCGCTGCCGGTGAGCGAGACGAGATGGAAGTCGACCTCCGGCATGCCCTTGACGAGTTGGTCGCACCAGGTGCTGACCCCGCCGTGGACATGCGGATAGGTGCCTTCGGTGAGCATGGTGACGTGACGGCCGGTGCGCATCGCCGCGCGGTACCCCCCTGTTGTGCGGACACGTGGGGGAACTGCGTCCCCGGACCCGGCTTCGGGTCGGCCTGGCCGGTCGCGCAGTTCCCCGCGCCCCTCGGGGCGCTGTTCCCCCCTTGTTCGAGGGGCGTCCCGCTACGGCAGCTTCAGCGTGAGCGCGGACTGGAGCAGGCCCGGTGCCCCCCAGGCCGCGCGCTCACCGGCGTAGGCCGTGCCGAACGTGGTCGTGCCCAGCAGCTGTTGCTGCCGCGTCCCCTCCGGTGCCGTCACCGGGATCTGGGTGCCGTACGGGGCGTTGACCGTCACGGTGTTGCCGATCCGGTAGGCGGTGACCCGGCCGCCGTCGAGCGCGGTCTGCCACTTGGCCCGGTTCTGCAGCTCGGCGCCGATGGCGCTCTGCCGCAGGTTGACGATCGGGGTGTTGTCGGCGAACAGGTCCTGGTAGTCGGCCAGTACGCGCTCCAGGACCGGGTAGAGGTTGCGGTCCTCGGCCAGGTTGGACTGGTGGGCGTAGTGCGGGCGCGGGTCGTTGCCCAGCACGTGCCCGAGGTCGGTGTGCGCCTCGGCGGGCACGATCCGGTCGGTGAACCCGGTGGCCGTGTCCAGCGGCTGGGCCAGACAGGTCGAGGTCGGGTTGTCCTCGCAGATCCCGCTGCCACCGTCCGCCTTGGACGTGTAGATCCAGTTGTACTCGTCGGCCATCTCGGCCTTGGTACCGACGTTGTAGTACACGTTCATCGGATAGCGCGGCACGGTGAGCGTGCTGCTGCCCACGGTCCGCTGCACGGACTCGCGGGAGTTGTCCGAGGCCGTCCACTTCACGCCGTTCGCGGCCAGGGCGGGCCCGAGGCCGGGGTTGTCCTGCGGCTGCTGCGGCAGGGTCTTCAGACCCGAGTGCTCACCGGTGACCAGCTCGCCGCGGTCGAGCGACAGCCCGTGCGTCAGCCCCCAGTTGTAGTTGTCGGAAACCTCCTTGGAGATGTCGGAGCGGCTCACCCACCTGGTCGAACCGTCGGCGTTCTTCGCGCAGCTCCACGGCACCGTCGAGGTGTCCTGGACGCACCCGAGGAAGAGGTGGGTGTAGGTGTGGTTCACCCAGCGGTACTTGGCCCTGTCCTGAAGGAGCTGGTCGGCCATCGGGTCCTGGCCGCCGTTCTCGCTCTTCCACTCCTCACCGGCGCCCGCGTTGTAGACCATGTCCAGCGTGAAGCCGTGGCTCTGCTCCCACTGGGCGGCGTACTGCGCGTCGGCCTGCGTCATGCGGATCGGCGTCTCGGTGTCGCCGCCGCCGCCCGCGCAGTCGATGTCGCCGGGGGTGCAGTTGCGCTCGCTGTCCCAGCGGGCGTCCGGCGCGAAGACGTCGTCGACGTGCACGGCGAAGTAGTTGCGGGCCTGGCCCAGGTGCACGCCCTGGGTCAGCCACTCGACCATGCCGCGGGCCAGCACCCGGAACTGCTGCTGGTACTCGTTGTAGGCGAAGGTCACCACCAGCTCGCGGCGGCCGTCGTGCGTGTACTCGCCGAGCAGGCTCCCGGTCCCGGTGCCGCCGGGCACCGGGGTGTCGACATAGCTGGTGAAGCCGGTGCGCGGCTGGGCGACGAAGCCGTAACTCTCGTCGACGGACGGCGAGTTGTCCTCGAAGGAGAAGCCCCCCTTCAGATACCCGAACGCACCCGCCCGGCCGGCCTCGCTGACGGTGGCCGCGCGCCCGTCGAGGGGGCCGGCGTAGCCGTTGCCGTCGGTGTAGTCCAGGCCCACCTCGGGGTGGGCCCAGGTGTAGGCGTCCAACTGCGGGATGCCGTAGGTCTTCTCGTACGCCTCCAGTGCCGTCTGCTCGGCCGACCCCGCCCCGAAGGGAGCCTCGTTCGGCAGGACCACGCCCTGGAACTTCGCGCGCGGCCGGCCGCCGACGGTGTCGCTCAGGAAGGCCGCGGTGATCGCGGGACGCCCGGAGTCGTCCAGTTTCACGGTCGTGTACGGAACGCCCTCGCTCCTGAGCTGGGCGGTGATCGCACCGACCGGCCCGGCGCCGTCGTCGACGACCAGGACCCGTAGGTCGACGCGCGGATCGGTTGCGGCCGACGCGCCCGGCGCGGCCAGTCCCAGCGTGATCATTCCCGCGGCCGTCGCGGTGACCGCGGCCGCTCTCCAGCGATGTGCTCGATGGGCCATGACAGGTTCCTCCCCCCAAAAGATCCCCGATGTCCGGATCCGTGACGGATACGTGGAGGATCAGTGGCAATCATGCGAATCGGTGGACACGCGGCCCACCGGAACTCGACGAGTGTGGCTCAGGTCACCGGCGTCCAGGGGGCGAAATCGGCCATGAAGCCACGTTCAGGTGAACGCCCGCAGGAATGAGCGAACAGCCGCACCCGCGTAGTCTCGTGCCGGGTGTTCGCCGACGGGGTGAAGGCCCCGGTTGCCGCCTGCTCCCAGGACTGGGCCTAGGGTCGGCTCTCGGGCCCGGTCGACCCACCCGCATCGGCCACAGGAACTTCACATCGGAAGCGAGATCTCACCACCGTGACTGCTCTGACTCTCAGCACCGCCGCGGCGCCCGGCCTGCGGGCCGACGCGATCGTGATCGGTGTCGCCAAGGGCACCAAGGGCCCCGTCGTCGCGCCGGGCGCCGAAGCCGTGGACAAGGCGTACGACGGCAAGCTGGCCGGCGTCCTGGAGACCCTCGGCGCCTCGGGTGCCGAGGGCGAGCTGACGAAGCTGCCCGCCCCGGCCGGATTCAAGGCCCCGCTCGTGCTGGCGGTGGGCCTGGGCGCGGAGCCCGACGCCTCCGGCACCGCGGACGCCGGCTACGGCGCCGAGGCGCTGCGCAGGGCCGCCGGCGTGGCGGCCCGCGCGCTCGCCGGGACCAGGAAGGCCGCGTTCGCGCTGCCCGTCGACGGCCCCGGTGCCCTGGAGGCGATCGGCGAGGGCGCCCTGCTCGGCGCCTACTCCTTCGACACCTACAAGGAGAACGGCCGCCCGAGCGCCAAGGCGAAGAACGGCAAGGCGCCGCTGGCCGAGGCCGTGCTGCTCGGCGGCAAGCCGCGCGACGCGGCCCACAAGGGTGCGGTCGCCCGCGCCGTCGCGGTCTGCGAGGAGCTGAACCGCTCCCGCGACCTGATCAACATGCCGCCGAACGACCTCACCCCCGCGATCTTCGCCGGCATCGCGCAGGCCGCCGCCAAGGAGCACGGCCTGAAGGTGCAGGTGCTCGACGAGAAGGCCCTGGCCAAGGGCGGCTACGGCGGCATCCTCGGCGTCGGCGGCGGCTCGGCCGCGACCCCGCGCCTGGTGAAGCTGTCGTACACGCACCCCAAGGCGGACAAGCACCTGGCCTACGTGGGCAAGGGCATCACCTACGACTCGGGCGGCATCTCGCTGAAGCCGGCCGGTCACAACGAGACGATGAAGTGCGACATGAGCGGTGCCGCCGCCGTGTTCGCCGCCGTCGTCGCCGCCGCCCGCCTCGGCCTCCAGGTCAACGTCACCGGATGGCTGGCACTGGCCGAGAACATGCCCTCCGGCTCCGCCGTGCGCCCGGGTGACGTGCTGCGCATGTACAGCGGCAAGACCGTCGAGGTGCTGAACACCGACGCCGAGGGCCGGCTGGTGCTCGCCGACGCGCTGTGGGCGGCCTCGCAGGAGAAGCCGGACGCGATCGTGGACGTCGCCACCCTGACCGGCGCGATGATGCTGGCGCTGGGCAGCCGGACGTTCGGCGTCATGGCCAACGACGAGGCGTTCCGCTCCGCGCTGCACGAGGCGGCGGACGAGGTCGGCGAGCCGGCCTGGCCGATGCCGCTGCCGGAGCACCTGCGCAAGGGCATGGAGTCCTCCGTCGCCGACATCGCGAACATGGGCGAGCGGATGGGCGGCGGTCTGGTCGCCGGTCTGTTCCTGCGCGAGTTCGTGGGCGAGGGGATCACCTGGGCCCATCTCGACATCGCCGGTCCTGCGTTCAACGAGGGCGGCCCGTTCGGGTACACGCCGAAGGGCGGCACCGGGTCCGCGGTGCGGACGCTGGTCCGCCTCGCCGAGCTGACCGCCGCGGGTGACCTGGGCTGAGGCGCCCGGCGGCGCGGTCGCTTCCGTGGCAGGGCGACCGCAGGGGCGTGGGGGCCGTACGCGCGGTTCCCCGCGCCCCTTGTACGTGTGCGCCGCCAGGTGCGGGTGTACGTGGGGTGTCTCACACCGAGGCCCCGCGTCTCGTACGCCTCGAACAAGTGCAAAGATGGAGCCCGGCAGGACAGGGCCCCCACCGAAGGGCCGAAGCATCAAGCGGCCGGACACCAGCCGACCGACCGGTCACCTCCCGAAGGGGCAAGGGTGCCCGGCGCACGGCGCACATGCATGGAGGACGTGACGTGGCGAACGACGCCAGCACCGTTTTCGACCTAGTGATCCTCGGCGGTGGCAGCGGTGGTTACGCCGCGGCGCTGCGCGGGGCGCAGCTGGGCCTGGACGTCGCCCTGATCGAGAAGGACAAGGTCGGCGGCACCTGCCTGCACCGGGGCTGCATCCCCACCAAGGCCCTGCTGCACGCGGGCGAGATCGCCGACCAGGCCCGCGAGAGCGAGCAGTTCGGTGTGAAGGCCACGTTCGAGGGCATCGACGTCCCGGCCGTCCACAAGTACAAGGACGGCGTCATCGCCGGCCTGTACAAGGGCCTGCAGGGCCTGATCGCCTCTCGCAAGGTGACCTACATCGAGGGTACGGGCCGGCTGTCCTCCCCCACCTCCGTCGACGTGAACGGCCAGCGTGTCCAGGGCCGCCACATCCTGCTGGCGACCGGCTCCGTGCCGAAGTCGCTGCCGGGCCTGGAGATCGACGGCAACCGGATCATCTCCTCCGACCACGCCCTCGTCCTGGACCGCGTACCGAAGTCCGCGATCATCCTGGGCGGCGGTGTCATCGGTGTCGAGTTCGCCTCGGCGTGGAAGTCCTTCGGCTCGGACGTCACCGTCATCGAGGGCCTGAAGCACCTCGTCCCGGTCGAGGACGAGAACAGCTCGAAGCTCCTCGAGCGCGCGTTCCGCAAGCGCGGCATCAAGTTCAGCCTCGGCACCTTCTTCCAGAAGGCCGAGTACACCCAGGACGGCGTCAAGGTCACCCTCGCCGACGGCAAGGAGTTCGAGGCCGAGGTCCTCCTCGTCGCCGTCGGCCGTGGCCCGGTCTCCCAGGGCCTGGGCTACGAGGAGCAGGGTGTCGCCATGGACCGTGGCTACGTCCTGGTCGACGAGTACATGCGCACCAACGTTCCGACCGTCTCCGCCGTCGGTGACCTCGTCCCGACCCTCCAGCTCGCGCACGTCGGCTTCGCCGAGGGCATCCTGGTGGCGGAGCGTCTGGCCGGCCTGAAGACCGTTCCGATCGACTACGACGGTGTCCCGCGGGTGACGTACTGCCACCCGGAGGTCGCCTCCGTGGGTATCACCGAGGCCAAGGCCAAGGAGATCTACGGCGCGGACAAGGTCGTCGCTCTGAAGTACAACCTGGCGGGCAACGGAAAGAGCAAGATCCTCAACACCGCGGGCGAGATCAAGCTCGTCCAGGTGAAGGACGGTGCCGTCGTCGGCGTCCACATGGTCGGCGACCGCATGGGCGAGCAGGTCGGCGAAGCCCAGCTGATCTACAACTGGGAGGCGCTGCCGGCCGAGGTCGCCCAGCTCATCCACGCCCACCCGACGCAGAACGAGGCGATGGGCGAGGCTCACCTGGCGCTCGCCGGCAAGCCGCTGCACTCCCACGACTGAGCCTTCGGTCAACGGGCGCGACGACACAGACTTCCGCAATTCGTTAGGAGCAACCGAAACCATGGCGGTTTCCGTAACCCTTCCGGCGCTCGGTGAGAGCGTCACCGAGGGCACTGTCACCCGCTGGCTGAAGGCCGAGGGCGAGCGCGTCGAGGCCGACGAGCCGCTGCTGGAGGTGTCGACCGACAAGGTCGACACCGAGATCCCCTCGCCCGCCGCCGGTGTGCTGGCCTCCATCAAGGTCGCCGAGGACGAGACCGTCGAGGTCGGCGCCGAGCTGGCCGTGATCGACGACGGCACGGGTGCGCCCGCTGCCGCTCCGGCCGCCGAGGCCGAGGCCGCTCCGGCCCCGGCCGAGACGGCCGCCCCGGCCGAGACGGCCGCCCCGGCCGCCCAGACCCCGGCCGCCCCCTCCACCGAGCAGGCCGCCCCCGCCCCGGCCCCGACCGCCGAGGCCGCTTCCGGCGACTCCTCCGCCGAGGGCACCGACGTGGTCCTGCCCGCTCTCGGCGAGTCCGTCACCGAGGGCACCGTCACCCGCTGGCTGAAGTCGGTCGGCGACTCCGTCGAGGCCGACGAGCCGCTGCTCGAGGTCTCCACGGACAAGGTCGACACCGAGATCCCGGCGCCCGCCTCCGGCGTGCTGCTGGAGATCGTGGTGAACGAGGACGAGACCGCCGAGGTCGGCGCCAAGCTCGCCGTCATCGGTGCCCCGGGTGCCGCCCCGGCCGCCGCCCCCGCGCAGGCCGCCCCGGCGCCCGCCGCCGCTCCGGCCGCCCCCGAGGCTCCGGCCCCCGCGGCTCCGGCCCCCGCGGCTCCGGCGCCCGCCGCCCCCGCTCCGGCCGCCCCGCAGGCGCCGACGGCCCCGGCTCCGCAGCAGGAGACGACGCCGGCTCCCGAGCCGGTCCCGTCGGCCCCGGCGCCCGCCCCGGCCGCGGTCACCCCGGCCACCGCGCCCACCTCGCCGACCGCCACCCAGGCGACCGACGAGGGCGCCTACGTGACCCCGCTGGTGCGCAAGCTCGCCGCCGAGAACGGCGTCGACCTGGCCACCGTCAAGGGCACCGGCGTCGGCGGCCGCATCCGCAAGCAGGACGTCATCGCCGCCGCCGAGGCCGCGAAGGCCGCCGCCCCGGCTCCGGCCGCCGCCGCTGCCGCGCCCGCCGCGAAGAAGGCCCCCGCCCTGGAGGTCTCCCCGCTGCGTGGCCAGACCGTCAAGATGCCCCGCATCCGCAAGGTCATCGGCGACAACATGGTCAAGGCGCTGCACGAGCAGGCCCAGCTGTCGTCGGTCGTCGAGGTCGACGTCACGCGTCTGATGAAGCTCCGCGCCAGGGCGAAGGACTCCTTCGCGGCCCGCGAGGGCGTCAAGCTCTCCCCGATGCCGTTCTTCGTCAAGGCCGCCGCGCAGGCGCTGAAGGCCCACCCGGTCGTCAACGCCAAGATCAACGAGGCCGAGGGCACGATCACCTACTTCGACTCCGAGAACGTCGGAATCGCGGTGGACTCCGAGAAGGGCCTGATGACCCCGGTCATCAAGCGCGCCGGCGACCTCAACATCGCGGGCATCGCCAAGGCCACCGCGGAGCTGGCCGGCAAGGTCCGCGCCAACAAGATCACCCCGGACGAGCTGTCCGGCGCGACCTTCACCATCTCCAACACCGGTTCGCGCGGCGCGCTGTTCGACACGATCATCGTGCCGCCGGGCCAGGTCGCGATCCTCGGCATCGGTGCCACGGTCAAGCGTCCGGCCGTCATCGAGACCGAGGAGGGCACGGTCATCGGCGTCCGCGACATGACCTACCTGACCCTCTCCTACGACCACCGCCTGGTCGACGGCGCCGACGCGGCCCGTTACCTGACGGCGGTCAAGGCGATCCTGGAGGCCGGCGAGTTCGAGGTCGAGCTGGGCCTGTAGGGCTCGAAAGCGCCCCGGCAACACGAGCGGAGCCCCCGCCCGGAGACCCTCTCCGGACGGGGGCTCCGCTCGTTCGTCCCCAACGGCCCCGCAGGACAACGGCGTTGTGACCGCGTTCAGGAGCGGCGGGCCGGCGGAGCGGGCATACCGGCGCAACCGGGCGGGCAGTGCTCTGTAACCGGCGTCACCTGTGGCGAGAGCAACCGTGCCCCATCTGTGCGGGGCCGCGGCCGTATTGTCTAAGGGTCCCGCCGACCCGCCGGGTCCGCACTGCCGAGGAGCCCCCCATGACCGCGCCCGTCGTCCACTCGCTGCGCGAACAGATCCGCGAGCACATCGTGGAGGGGATCGTCAGCGGGCGCTGGCAGCCGGGTGAGCGGATCGTGGAGCGCCGGATCGCCACCGAGCTGGAGGTCAGCCAGACGCCGGTCCGTGAGGCGCTGCGCGAGCTGGAGTCGCTGCGGCTGATCGAGTCCGCGCCGAACAAGGGCGTGCGCGTGCGGAACCTGACCGCGGCCGACCTGGAGGAGAGCTACCCCGTCCGGGCCGGCCTGGAGGCCATCGCGGCGGAGCTGGCGGCGGAGCGCCTCGCGACGGACTGCTCGGCGCTGGAACCGCATGTGCTGGCCCTGTACGAGGCCGACCGCGACGCCGACGGCACGGGCCAGGTCCGCCACACGGTCGGCTTCCACCGCGAGCTGGTCCGCGCGGCGGACAACTCGGTGCTGCTGCACACCTGGGAGGGCCTGGGCATCGAGGTCTTCACGGCCCTGTCCATCCGGTGGCTCGGGACGGTCCAGCAGTCGTACGCCGAGGAGCACGAGGAGCTGGTGCAGGCGTTCAAGCGCCGGGACCCGCGGATCGCGGAGCTGGTGAAGGCGCACGTCCTGGGCTGCGCGCCGCGCGCCTGACGCACGCGAGCACACCCCCGCTCACCTGCAAAAACCTCGGTTCATCACGGCACCGCGTGCCCGTTTCAAAGGCACCCGGTGCCTACTTTCTCGTAATCGAGAGGTTTTGGCCCTCAACCCTTTGATCGATCATCGATCAGGGAGTTACAGTCACCGACGGACTTCCACCGAAGTCCTCTGCCCTGTCCTGCCAAAGACCTAGGGCACCCCCGAACCCTTACCGATGAGGGAACCCCCTTCGACTGAGGAAGGCGGCGACATGACCGACCCCAACGCCATCCAGCCGAGCGCGCTCGACCAGCTCCCGGACCGCGACCCGGAGGAGACCGCCGAATGGCGGGCCTCCCTCGACGCCGTCGCACGGGAGGCCGGGCCGCACCGCGCCGCGTACCTGATGCGGCGCACGCTGGAGCGCGCCGAGGCGGGCGGCATCGCGCTGCCGAAGCTCCTCGAGACGGACTACGTCAACACCATCCCCACCTCCGCCGAGCCGGGCCTGCCCGGCGACCCGGAGATGGAAGCCCGGATCACCGCCTGGAACCGCTGGAACGCGGCCGCCATGGTGACCCGCGGCGCGAAGCACGGCGTCGGCGGCCACATCGCCACCTTCGCCTCCGCGGCCTGGCTGTACGAGACCGGCTTCAACCACTTCTTCAAGGGCAAGGAATCCCAGGAGGCCGCCGGTTCCGGCGACCAGCTGTACATCCAGGGCCACGCCTCCCCCGGTATCTACGCCCGCGCCTTCCTCGACGGCCGGCTGAACGAGGCGCACCTCGACAACTTCCGCCAGGAGGCGGGCGGCAACGGCCTCCCGTCGTACCCGCACCCGCGCCGGCTGCCCTGGCTGTGGGAGTTCCCGACGGTGTCCATGGGCCTCGGCCCGCTGTCGGCGATCTACCAGGCGCGGTTCAACCGCTACCTGACCAACCGCAGCATCAAGGACGTCTCCGCCTCCCACGTCTGGGCCTTCCTGGGCGACGGCGAGATGGACGAGCCGGAGTCGACGGCGGCCCTCGCGCTCGCCGCCCGTGAGGAGCTGGACAACCTCACCTTCGTCATCAACTGCAACCTGCAGCGCCTGGACGGCCCGGTCCGCGCCAACTTCAAGATCGTGCAGGAGCTGGAGGCCCAGTTCCGCGGCGCCGGCTGGAACGTCGTCAAGACGCTCTGGGGCACCGCCTGGGACGAGCTGTTCGCCCTCGACACCACCGGCGCACTGGTACGCCGGCTGCGCCAGGTACCGGACGCGCAGATCCAGACGTACCAGACCCGCGACGCCGCCTACATCCGCCAGGACTTCTTCGGCGCCGACCCGGCGCTCGCGGAGATGGCGAAGCTGCTGAGCGACGACAAGATCTTCGAGTGCTTCCACCTCTCGCGCGGCGGTCACGAGGCCCGCAAGGTCTACGCCGCGTACAAGGCCGCCGTCGAGCACAAGGGCGCGCCGACCGTGATCCTGGCCCAGACGGTCAAGGGCCACACCCTCGGCGACGGCTTCGCGTCGAAGAACGCCAACCACCAGATGAAGAAGCTCTCGGTGGACGAGTTCAAGGCGATGCGCGACCTGCTGGAGCTGCCGATCAAGGACAGCGACTTCACCGACGGCCAGGTCCCCTACGGCCACCCCGGCGCCGACTCCCCCGAGGTCCGCTACCTCCAGGAGCGCCGCGCGGCCCTCGGCGGCCCGGCCCCGGCCCGCCGCACGCACGCGCTGGCCCCGCTGCCGGCCCCCGCCGAGAAGGCCTTCACCTCCTTCGACAAGGGCTCCGGCTCGCAGAACGTGGCCACCACCATGGCCTTCGTCCGCCTGGTCAAGGACCTGGTCCGCGACAAGGAGACGGGCAAGCGCTGGGTGCCGATCGTCCCCGACGAGGCACGCACCTTCGGCATGGAGTCGCTCTTCCCGTCGCTCGGGATCTACTCCCCCAAGGGCCAGACGTACGAGCCGGTCGACCGCGACCAGCTGATGTACTACAAGGAGGCCGAGAACGGCCAGATCCTGAACGAGGGGATCACCGAGGCCGGTTCGATGGCCGACTTCATCGCCGCGTCCACCGCGTACGCGACGCACGGCGAGGCGATGATCCCGTTCTACATCTTCTACTCGATGTTCGGCTGGCAGCGCACGGCCGACCAGATGTGGCAGCTCGGCGACCAGCTCGGCCGCGGCTTCCTCGTCGGCGCCACGGCGGGCCGTACCACGCTGACGGGCGAGGGCCTGCAGCACGCCGACGGCCACTCCCCGGTCATCGCCGCGACCAACCCGGCGGCGCTGACCTATGACCCCGCGTTCGCCTACGAGGTCGCGGTCGTCGTCCGGGAGGGTCTGCGCCGGATGTACGGCGAGGCCAAGCCGGGCGAGGACCAGAACGTCTTCTACTACCTCACGGTCTACAACGAGCCGCTGCCGCAGCCGGCCAAGCCGCAGGGCCTGGGCATCGACGAGGGCATCGTCAAGGGCCTGTACCGCTTCAACACGGCTGAGTCCGCGGGCGTGACCGCACCGGCCGACGCCCCGCGCGTCCAGCTGCTGGGCTCCGGTACGGCGATCCACTGGACCCTCCAGGCGCAGCGGCTGCTCGCCGAGGAGTGGGGCGTGGCCGCCGACGTGTGGTCCGCGACCTCCTGGTCCGAGCTGCGCCGGGACGCGCTGGAGGCCGACGCGGCGCTGCTGCGCGGCGAGGAGCGGGTGCCGTACGTGCGTCAGGCGCTGCAGGGCGCCGAGGGCCCGGTGCTGGCCGTCTCGGACTACATGCGCCAGGTCCCGGACCAGATCGCGCAGTGGGTCGAGCAGGACTGGTCCTCGCTGGGCGCCGACGGCTTCGGTCTGTCGGACACCCGCGAGGCCGCCCGGCGCCACTTCGGCGTCGACGCCGAGTCGATCGTCGTCGCGGCCCTGGCCCAGCTGGCCAGGCGCGGCGAGGTCCAGGCGACGGCGGTGAAGGAGGCCCGGGAGAAGTACGGGCTGTAGTCCGCCGGCGCGGGTGGTGACGGGCGGTTCGGTACCGCCGGTCACCACCGCCGTGGCGAGACGCCGTCGCGGCGGACCGGGGTGCACGCACTCCGGTCCGCCGCCTCCGTCTTTCCCGCCGCGCCTGACCTCCCGCCGCGACGGCGCCCAGCCCCACGGCGGTGACCTGCGGCGCCGAAACCTGCGCGGCCCCCGCTGTCGGTGGCCCCCGGCATCATGAGGGGCATGCGCGCTGCTCGTCTCATCAAGATGGTCCTCCTGCTGCAGTCCCGGCCCGCCATGACCGCCGCCGAGCTGGCGCGGGAGCTGGAGGTGTCGGAGCGGACCGTCACCCGCGACGCGCAGGCGCTGTCGGAGGCGGGTGTGCCGGTGTACGCCGATCGCGGCCGGGCCGGGGGGTACCGGCTGATCGGCGGTTACCGGACGCGGCTGACCGGGCTGGCCCGCGGCGAGGCCGAGGCGCTGTTCCTCAGCGGGGTGCCGGCGGCGCTGAGACAGATGGGCCTCGAGGACGCCGCCTCGGCGGCCCGGCTGAAGGTGTCGGCGGCGCTGCTGCCCTCGCTGCGGGACGCCCCGGACAGCGCCGCGCAGCGGTTCCATCTGGACGCGCCCGCCTGGTTCCGGGAGCCGGAGACGCCCGCGCCGCTGCCTGCGCTGGCCAGGGCGGTGTGGGCGGACAGCCCGGTCCTCGCCCGCTACCGGCGCGGGGACGGCGAGGTGGAGCGGCGCCTGGAGCCGTACGGGCTCGTGCTGAAGGCGGGCGTCTGGTACCTGTGCGCGCGGGTGGCACCGAGCGGGGTCTTCCGGACGTACCGGATCGACCGGTTCACCGCCGTGGAGCCGCTGGGCGAGCGGTTCGACCGCGATCCGGACTTCGGCCTGCCCGGCTTCTGGGCGGGCCAGGCCGAGCGGTTCGCGCGCTCGATCCTGCGCGCCGAGGTCGTCGTACGGCTGTCCCCGCAGGGCGTGCGCAGGCTGCCGCACGCCGTCGATCCGCTGTCCGCGCGCGAGGCGCTCGGTGCGGTGGGCGAGCCGGACGCCGAGGGCTGGGTGACGGTGACCTTGCCGGTGGAGTCGGAGGAGGTCGCGCACGGCCAGCTGACCGCGCTCGGCCCGGAGGCCGAGGTGCTGGCGCCGGCGAGCCTGCGGGGCCGGTTCGCCGCGGACGCGGCCCGCGCGGCGGCCCTGTACGGGGGCGCCGGGCCCGGGTAACGATCCGTGGTACTCCGCGTGCGGCCCACCGGCTCAGGCCCGATGCTGGTGGCGTGATGGACGAGACGGAGTTCTGGGAGCTGATCGACGCCACCCGCGCGGTGGCCGAGGGCGACCCCGAGGAGCAGGCGGACGCGCTCGTGGAGCGGCTGCTCCGGCTGGACCCCGAGCTGGTCGTGGACTTCGCCCGTCACTTCGAGGCCCGCTACAACCGCGCCTACCGCTGGGATCTGTGGGGCGCCGCCTGGGTGCTGCTGGACGGCTGCAGCGACGACGCGTTCGACTTCTTCCGGTGCTGGCTGATCGGCCAGGGCCGGGAGGTCTTCGAGGGCGCCCTGCACGATCCGGACTCGCTGGCCGGTCTGCTGGAGGACTTCGACGAGGAGATCGACGGCGACGGCGAGGAGCTGGGCTACGCGGCGGACGAGGCCTACGAGCAGCTGACCGGCTCCGTCGCACCCGATCTCGGTATCTCCCCGGCGCCCGCCGAGCCGGCGGGCCGGCCGGTGGACTTCGAGAACGAAGAGACGCTCGCCCAGCTGTATCCCCGGCTGTGGGAGCGCTTCAAGGAGTGACACCCGCCGCGGGAGCGGCCGGCGTGTCCTCCCCGTCGACGCCGGCGCCCGTCCCACCCCTGGCGGCGTGACCGCTGTCGGCTTCCGGTGCCGCCTGCTGCCGGCTCGTCGTCCGACATGGCACTACCGGGACGGGAACAACCGGCCGGACCGCCGGAGCCGCATTCTCGTCACCATGATGTGTGCGCCGGGTCAGCCCGGGATGGCTACCTCATCGAGGTCGGCCGGTCCACGGGCCTGCTCAAGGGGCTCACGCTGGCCCACGACGAAGAGCCGGCCCGGCGTCGGCACCTGCGAGCCCCCCGTCCGGGCACAGAGCGAGGCTAGGGGGTCACCGTGGGCGTCCGGCCCTGCAGCCGGGCCGCCGTCGCCCGGATCTCCGGGAGGCGGGCGGTGAGGGCGGCGCCGGGGCAACTCGTCATGAAGCCGTCCTTGTGGGCCGCCAGGGCGGGCATGGTGGTGGGGGTGCCCGTCTTGTAACGGCTGCGGCCGTTGCTGGAGACCAGCAGGACCCGGCTCTGCGGATCGACGCCGGCGAGCCCGAGCTTCCAGGCGGCCACGGCGGCGATGGCGTCGGTCATGGCCCGCGGCACCGGCACACCGGCGGTGAAGGTGCCGATGGCGGCGATACCGGCCGTGCGGTGGTTGAAGCCCTGGCTGTGGGCGCCGGTGACCGGCCGGTCGACGCCTCCGGCGCGGCCCTCGTAGACGGTGCCGCAGCGGTCGACCAGGAAGTTGTAGCCGATGTCGTCCCAGCTGCGGTCGCCCGTCTGGCCGGCGTACAGGTGCCGGATGACGCGGGGCGCGTCGGCGCAGTCGTAGTCGTTGGGCGAGTCGGTGTGGTGGAGGAAGACGGCGACGACCCGGTCGTCGTAGCGCGGGGGCGGCTGGGAGCGCGCGGTGGCACGGTCCAGCCAGGCCGTGCGCGGCACGATCGGGGGCCGCGTGGCACGGTGGGCGGCCGGTGGCCGGACCGGTGCGGGGCGTTCCCGGCTCTCGGTGGCGAAGTGCTCGATGCCGTGGGCGCACAGGGCCAGCGCGAGGACGGCCAGCATGCCCGGCAGCCAGCCGAGCGGCACCCGGCGCAGGCGGCCGGATGTCAGGGGGCCGCGCCGCAGGGCCTCCCGCGTTCTTCGGACGACACGCATGGTGCCACTCTCGGTGCCTTCGCCCGTGCCCGCGATGTGCGCTATGCCACCTGGTGGAACCATCGTCCCGGTCCGGGACGTTTCCGGGGGTACACGCATACGTGGCCGGTTCGCCGTCCGGTGGCCGCGCGGGTGCGCGTGACTGATCAGCGGACCCGCCCCGTCCGTACTGAGGGGTCCGAGAGAAAGGCGGCTCCGTGGACCTGCTCGACCTGGTGCTTGTGCTGGTGATCCTTCTCTACGCGGTGCCGGGTTACCGGCGCGGGCTGGTTGCCGGATGCGTGTCCCTGGCCGGGTTCGTCGGCGGTGCCGTCGTCGGCGTGTGGCTGCTGCCGTGGGTGACCGGCCTGGCGGAGCGCGCCTCGGCGCAGGCGACGGTGCTGGCCGTGCTGACGGTGCTGGTGCCGGCGGTGGTGGGGCACGAGCTGGCGGGCCGGCTGGCGCTGCGGCTGCGGGGCGAGCTGGACCGGGGTCCGCTGCGGGTGGCGGACGGGGTGGGGGGCGCCGCGGCCAACTCGGTCGCGGTGCTGATCGTGGCCTGGGTGGCGGCGAGCGTGCTGGGCGCGGCCCCGTCGCAGACCCTGACGACGGCGATACGGAACTCGACGCTGCTGGGCGCGGTGCAGGAGGCGATGCCGCAGACCACGCCGGCTTGGTTCTCGCGGGCCACGTCCGCGCTGACGGAGGCGGGCTTCCCGCAGGTCTTCAACCCGTTCGAGAACGAGTCGACGGCCCGGGTGCCGCGGCCCACCGGTGACAGCGTCACCCCGGCCGCCGCGAGCGCCGCCAAGCTGAGCACGGTGAAGATCGAGGGCGTCGCGGGCGCCGAGGGCCGGGAGGGCAGCGGCTTCGTCTTCTCCGCCCGGCATGTGATGACCAACGCGCACGTGGTGGC
The DNA here is from genome assembly GCF_043199955.1 of Streptomyces sp. NPDC048514. Lineage (NCBI taxonomy): Bacteria > Bacillati > Actinomycetota > Actinomycetes > Kitasatosporales > Streptomycetaceae > Streptomyces > Streptomyces sp. NPDC048514. The sequence continues at coordinate 201,372 of NZ_JBICWT010000015.1, read as the reverse complement.
GGGCATCGACCGTCCGGGCGTGCGGGTGGGCGGGATCGGTCCGTCGTACGAGGCCCGGGTGGTGCTCTTCGACCCCGCCCGGGACGTGGCCGTGCTGTACGTGCCGGACCTGGCCGCCCCGCGCCTGCGCTTCGACACCGCGGCCGTGCGCGGGGACTCGGCGGTGGTGGCGGGCTACCCGCAGGACGGCAGCCTGAACCTGCAGGCGGCGACGGTGGCGAACCGGGTGCAGGCGACCGGCCGGGACATCTACAACGACCGCGCGGTCACCCGGGAGATCTACTCGATCCGGTCCTCGGTGCGGCCGGGCAACTCCGGAGGCCCGCTGCTGACCACGGACGGCAGGGTGTTCGGGGTGGTCTTCGCCCGTTCCACCGCGGACACCGAGACGGGTTACGTGCTGACGGCGGCGGAGGTGGCGGCCGACGCCCGGCTGGCGGCCACGGCGACGGCACCGGTGGACACGGGCGAACTGGTCGACTCCTAGGGTTTGTCCGGCAATGCGCGTCGCCGCCCGAAGGGCCGCCGCGCGGCGGCGGGCCGGACGGCGCCGCCGACGGCAGGGGCCGTGGGCCGGATGTCACAGGCGGCGGCCCATGAGGACGTCGTCGACGTACTCGCCGTCCAGCCGGAACTCGCCGGGCAGCACGCCCTCGACGGCGAAGCCCTCGGACGCGTAGAGGGTGCGGGCCGGGGTGTTGTGCCCGAGCACGCGCAGGGTGAGACGCCGCGCGCCGCGTCTGCGCGCCTCCTCGACGGCGGCCCGGATCAGCGCCCGCCCGACGCCCCGCCCGCGTGCCTGCTCGGCGACGGCGAAGCCCTGGATCGCGAGGACGTGCGCGTTCGCGGCGAGGGGTGTCGGGTGGGTGAGCCGGATGTAGCCGACGACGCGCCCGTCGAGTTCGGCGACGAGATGGTCGTGCGGCCGGTGGCGCTCGTCGAAGAAGGGGGCGTACGGCGGCTCGGGCGCGGGCGTGACCGCGTGCAGGGTGGACCAGGTGGCCCGGTCGAGGGCGGACAGTTCCCCGTCGTCGCCGAGGCGGGCGACGCGTATGTTCGGCTCCGGCATGGCGATCACCCTACGGCGGCCGCCCGGGGCACCCCACCGGGGCCCGGACCGGCCACGCCGGCCGTGCCGATCGCGCCGGTCGTGCCGGGGGCCGGGGAGCGTCATGCTGGGGGCCATGGAACGTTCGCGAATCGCGGTGACCGGCGCGTCCGGTCTGATCGGCAGCGCCCTCGTGCGGTCCCTGACCGCGGACGGGCACGAGGTGGTGCGTCTGGTGCGCGGGACGCCCCGGGGCCCCGACGAGGTCCGCTGGGACCCGGCCCGGCAGTACGTGGACGCGGCCGGGCTCATCGGCTGCGACGTGGTGGTCAACCTGGCCGGGGCCGGGGTGGGCGACCGGCGCTGGTCCGAGGAGTACAAGCGGCTGATCCGGGACAGCAGGGTGCTGGGCACCACCACCCTGGCGGAGGCGGCGGCCGCGCTGCCCCGGCCGCCGCGGGTGTTCCTGAACGGCAGCGCGATCGGCTTCTACGGCGAGACCGGCGACCGGGTGGTGGACGAGAGCGCCCCGCCCGGCGACGGTTTCCTGCCCCGGCTGTGCGTGGAGTGGGAGGAGGCGGCGGCGCCCGTCGAGGAGGCGGGCGTGCGGACGGTCTTCCTGCGCACGGGGCTGGTCGTGGCGCGCGGCGGCGGGGCCTGGGGACGGCTGTTCCCGCTGTTCCGGGCGGGGCTCGGGGGCCGCCTGGGCGACGGGCGGCAGTACTGGTCGTACATCGCGCTGCACGACGAGGTGGCGGCGATCCGGCACCTCATCGACGGCGAGGCGTTGTCGGGGCCGTTCAATCTGACGGCGCCCCAGCCGCTGACGAACCGTGAGATCACCGAGGCGATGGCGCGGGTGCTGCACCGGCCGGCGCTGTTCCCGGTGCCCGCGCCGGTACTGCGGACGGCGCTGGGCGAGATGGCCGGGGATGTGCTGGGCAGCCAGCGGGTGGTGCCGAAGCGGCTGACGGAGTCGGGGTTCCGGTTCGCCTTCCCCGGTATCGACGAGGCGATCCGTGCGGCCTGACATAACGGCAGGGATGTCCTGCGACCTCTTGTGACCGAATGCGACCTCCATGCGACCGTGCTCTGTCGATGCGCGACTGCTCCTGACCGATTGCCGCCCTACCCTCGATCCGAACTCGGGTATTGCTCAAGCCAGTTGGGGGCATGACGTCTCCACCGGCAGCGCAACCACAGGAGGGGCCTCGTGCTTGAGCCCGCGTACCAGGTGGACGTCGTCATCGTGGGAGCCGGCATCGCCGGACTCTCGGCGGCTCATCGGCTGACCAGCGCAGGAGTCACGACCGCGGTCCTGGAGGCCGCCCCTTACGTCGGCGGCCGCATGTCGACGGAGAAGGTCGACGGCTTCCGGCTCGACCGCATCGGACAACTGCTGTCCACGTCCTATCCCGAACTCCGGCTGACGCCGGGGCTGGACTCCCTTGCCCTGCGCCGGTTCGCGCCGGGCGTGCTGCTGCACCGCGACGGACGCATCCAGCGCGCGGGCCTGCCGGCGCTCGGAGGGAGCACAAGGGGCGCACTGCATGCGGTGCGCGCCTTGGCGAGCGCCCCCAGGGGGCCGGCCACCACACCCGGCCGGGGCGGCGCACCGGTCGGCGGTGCGGTCGACCAGGCCCGGCTGGGCGCCGCGCTCGGCCGGATCGCCACGGTCCCGGTCGAGCGTCTGCTGGCCCGGCCCGAACTGCCCGCCGCGCAGGCCCTGGCCCGGCGTGGGGTGCCGGCCCGCACCATCGACGGCTTTCTGCGCCCGCTGCTCGCAGCGCTGCTGTGCGACCCGGACCTGACCACGTCCAGCCGGTGTGCCGACCTGGCGCTGCGCGCCTTCGCCGGCGGGCGGCTCGGTGTGCCGGAGGGTGGCGCGGAGATGCCGCCGGAGCTGCTGGCGCGGACGCTGCCGGTGGGCACCGTGCACACCGGGGTGCGGGTCACCTCCGTCTCCACGACCTCGGTGACCACCGCCGAGCACGGGGAGGTCCGGTGCCGGGCGGTGCTGCTGGCGACCGACGCGCGCGCGGCGGCCGGCCTGCTGCCGGGGCTCAGGGTGCCGGACTTCCATCCGGTGACCGTGGTGCACCACACCACCGACGACCCGGCGGCGGCCTTCTCGACCGGCACCTCGCTGCTGCTGGACGCCGACCGGGGCGGTCCGGTGGCGCACACCGCCGTGCTCAGCAACGTGGATCCGAGCCGGGCACCGGGCGGCCGGGTGCTGGTCTCCTCGACGGTGCTGGGCACTCCGCCCGAGGGCGTCGACACCGCCGTCCGCATCCATCTCTCCCGGCTCTACGGCACCTCGACGCGCCGGTGGGAGACGCTGGCCGTGCACCACACTCCGGAAGCGGTTCCGGCGATGCGCCCGCCGCACGACCTGCGCCGGCCGGTACGGCTGCTGGCGGGCCTGTACGTCTGCGGCGACCACCGGGACACCAGCACCGTCCAGGGCGCCCTGCACTCGGCCCACCGGGCCGCTGCGGCGATCCTGGCCGACCTGGGCGCGACCGGCTCGATCCACACCGCCGACCCGGCCCCGAGGCTGCCACGTGCGGCCTAGACCGAGCCGGGCGGGGCGGCGCCGGCACCGCCGGCCACCACCGTCGCGAGGAGCGAGCCGAGCGGCGTCGCGGCGGGAAGAGATCACCGGTGACCAGGCTCCGCCGGACATCCGTCTGCGCCGCGACGGCGTTCGGCCACGACGAACGTAACCGGCGGTGCCGGACCCGCCCGGCACCACGACCGCGCACAGCGGCGCCGGGCCGTGCTCACCCGCCGGCCACCACCGTCGCGGCCGAGCGGCCTCCGGTGGAGATCGGTCACCGGTGATCGATCTCCGCCGCCGCGCGTCTCGGAGCGCGCTCAGCCCAGGGCCGCGACCTTCTCGCGGTAGCCCCGCGCGGGGGCCGCGTCGCGGTACGGCTCCAGGCGGCGTTCGAAGTCCTTCACGTACTCGATCGCGCGTGCGCTGCGCATCTCCGCGGCCTGGCCGGCGGCCTCCGCGGCGAGCGCGCAGGCCTGGTCGAGTTCGCCGAGGCCGAGGCGGGCGGTGGCGAGGACGACCCGGCAGAAGAGCCTGCTGCGGGCGTAGGAGGCGGCGCGCAGCTGCAGGGAGCGCTCGGCGTGCTGCGCGGCGGCCCGGAACTGCTGCAGGTCCCGGTGGCAGTGCCCCAGCTCGTCGGCGAGCTGGGCCTCGTCGAAGAACCTGGCCCAGTACGGCACCTCGTCCCCGGGCCGGGCCGCCTCCAGTCCACGCTCGGCCCGGACCAGCGCCGCGGTGCAGGCCCGCACCTCGCCGAGGACGCCGTGCGCCCGCGCCTCGGACGCGTGCAGCAGCGCCTGGACGACCGGCGGCGCACTGGTGCCGACCCCCTGCTGGGCGACCCGGGCCAGCTGCACGGCCTCCCGGCCGTGACCCAGGTAGACCGCCTGGCGGCTCATGGTGACCAGCACGTAGGAGCCGTAGGCCCGGTCACCGGCCGCCTGGGCGAGCCGCAGGGCCTGGACGAAGTAGCGCTGGGCGAGTCCGTGTGCCGCGATGTCGTACGACGTCCAGCCCGCGAGGCGGGTCAGGTCGGCGGCGGCGGCGAACAGCCGGCGGCCGGTCTGCTCGTCGTAGCCGCCGCGCAGCATCGGTTCGCACTCGTGCTCCAGATAGCGCACCAGCGCCTGGCGGGCGTGACCGCCGCCGAACCGGTCGTCGAGCGTGCGGAACAGCTCGCCGACCGAGCGCAGCGCGGCGATGTCGCCGCCGGTGACCTTGTGCCCGGGGGCGCGCTCGGCGTGCCCGCGGATCCGCGGCGGTCCGGCCGGCCGGACCCGGCCCGCACCCGGCCGGGCCTGCGGAGGCACCCGGGGGACCGCTTCCCGGGCCACCCTGTCGTCCGCCTTGCCGATCAGCCAGTCCCGGCTGGGCACGACGAGCCCCGCCGGGGTGAAGGCGATCCTGCGCAGCTCGGCGTGGCTGCCGGAGTCCTTGCGCCACAGCCCGCTGACGATGTCGACGGCCTCCTCCGGGGTGCCCGCGAACTCCAGGCCGGCGTACACCGGCGCACAGGCGTCCAGGCCGAGGTCCTGGGCGGTGAGCCGGCGTCCGAGGCGGCGGGTGAAGACCTCGGCGATCAGCGCCGGGGTCGTACCGCGCGGCTGCTGTCCGCGCAGCCAGCGGGTGACCGAGGTCTTGTCGTATCTGAGATCCAGCCCGTGCTCCAGACCGAGCTGGTCGACGCGTCGGGCCAGACCTGCGTTGGAGAACCCCGCTTCTGCGATGAGCGCGGCGAGCTGGCGGTTGGGGGTGCGCTGCGCGGGTCGGTCCGTCATCTGCGGTGCGGTCTCCTGCCTTCCGGGCCTCTGAAGTGCCCGGATTGCCTTTGAGCAGCCCTTATGGCCTCACGAACGGCGCGAATGTAGCGGAGAGTGAGCAGGCGATCACACGCTTTGACGTGTATTCATCCGATCGTGTGAGGAACGCCCGCACGGCTGACGTAGGCCGGACGGACGTACAGTGACGTGGGCGCGTTACGTGCCTGACACACCGGTTCGCTGAGGGAGGCGCTTGCCGTGAGTGAGTTGCGGTTCGTCCGAATGGGGTTCGGCGCGGATGCCGTCGACTACCAGGAGGCCTGGGACGAGCAGCGCCGGGTGCACGCGGCCCGGTTCGCCGACGAGGTCCCGGACACCGTCATCCTCCTGGAGCACCCCCCGGTGTACACGGCCGGCCGGCGCACCGAGGAGAGCGAGCGCCCGCTGGACGGCACCCCGGTCATCGACGTGGACCGCGGCGGCAAGATCACCTGGCACGGCCCGGGCCAGCTGGTGGGCTACCCGATCCAGAAGCTGCCGCGGCCGGTGGACGTGGTCGCGCACGTACGGCGGCTGGAGGAGGCGATCATCCGCGTCTGCGCCGAGTTCGGCCTGGAGACCACCCGGGTCGAGGGCCGCAGCGGGGTGTGGGTCCTCGGCGATCCGGTGGAGCAGCGGCTGGCCCTCGGGGGACTGTCGCTGGACTTCGATCCGCGGCTGGCCGACGAGGAGTTCGACCCCCGCCTCAACGGCCCGGAGTACGCCCCCTCCAACGCGGGCCAGCGGCGCGAGGACCGCAAGATCGCGGCCATCGGCATCCGGGTCGCCAAGGGCGTCACGATGCACGGCTTCGCGCTCAACGTGAACCCGGACAACAAGTGGTTCGACCGGATCATCCCGTGCGGGATCAGGGACGCCGGGGTCGCCTCCCTGGCGGGCGAGCTGGGCCGGGACGTCACGATCGACGAGGTGCTGCCGGTGATCGAGAAGCACCTGGCGGACGTCCTGGAGAACGCGGACCTCAGGCCCCGCGTGATCGAGAAGGCCACCGCCTGACCCGAAGGCCGCCGGGAATGCGCCCTGCATCCGCGAGGTTGGTCTCCCCGGCAGGGCGCAATGAGCACGGGCGTACCCTGGTGTACGCCGAAGAATCGAAGTCACAGGGAGCCGGTCGTGTCCGCAGTCGCACCCGACGGACGCAAGATGCTGCGCCTGGAGGTCCGCAACAGCCAGACCCCCATCGAGCGCAAGCCCGAGTGGATCAAGACCCGGGCGAAAATGGGCCCCGAGTACACGAAGATGCAGAACCTCGTGAAGAGCGAGGGGCTGCACACGGTCTGCCAGGAAGCCGGCTGCCCGAACATCTACGAGTGCTGGGAGGATCGCGAGGCGACCTTCCTGATCGGCGGCGACCAGTGCACCCGGCGCTGCGACTTCTGCCAGATCGACACCGGCAGGCCCGAGGCGCTGGACCGGGACGAGCCGCGCCGCGTGGGTGAGTCCGTGGTCACCATGGACCTGAACTACGCCACCATCACCGGCGTCGCCCGCGACGACCTGGAGGACGGCGGAGCCTGGCTGTACGCCGAGACCGTGCGCCAGATCCACGCCCAGACGGCGGAGCGGGAGGGCGGCCGCACCAAGGTGGAGCTGCTGGCTCCCGACTTCAACGCGGTCCCCGAGCAGCTCGCCGAGGTCTTCTCCGCCCGCCCGGAGGTCTTCGCGCACAACGTCGAGACGGTCCCCCGGATCTTCAAGCGGATCCGCCCCGGGTTCCGCTACGAGCGCTCCCTGAAGGTCATCACCGAGGCCCGCGACTTCGGCCTGGTCACCAAGTCCAACCTGATCCTCGGCATGGGCGAGACCCGCGAGGAGGTCGGCGAGGCGCTGCGGCAGCTGCACGACGCGGGCTGCGAGCTGGTCACCATCACCCAGTACCTGCGCCCCTCCGTGCGGCACCACCCGGTGGAGCGCTGGGTGAAGCCGCACGAGTTCGTGGAGCTGAAGGAGGAGGCCGAGCAGATCGGCTTCTCCGGCGTGATGTCCGGGCCGCTGGTGCGCTCCTCCTACCGCGCCGGGCGGCTCTACCGGATGGCCGTCGAGAAGCGTGGCACCTACATCGCCGTCCAGGCGGTGTGAGCCAACCGTGTGAATTCGCGCACAAGTAACTACTGGCCAGTAATGGCCGATACGACGCGGTCCCGACCGTCCTCGCTGCTGAGGGCACCGTCGGGGCCGCGTCGGCGTTCGCGAACCCCGCATCGAGGTTTCACCGGCGTTTGACCGGTGGGACACGCCCTGGTAACACCAATCAGTGACTCTGGTATCACACCCCGTACACCACCCGCCCCGAAGGGGGACCTCGATCATGCAGGCCGCGCCCGTTCGCGCCACCGCCATCCCGTCCTTCACCGACGCGCTCCGCGCCGTCGAGTCCCTGCTCATGAGCGGCGGTCAGCGCACCGCCCGCCGCAACGCCTGGACCTCCGTCCTGGAGGACCGCGCCCGGGCCAAGGACCGGGTCGAGGCGCAGCGTGTCCTGGAGCAGGCCGCCACCCGCTCCTGACGCCCTTCCCGCCGGGCACCGCCGTCGTCGGCGCTCCCGGAGCCACGTAGACTTCGTGGCATGGCGAGGAAGGAACCCGCGGCGGACGCCGCGAACGCAGGGCGGCTGAAGCAGATCGCCCTCACGTACAAGATGACCCGCAAGGCCGACAAGAAGATCGGCCTCGTGCTCGCGGCCGTCGGCATCGGCACCTTCGGTGTCCTCCTCGCGGTCGGCTTCTTGATCGGCCACCCGTTCTATCTGGGCGTCTTCGGCGTGCTGATCGCCCTGCTGGCGTCGGCCATCGTGTTCGGCCGGCGGGCCGAGCGGGCCGCCTTCGGCCAGATGGAGGGCCAGCCGGGGGCCGCGGCCGCCGTGCTGGACAACGTCGGCCGGGGCTGGACGACCACTCCGGCCGTGGCGATGAACCGCAACCAGGACGTGGTGCACCGGGCGGTCGGGAAGGCCGGCATCGTGCTGGTCGCCGAGGGCAACCCGAACCGGGTGAAGAGCCTGCTGGCCGCCGAGAAGAAGAAGATGAACCGCATCGTCGCGGACGTGCCGGTGCACGACCTGATCGTCGGCGAGGGCGAGGGCCAGGTCGGGCTGAAGAAGCTGCGCACGACCATGCTGAAGCTCCCGCGGGTGCTGACCGGCCCCCAGGTGACGGCCACCAACGACCGACTGCGCGCCCTGGGCGACCTGATGAGCAACATGCCGCTGCCCAAGGGCCCCATGCCGAAGGGCATGCGGATGCCGAAGGGCCGCTGACGCGACGGCGCCGTCCGGCAGGACTTCCCGGCCCCCGCGCGGTGTGGACGACCACACCGCGCGGGGGCCGTCGTGTTACCCCCCTGTCCGGATGACACGCCGCCGAACGGAGCATCCGGCGGGTTATCGGCTCATGCGCTTCTAGCCTCGGCTCGTGACAAAACGCCATATTACGTATCTCGCCTGCACGACGGTGCTCCTCGGCGGGCTCGCCGGGACCACCCCGGCCTCGGCCGCCCACCGGCTCCATGTGGTGCGGCCGGGTGAGTCGATCCAGAAGGCGGTGGACGCCGCCCGGTCCGGCGACACGGTGCTCGTCATGGGCGGCACCTACCACGAGAGCGTCACGGTGAGGACGCCGGGACTGACCCTGCGCGGCATGGGGCGGAACACGATGATCCGGCCGGCCCAGAAGGGCGCGACGGCCTCCACCCGCTGCCTGGAGGGCGGCGACGGCATCTGTGTGGTCGGCGCGAAGGACAAGCCCCTGACGGATGTCACCGTCGCCGACCTGTCGGTCGGCGGCTTCGCCAGGACCGGTCTGTGGTCGACGGGGACCGACCGGCTGACCGTGCGGCGGGTGACCGCCGACGGCAACGGACAGTGGGGCATCGCCGAAGAGCACTCCACCCGCGGTGTGTTCCGGGAGAACACCGCCCGCCGCAACGGTGACGCGGGCCTCTTCCTCGCCAACAGCGTCACCGCCGAACAGGGCGCTGCGGACACCGGGGGCACGGTGCTCGCCCGCAACCACCTGGCGGACAACCGCATCGGCATCACCGTCCGCCGGCTGCGCGACCTGACCGTCACCCGCAACGAGGTCACCGGCAACTGCGCCGGTGTGTTCGTCGTCGGCGACGAGAACGAGCCGCGCGCCGGCGCCCTGACGATCAGCGGCAACCGCGTCGAGCGGAACAACAAGTACTGCGCGAAGACCGCCCGGCTGCCCGCTCTGCAGGGCTCGGGCATCGTGCTGACCGGTACCGAGAGGACCCTGGTCACCCGGAACACGGTCACCGGCCACTCGGGTACGTCCCCGCTGTCGGGCGGCATCGTGCTGTTCAAGAGCTTCGTGGGCGCCCGGAGCGAGCAGAACCGGATCACCGGAAACCACGTGGAGGACAACTCCCCGGCGGACCTCGTCGACCAGGAAGCCGCCAAGAGCGGCAACGCCTTCGACGGCAACGCCTGCCGGGTCTCCCGGCCCGCGGGGCTGTGCTGACCGGACGCCCCCGCACCGTCACCCACGCGGCCCCGGCGCACCCCACGCGGCCCCACCGCGCCACCCATGGCCTCACTCCACCCACGCAAGGAAGGAAGGCGGCACATGACCGCACCATCCCCCGAGCTCTCGGCTCCGAGCGAGCAGGGGGCACCCCCTCCCCCGCCGTCGATGCGGCTGCGGGAACTCGTGTTCGGGGCGGCATGTGCCGCCGCCGTCCGCGCGGCCGCCCGGCTGGCCGTCGCCGACGCCCTCGGGGACGCCCCCATGACCGTGGAGAGCCTCGCGGCCGCGGTGAGGACCGAGCCGAAGCCGCTGCGCCGGCTGCTGCGCGCGCTGTCCTGCTACGGCGTCTTCGCCGAGCGTCCCGACGGGACGTTCGCCCACACCGAGATGTCCCGGCTGCTGCGCGAGGACGACCCGAACAGCCTTAGGTACATCTCCCTGTGGTGCACCGAACCGTGGACCTGGGACGCCTGGCCGAAGCTGGACCAGGCGGTGCGCAGCGGCCGGAACGTCGTCGAGGACCTCTACGGCAAGGAGTTCTTCGCCTACCTGAACGAGGACGCCCCGGAGTCGGCCGACGTCTTCAACCGCGCCATGACGACCTCCAGCGAACAGTCGGCGCGCGACGTGGCCGCCCTGCTGGACCTGTCCGGCGCCTCCTCGGTCGCGGACCTCGGCGGCGGCCAGGGCCACGTGGTGGCGAGCCTGCTCGACAAGTACCCGGCGATGCGGGGCTTCCTGCTGGATCTGCCGCAGGTCGTGGAGAAGGCCGTGCCGCGGCTGCGGCCGGGCGGCGACCTCGCCGGCCGCGCGCAGATCGTGCCCGGTGACGTCCGGGCGTCCGTCCCGGTCAAGGCCGACGTCTACGTCATCAAGAACATCCTGGAGTGGGACGACGAGTCCACCGCCAGGCTGCTGCGTAACGTCGTCGAGGCGGGCGGCCCCGGCACCCGGGTCGTGGTCATCGAGAACCTCGTCGACGACACCCCGTCGATGCGCTTCAGCACGGCCATGGACCTGCTGCTGCTCCTGAACGTCGGCGGTGCCAAGCACACCACCGCCAGCATGGTCGGACGGCTGGAGGCCGGGGGCCTGACCGTCGGCGACATCCGGCCGGTCAACCCCTACCTGCACGCCTTCGAGTGCACGGTGCCCGCGTGAGCGGATCCCCGCCGCGAAGACACCGGTGCCGGGCCCGCGTCCGACGCGGGCCCGGCACCGGTGGCCGGACGGGATCAACCGCGGGCGTCGCGCTCCCACACGTAGAAGCGCTGGGCCATCGCGTCCTTCGGTGACCGCCAGGTCTCCGGGTCGTACGCACTGACGTACGCCGTGAGCCGCTCGCTGACCTCCTTGAACTCGGGGTGCGAGGTGACCTTGGCGATGGCCGGTCCAGGCTCCCGCTCGGACTCGATGAGGTGCATGTACACATCGCCGAACTGGAAGAGGCTGCGCCGGACGACGCCGACGAGGTGCGGCAGCTCTCCCCGGTCGGACTCCGCGAACACCTTGGCGATGTCGGGGGCGGAGCCCGGGGCCATGCGGGCGACGATCAAGGCCTGGTGCACGGTCTTCTCCTGTCGTCCGGCTCAGTCGGCCAGGGCCGGGGCGGGCCGCTGACCGGCGGCGGCCTTCTCGATCTTGTCCCGGATCAGGGCCATCTGGACCTTGGAGTTCTTGTTGATGTTGTCCGTCATCCAGTCGTCGTCGACGGGCGCGTCCGGCTTCATCGCGAAGTCCTGCGTCCAGACCATCCTGGTGCCGGCGGGCACCTCCTCGTACTGCCAGTGGATGTCCATGTGGGCGAACGGCCCGGTCTCGACCCGCCGGGCCAGGACGGTGAGGCTGTCGCGGTCCGGCTCGCGCTCGGAGACCCAGCTCCAGACCGTGCCGTTGTCGTCCGGGTGCATGGTCAGCCGGAACGTCGTCCGGTTGCCCTTCCGTTCGAGGACCTCGACCGACGCGTACTCGCTGAACAGCTGCGGCCACCGCTCCAGGTCGTTGGTCATGTCCCAGACCAGGTCCAGCGGGGCGGCGATGGTGATCTCGTTCTGAGTGTGTCCTGCCATGTCAGGCTCCTGCCATCAGGGTGGTGTTGACCAGGTTCAGGAACTGCTGGGGCGTCTTGCAGCGCTCCGCGTCCACGGGCATCGGGGTGCCGTGCGCGTTCTCCAGCTCGCCGACGATGCCGAGCAGTCCGAGCGAGTCGACACCGAGGACGTCAAAACCCGTCTCCGGCTTGTCCTGGAGCTGCTGCGGGCTGACGGTGACCCCGGCGGCCTTCTTCATCAGCGCGGCGAGTTCTTCCACGGTGATCTGGGACATGTCTGTTCCTCCTTTGCTGTACTCACTGCGCGGCGCCGTGCCGCAGCACCAGCGCCGAGTTCGACCCCATGAGTCCGCGGCTGAGGATCAGCGCCGTCCGCAGTTCGGCGACACGGGCACGGCCGGTCACGAGGTCGAGGTCATGGCAGACGTCGAAGACGTTCGGCGTCGGTGGGATCAGGCCGTGCTCCATCGCGAGCACGGCGGCTGCGGTGTCCAGCACGGGGGCCGCGCAGTAGCCGCGGCCGATTCCGGTCTTCGGTGCCGTGACCGGAACCCGGGTGCCGTGCTTGCCGAGGGCGTCGGCGAGCGCCAGCGCCTCGGCGCGGTCCGCCTCGGGCACCCCGAGGGCATCGGCGAAGACCACGTCGATCTCCTCGGGCGCGCAGTCGGCCTCCCGCAGGGCCTGCCGGATCGCCTGGGCGAGGCCCTCGCGGGACTCCGCCCAGCGGGAGGCACCGGTGAAGGTGGCGGCGTGCCCCGCGACGACGGCCCGGACGCCGACGCCGCGTTCCCGGGCGGCGCCCGCCGACTCCACCACGAGCATGGCGCCGCCCTCCCCGGGCACGAACCCGCACGCGCCGTCGGTGAACGGCCGGTACGCCCGGGACGGGTCCGTCTCCCGGCTCAGTTCCTCGTAGCCGAGCTGGCAGACCATCGAGTACGGCGCGAGCGGCGCCTCGGTGGAGCCGGCCACGATCACGTCGGTTCCGCGCCGCACGGCCCGTGCCGCGTGGGCGAGGGCGTCCAGGCCGCCGGCCTCGTCGGAGGCGACGACCGAGCAGGGCCCCTTGAAGCCCCGGCGGATGGAGACCTGGCCGGTGCTCGCGGCGTAGAACCAGGCGATGGACTGGTAGGGGCCCACGAACCGGCTGCCCTTGCCCCACAGTCGCTGCAGTTCGCGCTGGCCGAACTCGCCGCCGCCGGACCCGGCGGCGGTGACCACGCCGATGGAGTACGGCGATCCGGCGGTGCCGGCCTGCCCGAGGCCGGCGTCCTCCAGCGCGAAGTCGGCCGCGGCCATGGCGTAGTGCGTGAACCGGTCGGTCTGGACGAGGAAACGCTCCTCGATCGTCGCCGCCGGGTCGAAGGCGCGGACCTGACCGGCCACCTTGAGGGGAAGGTGCTCACAGCCCTCGCGGGTGACCCGGTCGAGGACGCTGAGGCCCTCCTGGGTGGACTTCCAGAAGGTGTCGGTGCTGGTGCCGTTGGGCGCGACCACCCCGATGCCGGTGACGGCCGCACGCCGGTCCTGTGGTTCGCTCATCGTGTCCTCACTCCCTCGGCCGGGTCAGGATCACCGCGGACTGGAAACCGCCGAAACCGCTGCCCACGGACAGCACGCTGCTCAGCTCCCGTTCGCGGGCGACACGCGGGACGTAGTCCAGGTCGCACTCGGGGTCGGGGATCTCGTAGTTCGCGGTCGGTGGTACGACCTGCTTGGCCAGGGCCAGCACACAGGCGACCAGTTCGATGGCGCCGATCGCCCCGAGCGAGTGCCCCACCATGGACTTGATGGAGCTCATCGGGGTGTCGTAGGCGTGGTGGCCGAGCGCCCGCTTCACGGCCGCCGTCTCGTGGCGGTCGTTCTGCCGGGTGCCGGAGCCGTGGGCGTTGACGTAGTCGATCGCCGTCGGGTCGAGCCGGGCCTGGTCGAGGGCGGTCGATATGGCTCGTGCCATCTCCAGGCCCTCCTTGGTCAGACCGGTCATGTGGTAGGCGTTGCCGAAGGTGGAGTAGCCGCCGAACTCGCAGTACACGTGGGCACCGCGGGCCCGGGCGTGCTCCAGTTCCTCCAGCACGAGGACCGCGCCGCCCTCGCCCATGACGAAGCCGTCACGGTTGTTGTCGAAGGGCCGGGAGGCGTGCGCGGGATCGTCGTTGTTCGGGGACGTGGCCTTGATCGCGTCGAAGCAGGCCATGGTGATCGGGGAGATCGGGGAGTCCGACGCCCCCGCGATGCATATGTCCGCCCGGCCTTCCTGGACGGTGTGGAAGGCGTATCCGACGGCGTCCAGACCGGAGGTGCAGCCGGTGGAGACGGTCTGCACCGGCCCCTGGGCGCCGAAGCGTTCCGCCACCGCGGAGGCCACGGTGCTGGGCGAGAACGCCCGGTGCAGCTGTGGCTCCGCTTCGGCGTGGTCGACGTCCCAGCGCTCGCCGCGGTGGCTGACCAGGACGTAGTCGTGCTCCAGCCGGGTGGTGCCGCCGACGGCGGTGCCGAGGGACACCCCGACCCGCCAGGGGTCCTCCCGGCCGAGGTCGAGCCCGGAGTCCCGCACCGCCTCCGCGCCGGCGACCAGGGCGAACTGTATGTAGCGGTCCGCCCGTTCGACCTGTTCGGCGTCCAGGCCGTGCGCGGCGGGGTCGAAGTCGCATTCGGCGGCGATCCGGGACCTCAGCCCGGCCGGGTCGAAGAACGTGATGCCCCGCGTCGCGGTACGGCCTTCGGCGAGCAGATTCCAGAACGCCGGTACGCCGATCCCGCCCGGAGCCACGATGCCTATGCCTGTGACCGCCACGCGCCGGGTCATGACCGGACCTGACCCCGGCCGGCCACCTCGGCGACGGCGGCGGGCACCGTCTCCTCCGTGTCGACGTGGCCCAGGTTCGGGCGCGGGGCCAGCGGGCCCAGGTGGAAGACCATCCGCGCCTCCACGTTCCCCACGTTGCGGAAGCGGTGCCGCATGTTGATGGGGATCATCAGGCCCTGCTCGGGCTGGAGCGGGTGCGGTTCGCCGTCCAGGTCCACCTCGAGCTGCCCGCAGACGACGTACACGAACTCCTCGGAGTACGGGTGGTAGTGCTCCCCGATGCGGTCGCCCGGCTGCACGATGGCCAGGCCCATGAATCCGCTGGTGGCACCCACCGTGGCCGGGGTGAGCATGGCGCGCAGGTCACCGCCGCGCCGGGTGTTGGGCTCGACCTCGCTGAGGTCCACGATCTTCGGAAGGGGTTTGATCACGACGTTCCTCCGTGGGTGTGCTGCGTCTGACGGGTTCAGGCGTCCGGCGAGCGGCGGTCGGTGAGGAGCTGCATCCGGACGGGGTCGCCGCCCAGCAGGGCCTTCAGTGGGGCGGCGGGGCCCGCCTTCGGCAGGGCGGCGTCGGGACCCGAGCCGGGGACCAGGTCGATCAGCCGTACGACGACGTCGTCCCGCTGGAAGATCGTGCTGCGCACGACCGGGTCGGCGGGGTCGTCCACCGCCCGCTCGTCCTGGTGGGCGAGCAGTTCGGCCAGCTGCATCCCGCTGCCCGGCCGGGCCGGGTAGGACAGCATGTGCCGCTCGCCCTCGGGGGCGCCGTCCGCGGTGGCGTGCTGCACCGCCGGCAGCGCCGCCCGGGTGAAGAACACCCGCGCGGACTCCTGGTCGTCCAGGTCCCGGTCCTGCTCCAGGTAGGGGTTGATGGCCTCCTCGACCGCCCGCACCTCGGGCTGGCTCGCCACGTGGCGCAGCGCCGCGAGCAGGTCGCCGCGCACCTCGACGGCCCGGACCACCCGGTTGCCGTGCATGAACAGGGAGGTGCGGCACAGCCGGGTGGCCTCGTCGACCTGCGCCTGGGGCGAGTCGTAGTTCGCCAGGATCTCGGCGACCTTCTTCTCGCTGCCCGGCTTCACGGTGAAGGTGAGTGCGTGCCGGATGACACCGTCGCCGATCCGCGGGGCGGTCTGCAGCCGGCGCTGCGCGTCCGCCGCGTCCAGGTGCTGGGTCCGGGTCTCGCGGACGATGTGGAAGCGCAGCGACCTGGTGTCCCGGATGCAGCTGTGCATCGGCTGCACCATCCGCACGTGCTCCTCGCTGTTCACCCAGGCGAGGAACGGCGGAGCGCTCTCCCACTCACTGGTGATGAGCCATTGGGAGGGATTCTCGATCGACTGGCAGAGCTGGTCGCTGACGTGCCCGGGGACGGACGAGACCTGCTTGCCCATTTCCTCGTAGGCCTCCAGGAACTGCTGCTGGGCGCCGTCGTACACGTCCACCAGCAGGATGACCCGGAGGCGGGAGCCGTCGAACACGGACTGGGAGACCCGTTTCGACGCCTGCAGCGTCGACTTCTGCGAAACCTTTTCCGTCGTGGTGGTCATGCTGGGCACATCTCCTTCACAGGGGGCAGAGGCGGACGCCGGCCGCCGTTGACGCGACGTCAGCGCTTTTTGATCCTGTGCCGGTCCCCCGATGCGCGCGACTCGCGTGAACCACGTGGGTGATTGAGCACGCGGAACCCCTCCCAGAGGGCATGGAAACTCGGACAGCCCCAGCACCCCCCATCCCCGCCTCAGGAGTCCTCGGATGCAGCAGAAAGCCGATCACCGGGTCCCCGTCCTCGTCGTGGGCGGATCTCTGGTGGGCCTGTCCCTGTCCCTGTTCCTGGGCCGTCTCGGTGTACGGCACATGCTCGTCGAGCGGCATTCCGGGACCTCGGTCCACCCGCGTGGGCGAGGCAACAACGTGCGGACGATGGAGCTGTTCCGGGTGGCCGGTGTCGAGCCGGACATCAAGGCGGCGGCCTCGCTGCTGGCGGACAATCACGGCATCCTGCAGACCCCGAGCCTGGCCGGGGACGCCGGCGAGTGGCTGTTCAGGGAGATCGACCCCGGCGGCGGCCTGGCGCGTTTCAGCCCGACCGGGTGGTGTCTGTGCAGCCAGAACGACCTGGAACCGGTGCTGGTGAAGGGGGCCCGGGCGCTCGGCGGCGACCTCAGGTACTTCCATGAGCTGGAGTCCTTCGAGCAGGACCACGAAGGAGTGACGGGATTCGTCCGGGACCGTGACAGCGACCGGCTCTACACGGTCCGCGCGGACTACCTGGTCGCGGCCGACGGCCCGCGCAGCCCCGTCCGCGGCCGGCTCGGCATCGGGCACGGCGGACCCGGTGACCTGTTCGCCAACGTGAGCGTCACCTTCCGGTCCAAGCTCCTCGCGGACGCCGTCGGCGAGCGGCGTTTCATCTGCTGCTACCTCACCGCCCCCGGGGCCGACGGCGCGCTGCTGCCGGTCGACAACGAGGAGAACTGGGTCTTCCACGCCCCCTGGCACCCGGAGACCGGCGAGACGCTGGCGGAGTTCACCGAGGAGCGGCTCCAGCGGCACATCCGCCACGCCGTCGGCGTCCCCGATCTCGACGTCGAGATCACCGGAAAGGCGTCCTGGCGTGCCGCCGAACGCGTCGCCGAGCGGTACGCGTCCGACCGGGTGTTCCTGGCCGGTGACTCCGCCCACGAGATGTCACCGACGGGCGCGTTCGGCTCCAACACCGGCATCCAGGACGCCCACAACCTGGCGTGGAAGCTGGCCGCGGTCCTCGGCGGCTGGGCCGGGCCGGGGCTGCTGGAGACCTACGACGCCGAGCGCCGTCCGGTCGCCGTGGCCACCAGTGCCCGCGCCTCGGCCCGCTCCGTGGAGCACAGCCACCCCGGTTTCGCCCCGGCCCCGGGTGTCGGCGGCGGCAAACGTGGCGGCATCCTCGACGTCGTCCTCGCCTACCGCTATCCGCAGGGCGCCGTCGTGGGCGCCGACCCGTCCCAGCCGGTGGCACCCGAAGGGCTGCGGCTGACCGGGGAGCCGGGCAGCCGGGCCCCGCACATGTGGCTGCGCCGCGCGGGCGAACGGCTCTCCACGATCGATCTCTACGAGCGTTCGATGGTGCTGCTCAGCGACGCGGGGTCGAGCGCGGGGGCTGCCTGGCACTCCGCCGCCCGGCGTATCGCCGACACGGACGGCGTACGGCTGGACACGTACCGGATCGGTACCGGGACGGACGCGGAGCTGGTCTGCGACGCGGAGGGCGCGGACTGGGCGGCGGTCCACGGGACGACGGCCGACGGGGCGGTGCTGGTGCGGCCGGACGGGTTCGTCGCCTGGCGCGCGGCCGGCGCGGCGGCGGATCCGGAGGCCGAGCTGCGGGAGGTCCTGGCCACGGTCCTGCGGAGACGCTGAGATCCCGGCCACGGCCCGGCGCCTTCGGGCCTCTTCCCTTCGCGCCTCTTCCCTTCGGCCCTCTTCTCTTCGGGCCCTTTTCCGAGGTCCTCAGATCCGTACTTCGACCGTCTTGGCGAGCCGGTCGTGCAGCCCGCGGCCGTCCCGGTCCCAGACCAGGGCCGGGATCGCGAGGCAGAGCAGGACCGTGCGCAGCAGGGCGCGCAGCGGGCTGACCGTGCCCGTCTCCAGGGCCACGACCCGGACGCCGAAGAGCCGCTTGCCCGGGGTGAAGCCGATCGTGCCGACGGTCAGGGCGCTCATGACGAAGAAGACGCCGAGCGCCCAGTTGCTCGTGGCGGGGTCGTATCCCTGCGTGATCAGGCCGTATGCGATCAGGACGCACAGCGCCCAGTCCACGGCCAGCGCGCCGAGCCGCCGGCCGGGCCGGGCGATCGAGTTCGGCCCCTCCTCCGGCAGACCCAGCTCCTCGCCCCGGTACCCGAAGTCGGCGCCGGCGTCCTCCATGGCCGCGCGCGGCCCGGAGAGCCACGATCCGATTGCCCGCCTGTTATCCACCCGACCACGGTACTGTGCCCGGTTCCGGGCAGTACACCGAGGGGTGGGTCCGGGCTACGGTGGACACGTGGCCGGTTAACTTCTGCGAAACAAACGGGTCACGCCCGAGAAATCACCCGTCCCTAGGGTCGAGACCAGCGTGTGCCACCGCACTGGCGCACGAACGATCTACCACCCCGGCGCCGACGGTCGGGAGTAGGAGGAGCTGGATGTTCCAGAACGCCGACGAGGCCAAGAAGTACATCGCGGACGAGGAGGTCAAGTTCGTCGACGTCCGCTTCTGCGACCTGCCGGGCGTCATGCAGCACTTCACGGTGCCCGTCGAGGCGTTCGACCCGGACGAGGAGCTTGCCTTCGACGGATCGTCGATCCGCGGTTTCCAGGCGATCCACGAGTCCGACATGGCTCTGCGTGCCGACCTGTCCACGTCCCGTGTCGACCCGTTCCGCCGGGACAAGACGCTCAACATCAACTTCTTCATCCACGACCCGATCACGGGCGAGCAGTACTCCCGTGACCCGCGCAACGTGGCGAAGAAGGCGGAGGCCTACCTCGCCTCGACCGGTATCGCGGACACCGCGTACTTCGGTCCCGAGGCCGAGTTCTACGTCTTCGACTCCGTGCGCTTCGCGACCGGCGCGAACGAGTCCTTCTACCACATCGACTCCGAGGCGGGCGCCTGGAACACCGGCGCCCTGGAGAACAACCGTGGGTACAAGGTCCGCTACAAGGGCGGCTACTTCCCGGTGCCGCCGGTCGACCACTTCGCCGACCTGCGTGCCGAGATCTCCCTGGAGCTGGACAAGCAGGGCCTGAAGGTCGAGCGCCAGCACCACGAGGTGGGCACCGCCGGCCAGGCGGAGATCAACTACAAGTTCAACACCCTGCTGGCCGCCGCCGACGACCTGCAGCTCTTCAAGTACATCGTGAAGAACGTCGCCTGGCGCAACGGCAAGACCGCGACCTTCATGCCGAAGCCGATCTTCGGTGACAACGGCTCGGGCATGCACGTGCACCAGTCGCTGTGGACCAACGGCGACCCGCTGTTCTACGACGAGGCCGGCTACGCGGGCCTGTCGGACACCGCTCGCTACTACATCGGCGGCATCCTCAAGCACGCCCCGGCGCTGCTGGCCTTCACCAACCCGACCGTGAACTCGTACCACCGTCTGGTGCCGGGCTTCGAGGCGCCGATCAACCTGGTGTACTCGCAGCGCAACCGCTCCGCGGCCATGCGTATCCCGATCACCGGGTCCAACCCGAAGGCCAAGCGCGTCGAGTTCCGCGCCCCGGACTCCTCCGGCAACCCCTACCTGGCCTTCTCCGCCCTGCTCCTGGCGGGTCTGGACGGCATCAAGAACAAGATCGAGCCGGCCGAGCCGATCGACAAGGACCTCTACGAGCTGGCTCCCGAGGAGCACGCGAACGTGGCCCAGGTCCCGACCTCGCTGAACGCCGTCCTGGACGCGCTCGAGGCCGACCACGAGTTCCTCCTCCAGGGTGACGTCTTCACGTCCGACCTGATCGAGACCTGGGTCGACTTCAAGCGCACCAACGAGATCGCCCCCCTGCAGCTCCGCCCGCACCCGCACGAGTTCGAGCTGTACTTCGACGTGTGATATCGCCCCAGGTCAGAGCGGGTAACCGCTCTCCTGGGCCGCCTGTGGGCCGTCGGCCGTGTCCTTCCCGCGTGGAAGGGCACGGCCGACGGCCCGTTTCGGGCCCCGGCACCCCGGGGTTCCGGAGCCGTCGGCCCCTCGGCGGTCTCCCGCTTCGGTGGGGAGCCGCCGGGGGGCCGTCAGCGCGCTGGGGGCGAGGGGGTCGGCGACGGGGAGCCGGGGAGCAGGTCCGTGACGACCTTGGTCATCTCGGTCTCGGTCACCGGGCCCATCCGGGACGCCGCGATCTTCCCCTGGGGGTCCACGACGACGGTGAAGGGCAGGGACTGCGGGTTGACCAGGCCGCGCGGAAGCCGCAGGGTCTGGCGTCCGGCGGGGTCGTGCAGGGACGGGTAACCGAGGTGGTGATCCGTCTGGAACGCGCGGCCGTCGCCCTTGTCGTCATCGTGGTTGAGGCCGAGCACGCGCACTCCGCGGCCCGCCCACTTCCGCTGGAACTCCCTCAGCTCCGGCGCCTCGGCGCGGCACGGGCCGCACCAGGACGCCCACACGTTGACGAGCACCACCTTGCCCCGGTAGTCGGAGAGGCGGACGGTGCGGCCGTCCAGGGTGGTGCCGGCCAGGTCGGGCGCCGCGGGGCGCCTGCCCTCGCGGTAGCTGTGGGTGAGCGGGTCGCCCGGGCTGGTGTCGCCGATGGGGGTCGCCGGAGTGCCACAGCTCGCGAGCAGCGCGCAGGCCGCGAGGATCCCCGCTGCCATCGCGTGGCGGCGCGGTTGTGCCGTCGGTGTCATCGCGTGGCCGCCCGCACGGCGGTGGGCCTGGTGGCCGCGCGGGTGAGGACGGTGTCCAGGTGCCTGCCGCGCCAGGCGCTCAGTACCCATGCGGTGGGCAGCTGGAGCGTGAACATCGCGAGGACGGCCGACACGAACGCGGTGTCGGCCGGGGCCTCGTCTCCGGCCGACCAGGCGGACAGGCCCGCGCAGACCAGGAGAACGACCAGGTAGGCGGATCCGTCGATCAGCGGCACCCGCCACCTGGGCAGCGGGTCCGTCAGGCGGCGGGCGAGGGTGAGGCTGATCGTCGCCGCGGCCGCGAAGACGCCGTTCCACGGGTTCTTCGCCCAGGTGGTGACCCAGCCGCCGAGATCGCCGGATGCGGCCTGCCAGGCGAGGTCGACCGCGGCCGCGGTCAGCAGGGACAGCACCGTGACGGTGAGTGCGTAGGAGACGGCTGCGCGCCAGGTGACGGTCATGTCACGCTCCCCCTTGTCGGTAGCGGGCCACCGGACGGCGGCCCGCCGTGACGATCATTGTCCTCCCGGCCCGCCGGGGGCCGGGAGCCGGGGTCAGTAGCCGCCGCTGTTGCCGATCGTGCCCCGCTCGCAGGCGGGCTGGGACAGGCACATCAGGCTGCTCATCCGCGACTGGTGCACGGTCTTGGTGGTGTGCCTGCCGCCGCTGGTGTAGCCGTACAGGTACATCTCGTGGTCCGGCGCCTTCCGGTACTTGCCGGAGACGTAGAAGTCGCCGTTGCGGGCCAGGCGCGCGTCGTAGAAGACGCCGATCCCGGCGCGGCGGATCCCACCGGAGGGGCAGAACGGGTCGGTGGCCTCGATCTGTCCGTGGACGGCGCGGGTCTTGCCGTCGAAGCGGGTCTTGGTGCGGAAGTCGATGCCCTTGGTGGAGGCCTTGCGCCGGTCCACCTCCACGCCGTGCTTGTTGTAGACCCGTGTGACACCGGTCTGGGGGAACAGGTCGTACGACGACTTCGTCCAGTAGACGACGCCGCGCAGGCCGGCCCGGAACGACGGCCCGGTGACCTTGCTGGAGAAGCCGTGGTCGTCGCCGCGGTACTTGAAGCCCTTGGTGTACTTGCAGCCGGATACGCCGCGCAGCGCCGTGGGGATGGTGGCCCACTTCTGCCGGATGAACGACCGCCACACGACGGCGGTCTTCGTGTACCTGCGCGCCCGCGCCTCCACCCGCTGCGCCGTCCTGGCGAGGGTGGCGGTGTCGTC
The DNA here is from genome assembly GCF_043199955.1 of Streptomyces sp. NPDC048514. Taxonomy (NCBI): domain Bacteria; kingdom Bacillati; phylum Actinomycetota; class Actinomycetes; order Kitasatosporales; family Streptomycetaceae; genus Streptomyces; species Streptomyces sp. NPDC048514. Next base: position 179,003 of record NZ_JBICWT010000015.1, on the reverse strand, counting down.
GCCGCTCGGGACGGTCGCGGTCAGCCCCCAGGTGTGGCCGAGCCCGGAGGCCTCGCCGGTGATCCGGTAGTCGACCTCGCCGCCCGCGCGCACGGCGGTGTCGCGCAGGCTGTGCCCGGTGGTGTCGGCGATCTTCACGCCGTCGCGGTACACGGTGTACCGGCCGGAGCCGAGGTCGGGCCAGGACAGGTCGACGAAGTGCGAGGAGGCCGCCCAGGCGGCGCGTTCGTCCTTCGCGGGAGAGCCGGCGAGGGTGATGTCGGCGATGACCTTCTGCCCGCCGGCGGCGAGCACCTGGGTGTCGGTGGCCTCGCCCAGATAGGTGGCGACCTGCTTGACCGCGGCTCCGTGGCCGGTCAGGGACGGCTTGTTCGAGGCGAAACGCCCGCTGCCGGAGTCGAGGACGAACACGGCCTTGCCCGGCGGCGGCGAGCCGGCTTCACCGGCGTGGGCGGGGGTGAGCGAGGACGCCAGGAGAACGGCGGGGACCGCCGCCGCCGCGAGCGCGCGCGGCACGGAACGCTGCCAGTGCATCAGAACTTCCTTACGAGAGCCGGGACTTGACGGATGAACGGGTGTCAGGACAGGCCCCACTCCTGACGGACCCGGCCGGCGCTGCCGTCGAGGTCCGTCTTCTCCAGGTACGGCTTGGAGCCGGCTCGCGTCGACTTCGAGGCGATCGCCTTGTTCTTCGAGACGCTGATGAGGTGGGAAGAGGCCAGCCGCCACTGGTGGTTCTTGGAGGACGGCTTGCAGGTGGTCTGGACGAGGTGGTTGTGGGAGCCCACGGCCAGGCACTTGCCCGACTTGTCGTTCTTGACGGTGAAGACCGACCCGTGCAGCCGCTTCAGCGTCCAGCGCTGCGTCTTGTCGCTCCGGGAGCACCTGCCCACGACGAGGGCCGCGTTGTTCCGCTTGCTGCCGCCCATCGACAGGCAGGTGTGGGGCGCCCACACGCGCTCCAGCCGGGTGTGCGCGTAGGGGTCCCGGGCCTGCGGGGCGGCGCCCGCGGGGGCCGCGGTGGCGGTCACGGTGCCGGCTGCCACGGCGGCGAGCACGAACGAGGCTGCTGACTTGCGCATCTCATCTCCTGGTCGGATCGTCTGCTTCGACGGCCGAACGTAGGCGCGAACTAGCGCCTCTGACCAGGTCTGTTGGGGAGGTGTACGAAGGGGCATCGCCCGAAGGGGCAGGGTGCCGGGGCCGGTTCGAGCCCGGCCGCGGGGGTGGCCTAACGTGCTCGTGTATCCGCCCGCCCGCATCGGAAAGAAGACCCGCACCCGTGCCTTCCACTCGCCGGATCCGGCTCGTACTCGCCGCAGGGGTGTGCGTTCTCGCCTCGGCGGCCGCCGTCACCGTTCACGCCCTGAACGACCGCGACCCCGGGGTGCCCGCCGCCAAGGGCGCCGGGGCCACGCAGTGCCGGCGCATCGCCGAGTCCGCTCCCGGCTCCATGGGCGGTTTCCCGCGCTGGGACAGCGACGCCCGTGGGGTTGCCGTGTGGGGAGACCGGGACATCGTCCTGCGATGCGGGGTGACGGAGCCCGGACCGTCCAACGACCCCTGTTTCGCGGTCGACGGGGTGGACTGGGTGATCGATGTGCGGCAGTCCACGGGTACGCGCAAGGTCATCGTCACCTATGGCCGGTCCCCCGCCACGCAGGTCGTGTTCGACAGCGGGGGCAAGACCGATGCCGCTCTGGTCGATCTGTCCCGGCTGGTGGCGCCGATCCGGCAGAAGTCGCACTGTCTGGAGTCCTCCTGAGCCTTCGGCGCCACCGTGCCGGTCAAGGCCCCGTCCCCCGGCAGGGCTTGGCGCCCCGTTATGGATGTGCTCATGTCGGTCGCCCCCGATAGGTTGGGAATCGACCGCAGCTGCACCTGGGCCACGGGGGTCTGCTGGGAAAGCCGGGGTCAGGAAGGACCACCATGACCGCACCGTCCGATGCGGCGAATCGGCTCTGCTCGCACCGGCGCACGGGACACGATCCCGTGACGGGAGTATGGAGACTGGAGAGCCTGACGGGACGCGAGAGAGAAGTGCTGCTGCTGCTGGGAACAGGCCTGGGCAACCGTGAACTGGCCCGGGAGCTGGGCATCGCGGAGCGCACGGTGAAGGCGCACATCGCGAACATCGTGGACAAGACCGGGCAGCAGACCCGGACCCAGGCCGCGATCATCTCTGCTCTGGCGCACGAGGCGCTGTGCTCCGACACGCACTGCACACGGCACCTGGCGAACGCGCCGGGACACCGACGCCGGGCATCGGTCGCCTGACGGCCGCTCCCCCGCCCCGACCGTCCGTGCCCGCCCCGACCAGGCGGGCGCGGAATCGCCCGGGGCACCCCGCCGGGAGACACCGCCCGGGGCCTCCCACCGGGAGACACCCAGGGTGTGGATGCCGCGCCGCGGCCTGCTCGAAGGTGAGGTCGGACAGTACGCGCACCCGGGCCGAGGTGGTGACGGGGTCCAGGGTCTCGGCGGCCAGGACGACGTGACAGCCGGTGGCGTCGCCGGTACCGCGGCGCAGCAGGGCCAACACCCAGGGCGGGCCGGTGACGTCGAGCAGGTCGACACCTGAAGGGCAGCACGCCGATGAACCGGTGGACGTCGCTCGCCTGGGCCTCGGTCCCGCCGGATGTCCGGATCTGCAAGTTACACGACATTGCCGCCATGCGGTGGCCGCTCATAGCGTTGCAGCCATGGCTACGACAACTCTGCGTGAACTCAACGGCTTTGATCAGACCCCCGCCTCGCTCGCGGACTCGACGCTGATCCTGATCGACTACCAGAACACCTACACCCAGGGCGTCATGGAGCTGACCGGCTGGGAGCCGGCGCTCGACGCCGGCGCCGAACTGCTCGCACGGGCCCGTGCCGCGGGCACGACGGTCATCCACGTCGTGAACGACGGTGGCGAGGGCACGCCGTACGACATCCGCGCGGAGATCGGCGGGATCCACCCGAAGGTCGCGCCCGTCGAGGGCGAGGCCGTGGTCGTCAAGCAGGTCCCGAACGCGTTCCTCGACACCGACCTGGCCGACCGGGTGGACGCCGCCGGGCACAAGGACGTGATCATCGCCGGTTTCATGACCCACATGTGCGTCGCCTTCACGGCCCAGGGCGCCTTCCTGCGGGGCAACCGGCCCACCGTGGTGGCCGACGCCAGCGCCACCCGGCCACTGCGGACGGCCGTCGCCGAGGTCTCCGCGGAGCAGGTCCACCACAGCGCGCTCGCGACGATCGAGGACCTGTACGGCATCGTCGTACCGTCCGCCGCCGCACTCGGCTAGGACCGGCCGTCACGACCGGCCGGCCGATGGACCGGGCCTGCCGGTCCTCCCGGATCCGCCGTGCAACCTTTCCCGCTTCCCGGTCCTCCTATTGCCGGGGGGGATCATCTTGTCGGAGGGATCGTCTCCTTGACTCTGCCGGACGAGAGAGGTTGAACGGGGATGGCGGAACAGAACGACTGGAAGCACGATTTCGATCACGCCTGGGCGAACTCGGCCGAGCACAAGGAGCCCTCCGCCCGGGCCCGGATGCTCGCCGCCCGCTGGCGGGAGAACCCGCCGGATCCGGCTCCGTTCCGCGCGGACCCGGGCCCGGCGACACCGCGCCGGTCGCCGTGGGCGTCGACGGCCGTGGTGATCGGCTGCGTGGCCGCGGTCATGATCCTGATCGGCTGCCTGCAGATGCGCTCCGCCTGACGCCGCACGGGAGGCTTTGCCGCCCGTAGGACGGATCGCGACCTCCTCATGGCCGTCGGCAGGTGCACACTGGACACCGGGACGAGTGCCTGACTGCGGGGTGATGCAAGATGCAGAGCCGCTTCCGGAGCGATCGGCGGCTGACCGTGCGCATGGGTCTGACGCTGTTCCTGCTCGGACTGCTGTACGTCGGGTTCGTCGCCGCCTTGATCGTGCTGCTGAAGTCCTGGCTGCTGGTCGTCGTCCTGATCGGGGCGATGTTCGTGGCGCAGTTCTGGTTCTCCGACCGGATCGCCATGTTCGCGATGCGCGGGCGGGTGGTGGAGCGGGAGGAGTATCCGGAGCTGCACGCGGTGGTCGACCGGCTGTGTGCGATCGCGGACATGCCCAAGCCGGTGGTCGCCGTATCCGAGATGGACATGCCGAACGCGTTCGCCACCGGGCGCAATCCCGATCACGCCGTGGTCTGTGTGACCACGGGGCTGCTGCGCCGGCTGGAGCCGGCCGAGCTGGAGGGCGTGCTCGCGCACGAGCTGTCGCACGTGGCGCACAAGGACGTCGCCGTGATCACGATCGCGTCGTTCCTCGGTGTGGTCGCCGGGCTGATCGTGCGGTTCGCCTTCTACTCGCAGCTGCTCGGTGGGGGCCGTAGGGACCAGAACACCGCGGCCGTCCTCGCCGTCGTCATCGGTGTCTCGGCGGCCGTGTACGCGATCAGCTTCCTGCTGATCCGGGCGCTGTCCCGGTACCGGGAGCTGGCGGCCGACCGGGCCGCCGCGCACCTGACCGGGCGGCCCTCGGCACTGGCGTCGGCGCTCACCAAGGTCTCCGGGGACATCGCCCGGATCCCGACCAAGGATCTGCGCACGGCCCAGGCGTTCAACGCGTTCTACTTCACCCCGGCGACCGGCAAGGAGCCCGGCGTCGAGCGGTTCTTCTCCACCCACCCGCCCCTGCGGCAGCGGCTGGACCAGCTGGGCCGGATCTCGGCGGAGCTGGGCGAAGCCGCCGTTCCCGGGACGGCACCCCGCGAGCCGGCGGACTGAGACCGGCCGGGGGGAGGGACGGCGGGCCGAGGGCCGGGGAACAGGGCGCACCGGGCCTCGGGACAGGGGGCGGCCCCGGGCACGGGACGGAACGACGTCGGCGGCCCGAGGGGTGCGGAGTCGCATCGGCGGACGCAGAGCCGCCGCGGACGGGGCAGGGCACTGCGTGCGGAAGGCGGGCTGAGCGTTGGGGCTGCTGGACATTCTGCTGGGGCGTACGAAACCGGTCGCGCCCGATCTCGATCGGCTCTTCGCGCTGCCCTCGGCGGCCGTCACCCTGCAGGCGGCGGCCGGTTTCACGCCGACCGGGGACGGTGCGGTGTGCTTCGCCACGGTGGAGGGCGCGGCCTTCCGGCAGACCCACCAGGAGGTACAGGCGCTGCTCGACGCGGACACCGACCGCACCGGGCCGCCGGTGGAACTGCGCCAGGACGACTACGGCTACTCGTGGCTGGTCTCCCGGCGGTCCCCGGACCAGCTGCCGCAACTGGTCAACGACCTGCACGCGGTGAACAGCTCGCTGGAGGCCAACGGCTTCGGCCCGCAGCTGCTGTGCTCGCTGGCCGGGTTCACGGACGAAGCCGGCCGGCGGCTGGCGCTCGTCTACCTCTACAAGCGCGGCACCTTCTACCCGTTCGCTCCGCTGCCGGGTGGCTCCGGGCGGCGGGACAACGCGCTGGAGCTGCGGGTGAAGGCGGCGCTCGGGGACGACCTGCGGATCGAGCAGGACCTGAGCCGCTGGTTCCCGGTATGGGGCGCCCCCGGCCTGTGACCGGGGCGCCCGCCCCGCTCTTGGCCGAGGGCGCCCCGGCTCACCCGTTCCTGCCCTGACGCCGGGCCTCGAAGGGGCGCTCGCGCCGGTAGCGGCGCTCCCACTTCGCCTGCCGGTCCCGGCGGTCGCGGTAGGCGCGGTAGCTGTCGGGGGCGGCACCCGTGCCGGCGGTCGGAGCCGGCGCGCGGGGCGACGAAGGCGTGCCAGGCGAACCGCGTCCGTGCGTCGCGTACAGATAGAGCAGGGCGACGGCGGCGAGCCACCACAGGCGGTTCCCGAGTCCGAGGATCACCAGGACGATGGTCCCGGCAGCGACGGTGCCACGCATTTCGGACCTCCGTAGGGTGATCGGGGCAGGGCCGGCACGGACGCCCGGGCGCATGCCAAGGGCGGGGTGTGCAGGCGGGGTGTGTCGGCTTCGCGCCGTTTGTTCAGCGTACGGAGGCCGTTCCCAACCCCGCATCCCGTTTTCGGGCGCGGATCCCTGCTGCGGTGCCCCGCGGAACCCGGTGCGTCCGGGTGCCGGGGGTGCCGGGTGCCCTCGACCGAACAGGGCGCCCGGCACCGGGCTCACCGGCTGTAGCGCATGAACGCCCGCACCATGTGGCACGTGGTGTCGGAGGGCGGACGCATGCCGATCTCCTCCGCCGCGCCGCGGATGGTTTCGTTCCGGGCCTGGTCCGGCAGATACACCCCGGAGTCGAGCAGGGCTATGGCGAGGCGCATGGCCTTCAGGCGCCGGTTGTGCGTGACGTACCACTCGCGCGGACGGCCGGCCGGCAGCGGCAGCTTCGCCACGGGCTCGTACGGCGAGTCGAACAGCACGGGACGCTTGACGGTGGACTGGGTCGGCGACGGCTTCGTCTTCAGGGCGGCAGCGGGCACGGGCATCCTCCTGTCGCGGTCAGGACACCACCGGGCGAGTCCGGCGGCATCCTCGAACACTGCTTCCAGTCTACTGCCCCCCACTGACATCCAGGCAGTTCACAGGCAGCGATAAAAGGCCTGGTGAGCGCGGGAATTGACGTCATGTCACACCAGGTTCGGGAGATGCGCGAGAGACACCGATCAATCGAACAGCGGCTGGACGCGCACCACGCGCCGCGCCCTCTCCCGCGGGGCCGTCGCACACGCCGGCGGAGGTGCCCGCGTACCGTGTCCCGCATGGAAATCTGGATCAATCCGGCCTGCTCCAAGTGCCGCAGCGCGATCAGCATGCTCGATGCCGAGGGGGCCGAGTACACCGTCCGCCGGTACCTGGAGGACGTGCCGAGCGAGGACGAGATCAGGGCCGTGCTCGATCGGCTGGGTCTCGAGCCCTGGGACATCACCCGCACACAGGAGCCCGCGGCCAAGGAGCTGGGGCTCGCGGAGTGGCCGCGGGACGACAGCGGGCGGGACCGGTGGATCAGCGCGCTCGCCGGGCACCCGAGGCTCATCCAGCGCCCGATCATCACCGCCGACGACGGAACGGCCCTGGTGGGCCGCACCGAGGAGGCCGTACAGGAGGCCCTCGCCCGCAACAAGGGCTGAGAAGCGTTCAACTCCTCTGTGACCGAGGTTACTTCGGCGAGTTCGGCGGCGGCTGAGCAACCGTGTTCGATATCTCGTACCTAGCGACGTACGTTCCCCTACCTCTTCAGGAGGCGCGCATGTCGCGCAGGCGAACTCTCGGCACGAAGAAGAAGATCGCGCTGCTCGTCAGCGCCGCGGCGGTGGCGGGCGGCGGGGCCTTCGCGCTGGCCACCACCTCGAACGCCGCGCAGAGCCCGCAGCACGCGAAGACACTGTCCGCCGGTGATTCCACCACCTGTCAGGGGCTGGCCACGGCCCTCGGCAACAACGAGCAGTTCATCGCGGGCCAGAAGGCGAATCCGGACGCCCAGTCGGCCGCCCGCATCGCGAACCGCGAGGCGGTCATCGCCCAGATCAAGGTCCAGCAGAAGGCCGCGGGCTGCACCGTCGGGGAGTCGGCTCAGGACTCCCAGGGGGCGCAGGGCGCGGACCAGCAGGGCGACATGGGCCAGGGCGGCGCGGACCAGCAGGGCGACATGGGCCAGGGCGGCGCGGACCAGCAGGCCGGCGCAGACCAGAGCGGCGCGGACCAGCAGGCCGGCGCAGACCAGAGCGGCGCGGACCAGCAGGCCGGAGGCGCACAGCAGGGCGGTGAGCAGGCCGGCGCCGGGAACGGTGACGGCGGCGGGGCCGCGGCCTCCGGTCAGCAGGTGTGCAAGGGCTCCACGGTGACGCTCTCCGGCGAGGGCGGCGCCCCCGCCGCCTCCAGCGGCCAGTTCCCGGCGGGTACGACCCTGAAGGTCACCAACCTGGACAACGACAAGTCCACGACGGTGAAGGTGACGTCGACCTCCGGCAGTTGCGTCCTGCTCAACAACGCCGCCTTCGAGCAGGTCCGGGAGCCCGGCAAGTTCCTCATCCGGCGTGCCGTGATCGAGAAGGTGGGGTGAGGCTCAGGCACCGGACAGGAAAGCGGTGAGACGCCGGGCCAGGCCGTCCGGCGCCGCCTGCGGCAGCGCGTGGTGCGAGACGTCGGGCAGGACGGCGGTCTCCACGCGCGGCAGCAGCGCGGCGGCGCGGGCCGCCACCCGCCCGGGGTCATGGGTCCTGCTGTTCGCGGCCACGAGCAGCAGGACCGGCACCTCCAGGGCGCGCAGCGCGGCCGGATCCGGCCGGGGGCCGGTCACCGGTCTCCCGGCCGGGAAGCCCGCGGCCGCCTCCTGGAGGCTCAGCCAGTCGGGGTCCAGGGGCGCGCCCCCGGTCTCCCAGGCGAGGAACGCGCGGACCCTGCGGGGCGTGGGACGCAGCAGCATCGGCAGGGCGTGCAGCAGGTACGCCGCCTTGAACCCGGCGAAGCATCCGGTCGGGTCCAGGAGGAACAGGCGGCGCACCCGGGCCGGCGCGCGCAGGGCGTGGTGCAGCGCGATCCAGCCGCCGTAGGAATGCCCGGCCAGGTCGGCGGAGGTGACGCCGAGACCGTCCAGTACGGCGTCCACCCAGCAGGACAGGTCGGCGACCGTCCGGGGACGACGGTCGCCGGCCGATGCGCTCGGGCCGGGACCCGCGGGCGATGCGCTCAGGCCACGGTCGTCCGCCGGTGCGCTCAGGCCGGGAGCGCCGATCAGATCGGCGGCGTACACCCGGCGGATCCGGGCCAGGGCGGCGACCTGGGCGTACCAGGAGGCGGAGGTGGCTCCGCCGCCGCCCGGCAGCAGGAGCAGCGGGGGCGCGTCGCTCGGGCCGCAGACGTTGACACGCGTCCGGCCGAAGGGGGTGGGCACCGTGCGGGCCTCCCGGTCGCCGGGCCACTTCGCCATGACTTTGTCGTACGCAACCCGGAACGCGGCGCGGTCGCACCCGGCCATGGAATCCCCCTATTATCTCGTTGAGCGAGATGTTTGCCGAGCGAGATAATAGCCCGGAGGGCCTTCATGTCCACCCCGTCCGAACCCGATCCGGCGCCCGAGCTGGAGATCGTCCACCTGCTGCGGGCCACCACCGTCGAACTCGGTCTGCACAGTGCCCGGTTCGCGCAGCGGCACGGCATGCACCCGACGGACGTGCGCGCCCTGATCGCACTCATGGACGCCCGGCGGGCGGGTGAGGAGCTGAGCGCCGGACGGCTCGGGGCCGTGCTGGGGCTCAATTCGGCGGGTACGACCGCGCTCGTCGACCGGCTGGAACGGGAAGGGCTGGTCCGCCGGGTGCGCGGCGCCCGTGACCGGCGCAGGGTCGTCGTGGAGGTGGAGGAGCGTGCCGTCCAGCTCGGCTGGGCGTCCTTCGGGCCGCTGATCGAACGCTCCGTGGAGCTGTTGCGCGGTTACGACGAGCACCAGCGGTCCGCGATCCGGGACTTCCTGCGGGGGGTCCGGGAGGCCGCGGCCGGCGGGGAATGAACGGCCATATCCCCCTCGCCCCCGCCCCACAAGGTGAGCCGTGCCACATGATGGCCAGGTAACACGGGGTTCACATACGGGCAATGGACGGGAAACGGCCTGTTGACAGGCTGCCCGGCAGATCGAGCGGCGCCCCGGTGCCGCAGCGCCGCGGCATCCGCGAGTGCGCCCGACCCACCCCGAAGGATGTGGCCCCGTGGCCTTCAAGGCTGAGTACATCTGGATCGACGGCACCGCGCCGACGGCCAAGCTCCGTTCCAAGACGAAGATCATCACGGGTGCCCCGGCAGGTCTCGACACGCTGCCGGTCTGGGGCTTCGACGGCTCCTCCACCAACCAGGCCGAGGGCCACTCCTCGGACTGCGTGCTCAGGCCGGTCTTCAGCTGCCCGGACCCGATCCGCGGCGGCGACGACATCCTGGTGCTGTGCGAGGTCCTGGACACGGACATGACCCCGCACCCGTCCAACACGCGCGCCGCGCTGGCCGAGGTCGCCGAGCGGTTCGCCGCGCAGGAGCCGATCTTCGGCATCGAGCAGGAGTACACCTTCTTCGACGGCACCCGCCCGCTCGGTTTCCCCGAGAACGGCTTCCCGGCGCCGCAGGGCGGTTACTACTGCGGTGTCGGCGCCGACGAGATCTTCGGCCGCGAGATCGTCGAGGCCCACCTGGACAACTGCCTGAAGGCGGGTCTCGGCATCTCGGGCATCAACGCCGAGGTCATGCCGGGCCAGTGGGAGTTCCAGGTCGGCCCGCTCGCCCCGCTGGAGGTCTCCGACCAGCTGTGGGTGGCCCGTTGGCTGCTGTACCGCACGGCCGAGGACTTCGGCGTCTCGGCGACCCTCGACCCCAAGCCGGTCAAGGGCGACTGGAACGGCGCGGGCGCGCACACCAACTTCTCCACCAAGGCCATGCGTGAGGGATCCGAGGGCTATGCCGCGATCATCACCGCGTGCGAGTCGCTCGGCGAGGGTTCCAAGCCGCTCGACCACGTCAAGAACTACGGTGCCGGCATCGACGAGCGCCTGACGGGTCTGCACGAGACGGCCCCGTGGGACGAGTACACGTACGGCGTCTCCGACCGCGGTGCCTCCGTCCGCATCCCGTGGCAGGTCGAGAAGGACGGCAAGGGCTACCTCGAGGACCGCCGCCCGAACGCCAACGTCGACCCGTACGTCGTCACCCGTCTGCTGGTGGACACCTGCTGTGCCGCGCTGGAGAAGGCCGGCCAGGCCTGATCCCCGCTCCGCGAGGGGCGTCCGCCACCGGGCGGGCGCCCCTCGCGCATGCCCGCTCCCCGGGCGTCCGGCGGAGGTACGACCGCCGCACCGACCGCCGCAACGCCGACTTCACGCCGATGAAGCGTCCAGGAAGTGAGAGGAGGGTCCTGTCCGGGACCCATCTCTGCTTGAATAGGGCCATGGCCAGCTTCCAGAAGCACATCGCGACGGGTCGTCACGACCTCGAGCCCTTCTGGCCTTCCCGCCAGCATCACGACTTCGACCGGGTGTGTTGCCGCGCGATGAACGCGCGGGCCCTCTAAAGCCGTACACCCCGGCCTTCGGCCAGCGCGAAACGAAGTACGTCCCCGGCGCCGCCGCGACCACGCATCACGGCCGCCGTGTCCCTCGACGAACTCCTCGCGCGAAAGAGCTGATCTCCCATGGCGACCACTCGTTCCCTCTCCACCGCCGCCCTGACCGTTCCCGCCCCCACCGCCCACGGCACCCGGAACCGGCTGCGCGCCGTCGACCGGGACGAGGTGGCCGACGTCGCGGGCTTCCTGCCGCCGGGCGCCACCTGGCTGCCCGCGCCGCAGCACTCCCTGCCCAGCCTGCCCGGTCACCCGCCGATGGTCGGCTACCTGGTGCTGGTCCCGGCCGACCAGCGGCCGCCGTTCCCGCCGGTCGCGGTGCCGGACCCGGCGGAGGTCGCGCCGGCCGCGCCGACCGGACCGGCGGCGGCCACCGAACCGCTGGTGCGGATCGACCCCGTGCGGCGCACCGCCGGCGTCGACGGCCACGATCTCGACCTCACCTACCTGGAGTTCGAGCTGCTCGCGCACCTGGTGGCCCACCCGCACCGGGTGCACACCCGCGACCAGCTCGTCACCACCGTGTGGGGCTACGGCCACGTCGGCGACGGCCGCACGGTCGACGTGCACGTCGCCCGGCTGCGCCGCAAGCTGGGCCCCGGCCACCGCCAGGCGATCCAGACGGTGCGCCGGGTCGGCTACAAGTACATCCCCCCGACCGGCCGCTGACCCATCCGCTCCGCCCTCGGCAGAGTCCGTGCCGCCGCGCGCCCGGACCGGGCACGATCGGCGGCATGAGACTTCTGGTGCTGGGCGGTACGGAGTTCGTCGGGCGGGCCGTGGTGGAGGCCGCGCGGGACCGCGGCTGGCAGGTGACCGTCTTCCACCGCGGGCGGCACCGGCCGCCCGCCGGCGTGCGGTCGCGGGGGGGCGGCCGCCCCCCCCCCCCCCCCCCCCCCCGCCCCCCCGCCGCGGCCCCGGGCGGGGGGGGCCGGCGGGGGCCAGCGGCGGGGGGGGGGGGCGGCGCGGGCGGCGCG
>NZ_JBICWT010000015.1:0-166984 GCF_043199955.1 Streptomyces sp. NPDC048514 | reverse complement strand
GGGGCTGTGCCCGTTCTGCCCCGGGGGGGGGGCGGCCCCGCCCCGCGGGGGGGGGGGGCGGCCGGGCCCCCCCACCGCCCCCGACGGCCTCGCGGCCCTCGCGGCCGACGACGGCGGCTGGGACGCCGTCGTCGACACCTGGTCGGGGGCGCCGCGCGCCGTGCTGGCCGCGGCACGGCTGCTGCGGGGCCGCGCCGGGCGGTACGCGTACGTCTCCAGCCGGTCCGTGTACGCCTGGCCTTGGCCGCCCGGAGCCACCGAGGACGCTCCGCTGATCGAGGGCGCCGCCGCCGACGCCGGGGCGCTCGACTACCCCCGGGACAAGCGGGGCGGCGAGCTGGCCGCCGTCGAGGCCTTCGGCGCCCGGGACTCGCTGCTGGCCCGCGCCGGGCTGATCCTCGGCCCGTACGAGAACGTGGGCCGGCTGCCCTGGTGGCTGACCCGGATCGCCCGCGGCGGCCCGGTCCTGGCTCCCGGACCGCGTGAACTGGCAGTGCAGTTCATCGACGTGCGCGACCTGGCCGGCTGGCTGCTCGGGGCGGTTGAGCGGGCGGCGGGCGGGCCGTACAACATGGTCGGGCCGCCGGGTCACACCACCATGGGCGAACTGCTCGGGGCCTGCGTCCGGGCCACCGGCGCGGACGCCGAACTCCGCTGGACCGACCCGGAGGTGATCCTGGACGCCGGTGTGGAGCCGTGGACCGGGCTGCCGGTGTGGGTGCCGCCGGGCGGCGAGCTGTACGACGCCGTGCACCGCGCCGACGTGACCCGGGCGCTGGCCACCGGGCTGGTGTGCCGGCCGGCCGCGGAGACCGTCGCCGACACCTGGCGGTGGCTGACGGAGATCGGCGGTACGGCGCCGCAGCGGCCGGACCGGACGGTGCGGGGCGTGGCCCCCGAGGTGGAGGCGGGGCTGCTCGGCACGGCGGGGGTGCACCTGGCACCACCCTCCGGGAGGGGGGCGAGGGCCAGTGACCCGGGTCCGGGGGGTCGGCCAGACTGACGCCATGAACACCGAGAAGAGCGACGCCTTGCGCACCCGCGCCCGCGAAGTGGTGCTGGCCGCCGTGCGGGGACTCGTCCTGGCCCTGGCCGTGCTGCCCTGCAGTGTGGCGTTCCTCGTCCTGACCCTGCTCTCCGTCGTGCTCATCCCGGTCGGTGTGGGGCTCTTCACGACCCCGGCGATCCTGACCGGGGTGCGCGCCCTTGCGGACGTCCGCAGGAGGCTCGCCGAGGAGTGGTGCGGGGTGCGGATCCCGTCGGCGTACCGGCCCGTGCCGGCCGGCGCCAAGCCCTGGACCCGCACCTTCCGCATGCTCGGCGACCCGCAGACCAGGCGGGACGTGCTGTGGCTGCCGGTGGACATGACCGCGGGCTTCTTCACCGCGCTGCTCCCGGCCGTGCTGCTGTTCTACCCCTTCGAGGGGTTCGCGGTGGCCGCCGGGCTGTGGCGGGTGCTCTCGGACGGCGGCACCTACTGGTACGGCTTCGTGCCGGTCACCGGAGGGCCGACCCAGCTCGGTGCGGCCGCCACGGCCACCGTGCTCCTCTTCGCCACCTACCGCCTCACCCCGCGCCTGCTCACCCTGCACTTCCGGCTCGCCCGGGCGGTGCTCGGCACCGGCGACGGCGAACTCGCCGAACGTGTACGCGTGCTGACCGAGACCCGGCAGGACGCGGTGGACGCCTCCGCCGCCGAGCTGCGCCGCATCGAGCGGGACCTGCACGACGGCGCCCAGGCCCGGCTCGTCGCCATGGGCATGGACCTCGGCACCATCGAGATGCTGGTCGAGCGGGACCCGGCCCGGGCCAGGCAACTGCTCGCCCAGGCCCGCCGGAACTCCGCCGACGCCCTGGAGGAGCTGCGCGACCTGGTGCGCGGCATCCATCCGCCGGTCCTCGCCGAACGCGGACTGGGCGACGCGGTACGGGCGTTGGCGCTGCGGCTGCCGCTGCCCACGGAGGTGACCGTGGAGCTGCCCGGCAGGGTGGACGCACCGGTGGAGTCGGCGGCCTACTTCGCGGTCAGCGAGGTGCTCACCAACGCCGTCAAGCACTCCGGCGCGGACCGGATCTGGATCGACGTGCACCACGCCGAGGGCCGGCTGCGGGTCACGGTCACGGACAACGGCAGGGGCGGCGCGGCGATCGGGGCCGGCTCCGGACTCGCCGGGGTCGAGCGGCGGCTCGGTACATTCGACGGCGTCCTCGCCGTCAGCAGCCCGCCCGGCGGCCCCACCCTGGTGACCATGGAGATCCCGTGCGCGTCGTCCTAGCCGAAGACCTCTTCCTGCTGCGCGACGGCCTGGTCCGGATGCTGGAGGCCTACGGCTTCGAGATCGCGGCCGCCGTCGAGTCCGGACCCGAACTGACCCGGGCGCTGGCCGAGGCACGGCCCGACGTCGCCGTGGTCGACGTCCGCCTGCCGCCCACCCACACCGACGAGGGCCTGCAGTGCGCGCTCGCGGCCCGCCGGGAGCGGCCCGGACTGCCGGTGCTGGTGCTGTCCCAGCACGTGGAGCAGCTGTACGCGCGCGAGCTGCTCGCCGACGGCGACGGCGGGATCGGCTACCTGCTCAAGGACCGGGTCTTCGACGCCGACCAGTTCGTGGACGCCGTACGGCGGGTGGCCCAGGGCGGTACGGCGATGGACCCGCAGGTGATCCGGCAGCTGCTGTCCCGGCGGGCCGGTGACGACCGGCCGCTCGGCCACCTCACCCCGCGCGAGCGGGAGGTGCTGGAGCTGATGGCGCAGGGCCGGTCGAACGCGGGCATCGCGGCGCAGCTCGTGGTGACGGAACGGGCCATCGCCAAGCACACCTCCAACATCTTCACCAAACTGGGTCTGGAGGTGTCGGACGATGACAACCGGCGCGTTCTGGCCGTGCTCGCCTATCTGGACGGCGATCGTTGATCTGCGTGAACCCCCGCTGGTCAGGCCCATGTTGGGGAACCTGTGACGCGAAGAGCCGGTGAGGAATTCGCGGGACCGGTGAACACCTCCGGGGCGGTGTCCGTATGGAAGGGCGCCGCTTCACTCCTGTCGGGCGCCTCGATGCTGCCCCGCAAGGAAGTCAGAGGAGTTCCATGGGACGCAACACACGAAAACGCCGTACGCCGCTGGCCAACAAGGCCATAGCCGCATCGGCGGCCCTAGCGCTCGGTGGGGGCGGGCTGATCTGGGCGAACTTCTACGCCTCGGCGCACGAGTCGAACCACCAGACGTGGGGAGGCAACCAGACCAAGGCCGCCTCGGCGCAGGTCGCGACGCTCTCCTGCCCGGACGTCGGCCAGAAGCTGACGAACGTGCCCACCCAGGCCCGGGGGGAGGTCGCCGGGGAACTGGCCAACCTCGACCGCCAGATCACCGACGCCTACCAGCGTCTGGCGACCACGCGGGACGCACAGGCCAGGGACGCGAGTTTCGTGCAGAACTCCATCCTGCGGCCGCTGGAGCAACGGCGGACGGTGATCCTCGACCGGATCAGACTGGAGATCAGCCGACAGGGCGGCACCACGCCAGGCGATCTGGCGGCCCTCGCCACCTGCACCGCCCAGAACGCCGACCAGACCACCGCCGGCGGGCAGAACGGCCAGAACAACGGTGGCCAGCAGCAGAACGGCGGCCAGCAGAACAACGGCCAGAACAGCGGTGGTCAGCAGCAGAACGGCGGCCAGCAGCAGGGCGCGGGCGGCCAGCAGGGCAACGGGCAGCAGCAGAACATCGGCGGGCAGGCCGGCAACGGCCCGGTCGCGGCCGACTTCGTGGACATCACCAAGGTCCAGCCGAACGTGCAGGGCAAGCCCCGCCAGAGCCGCTCCGCCTCGACCGGCAGCTTCACCACGCGCTGCGGGGTGAACGCCAACAAGAACCACAACACCGACAACGTGATCGTGGCGCCCGGCGTGACCAACGGCGCGCACCACACGCACGACTACGTCGGCAACCAGAAGATCAACGCGTTCTCCAGCAACCAGACGTTCCTGCAGGGCGGCACCAGCTGCCAGAACCGCAGCGACCTGTCGTCGTACTACTGGCCGGTGGTCCGGCTCCAGGACGGTTCGCAGGACTTCGACCAGAACCAGGACGGCGGTGGCAAGGAAGGCAACGTCGGCAAGATCCTGGTCCCGTCGCAGGCGCAGATCAAGTACGTGGGCAGCCCGCGCGGCAAGGTCGTGGCGATGCCGCAGTTCCTGCGGATCATCACCGGTGACGCCAAGACCACCACGAACGGCCTGGCCAACGCCAACGCGCACTGGAGCTGCACCGGCTTCGAGAACAAGGTGCAGCTGACCGAGCAGTACCCGATCTGCCCGCAGGGCAGCAAGGTGGTGCGTACGTTCGCCTTCCAGAGCTGCTGGGACGGGCAGAACGCGGACAGCGCCAACCACCGCACCCACGTGGCGTTCGCCGACGCCAACGGCAACTGCCAGAACGGCTTCAAGGCCATTCCGCAGCTGACGATGCGCCTGGTCTACGACATCACCCCGCCGACCCTCCAGAACGGCCAGGTGAAGAACGCCTACGCGGTGGACGGGTTCCCCGAACAGCTGCACAAGGCGGCCACGGACCACGACGACTTCATCAGCATCACGAGGAACGGTCTGGCCAGCAAGATCGCCAACTGCGTCAACCGGGGTCAGAACTGCTCCTGACCCCAGCAGCGGGCCCATGACAGAAGGCCGGTGACGGATCCCCCTCCCGTCACCGGCCTTCGCCGTGCCCGCCGGACGCGTCAGCCGCTGTGCGCGTGCGCGTGGTGGTCGACGCCGTTCTCGACCTCGCCGCCCAGCGTGCCGCGCAGCGCCGAGACCACCCCGTCGTCGCCGACGGCCACCCACTTGCGGCCGACGAGGTAGTGGCCGCCGTAGTCCTTGGCGTCGTTGATCCACTCGCGCTGGCCGCGGTCGGTGGCGAAGGTGGCGAGGATGAACCTGCCGTCGCCGTTCTTGCAGAGGGCCTGACGGATCTCGTCCGCGTCGGTCTGCATGTTCGGCTTGCACTTCACCTCGGCGGCAAGGCGCTCCAGGCTGCCGGTGGCGGTGGCCGGCACCGCCCGGGTGTCCGCGCCCGAGCTGCAGCCCGCCAGCGCCACTACGGCTGCGGCGCCGAGCAGCAGTCCTGTCAACCTCATCTGTTCCTCCGGTCCGGGTGGGCCAAGCATGCCGCGCGGAGCCCCGGCGCGGGACCCCGTCCAGGGGATACGGCTCCCGCGCCCGCCGTGCTCAAATCGATCGCCGGCCACGTACGGATGTGCGAGGGTGACCCGGTGAACCGGAACTGGGAAGACCGTGTGGCCGCCGCCTGGGCCTCCTTCGACGACTACCCCGAAGAGCGCGCGCACGAGTTCCGCGCCCTGATCGACGCGCTCGTCGCCGAGCTGCCGGGCGACAGTCCGCTGGGCCCCTTCGAGCAGGCCTGCGCCTGGGACTCGACCGGGCACTCGGACAAGGCGGTGCCGTTGTACCGGGAGGCGCTCGCGCGGGGGCTCGGCGGCTACAAGGGCCGGCGGGCCAGGATCCAGCTGTCGAGTTCGCTGCGGAACACCGGGCAGGCCGAGGAGGGCGTGAAGCTGCTCACCCCGGAACTGGACGCACCGTCGGACGAGTTGGACGACGCGGTGCGGGCGACCCTCGCGCTGTGCCTGTCCAGCCTCGGCCGCGACCGCGAGGGCCTGTCCCTCGTCCTCGGTGCCCTGGCTCCCCATCTGCCGCGCTACCAGCGGTCGATGGCCAACTACGCGCGCGCCCTGGTCGAACCGGAGGCGTGACCACTCGTACGGCGGTGACTTCCCACCGGTTCACTCGTTTTCCCGGACGTGCAGTCACAGGATGTAGCCCAGCGTCACGCACCCGCCTCCACCGCACCGGTCGGCTTCGAGCAGGCCGAGGCCGCGCTCGTCGAGCACTACCCACGTCTGGTCCGGATCGCCTATCTGGTGCTGCCGCCCGGCCTCGGCCGCTCCCGCCGGGTGCTGACCGCGCACGCCCTCGCCCAGCGCGCCCTGCCCCGGGGCCGCAAGCAGCCGTCCGTGCTGCCGGCGCAGGCCTCGGGGCGGGAGGGCGACCCCGGGTACGTCTGTCTGCGTGAGCGGGTGCTGCGCGCGGCCCTGGAGGCGGGCCGCCCCCGCAAGGGCCTGCTCCGGCTCGCCCAGCTGCCGGCGCCGCTGCCCCAGGTATGGGGGCTGCGGCTGTTCCCGCGCTCCGGCGGTGCCGACGAACTCGCCCTGGACCAGCGGCTGTCGGCCCTGTCCGGTCCGGCCCGGGCCGCGTACGTGCTGCGTGGGCTGGAGAATCTGCCCGACGCCGGCGTGCACGCGATCCTCGCGGCCGCAGGCGTCGACGACCCGGGCGGCGCGCTGGCGGCGGCGAACGGCGTGCCCGCGCAGCCCGCGCTGCTCTCCTCCCCCGAGTTCGACCCCTGTTCGCTGCAGGCCCGGCCCACCGATCTGGTGCGGCGCCGCCAGCACACGAAGGCCGCCCTCGCCGCGGCCGCCGCGCTCGCCGTGTGCGGGGCGCTGGTCGCCCTGCCCGGCGGCGGCTGGGGTTCGGACGGCGCCGCCGCACCCGTCTACGCCGGGAACCCGGCCGCCGAGGCCGCCCTCGATCCCGGCAGACTCACCCGGGTCTCCCCCACGGCCTGGCGGTCGGCGGCGCGCACCGACTTCTCGGTGTGGCCCGCGCGCGGCCCGCTCACCGGCGACCGGGCCCTGCTGCGCCGCGCCCTGGCCGTGTGGGCCCGGCCCGGTGAGACGGTCCGGGTCTCGGCCACCCCGGGCACCCAGACCGGCGGCCCGGCCGGGCCACCCCAGCTGCTCTACGCGGGCGTGGTCGACAACGTCCGGCTGGTGGTCCTCTACGACGGTCTGCGGATCGCCCGCTACGCCGAGCCGAAGGACGGCACCCAGGGCGCGGCCCTCGACTTCGCCCGGGTCGACGGCGCGTCCGGCGCCGAGGCGAGCGCGCTGGTGCTGGGCCGCTCCGACGGCAACGTCCGCTATCTGACCGCGCCCTGGGTACGGAAGGCGGCCGCACGTGATCTGATGAAGCCGGACGCGGCCGCCGCGCCCCTGGCCCGCACCGGCGACGGCATCACCGCGTCGCTGGCCAGCCCCGCGCTGCGGGCGGGCAACTGCACCTCCTGGACCGTGCTCCAGCTGACCGACGCCGCCGGCACCCAGCTCTCCACGGACCTCGGTGAGCTGGTCCCCGCCCACCTCACCGCGGGGCGTCCCGGCGCGACCGGCGAGGCGTCCGGCGCGCAGGGGCTGCGCTCGTGGGCGCCGTTCGCCTGCTCACTGTCGGCCGAGCGCTCGTCGGGCATCCGCAGCGTCAACGCCTGGGCCTACGCCGAGCAGCCACTGCCCGACGGCAGTGGGGCGGCCGACTGGGTGTGCACCCGGGCCGAGACCTGGCGCGGTGACGGCACGGCCGCGACGGCCCAGTTCCACCCGCCGGGCGCGGCGGCCGGGACGGCCGTCGCGAAGGGCACCGACGTCCCGGCGTGCGGCACCCGCGAGCCCCAGGTGCTGGCCGGGGTGCTGTGGAAGTCCGGTGCCGGGCACTGGTATCTGCTGGCGGCGGGCAGCAAGGAGACGGCGTCGGTCCGGGCGACGGGTGGCGTCACGGCTTCCGCCAAGGGGCCGTTGCTGGCGGCCCGGGCCGGGCAGGGGGCCCGGGCGGACCTGGAGGGGACGCTGACGGACGGGCGGTCGGTCAGCGGACTGCGGTGAGCGCCGCCGGGCCTCGCCGCCGCGCCCGGGTGACGGCTGGACCGGGGAGAAGCCGGCCCGCGCCCACCCGGCAGCGGTTGCTGACACGGATGTAAACAAGCGGCACCACAAGGGTTCACAGGCGCCCTACTCGTCAGTACATTGACGCCATGTCTAACACGCAGGCCCGGCCGGTGGAGTCGGAGCGCATCCCGCTCAAGGCCCGCAACGTGTCCTTCTCGTGGGAGGACACGCCGCTGCACTGGGTGCCCGGCGACCCGTTCACCACGCACACCATCAACGTGCTGCACCTGCTGCTGCCCGCCGGTGAGCGGTGGTTCGTGCACGTGTACAAGCAGGTGCTCCCCCTCATCCGGGACGACCGGCTGCGCGAGGACGTCGTCGGCTTCATCGGGCAGGAGGCCATGCACTCCCAGGCGCACGACGAGGTCCTGCCGCGCCTGCGGGAGCTGGGGCTCGACCCGACGCCGTACACCGCACAGGTCGACTGGTTCTTCGAGAAGCTGCTCGGCGACCGCACCCTGCCGCCGGGCAGGGCACGGCGCTGGTGGCTGCTCGAGCGGGTGGCCCTCATCGCGGCCATCGAGCACTACACCGCCTTCCTCGGCGACTGGGTCCTCAACGCCGCCGAGCTGGACCGGCGCGGCGCCGACCCGACCATGCTGGACCTGCTGCGCTGGCACGGCGCCGAGGAGGTCGAGCACCGCTCGGTCGCCTTCGACCTGTTCCTGCACGTGGACGGAGGCTACCGGCGCCGGGTGCGCACGTGGGCCCTGGCCTTCTCGGCGCTGGTGTTCCTGTGGCAGCGCGGGACCCGCTTCTTCATGGAGAACGATCCGACACTCGTGGACGGCAAGGCGTCCTTCCGGGACTTCCACCGCAGCAGCCGGCAGGGCACCCTGCCCGCCACCGGAGACATGCTGAAGTCCATCCCGCGCTACCTCAGCCGCGCCTACCACCCCTCCCACGATTGCTCCACCGAGCAGGCCGTGGCCTATCTGGCCTCCTCCCCCGCCGCGCTGGCCGCGGAGAAGGGGCTGGCGTGATGCCGAAGCCGCGGACCCTCGCGCTCCTCGCGGGCGCCGCGCTGCTGAGCAGGCGGGCCCTGCGCCGCCGGGTCAGGACCTCCCCGCTGTGGCCGCTGCCCGCCCTGGACCCGCCGGTCTCCGGCCGGCCGCGTTCGCGGGCGCTGCGGCTGCTGCTCGCCTCCCGCGAGACGATCGCCGACGGCGTCGTACGACTGCGCCTGGAAGGTGACGGCCTGCCCGGCTGGGAGCCCGGGGCGCACCTCGATCTGGTGCTGCCCTCCGGCCTCGTGCGGCAGTACTCGCTGTGCGGGGACCCCGCGGACCCCTCCTCCTACACGATCGCCACGCGGCTGGTCGGGGACGGCCGGGGCGGCTCGCGCGAGGTGCACGAGCAGCTCGCCGAGGGCATGGAGCTCGAGGTGCGCGGGCCCCGGAACCGCTTCCCGCTGGTGGCGGCTCCGGCGTACCTGTTCGTCGTCGGCGGGATCGGCGTCACCCCGGTCCTGCCGATGCTGCGGGCCCTGCCGGACGGCGCCGACTGGCGGCTGCTGTACGGGGGGCGGACCAGGGCGTCGATGCCGTTCCTGGAGGAGGTGCGGGGCCTCGCCGGGGACCGGCTGACGCTGGTCGCCGAGGACGAGGACGGCCGCCCGGACCTGGACGCGCTGCTCGCGGGCGTGGCGGCGGGCACGGCCGTCTACTGCTGCGGACCCGAGGGCCTGATGGCGGCGGTCGAGGCACGCCTGCCCGAGGGCGCCACGCTGCACCTCGAACGGTTCGCGCCCCGTACGTCGGCCGACGGGAACGCCGAGTTCGAGGTGGAGCTGCGGCGCAGCGGCCGGACCTGCACGGTGCCCGCGGACTCCACCCTGCTGGCGGCCGTGCGACGCGAACTGCCGAACACCGCCTACTCCTGCGAACAGGGCTTCTGCGGGACCTGCCAACAGCGTGTGCTGGAGGGTGAGATAGACCACCGGGACGAGCTGCTGACGGACGCGGAACGCGCCGACTCCATGCTGCTCTGCGTGTCTCGGTCCCGGAGCGGCCGCCTGGTGCTCGACATGTGAACGTCGGCGGCCGGATCTGATCGGTAAGGTGTTCGCATGAGTACCGGGGTTCGCCGCAGGATGGGCGTCGAGGAGCGGCGGCAGCAGCTGATCGGCGTCGCCCTCGAACTGTTCAGCAGGCGCTCGCCCGACGAGGTCTCCATCGACGAGATAGCGTCGGCCGCGGGCATCTCACGTCCGCTGGTCTACCACTACTTTCCCGGCAAACTCAGCCTGTACGAGGCCGCGTTGAAGCGGGCCGCCGAGGATCTCGCGGGCCGCTTCGCCGAGCCGCACGAGGGCCCGCTCGGCGCCCGGCTGCTGCGCGTGATGCGCCGCTTCTTCGATTTCGTGGACGAACACGGTCCCGGGTTCTCGGCGTTGATGCGCGGCGGCCCGGCCGTCTCCGCCGACGGGATCGGCTCGAGGGAGCATGTCTCGGCCACCCACGCGCTCATCGACTCGGTGCGGCAGGCCGCGTACGAGCAGATGCTGTCGCACCTGGACGTGACCGACCCGTCCCCGCGCCTGGAGCTGGTCGTCCGTTCCTGGATCTCGCTCGCCGAGTCCACCGCGCTGATCTGGCTGGACGGCCGGCGTGTCCCGCGTGCCGAGCTGGAGGTCCAGCTCGTGCACGACTTCGCCGCGCTGGCCGCCGTGGGCGCCGTCCACGACGAGGACACGGCCGCCCTGCTGCACACGATGGCACGGAACGAGCCGGCCGACGGCCCCTTCGCGGAGCTGGTCGGCCGGCTCATGTCCCTCGCGTCCTGAACCGGCCTCTAGCGGTCGAACTTCCGGTAGGACGGGTCGAGGTCGCGGACCTCCGCGGACGCGTGCAGGGTGAACGCCGCCTCGGCGACATGCCCCCGGAGCAGCTCCAGCACGGCCTCGGACAGCCGCGCCTTCGTCTCGTCGTCGCGTCCGGCGAGGAGCTCGATCCTCACGTGCACGACGGCGTGCCCGCGTGCCCCGGGATCCTCGTACCCGAACACCGTGTGCGCGCTCGGCCGGAACTGCGTCGTGCAGGCCTGCGGCCGCGCCGCCGCGATCTCCACGGTCGCCTCGTGCAGGGCACGGGCGAATCCCTCCCGGTCGAAGGCGTTCTCCATGGTGCCGGAGTAGTCGACGGTGATCTGCGGCATGCGCACTCCTGTTCTACGGCCAGGGCCTCACCCTAGTTCTTCGCCCTGCTGAACACCGCCACCGTCCGGGCCGGCACGGTGAACGTGCCGGAGCCGGTCGCGTAGGAGGAGGTCTTCACCACCGGGTCGGCGCCGGCCGCCTGCACCGGGTGCAGCGCGAAGGGCGTTCCGGCGAGGGCGCCGACCCGCTGCTCCTGCTGCCGCGGGGTGGCGTTGAGGACGACGACCAGGTCACCGAGGCTCATGGTGATCACTCCCGGCGTCTCGTCCGTACCGGACAGCGGGAAGGAGAGGCGGTCCTGTACCCGCGCGGCCGTGCCGAGGGAGAAGGCCTTCTCGGTCGTACGGATCCGCAGCAGGTCCCGGTAGGCGGCCGACGCGCCGGTGATCTGCGGGCAGCCGACCTCGACGGTGCCGAGCAGCGGTGCGGCGTACTCCCACTTGGACCGGTTGTCGGCGGCCGGCGGCAGCCCGCGGCCGAAGCCGTTGCCGTCGGCGCAGTTCCAGTGGACGGCGTTGAACCAGTCCCCGCTGTCGAAGGAGTTGCGGTCCAGCGACTTCGAGCGCAGCAGGTCGGTGCCCGCCTGGGAGAGGGACGGCCCCTGTGAGAGAGCGGCCGTGGCCATCGCGAGCACCTGCATCCGGGCGCGGTCGGAGGCGGCCGTGTCCTTGGGGAGCTTGTAGGCCAGGGCGTCGAACAGCGATTCGTTGTCGTGCGCGTCCACATAGGAGAGGGCGTCTCCGGGAGCGGCCGCGTATCCGGCGGGCGAGCCGTTGTAGTCGACCTCCGCGCCGGTGACCTTCCTGCCGTTCGTGTCCGTGAAGCGGTACCCGGCGAGGTTGCCGGTCAGCCCGACCTTGATCAGGTCCTGGTAGTGCAGCAGCCGGGCCTTCTGCTCGGCCGGGGTGCCGTTCGCGGTGGAGGAGTTGGGGTCGGTGTACAGACCGGACGCGAAGCCCTGGACTCCGGGGTCGGCGTCGAAGGGACCGCCGCCGCGCACGGCGTCCCGGGCCCGGTCGGAGAAGGTGGCGATCCCGGTGCCGGCCATGTTCTTCTGCGTGGCCTGCACGAAGCGGGCGTCGTCCGCGACCTCGCCGAAGTTCCAGCCCTCGCCGTACAGGATGATCTTCTTGCCGTCGACGCCGTCCTTGGCGGGGGTCAGCGCGTCAAGGGCCTTGCGGACGGCCAGGATGTTGGCCTTCGGGTGATGGCCCATGAGGTCGAATCGGAAGCCGTCGACCTTGTACTGCCTGGCCCAGGTGACGATCGAGTCCACGACGAGCTTGCCCATCATCGCGTTCTCCGGCGCGGTGTTCGCGCAGCAGGTGCTGTCGGCCACCGAGCCGTCCGCGAGGAGCCGCTGGTAGTAGCCGGGCACGATGCGGTCGAGCACCGAGGTGTCCGCCTGTCCGGCGGCCGCCGTGTGGTTGTAGACGACGTCCATGACGACCCGGAGTCCGTCCTGGTTGAGTGCCTGGACCATGCTGCGGAACTGGACCGTGCGGGCCGTGCCGTCGGGGTCGGTGGCGTACGAGCCCTCGGGGACCGTGTAGTGGTACGGGTCGTAGCCCCAGTTGTAGGCGTCCTTGGCGGCGATCTTCGCCACGCACTCCTGCTGCTTGTCGGAGTCCGCGGGGTAGGAGCCCAGATCGCAGTCGGTTCTCGCCTGGTCCGCCTTCTTCTCCGGGATGGTGGCGATGTCGAACGCGGGGAGCAGGTGCACGTACGACGTGCCGGACGCGGCCAGCCGGCGCAGGTGTCTCGAGCCGTCGCTGTCCCTGTCGGTGAAGGCGAGGTAGGTGCCCGGGTGCTTCGAGGTGCGGTCGGCGACGGAGAAGTCGCGGATGTGCAGCTCCTGGATCTGCGCGTCCTTCAGCGGTACGGCCTCGGGCTTGCGCAGCCCGGACCAGCCGCTCGGCGCGAGGGACCGGTCGGTCAGGTCGACCACCAGGCTGCGCTCGGAGTCGGCGGTCAGGGCGACCGAGTAGGGGTCGGTGACCTTGTTGGTGACCGTCTTGCGGACGGTGGGCGCCCAGACCTGGACGACGTACCGGTAGGGCTTGCCCTTCCAGGACGCCGGGCCGGTGACCGACCAGACGCCGGTGGTGTCGTCGCGGTGCATGGGCTCGATCGAGCCGTCCAGCTCCAGTGAGACGCTCCGCGCCGTGGGCGCCCAGACGGCGAGGGTCGGCTTCCCGTCGTGGAAGACCGGCCCGAGGGCGGCCTTCGTCGCGGCGGGGTACAGGTCGTCGAGCACACCGGCGATCTGCACACCGGTCGCGGCGAGCACGGCGCCGTTCGCCGCCCGCTGCGAGGCCACGATCTGGCCCCTGAGCGCCGCGCGCACCCGGTCCCGGTCGCGCGGGTCGACGGACCAGGCGGCGTAGTCCGACAGGTGCGGGAACTTCGCCTTCTGGGCGTCGGTCAGCGTGGTCTTCGACAGCCGCAGCCAGCGCTCGTCGTCGCTGGTGAGTGCGCCGTCCCGGACGGTGATCGAGCCGTCGGCGGAGTACAGCAGCTGGGTGGAGGCCGCGCCGTCCACGCCGTTCCAGGCGAGGGTGTTCCGGTCGATCCAGACCGCCTTGGACGTGCTCGGGTCGAGAGCGGCGGCGCTGCCGGCCGGCTGTGGCAGCAGGTACTTCTCCTGGCCGTTCAACAGCCACACCTCGTTGCCGTCCGCCCGGAGGTCCAGTGCCCGGTCGGTGGGCAGGTCCTTGTCGTCGCCCTTGTGGACGATGTAGCCGAGGCTGGTGGCACCCTCGGTGAGCGGTACCTCGAAGACCGCGCCATAGGCATCAGTCTTCACCGGCTTCAGCGGATCCGACCAGTCGGTGGGGTGTGCGGCGCCGGTCCACACGTGCAGGCCCCAGCCGTCGTAGTTCCCGTCGGCACGGTGGTAGTGGAGGACGGCCTTGGTCTTGTCCTGGGCGGGCAGGTCGGGTCGCCGCGTCAGGACGTCGGCCTTGCCCTGTTCGAGCCACACCTCACCCGTCTCGGTGACGTCGATGCTCCGGTCGGCGGAGACGTCCTTGTCGCCGTTCTTGTCGACGACCAGGAAGCCGACGTTCGAGGCGCCGGGCCTGAGCTTGACGTAGGCGAAGGCTCCATAGGCGTCCCGGCCGGTGAAGGGGTGGCCGGCCGGCCAGGTGGTGGCCTCGCCGTCGGCGAGGTCGCCCCAGGCGTACAGGCACCAGTCTGCGTAGTCGCCGTCGGTGCGCTTGTAGTGGACGACCGCGTAGTCCCGGGAGGTGGCCGTGGGCACCTCGGGCGCGGGCGGGGTGCCGGTGGTGCTCGCCGCCGTGGCGCTCGCGGTGTGCCCGGCGGAGTCGATGACGACGGCCTTGTAGCGCAGGGCGGTGCCGGCCGGTACGTCCTTGCCGAGGGTCTGGGTGACCCTGTACGGGGCGTGGTCGGCGGAGCCGAGGGTGCGCCACGGTCCGTTGCCGGTCTGGGCGGCGAAGACGACCCGGTCGAGCTGTCCGCCCTGGACGTCTGCGGACAGCTCGACGGTGCCGGTGGCGCCGGTGCCGGGGGCCCGGAGCGTGATCGTCGGCTCGGCGGCGGGTCCGGCGAGGGGGCCGGCCGCCTTCAGGACGACGGCGGCGCCGGCCGGGACGGTGAGGGTGAGCTTCTTGCCGGTGTCGCTGCGCACGGTGGTGTCCGTGCCGTAGATGCCCCGGTACGGCATGTCCGCCGAGCCGGTCGGGAAGGTCGCCGTCCGTGCCGTGGCCGCGTTGTTGAAGGCGACGACGTACTCCCGGCCGCTCCCGGCGTCCGTACGGGTGAAGGCGTAGACACCGGCGCCGTCGGCCGCGTACCGCTCGGTCTGGACGCCGTCGGTGAGGGCCGGGTTGTTCTTCCGGAGCCGGGAGAGGGCGGCGATCTCCCGGTACAGCGGGGCGCTGGGGTCGTAGGCGTCGCTCGCGTGGGTGCGGTCGGTGCCGATCTCGTCGTCGTCGAGGTAGTCGGCGGCCTTCGAGGCGAACATGGTCTGGCGGGCGTCCTTGTCGCCGCCGGAGCCGGTGAAGCCCTGTTCGTCGCCGTAGTAGACGACCGGGTTGCCGCGGCTGAGGAACATCAGCTGGTTGGCGAGCCGGTCCTTGGCGAGGATCTCGGCGTCGGTCGCCCCGGGGTCGTCCTGCTTCAGGAAGTATCCGATGCGGCCCATGTCGTGGTTGCCGAGGAAGGTGACCTGCTCGTAGGCGTTGGCCTTGCCGGTCGTGTACTTGTAGTCGTCACCGAAGACGCCGGCGAGCCGCTTGGCGCTGCCGCCCTGGGAGGCGTAGGAGCGGGCCGCGTCCTGGAAGGGGAAGTCGAGGGTGGCGTCCAGCCGGCCCTGGGTGACGTAGGGGGAGGTGACGGAGGTGTCGGCCGAGTAGACCTCGCCGAACATGAAGAAGTTCTTCCGGCCGTGCGCGGCGGCGTACTTGTCGAGCGCCGTGGCCCACTGCGTCCAGAACTCCATGTTCACGTGCTTGACGGTGTCGATGCGGAAGCCGTCGACGCCGAAGTCCCGCACCCAGCGCTGGTAGATCCGCTCCATGCCCCTGACGACCTCGGGACGTTCGGTCCACAGGTCGTCGAGGCCGGAGAAGTCGCCGTAGGTGGCGGACTCGCCGGCGTAGGTGGAGTCGCCCCGGTTGTGGTACATGGTGGGGTCGTTGAGCCAGGCGGGGACCTTGTCGCTGCTGGTGGCCCTCGGTGTGCGCGGGAAGGAGCCGGCGTCGACGGCCGGGAACCTCCCGCCGCCGGCCGCGTGGTCGGCGTCGTCGAAGGGCCGTCCGTCCCTCGTCAGGTAGGGGAAGGCGCCCTTGGAGAGGTAGTCGTAGGACTTCTGCTCGTAGTCGACGACGTCGGCGGTGTGGTTGGTGATGACGTCGAAGAAGACCTTCATGCCCTTGGCGTGCGCCTTCGAGATGAGGGCCGAGAGGTCCTCGTCGGTACCGAAGTGCGGGTCGACCCGGGTGAAGTCGGTGATCCAGTAACCGTGGTAGCCGGCGGAGGCGTTGCTGCCCGTGCCCTGCACCGGACGGTTCTTGAAGATCGGGGCCATCCAGATGGCGGTGGTGCCGAGGCCCTTGATGTAGTCGAGCCGCTTGGTCAGGCCCTTGAGGTCGCCGCCCTGGTAGAAGCCCTTGTCGGTGGGGTCGTAGCCGGTGCTGAGCCGCGAGCCGGTCAGTCCGCCCCGGTCGTTGGCCCGGTCCCCGTTGGCGAAACGGTCCGGCATGACGAAGT
Source organism: Streptomyces sp. NPDC048514 (assembly GCF_043199955.1). Lineage (NCBI taxonomy): Bacteria > Bacillati > Actinomycetota > Actinomycetes > Kitasatosporales > Streptomycetaceae > Streptomyces > Streptomyces sp. NPDC048514. Next base: position 150,796 of record NZ_JBICWT010000015.1, on the reverse strand, counting down.
AGAACTGCTCGCGGGTGTCGTCGTGTCGAGCGGCTACGGCGGCCAGTCTCGCGTCCGAGGGGGGTGCCGGCGGGGCGGCCGCGTGGGCGGCCAGTGGCTGGACGAGTGCGGCGGCGAGGGCGACGGCGGTGACGGCCGCGGCCCTTCTGCGATGCGGGGTACGGCGCGCCCTGGGCGCCGGCCATCTCGGTATCACAGGTGACAACTCCTAGCGAATGCGGCTCTGTTGGATCCCCGGGGATCCTCTGGGTGGTCCGACCCCACGCCGCGGCACGGCCTCGCTGCCCGGCGCCCGCGTGACCGTATCCCCGGCGAAAGGATTACAGCAAGGGGCTTGAAACCACCGGTAAGAACTTTCACCCGGCTCGCCCGGCTCCCGCCACCTGCTTGACCGTTCAACACCCGCGTCCTCGAGCGTTCAGCCCGCACGCCCTTGAGCGCTCAACCACACCGGACGCGCGGCTGACCGGGAGGCGGCGGCCATGGCCCCGAGTGGCCCGGGTTGCGGCCCACCGGCTGCGGAGTGAACGTGGACATTGGGGGGCGGCTGCGACGGCGGTGGCACTGTGAGCGGTGCGGGATCAGACCCGGGCACCGCGCCGGCGTACGGCGGAACCGCCCCACCGTCCCCACCGTCCCCGACGCCCGCTGTCCGCGCCGGACAGGGCGGCACCGAGCCCCTCTGGATCCCTGATGGCCAGAACCCTCCGGCGACATCTCTCCCGCATGACGAGTGCGTCCGCCCTGGCCGCGGCGCTCGCGTTGCCCGCGGGCGCAGCGACCGCCACGCCGGCACCTCAGCTCGGCGACGAGGCCGGAGCGGACGTGCCCGCACGGTGGACGTCCCCCTCACCCACGCCTCCGCCCCCGGCACCCACGCCTCACACACCCGCGCCGGCCTCCACGCCACCCCCTGCGCCGCCCTCGGCGACACCCTCCGCGACGCCGTCCGCGACGCCGTCCGGGCCGGCGCCTTCACCGACGACGCCGGACCGGACCGGGTCGAACACGTCGACGCCCAGCCCCCCGCCGCCCCAGCAGCCGCACCAGCAGAAGCTGGAACTCGACAGAGTGACGGCGGACTTGAGCCGCAGGAAGGGGGAGGTCCCCGAGACGCTGGCTCCCGGCGTGGACCGACTGACCGCCACCCTGGAGGCGATGCAGAACCCGCAGACCCCGCCGCAGGTGCGGGACGGGACCATCCGGACCGCACGGACGGTGAGCGCCGCACTGGATGTGATCGGCGCCCCCGGGACCCCCGACGCGACACGGGGTCAGCTGACCGGGCTGGTGAAGCAGGTGACCGCGACACTGAACGCGGCCAACCGGCCGGGGACACCACCCGAGGAGCGGCGCGCGATCACCTTGATCGCGGAGAGGTCGGCATCCGTCATGCCGATGATCGGCGACCGCGGGACGCCACGGGAACTGAGGGGACAGCTGGCCGGGATCGTGGGCAACCTCCTCTCCAACGTGAACCGCCACGCCGGAATGCAGGGCCCGGCGGCCGATGACATCCGTGCGGTGGCCACGGCGGCGGCCACCATCAGCGACCCGGGCACGCCCCACGGGAAGAGAAAGGAACTCGCACAGGTCACGTACGACGCGAGTGCGTCTCTGCGGGATCGGAGCGAGTCGGACGAGCAGATCGCCCGGATGAAGAAGAAGCAGGAAGAAGCCGCCTCCGCGCAGGGCCTGCCGGACGTACCGCTCTCCGAGGCCGCCGCGGTGTGCACGAACGCCGTCTTCGATTCCGTCCCGGTCGATACCCTCACGCGGGACCTGCGGACGGTGATACCCGGGGAGTGGAGAACCGAAGGCGTCAACGACTACTGGAAGTCGGAAGAGACACGGAACGCCGACCTCGACGTCACCGTCCAGTTGCAGAACGCCGAGATGTCCGACGCCCCACTGGAAATCAAGCGTCTCGTCCCCCGGCTAGCCGACGCCGTGCCGGCGAACGAGCTCTTCGCGACCCTCGGCAGGCCGGGGCTGCACTGCCTGCGGGCGGCTCTGCAGCTCGACGAGAAGTCCGGGGTGGAGTCGGGATCCTGGGTCAGGATGGCCGAGGAGAAGGCATAGACTTCAGCAGCTCCGCGACAGAGATCTCCGAAGAGGCGTTCACCGTGGAAACGTCGAATCTCTCGATATCCTTCTTCACTTCGGCAGGATCAGCACTCCCGGCCGGGGAGCCGCGGGAAGAGACGGAGTATTCCGGAGGGCCGTCCACGTACCAGGCCGCTCTCACGTAGTGCGGTCCGCGCGTCACGTTGATCAGGTTGTTGTTGTGGCGTAGCAGCCCCTGGAAAATGAGCTTCTCCCCGCACACCGACGGATGGCAGTAGTACTCGGTCCCCTTCTCCCACGACGGGTGCGGATCCTGGAAATCCTCCACGTCGATCCATCCCCGGTCTTTTCTCATGTACGTGATCTGAAGGTCGACGTGCAGCAGGTCGTACTTCACGTTTCGGGGCATCTGGAAGACATGCACCAGAGTGTCCTCCTGACCACTGCCGAGCACTCTGCCGGGCGGATAGAACCGCCCGCTGCTGATGGGTACGGCTTCGAGGTGATCGACGTACCTCTCAGCCTCCTCGTCCTCCTCGTCCCTTCTGTCGATACTCTCCTCCCATTCCCGCAACTGCCGCAGCGAGTCTCCCTGCTCGGAGTACTTGGCCGTCCTGCCGTAGACCGTGAAGTCATTGATGATGACGTACACCGGAACCTCGCCGGTGTTTTTGACGGAGAGTTTCAGCGGAACATGGACGAAGGGAAGTCCGCGGTCCGCCCTGGCCGTTCCGAAACCCGCTTTCAGAGCGAAGCGCATGGGAGCCACGGCGGGTTGGTACAGGGTCGAGTAGGCCAGGCTGACCGTGGTCAGGAGCGCCGAGACGAACACTCCGGCCGCGAATCGCCTGGGTGTCGGAACCGCCTTCCAGGATTTCTCGCGAATCAGCAGGTAAAGCGCCCACAAGGACCAACACCAGAGGGGCATGAAGGCCAGCATGTAAGGCGTGTACTGTGTCTCGTCCAGCCACATCACCAGGAGAAGGGTGTCCGTGGCCACCGCGATGAGGACACCGAGCAGGACGACGGCCCCGGAAACCTGGAGCTGCCGTCTTCCCCAGTGATCGGGGACGAGCACCGCCGCTCCGAGCTGCACCGCACCGGACAGGACGAACAGGGCCCCGGTCATCCGCTGCGCGAACGTGAGGGCGCCCGAGGCGTCCGGCCACCCGATCACCGCGTTGAGGGCCGCCGACGCGAGCAGTCCCGCCGTCATGAGGACGACGGTCACGCGTCTTCTCCAGGCCCGGTCCGGCCAGGTGGCGCTGTCACCGCCGCGCCAGTACACGGATGCCGGGTCCTGGACGTCCACGTCCGGGTGACCGAGGCGGTTCAGCATCTTCCGCAGTTCGCGCAGCGACCAGGCACTGCCCACGGTCCTGCCGCCCACGGTGACCGCGCGAAGACCACGACCGTCCGGTGCCTCGACGGTGACCCACGGGCGCATGCTCATGAAGTCAGCGTCGAACGCCGGCCCGGCCCGCGCATGCGGACTGCTCCGGTCGGCCCCACCGGCCACGGGCCGCGGCGCGCGTACGGGGGAATCGGTGCCCGGCCGCGTGGCCGGCCGGGCCCGGAGACGGGATCAGCAGCTCGGCTTGCCGGCGTAGACCGCCAGGGCCGTGTCGGCGCCCAGGGTGGCGGTCAGCTGTCCGCCGGAGTTCACCGCCACCGTCGTGTTGTTCTGGACGTTGCAGTACGTGCCCGCGGGCAGCGAGGTCTGGTAGGTCCGGGTCAGCGACGACGACTCGTGGTTGATGGCCACATAGCCCTTGGTACCCCGTCCGAACGCGATGGCGTTGTTGCCGTTGTCCCACCAGCCGGTGACCGCCTGCCCGCGGGTGGCGTTGCGGAAGGCCACCATGGACCTGATCTCGGGCCAGGCGTGCTGGCACTTCCAGCCGTCCTGCCAGCAGGCGACGACGCCGCCGCCGTTGGGCGGCCCGGCGTCCGCGTCGGACCACTCGTAGCCGGAGTTGACGTCGGGGGCGCCGTAGGGCCAGGCGAGCATGAAGACGTCGGCCAGGGTGTAGTTCGCACCGCTCTTGTAGTTGAGGGTGCTGCCGTTGCGCTCGGTGTCGTGGTTGTCGACGAAGACACCGGCCACCGAGCTGTTCAGATAGCCCCAGCCCTCGCCGAAGTTCTTCAGGTACGCGAGCTTCTCGGCGGTGAAGACGCGCTTGAGGTCGTAGGCGTAGCGGAACTCCTGGACGTCCCCGTCGCCGGTGTACTCGGAGGGCTGGACCGCCTCGTTCGCGCCGTAGATGACCTCCTGCTTCCAGTAGGCGCCGGGGTTCGTCAGACGGCTCTTGACGTTCGCCAGGTCCCCGGCCGGGATGTGTTTGGCCGCGTCGATGCGGAAGCCGTCCACGCCGAGGCTCAGCAGGTCGTTCAGATAGCCGGCGATCGTCTTGCGGACGTACTCCTCGCCGGTGTCGAGGTCGGCCAGGCCGACGAGTTCGCAGTGCTGGACGTTCCAGCGGTCGGCGTAGTTCGACACCTGGGAGGTGCAGTCGTCGAAGTCGTAGGACGAGTACAGGCCCGGGTAGTCGTACTTGGTGTACGACGAGCCGCCGGTGCCGGTGCCGGAGCCCGACGCCATGTGGTTGACGACCGTGTCGGCCACGACCTTCACACCGGCCGCGTGGCAGGCGTTCACCATGTTCCGGAACGCCGTGCGGTCGCCGAGCCGGCCCGCGATCCGGTACGACACCGGCTGGTACGACGTCCACCACTGCGCGCCCTGTATGTGCTCGGCGGGCGGGGAGACCTGGACGTAGCCGTAGCCGGCCGGGCCGAGGGTGGTGGCGCACTCCTTGGCCACCGAGGCGTAGTTCCACTCGAACAGGACGGCGGTGACGTCCTTGGTGCCGGGCGGGGAGGCCTCGGCGCTGGTCGGGTTCATGCCAATCAGGGCGGCGGCCGTGAGGGCGACCGCCATGGGGAGGGTTCTGCGTGCCATGTGGGGTCCTTCGACGTTGAAGGAGCTTGCTGCAACTTTTCAGCAAACTTGCGGTGACGCAGATGTTAAAGGCCCGCTGCCGGAAAGGCAGCGGGCCGGTGTGAAGTTGATGCGAGAACATCCGGAAGTGCCGTACGCCGTCCGGGAATCAGTCCTGCGTGGACCACCAGACGGTGGTGTCCGCCGGCAGCTTCGCCTCGCCGTCGACCTCGCTCACCTCGCCGCTGGTGAGCAGGACGCGGCCGTAGGCCGGGGTCGTCACCGACTCCCCCGTGGTGTTCGTGACGCACACGAACGCGCCCCGCCGGAAGGCCAGGACGCCCTCCGGCGCCCGCAGCCACTCCACCGCGTCACCCGCGCCGAGGTCCGGCTGCGACCGGCGGGCGGCGAGCGCCGCCCGGTACAGCTCCAGCGTCGAGCCGGCCGCCCCGGTCTGCGCCTGGACGCTCAGTTCGGCCCAGCCCGCCGGCTGCGGCAGCCAGCTGCCGCCGCCGCCGAAGCCGTACGAGATGCCCGTACGGGTCCAGGGGATCGGCACCCGGCAGCCGTCACGGAAGCCGTCCTGTCCGGCGCCCCGGAAGTACGCCGGGTCCTGGCGCACCTCGTCGGGCAGGTCCACCACGTCGGGCAGGCCCAGTTCCTCGCCCTGGTAGATGTACGCCGAGCCGGGCAGCGCCAGCATCAGCAGGGTGGCCGCCCGGGCGCGGCGCAGGCCCAGCTCGCGGTCGCCCGCGGTGCGGATCTGGGTGCCGAGGCCCGGCGGGTTGGCGAAGCGGGTGGCGTGCCGGGTGACGTCGTGGTTCGACAGGACCCAGGTGGCCGGGGCGCCGACCGGGCGCATGGCCTCCAGGGTGCGGTCGATGACCGTACGGAGTTCCCCGGCGTCCCACTCCGTCGCGAGGTACTGGAAGTTGAAGGCCTGGTGGAGCTCGTCCGGGCGGACGTAGTTGGCGGTGCGCTCGACGGTCGGCGTCCAGGCCTCCGCGACGAAGATCCGCTCGCCCGCGTACTCGTCGAGGATCGTGCGCCACTGGCGGTAGATGGCGTGCACGCCGTCCTGGTCGAAGAACGGCATGACATCGTTGCCCAGCAGCTTCAGCTGGTCGTGGTCGCCGAGGTCGGGCAGGCCGTCGGCCTTCACCAGGCCGTGGGCCACGTCGATGCGGAAGCCGTCCACGCCCATGTCCAGCCAGAAGCGCAGGATGGAGCGGAACTCGTCACCGACGGCCGGGTGTTGCCAGTTGAAGTCGGGCTGCTCGGGGGCGAAGAGGTGCAGGTACCACTCGCCGGGCGTGCCGTCGGGCTCGGTGACCCGGGTCCAGGCGGGGCCGCCGAAGATGGACTCCCAGTCGTTGGGCGGCAGTTCGCCGTTCTTCCCCTTGCCGGGGCGGAAGTGGTAGCGCTCGCGCAGCGGGGAGCCGGGGCCCTCGGCGAGGGCGCGCTTGAACCACTCGTGCTGGTCGGAGGAGTGGTTGGGGACCAGGTCGACGATGATGCGCAGGCCCAGCTCGTGTGCGTCGCGGATCAGCGCGTCGGCGTCGAGCAGGTTGCCGAACATGGGGTCGACGGCACGGTAGTCGGCGACGTCGTAACCGGCGTCGGCCTGCGGGGAGGCGTAGAAGGGGCTGAGCCACACGGCGTCGGCACCGAGGTCGCGGAGGTAGGGCAGGCGGGAGCGCACGCCCTCCAGGTCGCCCATGCCGTCGCCGTTGCTGTCGGCGAAGCTGCGCGGATAGACCTGGTAGATGACCGCGTCCCGCCACCAGTCGCGGCGGCGGTCGGCGACGGTGGCGACGGTGGAGTGGTCGGCCGGGGCTGCAGGATGCTGCTGGCTCATGGCGTCCTTGAGATGTGACGGAATTCTGGTCATGGGCGCGTGGGTACGGCGGCCGGGGGGGGCGGGCCGGGGTGTGCGAGGCGGCCGCGGTGCCGGCGGGGTCGGAGGGGCACCGCGGCCGCCCACCCGCGCGCTGGGGCGCGCGGGAACCTCTTGCGGCGAGGGCGTCAGCCCTTCGTTCCGCCCGCGGTGAGACCGGTCACCAGGTTCTTCTGCACGAGGTAGAAGAACGCGGACACGGGTATCGCGACCAGCACGGCGGTGGCGGCCATCAGGTTGCGCTGGGCGTCGTGCTCGCTGACGAAGCTCTGCAGGCCGACGGCGAACGTGTACTTGCTGTCGTCCAGCATGAACGTCGAGGCGAAGGCCACCTCGCCGAAGGCGGTGATGAAGTTGTAGAAGGCGGCCACCGCGAGACCCGGCTTGGCGAGCGGCAGGATCAGCCGGAAGAAGGTGCCGAACGGGCTGAGGCCGTCGACCCGTCCCGCCTCGTCGATCTCGAACGGGATCGTGTCGAAGTAGCCCTTGAGCAGCCAGGCGCTGTAGGGGACGGCCGTGGAGCAGTACACCAGGATCAGGCCGAGGTAGCTGTCGATGAGCTGCAGGTCCGACAGGATCTGGTACATCGGCACGATGAGAACGGCGATCGGGAACATCTGGGTGACCAGCAGCACCCACATGAACTTCCGGTAGCCGGGGAAGCGCATGCGGGAGACGGCGTACCCGGTGGTCGCGGCGACGAGGACGCCGATGACCGTGGTGCCCAGCGAGACGATCAGCGAGCTCTTCATCCAGTCGAAGAAGCCGGTGTGCCGCAGCACGAACGAGTAGTTGCTGAACGTCATCTTGTGCCAGATGCCGCCGGGGTGCAGGTAGTCGTCCTTGTCCGGGCCGAGGGAGAGGAAGACCAGCCAGGCGATGGGGAAGAGCGCGATCAGGCTCGCGACGATGAGAAGGCCGTGGGAGGCGAGTGACGCGAGCGGTCCGCGCTCGCCGCGCCGGGTCCCGCGGGGGGCCGGCGCCGGTCGCTGCCCGGTCACCGTGCCGGACGTCTCGGCAGTGGTCGTGGTCATGGGAACTCCTGCCTCAGATCGCGAGCTGCTGCTCGTTGCGGTTCAGCCAGCGGCGGTAGAACGAGGTGAAGACGATCAGGATGGCCAGCAGCAGGATGCCGTAGGCGGCCGACTGCGCGAAGTCACGCGGCTGCTGTCCGAAGCCCAGGTAGTAGGCCCAGGTCACGAGGATCTGCGCGTCGGGGGCGGTGTCGCCGAACAGCAGGAAGATGACCGCGAACTGGTTGAAGGTCCAGATGATGCCCAGCAGGACGACGGTGGAGCTGACCGACCTCAGGCCGGGCAGCGTGACGTACCGGAAGCGCTGCCAGGCGCTCGCGCCGTCCATCTCGGCGGCCTCGTAGAGGGAGGCGTCGATGGACTGCAGGCCGCCGAGCAGGGAGACCATCATGAACGGCACACCGCACCAGGTGTTGACCATGATCGCGGCGAACCGCTGCCAGAACGTGTCCTCCAGCCACAGCGGCGCCGGCAGGTGCAGCGCGTCGAGGGCGGAGTTGATGACGCCGCCGTCGGCGAGCATGAAGCGCCAGCCGAAGACGGTGACGAAGGTGGGCACGGCCCACGGCAGGACCAGGAGCAGCCGGTAGAGGGTACGGCCGCGCAGCTTCTGGTTGAGCAGCAGCGCGAGTCCCAGACCGATGCAGTAGTGCAGCGCGACGCAGAGCGCGGTCCACACGATCGTCCAGATGAAGTGCGACCAGAAGCGGTCGTACGCCGTCGGGCCGAACAGGATGTCCTGGTAGTTGTCGAGCCCGATGAACTTGTAGGTGGCGTCGATGTGGTTGACGCCGATCGTACGCGCGGTGTTGAGGCTGTTGGCGTCGGTGAGCGTCAGGTAGAGGCCGTACACCAGCGGGTAGAGGACCAGGACGCCGAGCACGACGGCGACCGGGGCGACCATGGCGTACGCGTACCAGTGCTTCTGGTAGCCGTTCCTGATGCGCTGCCCCAGCCCGGGACGAGGCGCGCGGTCACCGCGGCGCTTGCCGGTCGCGCGGTCGATGGCGACTGTCATGGTTCGACACCTTCGAGAAGAGTTCAGGGGTTGGGCCGGGGTACAGGCCGGTGGCCGCCGGATCCCTCCCCCCTCCGAGAAGGGGATCCGACGGCCACGCGGGGGTCACTTGCTGAAGTCGGGCACCAGCTTGGCGATCGCCAGCTCGGCGTTGCTCAGGCCCTTGTCCAGCGACTCCTTGCCACCCGCGATCTTGGGCAGCTCGCTGTCCAGCGGACCCCACAGGGAGCTGTACTCGGGCAGCGCCGGGCGGGGCTGGGCGGCGGCCAGGACACCCTGGTAGCCGGCGATGCCCGGGTCGGCCTTCACCTGGGCGGTGTAGGCGTCGTCACGGGTGGGCAGCGTGGAGTTCTTCAGGGCGATGGCCTCCTGGGACTTCGCCGAGGTCATGAACTTGACGAACTTCAGGGCCGCGGCCTGGTGGGCCTGGTCCGAGCCGGCGTAGACCGAGAGGTTGTGGCCGCCGGTCGGGGCGCCCGCCTTGCCGGCGGAGCCGGCCGGGACGGTGGCGATGCCGAGGTTGGACTTGTCCTTGAAGGCGCTGCCCTTGTAGAAGTTCGTGATCTCCCAGGGGCCCTGGATGATCGCGGCGACCTTGCCGTTGACGAACGCGTCCTGGATGTGGGCGTAGGCGTCGGCGGTGGTGTCCGCCTTGTGCAGGCCCTTGCCGGAGAACGTGCTCAGCCAGGTGGCGTAGCCCTTCTTCGCGGCGGCCGAGTTCACGGTGATCTTCTTGGCGGAGGCGTCGACGGTGTCGGCGCCCTCGCCGTAGAGGAAGGTCTGGGCGTAGTAGGCCTGGGTGGAGCCCCAGTAGCCGTCGACCTTCGCCTTGGTCTGGACCTTGGCCGCGTCCGCCTTCAGCTCGTCCCACGTCCTGGGGGCCTCTGTGATGCCGGCCTTCTTGAACAGGGCCTTGTTGTAGACCAGGGCGAGGGTGTCGGTGACCAGCGGCACGCCGTACGTCTTGCCCTCGTACTGCGCCTGCTTGATCAGGCTGGGCTGGAACTTCGCCTGGTCGGCGAGGGCCTCGGTGCCGTCCAGCGGCAGGAAGAAGCCCTTCTTGGCGAAGGCGGGGGTCCAGCCCACCTCGGAGCGCAGCACGTCCGGGGCGCCCTTGGCGCCGGCGGCCGTGTCGAACTTGTTCTGCGCCTGGTCGAAGGGGACGTTGACGTACTTGACCTTGACGTTCTTGTTGGCGGCCTCGAACTTCTTGATCAGGGCCTGGTACGTCGGTGCCTCATTGGTGGCGTTGGAGGTGTCCCACCAGGTGATGGTGACCGGGCCGTCCGACTTTCCGCTGTCGTCGTCGCTCCCGCCGCAGGCCGTCGCCGTGAGGGCGAGGGACGCCACCAGCGCGGAGGCCGCTATGCCACGCCGCATGAGTTCTCCTTGAGGGTTGAGCCCGTGTGCTGCAGGAGCGGCCCCGTCCGCCGTCCCCGCCGTCTTGCCGACTGCGCCGTTGCGGCGGCCGGGCGACCAGGAACGTAACAGCCATGTAAGCGCTGCGAAAGACCTTGCAGAAAAAAAGTGCAAGGCAACACAACGGTTACCCGGCCGTGACCGGGCGTCGACCGTCCCGCAACCGCGCGGTGGCGCCACTGAGCGGCGAGGACGGCACTTGTGCAAGACTCTGCAAGCTCTTGCCACCATGAAACCGAGGGAGCGCGATGAGGCAGCAACCCACGGCAGGCTCTTCGCCCGCCCGCGCCCGGCGTCCGGCCGGTGTGCAAGGGGGCAGGCGACCGGTACAGTCCAGTGCCGTGACCACACGGCTTGCCGACATCGCTGCGCAGGCGGGGGTGAGCGAAGCGACTGTCAGCCGGGTCCTCAACGGGAAGCCGGGCGTCGCCGCCACCACCCGCCAGTCCGTGCTCGCCGCGCTGGACGTGCTCGGCTACGAGCGCCCGGTCCGGCTGCGGCAGCGCAGCGAGGGCCTGGTGGGCCTCATCACGCCCGAGCTGGAGAACCCGATATTCCCGGCCCTGGCGCAGGTCATCGGCCAGGCGCTGACCCGCCAGGGCTACACACCGGTGCTCGCCACGCAGACCCCGGGCGGGTCGACCGAGGACGAGCTGACGGAGATGCTGGTGGACCGCGGGGTCGCGGGGATCATCTACGTCTCCGGGCTGCACGCCGACACCACCGCGGACATGCAGCGCTACGAGCGGCTGCGGGCGCGGGGCGTGCCGTTCGTGCTGGTGGACGGGTTCTCGCCGAAGGTGCAGGCGCCCTTCATCTCCCCCGACGACCGGGCGGCGATGTCCCTCGCCGTGACCCATCTGGTGTCGCTGGGGCACACCCGGATCGGGCTCGCGCTCGGACCGAAGCGGTTCGTGCCGGTGCAGCGCAAGATCGAGGGTTTCGTGCGCGCGGTGCAGGACCAGCTGGGGCCGGCCGCGGAGAACGTGGAGGCCGAGCTGGTCCAGCACTCGCTGTACACGCTGGAGGGCGGTCAGGCGGCCGCGGCCGCGCTGATCGAGCGGGGCTGCACGGCGGTGGTCTGCGCCAGCGACATGATGGCCCTGGGCGCGATACGGGCGGCCCGGCAGCGGGGCCTCGAGGTGCCCCGGGACGTGTCGGTCGTCGGCTTCGACGACTCCCCGCTGATCGCGTTCACCGACCCTCCGCTGACCACGGTGCGCAAGCCGGTGCCGGCGATGGGCCAGGCCGCGGTGCGCACGTTGCTGGAGGAGATCGGCGGGACGCCGGCACCGCACAGTGAATTCGTGTTCATGCCGGAGCTGGTGGTGCGCGGTTCGACCGCCTCGGCGCCGCACGTCGTCCGTACGTCGTAGAAGGTGCACGGCGAACCCGACCTTGGGATGATCGGTCGAGGAAGCCGTGTCTGGCAGACTTGATGCCTATGAGTGACTCGACCGTGACAGAGCCGGAAGGTCGCGAGGAGGTGGCCGATCCGCGGACCGTCACGGGCGAGGTCGGAAGGGGCGTGCTGGGCCGGCTGCGGCGCCCACGGCGGCCCCGGCTGTGGTTCGAGATCCTTCTGATCGCGGTCAGTTACTGGACGTACTCACTGATCCGCAACGCCGTCCCGGAACAGCGGGCCGCCGCGCTGCGCAACGCGGACTGGATCTGGAGCGTCGAGCAGCACCTGGGCGTCGCCGTCGAACGGTCGGTCAACCACGCCCTGAACTCCGCGCCTTGGCTGATCGTGGGGATGAACTACTACTACGCCACACTGCACTTCGTCATCACGCTGGGCGTGCTGGTGTGGCTGTACCGATGGCATCCCGGCCGGTACGCGGCGGCCCGGACGGTGCTGTTCGCGACCACGGGTGTGGCCCTGCTCGGTTACTATCTGTTCCCGCTCGCGCCGCCCCGGCTGATGCGCGGCGGGCACTTCGTGGACACCGTGATGGTGCACCACACCTGGGGCTCGATGGCCTCCGGGGACCTGAAACACATGTCCAACCAGTACGCGGCGATGCCCTCGATGCACATCGGCTGGTCGCTGTGGTGCGGGCTGGCGATCTTCGCGCTGGCGTCGGTGCCGTGGGCGAGGGCGCTGGGCCTGCTGTATCCGGCGACCACCCTGCTGGTGATCGTCGCCACGGCCAACCACTTCTGGCTGGACGCGCTGGGCGGCCTGCTCTGTCTGGCGTTCGGCGTCGCGGTGGCCCGGTGCTGGTACGGCGCCCTGCCCCACGCGCTGCCGAGGCCCGCGCCGGCCCCGGTGCCCCGGCCGGCTCAGGCCACCGGGTCGCCGTAGAACAGCTCCTCCACCACCGTGCGCGCCCGGCGGGCGGTGCGGCGGTAGGCGTCCAGCATGTCCCCGGCGTGCCCGGCACCGAACCCCAGGTAGCGGCCCACCGCCGCCAGCTCGCGCGGTTCGGTGGGGAAGGTGTCCCCGGCCCGGCCGCGCACCAGCATGACCGCGTTGCGCACCCGGGTGGCCAGCACCCACGCCTCGTCCAGGATCCCGGCGTCCTCGGCGGACAGCAGCCCGGCCGCGTGGGCGGCGGACAGGGCCGCACGGGTGCGGGTGGTACGCAGCCCGGGCACGTGCCGGCCGTGGCGCATCTGGAGCAGTTGCACGGTCCACTCGACGTCCGAGAGGCCGCCGGGGCCGAGCTTGGTGTGCAGCTTGGGGTCGGCGCCGCGCGGCAGCCGCTCGGCCTCCATCCGGGCCTTCAGCCTGCGGATCTCGCGGACGGCCTCGTCGCCGAGTCCCTTTTCCGGGTAGCGCAGCGGGTCGATCAGCTCGGTGAAGCGGCGGCCGAGGTCCTCGTCGCCGGCGACCGGCTCGGCCCGCAGCAGCGCCTGCGACTCCCAGACCAGTGACCAGCGGCGGTAGTAGGCCTCGTACGACTTCAGGGTGCGCACCAGCGGACCCGACTTGCCCTCCGGGCGCAGGCCGGCGTCGATGAGCAACGGCGGGTCGGCACTGGACAGTTGCAGCAGGCGGCGCATCTCGGCGACGACCTTGTTCGCGGCGGCGGCCGCCTCGTGCTCGTCCACGCCCTCCTGCGGCTCGTGCACGAAGAGCACGTCCGCGTCGGAGCCGTAGCCCAGTTCGTGGCCGCCGAAGCGGCCCATGCCGATGATCGCGAACCGGGTGGGCAGGGTGTCCCCCCAGCCGCCGCGCACCACCGCGCGCAGGGTGCCGGCGAGGGTGGCCGCGGTGAGGTCGGAGACGGCCGCGCCGACCCGGTCCACCAGGGCGCCCTGATCGGCCTCCACCGGGTTCGCCTCGGTGCCGTAGGAGCCGACGATGTCGGCGGCGGCGGTGCGGAACAGCTCGCGGCGGCGCACGCCACGGGACGCGGTGACGCCCTGCTCGGCGTTCTCCGCGCGCCGGACGGCCGCGATGATCTCCTGCTCCAGCTGGGCGCGGCCACGGGGCTCCAGTCCGCCGCCGTCGCCGTCGCCGAGCAGGGCCACCGCCTCCGGGGCGCGCATCAGCAGGTCGGGGGCCAGGCGGCCGGCCGACAGGACGCGGGCGAGGTTCTCGGCCGCCGCTCCCTCGTCCCTGAGGAGCCTGAGGTACCAGGGGGTCTTGCCCAGGGCGTCGGAGACCTTGCGGAAGTTCAGCAGGCCCGCGTCCGGGTCCGCCGAGTCGGCGAACCAGCCGAGCAGCACCGGCAGCAGGGTGCGCTGGATCGCCGCCTTGCGGGTCACGCCCGAGGCCAGCGCCTCGAGGTGGCGCAGGGCCGCCGCCGGGTCGGCGTAGCCGAGGGCGACCAGGCGTTCGCGGGCCGCCTCGGGGCTCAGCCGGACTTCGCCGGGCGCCAGCTGGGCCACCGCGTCGAGCAGCGGGCGGTAGAAGAGCTTCTCGTGCAGCCGTCGTACGACGCCGGTGTGCCGCTTCCACTCGCGGTTCAGTTCGGCGACCGGGTCGGCGCGCAGGCCGAGGGAGCGGCCGAGGCGGCGCAGGTCCGCCTCCGCCTCGGGGACGAGGTGGGTGCGGCGCAGGCGGTAGAGCTGGATCCGGTGCTCCATGGAGCGCAGGAAGCGGTACGCCACGTCCAGACGGGCGGCGTCCTCGCGGCCGACGTAGCCGCCGGCGGCCAGGGCCTGGAGGGCGTCGAGGGTGGTGCCGCTGCGCAGGCCCGGGTCGGTGCGGCCGTGCACCAACTGCAGGAGCTGCACGGCGAATTCGACGTCGCGCAGGCCGCCCGGGCCCAGTTTCAGCTCTCTCTCGATCTCGGCCGGGGGGATGTTCTCCACCACGCGGCGGCGCATCTTCTGCACGTCCGGCACGAAGTTCTCGCGCTCCGCCGCCTTCCAGACGAGGGGTTCGAGAGCGCCGACGTACGCCAGGCCGAGGTCCGGGTCGCCGGCCACCGGGCGGGCCTTGAGCAGGGCCTGGAACTCCCAGGTCTTGGCCCAGCGTTGGTAGTAGGCGAGGTGGCTGCTGAGGGTGCGGACGAGGGGGCCGTTGCGGCCCTCGGGGCGCAGGTTGGCGTCCACCGGCCAGATGGAGCCCTCGACGGTCGTCTCGGAGCAGATCCGCATGAGGTGCGAGGCGAGTCTCGTCGCGGCCTGCAGGGCCTTGGCCTCGGTGGCGCCCTCGGCCGCCTCGGCCACGAAGATCACGTCCACGTCGGAGACGTAGTTCAGTTCGTGGCCGCCGCACTTGCCCATCGCGATCACCGCGAGGCGGCAGGCGGCCGCGTCCTCGGGTGCGCCGGCCTCCGCCAGGGCCAGGGCCGCGCGCAGGGTGGCGGTGGCCAGGTCCGCGAGTTCGGCCGCCGTCTGGGCGACGTCGGTGGTGCCGCAGACGTCCCGGGCGGCGATGGACAGCAGGCAGCGGCGGTAGGCGACGCGGAGGGAGACGGGGTCGGTGGCCTCGGCCAGGCCGCGCTCGAACTCCTCCACGCCGGGGTGGAGATCGCGGGGCTCGTAGGTGACCAGGGCCTGCCAGTCGCTGGGGTGGCGGGCCAGGTGGTCGGTGAGGGCGGCGGAGGCGCCGAGGACGCCGAGGAGGCGGTCGCGCAGCGGCTTGGCCGCGATCAGGGTGTCCAGGAGTTCACGGTGCGCGGTGTCGTTCCGCGAGGCGGTCTGGGCCTCCAGCAGGCGGACCAGGCCCTGCAGGGCGAGATCGGGGTCGGCGGTGGCACCCAGGGCTTCCAGGAGGACCGGGTCGTCGCGGACGAGGGTCAGTTCGGGGCCGTCCAGGAGACGCTCGGCGGCGGAGGGGTCGGTGAAGCCGTGCCGGAGCAGGCGGGTGAACGTACTGCTTCTGCGCCCCGGCGTCATCCTTGGCCTCCCCTTGTCTCGGATCAAGGTCGTCCTGGTCAGAGCCTAGCCGGAGTGGGGGCGGGGGTCCGGGGACTGGCCGGGAACCAGCGCCGGCAGCTCCTCGATCCGGTGCGTCAGTGCGGTGAGGTCCGCGGTGCCGGGCAGTACCCGGTCCACGGCGTCGAAGCCGGGGTCGCCCCGGGCGGGCCGCGGGTCGATCGCCACCGGCCCGGGCGCCCGGGCCGGTCAGCACGTTGGCGGGGTGGAGATCACCGTGTACGAGTCCGACGGGTCCGTCGACGGCGAGGTGGAGGGCCGCCTCCCGGGCCCCCCGGAGCACCGCCGGCACCTCGCGGTCGGCCGCCGCGCCGGGGCCTCGCCCGCCGCCGCGGCAAGACGCCCCCCTCAGCTGGGTCGCCGCTCAGACCATGGGTGGCTGATTCTGCGCTGAGCCTAGGGGCAGCGCTGCCGAGGCAGCAGTTCCCGCATGAGCTGCGCCGCCGTCGCCGCCGCGTCCGCGCAGCAGTTGTTGAAGAGGACGTGGACTTCGTCGGTGGCTTCCGACAGGGCTCGGACGCGGGGTAGCCAGGTCTTCAGTTCGCCGGGGGTGTAGGTGTGGCGGAAGCGGTCCTCCTTCGTGCCCGTGCCCCAGTGCGGGCTGCGGCCGTGGAAGCGGATCAGGGAGAGGTGCGGGGTGGTCACCGGGGTGACCGGGGGGAGGGAGGTGGGCAGGCCCTGGGGGGTGTCCACGGCGACGGCGGTGGCGCCCAGGTCCCTGAGGAACGCGGCCGTGCGGTCGGTGCGCCACCACGCGGGGTGGCGGAACTCGACGGCGAAGGGCCAGCCGCGGGCCCGTTCGCGGGCGGCGGTGATGAACGCCTCCGCCTCGGCGCCGGGGGTGAGGGAGGGCGGGTACTGGAAGAGGAGGGTGCCCAGCCGGCCGGAGTCGCGCAGGGGCGCGAGCGCTTCGGCGTAGCGGGTCCAGACCTCGGTGCGCAGGCCCTCGTCCCGGGGGTGGCCGCGCAGGTCCGCGGGGAGGGCGGAGGGGCGGGTGGGGTGGCCGGTGAGGAGGGCGTGCGCCTTGACGTCGAAGCGGAAGCCGGCGGGAGTGCGGTCCGTCCAGCGGCTGGTGGTTCGGGGGCTCGGGAGGGCGTAGTACGGGGAGTCCGCCTCGACCACGGGGAAGCGGGTCGCGTAGTGCCGCAGGCGTCCCTCGGGGTCGCGCCGGCCGGGTGGGTACCAGCCGCTCCTGAGCAGTGTGGGGTCGGTCCAGCCGCAAGTGCCCACGAGAATTCCTGACATGCGGACGCTGGTACCCGCAGTTCATCCGGTCTTCACCCGCGAGGTTGGCCTACGTGGGGCACGGGAATATTGGCGTGTGCATGCTCTGTCCGCACCGCCAGCCCTGTGTCTCCCCACCCGGAGGTTGATGTGTCCGGCAGTTCCGTGTACCGCCGTGCCCGTACGGCCGTGGCGTCCGCAACAGCCCTCGCCGCGACCGCGGTCGGGCTGTGGGCCGGGCTCGGCGGCGAGTCCGCGCACGCCGCGGGCACCGTGCCCAGGCCCGACCACGTGGTCGTCGTGGTCTTCGAGAACCACGCGTACAGCCAGGTCATCGGCTCCTCCAGCGCCCCCTACATCAACTCGCTGAAGTCCGGCGGCGCCAACCTGGCCCAGTCCTACGCCGAGACCCACCCGAGCCAGCCCAACTACTTCGCCCTGTTCTCCGGTTCGACGCAGGGCATCACGGACGACGGCTGCTACACGCCGGGCTTCTCGTCCGCACCGAACCTGGCCTCCGAGCAGCTGGCCGCCGGACGCAGCTGGGCCAGTTACAACGAGACGCTGCCCAGCCAGGGTTCGACGACGTGCAGCAGCGGCAGGTACGCCAGGAAGCACAACCCGTGGTTCGGGTTCGGCAACGTACCGACGTCGAGCGCGAAGACGTTCGCCCAGTTCCCGACGGACTACTCGACGCTGCCCCAGCTGTCGTTCGTGGTCCCCGACCTGTGCAGCGACATGCACGACTGCTCGGTGTCCTCCGGTGACACCTGGCTGAAGAACAACCTGGGCGCGTACGCGACCTGGGCCAGGACCCACGACAGCCTGCTCGTCGTCACCTTCGACGAGGACAACCGGCTCAGCGGCAACCGGATCCCGACCGTGCTGTACGGGCAGCCGGTGACGGCCGGGTCGAGTTCGTCGACCACGTACAACCACTACGACCTGCTGCGCACCCTGGAGGACACCCAGGGTCTGGCCACGCACGCCGGCAACGCGGCCTCCGCCAAGGACATCACCGGCGTCTGGGCGTCCTGACGTGTACGTAGCGGACAGCCGCGCGAGTACGCCGGCGCGGGCGTCCGCGGACGGTGCCGTCCGGCCTCCCGCCGGGCGGCGCCGTGCCGCGCTCGCACCGACCGTCCTGGCCCTCGGCACGGTCAGCCTGGTCACCGACGTCTCCTCGGAGATGGTCACGGCGGTCCTGCCGCTGTACCTGGTGACCGGCCTCGGCCTGTCACCGCTGGGCTTCGGGCTGCTCGACGGCATCTACAACGGTTTCTCGGCGCTCGTCCGCCTGGTCGGCGGGCATCTGGCCGACCGGGGAGGCGGGCGGCACAAGTGGGTCGCGGGCGCGGGGTACGGGCTCTCGGCCCTGTGCAAGCCGCTGCTGCTGGTGGCGCACTCGCTCACGCCGATCGGCCTGGTGCTGGCCGCCGACCGCACCGGCAAGGGCCTGCGCACGGCGCCCCGGGACGCGCTGATCTCCCTGTCCAGCACGCCGGAGAGCCGGGGCCGGGCGTTCGGCGTGCACCGCGCCATGGACACCGCGGGCGCGCTGCTCGGCCCGCTCGTGGCGTTCTGGATCCTGCGGGCCACGGTGGACGGCTACGACGCGGTGTTCACCGTCAGCTTCTGCGTGGCCGTGCTGGCGGTCCTGGTGCTGGTGCTCTTCGTGCCGGGCGGCCGGGGCGCTCCGCCGCCGGCCGAGCGGCCGACGCTGGGCGCCGCCGTGGGGCTGCTGCGCCGCCGTGACCTGCGCCGGATCACCGTCTGCGCGCTGCTGCTGGGCCTCGCCACGGTCAGCGACTCCTTCGTCTACCTGCTGCTCCAGCGCCGCCTCGGCGTCCCGGACCGCTGGTTCGCGCTGCTGCCGCTCGGCACGGCGGCCGCCTTCCTGCTGCTGGCGGTGCCGCTGGGCCGGCTCGCGGACCGGGTGGGCCGGTGGACGGTCTTCCTGGCCGGGCACGGCGGGCTGCTGCTGGCGTACGTGCTGCTGCTCACCTCCTGGCACGGCACCGCCCTGCCGTACGTCGTCCTCGCCCTGCACGGCGGGTTCTACGCGGCCACCGACGGAGTGCTGATGGCGGCCGCCTCGCAGAGCGTGCCGGAGGCGCTGCGTTCCTCGGGGCTGGCCGTCGTGCAGACCGGGCAGGCGCTCACCCGGTTCGCCTGCTCGCTGCTGTTCGGCGCGGCCTGGACGGTGTGGGGCGACCGGGCCGCGCTGGCGGGCGCCGTGGTGGCGCTGGCCGTGTGCGCCGCGTTCGCCCTCACCCTGCGCCCCGAGGAGACGGTGACCCCGAAGGAGGCGGTGCCCGCATGACCGTACGCAACCGTGTCGTGGTCCTGGTCGCGGCCGTCGCCGTGCTGGCGGCGGTCGGGCTGGCGTCCGTGCTGCACGCCTCGGCCCGGGCCGACCGCCGTGACCACACGCGGGCGGGCGGCCCGCGGGTCACCCCGGGGGCGGTGACCCTGACCGGGCACGGGCGGGTGGTGTTCCGGAACATGGCCTGGGGGCCGCACCGGGACGAGCTGGTGAGCGTCCCGGCGGACGACCCGTCCGGGCCGCGCACCGCCTCCGGCGTCAAGTGCCTGCGTTTCCACGCCGCTTCGGGCACCGGCGTGTGCCTGCAGGCGGTGCACGGGCCGGTGTCCGACACCTACCGGGCCGTCGTCCTGGACGCCCGTCTGCACACCGTGGACCGCTACGACGTCCCCGGCATCCCGTCCCGCGCCCGGGTCTCCCCCACCGGCCATTTCGCCGCCTGGACCGCGTTCGTGGGCGGTGACTCGTACGCCGGCACGGACTTCTCCACGCGCGCGGCGATCGTGGACACCCGCAGCGGTGAGCTGATCCCCTCCCTGGAGGCCTTCCGGATCGTCAGGGACGGGCATCGCTACCGGGCGGCGGACGCGAACTTCTGGGGGGTGACGTTCGCGGCCGACGACCGCACGTTCTACGCGACGCTGGCGACCGGGGGGCGCACCTACCTGGTCCGGGGTGACCTGCGCACCCGTACGGTCACCACGCTGCACGCGAACGTGGAGTGCCCGTCCCTGTCGCCCGACGGCACGCGCGTGGCCTACAAGAAGCGGGTCGCCGGGCTGCCCGCGGACGCCCCCTGGCAGCTGTACGTGCTCGACCTGCGGACGATGCGCGAGACCCCGCTCGCCGAGCCGCGCAGCGTGGACGACCAGGTGCTGTGGCGGGACACCCGGACGCTGGTGTACGCACTGCCCGGCGACTACGGCGCCGACCTGTACCAGGTCCCGGCGGACGGGACGGGACGGGCACGGCGCATCGCTTCGGCCGCGGTGTCCCCGGCGTACCTCGGGTGACGGGGCGCGGCGTGGATCGCCCGGGCCGCGGCGTCACCGGCACGGATCCCTCCGGCCGCACGGTGGCGGTGCCGAGCGAGCGGTCGACCGCCTATCTGCTGTTCCGGCTCCGGACCCGGGCGGCACGCCGCGCGGTGCGGATCGCGACGGCCGGCCACGGCGTCACCGGCGTAGCCCGGACGGCACCAGGTCAACGCCGGGGCCGCCGTTTCCGTCGTCCCGGTGGTTTCCGGTGCGGTCCACCGTCCGGCCCGCCGGGCCGCGCGGACACTTGCCGGGTGGCGGCGGCCGGGCGGTCGCCGCGGAGGGCGAGGGTGCGCGATGGCCGACAGCAGGATCCTGGTCGCGGTGCCGGAGCACCCGCGCGCCGAGAGCGCGGGAGCCGAGCAGCTGCGGAAGATCCGGGACGCCGTCGAGGCGGCCGGCTTCGAGGTGCGCTGGGCGGTGACGGCCGAGGATGCCGGCGCCGTACTGCGCACCGAGGCGGGGCTGGCGGCCGCGCTGGTCGCCTGGGACCTGCCGGGAGGCGACGGCGGGGCCGGCGTTCTCGGTGGGGCGGGCGTATCCGGCGGGGCCGGTGGGGCCGCGGTGCTGCGCGGGATCGGGCGCCGCTTCCGGGACTTGCCGGTCTTCCTCGTCATGGCCGACGAGGGTGTGCGGGATCTGCCGCTGTGGGTGTCGGAGACGGTCGTCGGGTACGTGTGGCCGCTCGAGGACACGCCGGGGTTCATCGCGGGACGGATCACCAGTGCCGCACGCGCCTATCGCGAGGACGTGCTGCCGCCGTTCTTCCGGGCGCTGCGCCGCTTCGACGACTCCCACGAGTACTCCTGGCACACCCCGGCCCACTCCGGGGGCGTCGCCTTCCTCAAGTCGCCCGCGGGACGCGCCTTCCACGACTACTTCGGCGAACGGCTGCTGCGCAGCGACCTGTCGATCTCGGTGGCGGAGCTGGGCTCGCTGTTCGAGCACAGCGGGCCGATCGGCGAGGCCGAGCGCAACGCGGCCCGCGTCTTCGGCGCCGACCTCACCTACTTCGTGCTGCACGGCGACTCCACCTGCAACCGTCTGGTCGGCCACTTCTGCGTCACCCGGGACGAGCTGGCGCTGGTGGACCGCAACTGCCACAAGTCGGTGCTGCACGCGCTGGTGGTCTCCGGGGCCCGGCCCGTCTACCTGGTGCCCACGCGCAACGGCTACGGCCTCGCCGGCCCGCTGCCCCCGGCCGAACTGGCGGCGGACTCGATCGCGGCCCGGATCGCCGCGCACCCGCTGGCCGAGGGCGCCGTGTCCCGGCGGGCGCAGTATGCGGTGTTCACCAACTCGACGTACGACGGCCTGAGTTACGACGCCGTCCCGGCCGCCCGGGCGCTCGCGGCGAGCACCCCGCGGGTGCACTTCGACGAGGCGTGGTTCGCCTACGCCCGGTTCCATCCGCTGTACGCCGGCCGGTACGGCATGTCGGTGGACGAGCGTGCCTTTCCCGGGCCGGACCGGCCCACGGTGTTCGCCACCCAGTCGACGCACAAGCTGCTGGCCGCGTTGTCCCAGTCGGCGATGGTGCACGTGCGGCCCGCGCCGCGGGCGCCGGTGGAGCACGACCGGTTCAACGAGGCCCTGATGATGCACGGCACCACGTCACCGCTGTACCCGATGATCGCCTCGCTGGACGTGGCGGCGGCGATGATGGACGGGCCGCAGGGCGAGTGGCTGGTGGACGAGGCGGTGACGGAGGCCATCCGGTTCCGGCAGGAGATGGTGCGGCTGCGGCGGCGGGTGGCGGAGGCCGGGGACCGGCCGGACTGGTTCTTCGGGGTCTGGCAGCCGGAGACGGTCACCGACCCGGCGACCGGTGAGCGCCTGGCCTTCGACGAGGCCCCGCCGGAACTGCTGCGCACCGCGCAGTCCTGCTGGCTGCTGGAGCCCGGCGCCGGCTGGCACGGCTTCCCCGGGCTCACCGAGGGCCACTGCATGCTGGACCCGGTCAAGGTCACGCTGACCTGCCCCGGCATCGGCGCCACCGGTGAGACGGCCGAGGAGGGCATCCCGGCGCGGGTGCTGACGGCCTACCTGGCCACCCGGAACATCGTGGTGGAGAAGACCGACGGCTACACCACGCTGATCCTTTTCTCCATGGGCATCACCAAGGGCAAGTGGGGCACGCTGCTGGACGCCCTGATGGACTTCAAGTCGCTGTACGACGGTGACGCGCCGCTGGACCGCGTCCTGCCCGACGTCGTGGCCGCGCACCCGCGCCGCTACGCCGGCCTGACCCTGCGCGAACTGTGCCGCCAGATGCACGGCCAGCTGCGCTCGGCGCGGCTCGTCGAGTTGCTGGACACCGCGTTCCAGCAGCTCCCGGAGCCGGTCTTCCCGCCGCAGCACTGCTATCAGCGGCTGGTGCGGGGCGGCACGGAGCGCGTCCGGATCGCCGACGCGGCGCGGCGGGTGGCGGCGGCCATGGTGACGGTGACCCCGCCCGGCATCCCGGTCCTGATGCCGGGCGAGTCCACCGGCGCCGCCGGCGGTCCCCTGCTGCGCTACCTCACGGCGCTGGAGGCGTTCGACCGCCGCTTCCCGGGGTTCCGCAGCGAGACCCACGGCGTGACGATCGACGAGGAGACCGGCGACTACCGGATCGAGTGCCTGCGCGACAGCTGATCCGCGCGGGGCGGCACGCACAGCCGGGCCAGAGCGGCGGCGGTCAGGTAGGCGAGCGCTCCTACGGCCATGCTGAGGCGCAGTCCGGCGCCGTAGCCGGCACTGGTGGCCAGCAGGCTGCCGCCGAGTGCGACGCCGGTGGCGCTGCCGATCTGGCGGGTGGTGTTGAACAGGGCGGAGGCGGCGCCCGCGTAGGCCGGGGGCGCGCCGCCCATCACGGTGGCGGTCGAGCCGGTGAGGGCGAAGGACGTGCCGAAGCCGGTGGCCATCATCGGGACCACCAGCAGTACGTAGGCCGGATCGGAGCCCGCCGCGGCCCAGCCGCCCAGCCCGGCGGCGCCCAGGAGCATGCCGGAGACGACCAGCGGACGGTCGCCGGTGCGGCGGCTCAGCCGGCCGGAGAGGACGGACGCGAACATGGTCATCGCCACGGCCGGGAACAGGGCGAGGCCGGTCCGGAGGGCGCTGAAGCCACGCTGGTGCTGGAACTCCAGGCTGGCGGTGAACACCATGCCGTAGAAGGCGAAGTTGAACAGCAGGCCGATGACGGCCGTGCCGCTCATCGCGCGGGGCCGCAGCAGCCGCAGCGGGAGGGCGGGGGCCCGGGCGAACCGCTCGCGCAGAAGGAACGCGGCCACGGCCACCGCGGCCAGGCCCAGCCCGGCGAGCACGGCGGGATCGGACCAGCCGCGCCGCCCGGCCTCGTTCAGGGCGGCGGTCAGCAGGGCCACCGCCGCCACCACGGCGCACTGCGCGGGCCAGTCCAGGGCCCGCCCCGGCTGGTGCGGGGAGGGCGCGACGAACCGCAGCGTCAGTACCAGGCAGGCCACGCCGACCGGAAGGTTGATGAGGAAGACCCACCGCCAGCCCGCTGTGGAGACCAGCAGCCCGCCCAGCAGCGGGCCGGCGGAGGCGGCGATGCCCGCCATCGATCCCCAGAGCCCGAAGGCGCGGGAGCGTGCCGCCGGTTCCGGGTAGGCCTCCTGCAGCAGGGCGAGGGAGCCGGGGACGATCAGTGCCGCGCCGAGCCCCTCCACCAGCCGGGCCCCGACGAGGAAGGCGGTGTTCGGTGCCGCGGCGCACGCGGCCGAGGACAGAGTGAACACCGCGACGCCCGAGCAGAACACGCGCCGGTTGCCCAGCCGGTCCCCCAGGGCGCCGCCGGTCATCAGGAGCCCGGCGAAGACCAGGGTGTAGCCGTCGGTGATCCACTGGATGCCGGTGAGGGAGGCGGACAGCTCGCGGCCCACCGCGGGGACGGCGACGTTGATGATCGTGACGTCCAGGATCACCATGAAGTACCCGGCGCACACGGCCGGCAGGGGCGCCGTGGAACGCCGCCCGGCACCGGGGGCCACACCGGAGCCGGACGAATCCGCGAAGGCCACGTCGCCGGCTCCGTCCTGTCCACACATCCCCCGGCAGTGAGCATGCTAGGGCCGCCGGCCGGAGAATCCCGCCGGCACCGGCCGGACACGCGCACGGTCTGCACGGCAAGCGGCGTGTGGCCGCACTTCCGGCTAGTTTCGGCGCGACCACCCCGCGGATGCCCCACGGATCGATGTCACCCGCGACAGTTCGGTGTCCAGCCGAGCTACCTCGTTGCCGGCCGGCGTCGGCGACCGCCTCTCAGCGGCCTTCCCGGAGTTCGGTGGGGCGGCTGCACCGTCAGCAGCTGGCGTCTGGAATTCGGAGTAGCTCACTGCAGGCGGCCCTAGGCGTACGGTCTCGTCTCACACTTTTCCCTGGGCTGCCACGGCCCTGAAGAGCGCCGAGACTTCTTCCGGCGCGACAGGCTCCCGAATAGCCGTCCCCGCAGGTTGGGTCCGGTGCGGGGCGAAAATCACTGGACCAGGGGAACCGGGGGGATCATCTTGCGTCACAAGCAAGGTGGCAACGGGTGCTCGCACAATAACCGTCTCATGAATTGACCGCGACGGAATTTCATAGACCTGACCAGCCGTCACGCCTCGACGACCAGTCTCCTGTAGCCTCATTCTCTCTTCGCGAGTGAACTCGTTCGTTTTGTTGTATGTGACGCGGATCGCGTCATGAGAGCCTTGCGGATCAGGGACTGCCCTGAATGCGATATCGGCTAGCTCGCCCATCAACACCATGCTGGTGAGGTGCCACATGTGATCGTGAACCAGGCCGAGCGCGTCATTGCCCGAAGTAGGTTCGGCCCACACATGCACGCGCACCCGAGCACCGTCCGGAACCTGACCCGCAAGGGCGGTGAGTTCGGCGTGCACAAACCCAAGAGGGTGCCGAAACGCGGTGAAACTGTCCGATTCATCGGCGAGGAACTGAAGAAGTTCCGGGCCATCAGGAAAAGTCTGGCCACCCACTGGAGCCGTTCGAAGCACATCGACTGCACGCCGGAGCGGATTCACGTCAGTTCGACCTTCCCATAAAGGGCATACTCGCGATCTTGTCGAAGTCCAGAATCGAACTGGCGGCCCAGCCTGTCAGCAGCGAGTGGCTGGGCTGACCCGAAAACCTGCTGGGCCGGACCCCTACGGCCTCCAGGGCCGTCCTCACGTGCTGCGCACGAACGTCCCTCCACTGCTGCGGGAACATGCCCTGCCCCGACGGCAGTACGACAGCCGGGAGCGCCTTGCTCGCCTGATCCATCTCGTCCCGGACCGAAGTGCAGTACCAGCCGCCGGCCGGAGCGTAGATGGCCCGCTCCTGCATGTCGGGCACGGTGACGATGAGCCCCGCATCGCTCAAGTCGTAGCGTAGCGGGCTGTAGCTGGAAAGGAATGATATTTCAGCCCTGATGCGAGTGCGCTCGTTATACCAGGCTACCGCGTAGAGGAGCGCGAGTAGCTCATCACGCACATTCTCAGGATTTGTAGTCCCGGTCCGCTGGCCGGCACTTGCACGATAGCTCGCATATCGACGACACACATCCTCGTCAGCCGGGTTCAAAATGTGCATCGAATACGGAATATCTCGATTCGTAACGGTCGACAGAGCAGGAAGCGCAGTGCTTCGCTGCCAGCCGCCCAAGCCTCCGCGGAAATGCCAGGAGTTCGTTGAACTCAACAGCCCGTCAAGGCGCCCACCGATCTCCTCTTGCGGGATCTCGATTACATGAGCCCCCACTCCTCGAATCTCGATATCTCGCTTGATGACATTAATGTCGGTCACAACGCCACGCAGCATTCCTTTTTGCTCGTCAGCTTTTTTGCGGCTGTCCAAGAGAGTCACAAGGAACGCACTCAGCACCACGATCGCCGCTCCGGACAGGAATTCCTGACTGAGGGAAATCACCTCGAACATGTCGAGCAGCGTGACGGCAACGATTGCCGCAACCGTAAGGCCCGTGACGGCATCACCGGGAGACTCTTTTACCGCGTTGAGGATGTACCTGAATCGAGAGGGCGCCATGCCGAGATGATAGCCACAGCCCGGGAAGCACCACTGATGAATGCACATTCAGGCAAAGGGCCGACGGTCCGCGACCGTCGGCCCCACTCGCCGAACCGGCGGGAGACCCGCTCCTCCCCGCGCCTACAGCACCGGCAGGTTCTTCCGCAGCTCGAAGGCGGTCACCTCGGAGCGGTACTCGTGCCATTCGGCGCGCTTGTTGCGCAGGAAGAAGTCGAAGACGTGTTCGCCGAGGGTCTCGGCGACCAGGTCGCTGCGTTCCATGAGGGTGAGGGCCTCGCCGAGGTTCTGCGGGAGCGGCTCGATGCCCATCGCTCGGCGCTCGGCGTCGGAGAGGGCCCAGACGTCGTCCTCGGCACCCGGCGGGAGCTCGTACCCCTCCTCGATGCCCTTCAGGCCGGCGGCCAGCAGGACGGCGTAGGCCAGGTACGGGTTCGAGCCGGAGTCGATGGAGCGGACCTCCACCCGGGCGGAGCCGGTCTTGCCGGGCTTGTACATGGGGACGCGGACCAGGGCCGAGCGGTTGTTGTGGCCCCAGCAGATGTACGAGGGAGCCTCGCCGCCGGCGCCCGCCGTGCGCTCCGAGCCGCCCCAGATGCGCTTGTAGGAGTTCACCCACTGGTTGGTGACGGCCGAGATCTCCGCGGCGTGCTTGAGGAGACCGGCGATGAAGGAGCGGCCGACCTTGGAGAGCTGGTACTCCGAACCCGACTCGTAGAACGCGTTGCGGTCGCCCTCGAAGAGGGAGAGGTGTGTGTGCATGCCGCTGCCGGGGTGCTCGGAGAAGGGCTTCGGCATGAAGGTCGCCTGCACCCCCTGCTCCAGCGCCACCTGCTTCATGACCAGGCGGAACGTCATGATGTTGTCGGCCGTGGAGAGCGCGTCGGCGTAGCGCAGGTCGATCTCCTGCTGGCCGGGTGCGCCCTCGTGGTGGGAGAACTCCACCGAGATGCCCATCGACTCCAGCATGGTGATCGCCTGCCGGCGGAAGTCCATGCCGACGTTGGTCGGGGTGTGATCGAAGTAGCCGGAGTTGTCCGCGGGGGTGGGGCGCGTGCCGTCGAGCGGGCGGTCCTTCAGCAGGAAGAACTCGATCTCCGGGTGGGTGTAGAAGGTGAAGCCCAGGTCGGAGGTGCGGGCGAGGGCCCGCTTCAGGACGTAGCGCGGGTCGGCGAAGGACGGGGAGCCGTCCGGCATCAGGATGTCGCAGAACATGCGGGCGGTGCCGGGGGTCTCCGCGCGCCAGGGCAGGACCTGGAAGGTGGAGGGGTCCGGCTTGGCGATCATGTCGGACTCGTAGACCCGGGCGAAGCCCTCGATCGCGGAGCCGTCGAAGCCGATGCCCTCGTCGAAGGCCTGCTCCAGCTCTGCCGGGGCCACGGCCACGGATTTGAGGAAGCCCAGGACGTCCGTGAACCACAGGCGTACGAACCGGATGTCGCGCTCCTCCAACGTCCGGAGCACGAACTCCTGCTGCTTGTCCATCTTCCGCTTCCCCATCCTTGCTGGTCAGGCCGCCTGTCCCCCGTCCCGCTGGGGGCGGCCGGGTTCCTGAGCATCCCACCACAACACCATTTCGTGCGCGTTGCGGACCTTGATCGCCCGAGCGTCCACGGCCTGAACGCCTCTCGTACGACAGGTGTACTGCGCTGTCGCCCATCTTGCCCGCTCGCGCCCGCCCCCGTCATGGCCGGACGGTGCGCAAGGTGACCGGCCCGCGTGACCGGCCCGCGTGACCGGCATGTTCGTGCTCGGTACACGTTTCTTCCCGCGGACGGCCGCTTTTCCGCTCCCTCTCTACGGAAGGTGCCCCCTCGCGCATTACGATCAGCGGGCCCCACCCTCCATCCGTCTCTTTCCCCCAGAAGGACACGCCTCATGGGTTCCGCCAAGAACAGCAGCACCGCGGCGCGCAAGGCCCGCATCGAGGAGATGCGACGCGCCGAGCAGGCACGCGAGCGCCGCAGCCGGCTGCTCGTCGTCGCCGCGAGTGCGGTGGTCGTCGCCGGTCTGGTCGTCGGCGGTGTGGTCCTCGTGAACGCGCGGTCGGACGGGAAGGACTCGACGGCGAGCGGTGACGCGAAGAATTCCGGTGACTCCGGGCACTTCACGACCGGCAAGGACGGGGTGCGGACCTGGTCCGGCAAGCTGGCGCGCACCCACGTGACGACCAAGGTGTCGTACCCGATGCACCCGCCGGTGGGCGGCAACCACAACCCGGTCTGGCTCAACTGCAACGGCGACGTCTACACCAAGGCGGTGCCGGACGAGAACGCCGTGCACGCCCTGGAGCACGGCGCCGTCTGGGTGACGTACACCGGAAAGGCGCAGAAGGCCGACGTCGACGCCCTCGCGGCGAAGGTGAAGAAGACGCCGTACTCGCTGATGAGCCCGTACGAGAACCAGGCCGCGCCGCTGATCCTGTCGGCGTGGGGGCACCAGGTGGCGGTGAAGAGCGCCGCCGACCCGGAGGTGGACAAGTTCTTCGCCACCTACGTGCAGGGCCGGCAGACACCCGAGCCGGGCGCCTCGTGCACCGGCGGGGTCATGAAGTGAGCCGGCGGTACATCGGCTGGGTCGCGGGGACCGCGGCGGCGGTGCTCGTCGCGGCCGGGGCGATCACGTACGCGGTCGCCGAGGACACCGGTGGGCCGGACGTGAGGACCCCGGCCGCCGAGTCGGCGGACGCGGGGTTCGCGCGGGACATGGCCGTGCACCACCAGCAGGCCGTCGAGATGTCGTACATCGTCCGGGACCGCACGAAGGACGAGGAGGTGCGGCGGCTCGCCTACGACATCGCGCAGACCCAGGCCAACCAGCGCGGCATGCTGCTGGGCTGGCTGGACCTGTGGGAGCTGCCCAAGGTGTCGGCCGAGCCGCCGATGACCTGGATGGGCATGGGCGGCATGGCGTCGGGCAAGGACGGCGCGCTGATGCCGGGCATGGCGACCAACACCGAGCTGAAGAGGCTCGGGTCGCTGTCCGGCAGGCAGGCCGAGATCCTCTACCTCCAGCTCATGACGGCCCATCACCAGGGCGGTGTCCACATGGCCGAGGGATGCGTCGCCAAGTGCACCGTCGATGTGGAGAAAAGGCTCGCGCAGGGCATGGTCGACTCGCAGCGGTCGGAGATCGAGCTGATGGCCGGGATGCTGGAGGACCGGGGGGCGCGACCGCGCCCGTGAACAGCGATCCCGCGCGTCCGTTACCCGACCGTGAGGAACAAAGGCGCAATTCGCCCTACCTGAGCGTTACTTGAGCTTCTCTTGACTTTTACCTTCCCCTGGCATGAACGGTTCATCGCAAGAGTGGCCCCCGTCGTGTGATCCACCACCGGCCTCAACCGCCGCGGGCCGGCACGGGGTCACGACGTGCCAACCACTACATGCATGCGAACCGCATCGCAGGGGGTTCTATGAGATCCAACCGCGCCAAGATGCGCGCTGTGAGCATGGCAGCGACACTGCCCATGATCGCCGGCGCGCTGGCGCTGGGCATACCCGCGGCCCACGCCGCGGACAGCCCCGCTCGTGACGCATTGAAGGGCACCAAGCCGCTCTGGGCCACGGCCAAGGCGGACAAGGGCGCGACCTCGAACAGCGCCCAGGTCAAGGCCAGGGTCTATCTGGCCGGCAAGGACGCGGCCGGTCTCGCGGCGTACGCCAAGGCGGTGTCGGACCCGAACTCGCCCTCGTACGGCAAGTACCTGAGCGCCGGCAAGGCGCAGGCCCGCTTCGGGGCCACCAAGGCCCAGGTGGCCGCGGTCAAGTCCTGGCTGAAGTCGGCCGGTCTGACGGTCACCGCGGTCACCCCGCACTATGTCGCCGTCTCCGGTGACGTGGCCGCCGCCGAGAAGGCGTTCGGCACCCAGCTGCACAACTACGCCAAGGGCTCGAAGACCTACCGTGCCCCGGCGAAGGCCGCGACCGCGCCGGCCGCCCTCGAGGGCGCCGTCCTGACCGTCACCGGCCTGGACAACGCCCCGCACAAGTCGGCCCACGACGAGCAGCTGCCGCCCCCGGACGCCGTGTTCAGGAACGCCGGGCCCTTCTCGTCGTACTACGGCTCGAAGGTCGCGAAGGCGCTGCCGGACGCGTATGGCCAGAAGGTCCCGTACGCCGTCAAGGGCTACACCGGCAAGCAGCTGCGCGCCGCCTACGGTGCCGGCAAGTACACCGGCAAGAAGGTGCGCGTCGCCATCACGGACGCCTACGCCTCCCCGACCATCGCCTTCGACGCGGGCAAGTACGCCCAGAAGAACGGCGACGCGGCCTGGAAGACCAGCCAGCTGCACCAGGTGCTGCCGAAGGACTACACGCACACCTCGGCCGACGAGTGCGGGGCGGCCGGCTGGTACGGCGAGGAGACCCTCGACGTCGAGGCCGTGCACGCGGTCGCGCCGAACGCCGACATCACCTACGTGGGCGCGGCGTCCTGCTACGACGACGACCTGCTCGACTCGCTCAGCAAGGTCGTCGACGACCACCTGGCCGACATCGTCTCCAACTCCTGGGGCGACATCGAGGCCAACCAGACGCCGGACCTCGCGGCCGCCTACGACCAGGTCTTCCAGCTCGGCGCGGTGCAGGGCATCGGCTTCTACTTCTCCTCCGGTGACGACGGCGACCAGGCCGCCGCCTCCGGGGCCAAGCAGGTCGACACCCCGGCCAACTCGGCGTGGGTGACCGCGGTCGGCGGCACCTCGCTGGCCGTCGGCAAGGGCGACAAGTACCAGTGGGAGACCGGCTGGGGCACCGAGAAGGCGACCCTGTCGGCCGACGGCAAGAGCTGGGTCGGCTTCCCGGGCGCCTTCACCTCGGGCGCGGGCGGCGGCACCAGCAAGAACGTGCCGCAGCCGTACTACCAGACGGGCGTCGTCCCGAAGGCGCTGGCCACGGCCAACAACGCCGCCGGCAACCGCGTCGTCCCGGACATCGCGGCCATCGCCGACCCGAACACCGGCTTCCTGGTCGGTCAGACCCAGACCTTCCCGGACGGCTCGCAGCGGTACAGCGAGTACCGCATCGGCGGCACCTCGCTGGCCGCCCCGGTGATCGCGGCGGTCCAGGCGCTGGCCCAGGAGGCGCGCGGCGGCAAGGCGATCGGCTTCGCCAACCCGTCGATCTACGCCAAGTTCGGCAAGAAGGGCGTCTACCACGACGTCACCGACAAGCCGACCGGCAAGGACCTGGCCGTCGCCCGCGTGGACTTCGCCAACGGCATCGACGCGAGCGGCGGTCTGCTGTACTCGGTCCGCAGCCTCGGCAAGGACAGCTCGCTGGCCGCGGTGAAGGGCTACGACGACGTGACGGGCGTGGGCTCACCGGCCGGCGGCTATGTGACGTCGTTCGCGAAGAAGCACTGACGCTGCGCTGAGCGGTCGAGCGCGGGGGCGTGGGGTCCTGCCGGATCCCACGCCCCTTCTGCGTTTACGCGGACTTAAGCGAGGCGGTGGCGGGGAGGACGGGGGCGGCGCCGCAACCGCGGCACCGGCTGCGCGGGCACACCTTCGAGCTGCGGTCCTGCGCCACGGAACTGCTCATGGACGGCATCGACCGGGTGGGTGAGGGTGCCCCGGCGACCGTCGGAGTCACCGGCGGGCCGGGACCCGCCCGCACCCGGACCGAGGTGACCGGCCCCGACCCGCCCGGACCCGCACCGAGGTGACCGGCCGGGGGAACCGGCCGCTCCCCGTCGGAGCCGGTTCATCGGCTGAAGCTCTTGTTCTGCGGCGGGCGCCGAACTGACGCATATTGGCATGTGATGACCTTTTCCAGGGACGGGGTGGCATCACGCTCCGCCGCCGTCCCGACAGACCGACTTCGAGCAGCGGCCGTCCGTGCCGGCGCCTTCCCCCAGCGCGCCGGAGACGCACGGCCGTCGCCCTCGCACGCCCTCGGGAGCCACGCGCCCGGGGGCGCACCAAGGAGGCTGTATGTCGTTCCACGACTCTGAGGTACTCGACTGCCCCTTCGACTTCGCCGACGCGCTGGAGTACGACCCCTCGCTGGCCTCGCTGGCGGAGCGGGGCCCGGTCAGCCGGATCCGGCTGCCCTACGGTGAGGCCGAGGCGTGGCTGGTGACCAGCTTCGCCGGCGTGCGCCAGGTGACGTGCGATCCCCGGTTCAGCCGGGCGGCGATCATCGGGCGGGACTATCCGAGGATGACGCCGGAGCCGATCGTGTCACCGGAATCGATCAACGTGACGGACCCGCCGTACGTGACCCGGTTGCGGCAGGCGGCGGCGCAGGCGTTCACCCGGGAGCGGGTGGCGGCCATGCGGCCGGCCGTGGAGGGGGTCGTGGCCAAGCTGCTGTCGGCGGTGGCCGAGGAGGGGCCGCCCGCCGACCTGGTGACGCGTCTGTCGGTTCCCCTGCCCCACCTCACGATCTGCGAGCTGCTGGCCGTACCGGAGACCGACCGCGAGCTGCTGCGCACGTACACGATGCGGCTGCTGGCCACCTCTCCGGACGCCCGCAAGGACGCGGCCGACGCCAAGGCGGCCCTGCGGGAGTACTTCGCCGAGCTGCTCCCGGCCCGGCGCAGGACACCGGGTGAGGACCTGCTCAGCGCGATGGCCACCGCACCGATGTCGCCGGGCGAGGAGCCGCTGACCGACGACGAGTTGGCGGTCATGGCCGTGACGCTCATCCTCAGCGGCAACGACACGGCGACCTGCCAGATCAGCAACATCGTCTACCTGCTGCTGACCCGGTTCGAGGAGCGCGCCACGCTGGTGTGCGACTCCGGCCGGTTCACCGCCGCGCTGGAGGAGCTGCTGCGGTTCATCCCCTTCCGCAAGGGCGTGGGCATCCCGCGGATCGCCCTGGAGGACGCGGAGGTCGAGGGAACCGCCATCGAGGCCGGCGACTACGTGCACGTGTCCTACCTGGCGGCCAACCGTGACCCGGCCGTCTTCCCCGATCCGCACACGCTGGACCTCGAACGGCCGGTGCGCCCGCACATGACGTTCGGGTGGGGCGGCCACCACTGCCTCGCCGCGCCGCTCGCACGGGCGGAGCTGGAGAGCGCCGTCACCGGCCTGCTGACCCGCTTCCCGCACCTGCGCCTGGCCGTCGCACCCGAGGACATCGAGTGGGACACCGGCACCATCCGCCGCTTCCCGGTGCGGCTGCCGGTCACCTGGTGATCCCCTGAGCGGGCTCGCCGGAGCGGCCCTCGGCGGGTCAGCGGTGCAGCGCCCCGGACTCCGCCGGCAGGTGGGAGGTGACCACCCGGCCGGCCGACGGAGTCTCCCGGCGGCGGTCGACCGCGTACGCCACTCCCGCCACGCCCAGACCCAGGACGGCGAGGGCCGCTCCGGTGAGCGCGGGGGACGTCACCCCGAAGCCCGCCGCGAGGGCCAGGCCCCCGATCCAGGCGCCACCGGCGTTGGCCAGGTTGAAGGCCGCCTGGTTGGCGGAGGAGGCCAGCGAGGGGGCCGCCGACGCCTTCTCCATGACCATCAGCTGGAGCGGGGAACCGGTGACGAACGCCGCCATGCCGAGCAGGGTCACCGCCACCGCCGCGCTCCATTCGGCGCCCATCAGCAGCGGGAAGAACGCGAGGACGACCGCCAGCGCGGCCAGGCCGCCGAAGAGCGTGCCGCGCAGGGAGTGGTCGGCGAGCCGGCCGCCCAGCAGGTTGCCGACGGTGGCGCCCACGCCGAACAGCGCGAGGAGCAGGGTCACGCTCGCCTCGGCGAAGCCGGCGGAGCCGGTCAGCATCGGGGTGACGTAGCTGTAGGCCGCGAAGAGGGCGCCGAAGCCCGCCACCGTGGTGCCGAGGGCCAGCCAGACCGGCAGCGGCTTCAGGGCGGCCAGCTCGCCGCGCAGGCCGGTCGCGGAGGCGTGGGTGTGGTCGCGCGGGATGAGCAGGGCCAGGGACGCTATCGCGGCCAGGCCGATCGCGCTCACGCCGAGGAACGTGGCCCGCCAGCCGAGATGCTGGCCCATCAGCGTGGCGACGGGCACGCCCGCGACGTTGGCGACCGTCAGGCCGAGGAACATCAGCGACACGGAGCGGGCCTTGCGCTCCGGCGCGACCATGCTGGTGGCGACGACCGCGCCCACGCCGAAGAAGGCGCCGTGCGGCAGGCCGCTGACGAAGCGGGCGGCCAGCAGCGAGCCGTCGCCCGGGGCGAACGCGGACAGCGCGTTGCCCGCGACGAACAGGGCCATCAGGGCGATGAGCACCGTGCGGCGGGACATCCGCGCCGTCGCGGCGGCCAGCAGCGGGGCGCCGATGACGACGCCCAGCGCGTACGCCGAGACCAGGTGGCCGGCGGCGGGGATCGAGATGTGCAGGTCGTCCGCGACGTCGGGGAGGAGCCCCATCATCACGAACTCGGTCGTGCCGATGCCGAAGGCGCCCACGGCGAGGGCGAGCAGGGCCAGGGGCATGAAGAACCTTCCAGAGAGGGTGGTGCCGTACAGATTCCGGGTATGTTCCCGTACGGAACAAAGCCTCTCGGGCCGAGTATTCCAGAGACTGGAGGCGCGGTTGCCGGTGTGGTGGTCCTCACGACGCGGCTGTGGGATGCCTCACATCTTGACGCGGGCGGCGATCGGCAGGTGATCGCTGTTCGTGCGCGGAAGGGTCCAGGAGCTCTCCGGCTCGACGCCCTTGACCATGATCTGGTCGATCCGCGCCATCGGGAACGACGCCGGCCAGCTGAAGCCGAAGCCGCTGCCCGCCGCACCCTGCGTGGAGCGCAGCTGCGAGGTGACGGCGTTGAGCGAGCGGTCGTTCATCGTGCCGTTGAGGTCGCCGAGCAGGACGACCCGCTGCAGCGTCTCGTCGGCGATGGCCTCGCCGAGCGCGTCGGCGCTCTTGTCGCGCTGCCGGGCCGTGAAGCCGGCCTCCACCTTCACCCGCACCGAGGGCATGTGCGCCACGTAGACCGCGACCGGGCCCCGCGGGGTCGTCACGGTGGCCCGCATCGCCCGCTTCCAGCCGAGCCGGATGTCCACGGCCCGGACGTCGCTCATCGGGTACTTGCTCCACAGCCCGACCGTGCCGACGACGGCGTGGTACCTGTACTCCGGCGCGAGCGCCTTCTCGTAGACGGGCACGGCGGAGGCGGGCAGCTCCTGCAGGGCCAGCACCTGGGCGCCGGACCCGGCGACGTCGGTGGCGGTCGCGGCGGGGTCGGGGTTCTCGGCGTTGACGTTGTGGGTGGCCACCATCAGGTCGCCGCCGGTGCCCGTCTTGTCGCCGAGCAGCCCGCCGAAGAGGTTCAGCCAGACGATCGCCGGGAGCAGCAGCGCGATCAGCGCCGTCGCCGACTTCCGGACCAGGGCGACGGCCAGCAGCACCGGGATGGCGAGACCCAGCCAGGGCAGGAAGGTCTCGGTGAGACTGCCGAGGTTGCCCAGCCGGTTGGGGATGCGGGAGTGCACCAGCATCACCAGGGCGAGCAGCAGGGCGAGCACGGCGACGACGATGCCGCGGCGCCAGACGCGCGGGTCGCCGCGCCAGCCGTCGAACAGCCGGTGCGCCAGGCGTCGAAGCCGGGATCCCGGTCGCTCGGGACCCGAGCCGCCGTTGTCCGTCTCCGTCATGTACGCCTGCTGCGCCATACCGTCTGCCTCACTGCCTGCCGTGCACACCGTTCGTCCCCGTGCTCTTCCGACCCTAGGGGATGATCGGTGCCGATCCCGCCGTCCCATGACGGCCGTACGGAAGACGATGACGAACGAAGCGGGGCCGGGAGTTCCTGTCACCGCCGGGCCGGACGGCGTCTGTGACGAAACGTGCACATTAGTGCGACGAGGCTGTCGAGCTGACGGGTCGTAGGCCCTCCAGGACCGTGTCGACGATCCGCTCCGCCAGACCGTCGGGCAGCTCCGCGTCGGGGCGCATGACGCTGCGGACCAGCATCGGGCCGACGAACATGTCGTTCGCCAGCTCCAGGTCGACGTCCGGCCGCAGTTCGCCGTTGTCCCGCGCGCGGCGCAGCACCTCCAGCGCGAGGACCCGCCGGGGCGCTATCACGCTGGCGTGGTAGGCCGCCCAGAGCCTGGGGCTGGACTTCATCTGGGCGTACACGTTGTGCAGGATCGCCGACGAACGGCTCGCGAGCCCGCGCTGGCGCAGCGACTCCAGCAGGACCACGAGGTCGTCGCGCAGGCCGGTGCCGGGGAGTTCGGGGTCGGGAGGCTCGGCGGCGCGTACGACGTCGACGAACAGTTCCTCCTTGCCGCTCCAGCGGCGGTAGATGGTGGCCTTGCCGACCCCGGCCGTGCGCGCGACCCGCTCGATGGACAGCTCCGCGAGGGGCACGCCCTCCTCCAGGAGCCGGACCACGCCCTCCACGATGGCGCGTTCCACGGCTTCGCTGCGCGGCCGGCCCCGCGCCGGTACGACCGGGCGCGGCCGGCTGTCGGCAAGACTCACGTCGATCCGTCCTCTCTCGGGCTGCGGGCATTGTCCCGCAGCCGCCTCCTTCCCCCGTGGAGTTCCGCTGGACCGTCAGTCCGTGGCGCCGACCAATTCCTGTTCCTTCTCGCCCTTCTGACCGGCCGGCGGCTTGCCCGGCAGGAACAGGAAGGTCACCAGGGCGCCGACCAGCGCGACGCCCGTGCCGCACAGGGCGGTGATGTGCATGGCGTGCAGGAACGCGTCGTCGGCCGGGGTGATCAGGGCCCTGCCCTGCGGGCCGAGCTTCTCGGCGACGCCCAGGGTGGCCTCGATGGACTCGGCGGCGGTGTCGCGCAGGCCGGGCGGCAGGGCGCCGAGCTTGCCCTCGATGCCGTTGCGGTACGAGGCGGCCAGCACGGAGCCGAGGACGGCGATGCCGAGGGCGCCGCCGACCTGGCGGAAGGTGTTGCTGAGCGCGGAGGCGGACCCGGCCTTCTCCCGCGGCAGCGCCTGCATGATGACGACCGAGGTCGGCGTCATGATGTGGGCCATGCCGGTGCCCATGAGGAAGAAGACGACCTCCAGCAGCCAGATCGGCGTGTCGGCCTCGAAGGTGGCGAACACGGCCAGCGTCACCGCGATCAGCACCAGGCCCGCGGTGGTCGTCGCCTTGTTGCCGAACCGGTCGACCAGCAGCCGGGCACGGGGCGCGAAGATCAGCTGGGCGACGGCGAGCGGCAGCATCAGCACGCCGGACTCCAGCGGGGAGTAGCCGCGCACGCTCTGGGTGTAGAAGACACCGAAGAACGTGACGCCCATCAGCGCGAAGAAGACCAGCGCGATGGCGCTCATGGCGGCCGAGAAGACCTTGTTCCTGAAGTAGCTGACGTCGAGCGAGGGGTGGTCGCTGCGCTTCTCGAAGACGACGAAGACGGCCAGCACGACGGCGCCGGCGATGATGGTCCCGAGCACCTTGGCGTCGGTGAAGTCGGCCAGCTCGCCACCCTTGATGATGCCGTACACCAGCAGCACCAGGCCGACGACGGACAGGACCACTCCGACGGGGTCGAGGCGGCCGGGGCTGGGATCGCGGGAGTCGGGCACCAGCCAGGCCATCAGCGCGAGCGCGACGATCACGATCGGCACGTTGACGAGGAAGACCGAGCCCCACCAGAAGTGGTCGAGGAGCGCGCCGCCGGTGATCGGGCCGATGGCGATGGCGAGGCCCACGCCGCCGGCCCAGATGCCGATGGCCTTGGGCTGCTCGTCGCGCTCGAAGACGTTCATCAGCACCGCGAGGGTGGCGGGCATGACGAAGGCGGCACCGAGGGCCATCAGGGCGCGGTAGGTGATCAGCTGGCCCGGGGAGCCGGACTCGGCGGCGAGCGCGGAGCCGATGCCGAACACGGCGATGCCGCCGAGCAGCACCTTCTTGCGGCCGAGGCGGTCCCCCACGAGACCGGCGGTGAACAGCAGGCCGGCGAAGACGAGGGTGTAGGCGTTGATCGCCCACTCGATCTGGCTCTGGCTGGCGCCGAGGCCGGTCGGCGCCGGGGTGGCGATGGTCTTGATGGCGACGTTCAGGATCGAGTTGTCGAGCACCACGATCAGCAGGCTCAGCATCAGCACGCCGAGAATCGCCCAGCGGCGCCGGTGTACGGCTTCCGGTATCCGGGGGGCAGGGACGGAACTTGTCATGTTTCCGAGCCTACGATCATTTCGATACGGCACCGTCTCGTATCTAATCTTTTTACCAACGCCTTACACGGTTTTCGGCCATGGCCGGGGATCACAGGGGACCCCTCTGGCCCTCACTGGCACGAGGTGCCACCATGGAGACGATCCGGGGACGCCGTCAGGGTGCCTCGAGATGACTGAAGGAGCCGTTGCCATGACGCAGCTTTCGGCTGCCCAGAACAAGCCTTCCGACGGCAGCAAGGCGCTGTACGGGGGGAAGGGCACTCGCCGCATCACCGTCCGCGACATCGCCCTCGCCAAGGAGCGTGGCGAGAAGTGGCCCATGCTCACCGCTTACGACGCGATGACCGCGTCCGTCTTCGACGAGTCCGGCATCCCGGTGATCCTGGTCGGCGACTCGGCGGGCAACTGCCACCTCGGGTACGAGACCACCGTCCCCGTCACCCTCGACGAGATCTCCATGCTCTCGGCGGCCGTCGTACGCGGCACGCAGCGCGCGCTGATCGTCGCCGACCTGACCTTCGGCTCCTACCAGGAGGGTCCGGTGCAGGCGCTGCGCTCGGCGACCCGGCTGGTGAAGGAGGCCGGGGTCGGCGCGGTGAAGCTGGAGGGCGGCGAGCGCTCGCACGAGCAGATCCGGCTGCTGGTGGAGGCCGGCATCCCGGTGATGGCGCACATCGGCCTCACCCCGCAGTCCGTCAACACGATGGGCTACCGCGTGCAGGGCCGCGGCGAGGAGGCGGCGCAGCAGCTGCTGCGGGACGCGAAGGCCGTGCAGGACGCGGGTGCCTTCGCGGTCGTGCTGGAGCTGGTTCCCGCGGAGCTGGCGGCCGAGGTCACGCGCATCCTGCACATCCCGACCGTCGGCATCGGTGCCGGGGCGGAGACGGACGCGCAGGTGCTGGTGTGGACCGACATGCTCGGTCTGACGCCCGGCCGGGTGCCGAAGTTCGTCAAGAAGTACGCGAACCTGCGTGAGGTCATGGGCGACGCCGTGAAGGAGTTCGCGCAGGACGTCGTCGGCGGCACCTTCCCGCTGGAGGAGCACGCCGTCCACTAGGCCATTGCGGAAACACCGGGCAGCCCGCCGATCATCCCCCGTCGGCGGGCTGCCGCCGTTTTGGGGCCCGTACGCGGTGGCCACCGACAGTCCGCCGACGGGCTGTCGGTGCCCTGTCGGTGGGCTGTCGGTGGTTTGTCGGTGGGACCTGGCACCTTCTTCGTCATGACGCGAATCGATGACAACCCCGCCGGCGGGAACCACGCCGTGTCCGTTCGGGGGCTGGTCAAGCACTACGGCGAGACCAAGGCGCTGGACGGCGTCGACCTGGACGTGCGCCAGGGCACCGTGATGGGTGTGCTCGGACCGAACGGCGCCGGCAAGACCACCCTGGTACGGATCCTGTCCACCCTGATCACCCCGGACGCCGGGCAGGCCACCGTGGCCGGCTACGACGTCGTACGGCAGCCGAGGCAGCTGCGCCGGGTGATAGGGCTGACCGGACAGTACGCCTCGGTGGACGAGAAGCTGCCGGGCTGGGAGAACCTGTACATGATCGGCCGGCTGCTGGACCTGCCCCGCAAGGAGGCCCGCGCCCGCGCCGACGAGCTGCTGGAGCGGTTCTCCCTCACCGAGGCCGCCAAGCGCCCGGCGAGCACGTACTCCGGTGGTATGCGCCGCCGGCTGGACCTCGCCGCCTCGATGATCGGCCGCCCGGCCGTGCTCTACCTGGACGAGCCGACCACCGGACTCGACCCCCGCACCCGCAACGAGGTGTGGGACGAGGTGAAGGCGATGGTCGGCGACGGCGTCACCGTGCTGCTCACCACCCAGTACATGGAGGAGGCCGAGCAGCTCGCCTCCGAGCTGACCGTCGTGGACCGCGGCAAGGTCATCGCGAGCGGCGGCATCGAGGAGCTGAAGGCCCGGGTCGGCGGCCGCACCCTGCGGGTGCGCCCGCTGGACCCGCGGGAGCTGCGGCCGCTCGCCGACATGCTGGACGAGCTGGGCATCACCGGGCTCGCGGCCACCACCGTGGACACCGCGACCGGCACCCTGCTGGTGCCGATCCTCAGCGACGAACAGCTGACCGCGGTGGTCGGCGCGGTCACCGCGCGCGGCATCACGATCTCCTCCATCACCACCGAACTGCCCAGCCTGGACGAGGTGTTCCTGTCCCTCACCGGCCACC
Source organism: Streptomyces sp. NPDC048514 (assembly GCF_043199955.1). NCBI lineage: Bacteria > Bacillati > Actinomycetota > Actinomycetes > Kitasatosporales > Streptomycetaceae > Streptomyces > Streptomyces sp. NPDC048514. The sequence continues at coordinate 110,211 of NZ_JBICWT010000015.1, read as the reverse complement.
GCGCCAGTGCCCCGCAGGACGCCACGCCCGCCGAATCCCGCGAGGAGGTCGCCGTATGAGCGCCACCACCATCCCGTCCGCCGGCATGGCGGGCGACGCCCGTATCCCGCTGCGCGGGCATCTGCGGCACACCGGAGCGCTCGTCCGGCGCAACCTGCTGTGGATCCGGCAGGACCCGGAGTCGATGTTCGACGCGATCCTGTTCCCGGTGATCTTCACCCTGCTGTTCGTGTACGTCTTCGGCGGCTCGATCGGCAAGGCCATGGGCGGCGGACAGGACCAGTACGTCCAGTACATCGTGCCCGGCCTGATGGCCATGATGGGCATGAACATGGCCCAGGGCGTGGGCACCGGCTTCAACCAGGACTTCAACTCCGGTGTCATGGACCGCTTCCGCTCGCTGCCCATCGGCCGCGGTTCCGTGCTCTTCGCGAAGATCGCGGTGGAGCTGATGCGGATGCTGTTCGCGACCACGGTGCTGATGGTGGTCGCCGTCCTCGTGGGCTACGACATCCACCACTGGAGCGGTCTGCTGGCCGCCGTGGGATTGTCCGTGGTGTTCGGCTCGTCGCTGATGTGGGTGTTCCTCACGCTCGGCGTGATCATGAAGAGCGCGCAGTCCGTGCAGGCCATGGGCTTCCTGGTGCTGATGCCGCTGCAGTTCGGCTCGTCGATCTTCGCGCCGACCGCCTCGATGCCGGGCTGGCTGCAGAACTTCACCGACTACAACCCGCTGTCCGCGCTGGCCGACACCGCGCGCGGCCTGATGGAGGGCGGCCCGGTCGCGCACGACCTGTGGGTCACGCTGATCTGGTCGGTCGGGCTCACCGCGGTGATGGCGCCGGTCGCGATCCACAAGTTCCGTACGAAGAGCTGACCCACGCCGGTTCAGAGCAGGGCGGTGGCCTCCGCGAGGGAGAGGCCACCGCCCTCGGCGTATGCGGCCTCGTACGCGGCCCCGTCGAGCTTCCGCCGGATCCGGGTCTCGGCCAGCTCCTGCCCGAGGCGCTCCAGGCGGGACAGGGCGTGGCCGGCCGGCAGCAGGGCGGTGGCGGCGGACAGGCAGCGGGCGGCGTCACCGGCGCGGTCTGCGTCGTCGAGGGCGGTCAGGGCCATCGCCCCGACGGCGAGGCAGAGGGAGTGCAGGTGCGGGGTGAGCGTCTGGGAGAGGGGGTCGGTGGCGAGCCCCAGGGCCCGGCGGACCTTCTGCAGGGACTCTTCGCCCTGGCCCTCGACGGCGTCCATCAAGGCCTCCTGGCACAGGATCAGCGCGTCGAAGACGACGAAGTGGGCGATCTTGAACTCGTCGCGCAGCTGCCGGAGTTGCTCGCGCGCCTCGGGGACGCGGTCGCTCAGCCCCAGCCAGCCGGCGAGGAAGAGCCGGGCGGCCGGCATCCCTTCGTTGTGGGTGCCCTCCTGGCTCGCGATGACGTCGCGGAGCAGCCGTTCGCCGCGCTCGGTGTCGCCCGACTCCAGGTAGGCGCTGCCCAGGCGGGCGCGGAGCACGGCGATCTGGGCGCGGGCACCGAGGCGTGCGGCGTGGTCGATGGCCGCCTTGTAGTCGGCGGCCGCCTCCTGGTGGGCGCCTCCGCGTTCATGGGCCTCGCCCCGGGCGGACAGCGCCTCGGCGGTGCCCCACTCGTCGCCGAGGCGGCGGTAGATCCGCAGGGCCTCGTCGGCGTCCCGGAAGGCCTCTCCCGCCGATTCGGTGCGGTTGGCGAGCACGTTGGCGCGCATCTGCAGGGAACCGGCCAGCTCCCATTCGAAGCCGGGGGTGTCCCGGCAGGTCCGCACGGCGGCGTCGATGATCGTGTTCAGCCGTTCCGCACCTCTGGTGAGCATCTCCGCGAAGAACCACGCCATGCCGGGGGCGCGGCAGGACTGCGGGAGGCCGGGCTCGTAGACCTGGGTGATGACACGCAGCTTGGCCTGCGCCTCGGGGGTCTGCCAGGCCTGCAACTCGGTGTCCATGCAGGCGAGATGGGCCAGGTGGAGGCCGCGCCGGGCCTCGGCGAGCAGTTCGCCGGTCAGCGGGGGCGGGGTGTCGGTGCACCGCTGCCAGACCGGACGGGCCCTGCGCACCGGCTCGGTGAACGGGTCGGGGCCGAGCGCCATCACCTCCTCGGACCAGCCGCGGCACTCGATGCGCAGATCGCGCATCTGCCAGTACCAGACCAGGGACAGCACCAGGGAGAGCCCCTCCTGCTCGTCGCCTAGGGCGACGGCGTGCCGCAGCGCGGTGCGCAGGTTCTCGTACTCCCGCTGGAACCGTTCGATGGCGGTGCGCTGCTCCGGGCCGCGCAGCAACGGGTCGGTGGTGCGGGCGAGTTCGCGGTAGTACGTCAGATGGGCGCGTTCGGCCCCGGCACGGCCGCCGGTCTCGTCGAGCCGTTCGGCGGCGTACTCCGCGACGGTCTCCAGCAGCCGGTAGCGCATGGTGCCGTCCGCCGACGGGGCGGCCACCACGAGGGACTTGTCGACCAGGGAGCCGAGCGCGTCCAGCGCGACCGGGCCGCACACGGCCTCGGCGGCGGCCAGATCGCAGCCGCCCGCGAAGACGGACAGCCGCGACAGGACGTCCCGTTCGTCCGCGTCCAGCAGGTCCCAGGACCAGTCCACGACGGCGCGCAGGGTCTGCTGGCGGGGCAGCAGGGTGCGGCTGCCGGAGGTGAGCAGCCGGAAGCGGTCGTCGAGCCGGTCGGCTATCTGCCGGGGGGTGAGCATGCGCAGCCGGGCGGCCGCCAGCTCGATGGCGAGGGGCAGGCCGTCGAGCCGACGGCATATCTCCGCGCAGGCCCCGGGGTCGTCCGCGACGCGGAATCCGGGCCGGGCCGCAGCGCCCCGCTCGGCCAGCAGCCGCAGCGCGACCGGCTCGGGCAGCGGCTCCACCGGCCGCACCAGCTCCCCCGGCACCCCGAGGGGCTCGCGGCTGGTGGCGAGGACGGTCAGTTCCGGGCAGCGGGCCAGCAGGCGCTCGGTCAGCCGGGCGGCCGCCTCGATCACGTGCTCGCAGTTGTCCAGGACGATCAGCATCCGGCGCCGGGCGCAGTGCTCCACGAGCCGCTCGACGGGGCCGTGCCGGTCCGAGACCGCACGCATGCCCTCCACGCCGGCTCCGTGCAGCACGGTTTCGCGGGCGCCGATGGCGGTGAGCACGGCCTGCGGTACGGCGTCCGGGTCGTCCACGGGAGCCAGTTCGGCCAGCCACACCCCGTCCCGGGCGGTGTGCCGTACCGCCTCGGCGGCCTCCTGGGACAGCCGGGTCTTCCCGGCGCCGCCGGGCCCGAGCAGGGTGACCAGGCGGGCCGTGGCGAGATCGGCGCCGATCGCCTCGATGTCGGCCTCCCGGCCGACGAAGGAGGTGAGCCGGGCGGGCAGGTTCCCGGTCCGGGCCGCGGGCTCCGCGTCCGCGGGCGCCTCGCTCAGCAGCTCGGCGTGCAGGGCGCGCAGCTCGGGGCCGGGATCGGAGCCGAGCCGGTCGGCGAGCAGCCGGCGTACGTCCTCGTAGCCGGCGAGCGCCTGGGCGGGCCGGCCGGCGGCGCGCAGGGCGCGCAGTCGCAGCGCCTGCAGCGGCTCGTCCAGCGGGTGGCCGTCGCACAGCGCGGTCAGCTCGGGCAGCGACTGCTCGGCCTGCCCGAGGGCGAGGGCGGCGGTGTGCCGGGCGCGCAGCGCGTCGAGCCGGCGGGTCTCCCAGCGGGCCGCCTCGGCGGTGTGGCCGGGCAGGTCGGCGAGGGCGGGACCGTGCCACAGGGCGAGGGCGTCGTCCAGGACGCCGGCGGCCTTGGCCGGGTCGCCGTCGGCGAGGGCGCGCAGGCCGTCGCCGGTGAGCCGTTCGAAGCGGGTGAGGTCGACGTCGTCGGGGGTGGCGGTGAGCCGGTAGCCGCCGTCGGCGGAGGCGACGGAGTCCGCGCCGAGGGTCCGCCGCAGCCGGCCGACGAGCGCCTGGAGCGCGCCGCCGGCGTCGGCCGGCGGATCGGTGTCCCAGACCTCCTCGACCAGTACGCCGACCGGGACGGTCCGGCCGGCCCGCAGCGCGAGCACGCCGAGCAGGGCACGCAACCGCGCCCCGCCGACCGGGACGGCCGTGCCGTCGGGGCGGATTGCCTGAGTGGTGCCGAGCAGCTGATAACGCACGGGGTCCATTGTCTCCGGAGCCTTCAACACCGGTCACGGGGCTCACCCGGCGCGGCGCCGGGGACGTCGAGGGCGTCCTCGTGGAACACCCTCATCCGTGCCGTTCCCTCACCTTCCAGGAACCGGGCGGCCGCCGCGAGACGTTTTCCCGTTGCGTGCGCGGCCGGTACGGTCGCAGTCCCCGATCGTCCCCCGTACCCAGGAGTCCGCCCATGACCACCGCCACCACCCGCCACGGCGATCGGCGGGTCAGTCCCGTGTTCGTCGGGATCCTGGCCGTGACGGCGGTGACGGGGTGGGCCACCTGGACGGGGTTCGCCGCTCAGCCGGGCATCGCGGTGTTCCTGTTCGTCACGGCGGCCTGGATCGTCTCCCTGTGCCTGCACGAGTACGCGCACGCGCGCACCGCCCTGCACAGCGGCGACATCTCGGTCGGCGCCAAGGGGTATCTCACGCTGGACCCGCTGAAGTACACGCACGCGCTGCTGAGCATCGTGCTCCCGGTGCTGTTCGCGATCATGGGCGGGATCGGTCTGCCGGGCGGAGCGGTGTTCATCGAGCGCGACCGCATCAGGGGCCGCTGGCGGCACAGCCTGATCTCGGCGGCCGGCCCGCTGACGAACGTCCTGTTCGCCGCCGTGTGCACCGCGCCGTTCTGGCTGCACGCGCTGGACGGGGTGCCCCGCGACTTCCGGTACGCGCTGGCGTTCCTCGCCCTGCTCCAGGTGACGGCGGCCATCCTGAACTCCCTGCCGGTCCCCGGCCTGGACGGTTACGGCGTCATCGAGCCGTGGCTGTCGTACCGGCTGAAGCGGCAGGTGGAGCCCTTCGCGCCGTTCGGTCTGCTGTTCGTGTTCGCGTTGCTGTGGGTGCCGTCGGTCAACAGCGCGTTCTTCGACGTGATCGACGCGATCCTGCGCGGTCTGGGCATCGACGTGCGCGACCGGTACTGCGGACAGCAGCTCTACCGGTTCTGGACGGGCACCGACGAGTACTGCTCGATCAGCCCGTGACGGAACCGCTTCGGGCCGCCTCGGCCTTGCCGCGCTTGAGGTAGTACCAGGTCATGTTGGACGTCAGGCCCGCCAGCAGCACCCAGACGATCCCCAGCCAGCTGCCCTGGACGAAGGAGACGACCGCCGCGGTGACGGCGAGGACGCAGACGATCAGGGTGTAGAGGGCGATGCGGGGCATGGGGGCCGGCTCCTTGCGGGGGACACTGCTACGACGACCAGTGTCCCCCATCGCTTCGCAGGGCTCACACGTCGGTGAGGCGCAGCCCGGCGTGTGCCTTGTACCGGCGGTTGACGGAGATCAGGTTCGCGACGAGCGACTCGACCTGGTGGGCGTTGCGCAGCCGGCCCGCGAAGATCCCCCGCATGCCGGGGATGCGCCCGGCCAGCGCCTGCACGATCTCCACGTCGGCGCGCTCCTCGCCGAGCACCATCACGTCGGTGTCGATCTGCTCGATCTGCGGGTCCTCCAGCAGGACGGCGGACAGATGGTGGAAGGCGGCGGTGACCCGGGAGTCCGGCAGCAGGGCGGCGGCCTGCTCGGCGGCGCTGCCCTCCTCCGGCGTGAGGGCGTAGGCGCCCTTCTTGTCGAAGCCGAGCGGGTTGACGCAGTCCACGACGAGCTTGCCGGCCAGGTCCTCACGCAGGGACTTCAGCGTGTCGCCGTGGCCGTCCCACGGTACGGCGACGATCACGATGTCGCTGCGGCGCGCGGTCTCGGCGTTGTCGGCGCCCTCGACGCCGTGGCCGAGTTCCGCGGCGGCGGCCTGCGCCCGCTCGGCGGCCCGCGAGCCGATGATCACCTTCTGGCCGGCCCGGGCGAGCCGGTAGGCGAGGCCCTTGCCCTGCGGCCCGGTGCCGCCGAGCACGCCGACGACGTACCCGGAGACGTCGGGCAGGTCCCAGGGGTCCTTGGCGGGGGCCTTCTGTGCGCTGTCGGTAGAGGTCATGGCCCCGACTCTACGTGCGTCGCGGGACCGGCACCGGCTCTCTCCAGCAAGCGCACGGGCACCCGGCGGAAAGTGATCGTCTCGTACGCGCCGAAGTCGCCCGTCTCGTAGAGGAGCCCGACCGTGCCCCGGTCGACGCGGACCAGGTCGGAGTAGGCGGCGGGCAGTCCGTCGACGGTGTGCGCGGTGCGCCAGGTGGTGCCGCCGTCGGTGGAGACCCGCAGGGTCATCAGGGCGCGGGCCGCGGGGTCGGCCGGGGCGGAGAACAGGAGCAGGTCGGGGTCGCGGAGCTGGAGGACGGCGGCCTCGCAGACCGGTGCGGTGAGCCCGGCCTGCGGCCGGAAGGGCTTGTGGAGTGTCCGCCCGCCGTCCGCGGAGTGGGCGTCCGCGCGGTTGCCGGGCGACGGGGAGTCGTTGCGGGTGTTGAGGTAGACGCGGCCGTCGGGGAGTTCGGCGGCGGTGGTCTCGTTGACGTTGACGTAGCCGTCGGTGTTCTCGTCGAGGTAACCGAGGTACCAGCTCTCGCCGCGGTCGTCGCTGAGCAGGCAGTGACCGCTGTTGTACTTCGCCTCGGCGCCGGTGTCGGTGCCGGTGGGCGGCAGGGTGTGGTTGGCCGGTACGAGGACGCGGCCGGTGCTCAGCTGGAGTGCGTGCCCGGGTGTGGTGGCGTACCAGCGCCAGCCGGGCTTCTTCACCTGCCCGGTGATCTCCCTGGGTGCGGACCAGGTGGCACCGTCGTCGTCGCTGTGCTGCACCCACACCCGCCGCCCGTCGGCGTCCGCGACCTGTCCGCGCAGGATGGCGGCCTCGGTGGCGCCGGCCGCGGCCCGGACGTGCACGAGCAGGATCCGGCCGGTGTCGAGCACGACGGGGGCGGGATTGCCGGCCAGGTTCTCGCCGTTGCTCGCGGCGACGGACAGCGGCCCCCAGGTGCGGCCGCCGTCCGTGGACCGCTTCAGCACGATGTCGATGTGCCCGTGGTCGGCCGCGGAGTCGGCCCGGCCCTCGCAGAAGGCGAGCAGTGTGCGGTCGCGGGTGACCACCACCGCCGGGATCCGGAAGGCGGCGTATCCCTCTTGGCCCGCGCGGAAGGGGACGGTCGCGTCGGTCATCGGGCGGCTCCTCGTAGGGGGGCGATGATGCGTCACCGTCCCCGGGGCGGGCGAATTCGGGGTGAACTCGGCGTCACAAGTGCCCGTCTGCGGCAGGATGCGGGCCCATGGACGCCGTACGGGTCGCATTGCTGCGGGAAGTACTCGCCGGGACCGAGTGGGTGGGGGCCACCCGGAGGTTCGCCGGGCTGCTGCGCGGGTCGGTGGTGGCGCACGGGGGCGGGCTGCTGCTGGTGGGCACGCCCGAGTACGAGCCCTGGCACCTCGCCGCCCACCTGGTGGACGAGGCGGCCTGGTCGGGCACGCCGGAGCTGAAGCCGACGCTGGTACGGCAGCACGGGAGCCCTGCCGGCCCGGCGCACCTGGCGGTGGGGCCGGGCCGGATCACGGCGGCGCGGCGCGGCGAGACCCTGCTGGTGGTGGCGCCGGAGGAACCCGCGGAGCTGCTGGAGCGGGTGCACGACGCGCGGCGGGCCGGGGTCACGGTGCTGGCGCTGGGCGCCGGCGGCGGCGATCTGGCCGCGATGGCCCACGACACGCTGGCGGTGCCGGAGGGGGCGGAGCTGGACCTGGACAGCGTGCAGCACCTGGTCAGCGCGGCGGCCGGCGAGAACGCGGGCTCCACGAGGACACGCCGGGGCCTCCGGGACCGCCTGTCCCGGCTGGCGGACACGCTGACGTCCCCGCCACCGGCCCCCTGGTGACGTCACCAGCCGGACACGGAGGACGTACCGGCCGGGGGCCTGTACCGGCCGGGGGCCTGTACCGGCCGGGGGCCCGTGCCGGCCGGGGGCCCGTGAAAATCGGTTGCCCGGTGGGGCCGGGCCGTCGAGCATTCATCGGTGACCCGTGCTCTGCTCCCCGACCTCTCCCCCTGGAAGGCCTCCGCCGATTTCCGGCGGCTCTGGAAGTCGGGGCTGATCAGCGGCTTCGGTAGTTTCCTGACCTTCGTCGCCCTCCCCGTCCAGCTGAAGGACCTCACCGGCTCCGCGGCCGCCGTGGGCGCGGTCGGCGCTGTGGAGCTGCTGCCGCTCATCGTGTGTGGGCTGTACGGCGGCGCCCTGGCCGACGCCCTCGACAAGCGCGGGCTCATCCTGTGGACCGAGGCCGGCCAGGGCCTGCTCAGCGCCGCTCTGCTGCTGAACGCCCTGCTGCCGCACCCCGCGGTCTGGCCGCTGTACGCCGTCGCCGCCCTCTCCTCCGCCCTGGTCTCCGTGCAGCGCCCGGCGCTGGACTCCCTGTGGCCCCGGATCGTCGCCCACGACGACATGCCGGCCGCGGCCTCGCTGAACTCGCTGCGCTGGACCGTCGGCGGAGTCGCGGGCCCCGCGGTCGCGGGCGTGGTCGTCGCCTACGCGGGGCTCGGCTGGGCGTACGCGGCCGACCTGCTGACCTTCGCCGTCTCGCTGGCGTACGTCGTGCGGATCGCCCCCTCACCGGCGTCCGAGGAGGCCGCGAAGCCCTCGCTCGGAGCCGTCGCGGAGGGCGCCCGGTACGCCTGGGGCCGCAAGGAGCTGCTCGGCACGTACGCCGTCGACCTCGCGGCGATGTTCCTGGCCATGCCCATGGCGGTGCTGCCGTTCCTGGCCGACGAGCTGCACGCCGACTGGGCGCTCGGGCTGATGTACGCCGCTCTGCCGGCCGGAGCGCTGCTGGTGAGCCTGACCAGCGGCTGGACCTCGCGGGTCCACCGGCACGGGCTCATGGTGGTGCTGGCGGCCGCCGGCTGGGGGCTGGCGGTGGCGGCGGCCGGCGTCTGCGGGAACGTCTGGCTCGTCCTGCTCCTCCTGACCGTCGGCGGCGGCTTCGACATGGTCAGCGGGGTCTTCCGGGCCGCCATGTGGAACCAGACGATCCCGGACGAGCTGCGCGGCCGGCTCGCCGGGATCGAGCTGCTGTCCTACTCCGTCGGCCCGCAGCTCGGCCAGGTCCGGGCGGGCGGTCTCGCCGCCTGGGCCGGTGTGCGGACCTCGGTCTGGTCCGGCGGGCTGGCGTGCGCGGGCGTCATGGGCCTGCTCGCGCTGTGCCTGCCCGGTCTGATGACGTACGACGCCCGGACCAACGAGCACGCGGTACGGATGCGGCGACGGCGCACCGCCGCCGCGGAGACCACCACCGCGGAGACCGTCGGCTGATCAGTCGGGGTCGCTCTCGCCGCGCGCGGACGCGTCGTGCCAGCGTGGGTCGTTCTCCCACTCGAGGTTGCGCTCGCGTGCCGTCTCCATCGCGGCCTGCGCCTCCTGCCGGGAGGCGTACGGCCCGAAGCGGTCCTTGCCCGGACAGTCCGGGCCCTCCTCGACCTTCTTGTGCTCCAGGCAGTAGAACCATTCACCCGGCTTGCCGGCGGTGCGCTTCTTGAACAGGGCCATAGGGGCAGCTCCTCTCGCCATCGACATGTTCCCCCATGTCCGCTCGATAGACTCGCCGGCATGTCTGGCCAGTCGCTGCTCGTACCAGGGGAGCTGTCCCCCGTCCGTTCCGTTCCCGGAAACATCCGCCGCCCCGAGTACGTCGGCAAGCCCGCGCCGGCGCCGTACACCGGGCCCGAGGTGCAGATCCCGGAGACCATCGAGGCCATGCGGACCGCCGGCCGTATCGCCGCGCGGGCGATGGCGGAGGCCGCGAAGATCATCGCGCCCGGGGTCACCACGGACCGGTTGGACAAGGTCGCGCACGACTACATGTGCGACCACGGCGCCTACCCGTCCACGCTGGGCTACCGCGGCTTCCCCAAGTCGCTGTGCACCTCGGTCAACGAGGTCATCTGCCACGGCATCCCCGACTCGACCGTCCTCAGGGACGGCGACATCGTCAACCTGGACGTCACCGCGTACATCGGCGGGGTGCACGGCGACAACAACGCCACCTACCTGGTGGGTGAGGTGGACGAGGAGTCCCGGCTGCTGGTGGAGCGCACCCGCGAGTCCCTGAACCGCGCGATCAAGGCGGTGAAGCCCGGCCGGCAGATCAACATCATCGGCCGGGTCATCGAGTCGTACGCCAAACGCTTCGGCTACGGGGTGGTCCGGGACTTCACGGGCCACGGGATCAACTCGTCGTTCCACTCCGGGCTGATCATCCCGCACTACGACAGTCCGCACGCCACGACGGTCATCCAGCCCGGCATGACCTTCACGATCGAGCCGATGCTGACGCTCGGCACGCACGAGTACGACATGTGGGACGACGGCTGGACGGTCGTGACGAAGGACCGCAAGCGGACCGCCCAGTTCGAGCACACCCTGGTGGTGACGGACACCGGCGCGGAGATCCTGACCCTGCCGTGACCGCGGCCCGGCCCGCCCCCACCTGCCGGGGGCGGGCTTTCTCTTGTACTCTTTTACCGACAGCCTGTCGGCAACGTTACCGACACGAGGTCGCCAAGGCGCGCTGACTTAGGTAAGTCTTACCTCAGAGGATGTGGTCATGGACTCCTTCTCGTCCCTCATCCGCACCGCGTCGCACGAGCAGCACCTGGCAGCGGAGACCACGACGTTCATGAGTGACCTGCTCGGCGGCCGGCTGGGCGTGGACGCCTACGCGCGCTACACCGAGCAGCTGTGGTTCGTCTACGAAGCCCTGGAGGGCGCGGCCGGGCGGCTGACGGCGGATCCGGTGGCCGGGCCGTTCGTCCGGCGGGAGCCGCTGCGGCTGCCCGCGCTGGAGCGGGACCTGGCGCACCTGCGGGGGCCGGGCTGGCGGCAGGGGCTGAGCGCCCTGCCGGAGACCCGGGCGTACGCGAACCGGGTCCAGGAGTGCGCCGACGGCTGGCCGGGCGGTTACGTCGCCCATCACTACACGCGCTACCTCGGCGACCTGTCGGGCGGTCAGATCATCCGCGACAAGGCGGAGAGGACGTGGGGCTTCGCCAGGAAGGGCGACGGCGTCCGCTTCTACGTCTTCGAGGAGGTCGGCAACCCGGCCGCGTTCAAGCGCGGCTACCGCGAGCTGCTGGACGGGATCCGCGCGGACGACCTGGAGAAGCAGCGGATCGTGGGCGAGTGCAAGCGGGCGTTCGCGCTCAACACGGCCGTCCTGCGGGCCCTGGGCGAGGAGTTCCCGCTGTCCGCGTGAGTTCCGGGCACGTGAGTTACGGAGACGTGGGGTTCCGGAGACGTGGGGTTCCGGAGACGTGGGGTTCCGGACGCCTGAGGTCCGGAGACGACCGGGCCCTCTCGGCGCGCAGGACGCGCGCGAGGGGGCCCGGTTCCGGTCAGCGAAGGTAGTCGCTGCAGTGGGCGCCGCTCCAGGTCACGTGGTTGTAGGCGGAGGTGAGTTCGCCGGCGTACGGGCTGCAGACGGCGTCGTCGGCCGTGCCTGCGTCGTGGTTGGCGGCACTGGCCGTCGTCGCGCCGGTGGCGGCAAGGGCGGCGGCCAGGACGGTCGCGGCCAGGACGGAACGGATGCGCATGGTGCTCCTCTCGGGGAGGCTGAGTGGTCACGCGAGAGGTCCCCGTTCGCCTTCACCCGCACACGCGGGTCCACCCGAACGGCGCCCGTGTCACCACCCGGGCGCCCGCGCACGCCGTCATCGCTCCAGGTGGACCCGGCCGCCGACCTCGACCCACCCGTGCGGCTGGGGAGCCGTGAGGATCTGGGACCCCGCGCCCTGGGTGATGTTCAGCGCCCGGCCCAGCAGGTCGGTCAGCAGCAGGGCGGCCGCACCGGTCGCCTCGTCCTCGCCGATGCCGTCGCCGCGGCCGGGAAAGGCCCGGGCCCGCACCCGGCCCGCCGCCTCGTCCTGCCAGGCCCAGGCGTAGAGCCCCTCCCCGACTTCGCCCGGGAGGACCCCCGCCTCGCCTGGCTCCCCAGGCGCGGGCAGCTCCAGTGCGTCCACCTCCGCGGCGCTCGCGTACCGGCGCAGGGTGCGCGGCCGGGCCCACTCCGCGCGGGCCTCGATCCAGGTGAACTCGCCGTCGAGCCGGGTCCCGACGACCCCGGCGGGGGTGACCAGTTCGGGTACGTCCAGCAGCCAGGCCGCGCCCACGCAGGGGCGACCGGCGAAGGGCAGCCGCAGCGTGGGCGAGTAGACGTCGATCACCCCGCGCTCGGGGTCGTCCACGAACACGGTCTCGCTGAAGCCGAGCTTGGCCGCCAGCGCCTGCCGGTCCCCGCGCTCGGGCACCACCGAGCCGTCGCGTACGACGCCGAGTTCGTTGCCGTAGCCGCCGTCCGGTCCGCAGAAGACACGGAGTACGTCGTAGTCAGTCACCGGTGAATTGAAGCATCGCGGCCCCGGCGAGCGCGTCCGCCGCCCAGCCGCGCGGCACCGGACCGCCCGGCCCCGGACCACGCTCCCGGAGCCCGAACCGGCCGCCGGGTCCCGGCGGCCGGCCCGTCCGGCGAGGTCGTCACCGAGCGGCTGTTGCCGGAAATCCACGGACTGCCCGTCGACGTCGTCCCGCATCCCCGCACGGGCGCCCTCCCCGTGAGCCTCCGCCGCGCTCCATGACCCGGGTTTCACCCCGGCTCGAGGGCCGTTGCGAGCCTTCGGCAGCAGGCCGTGCCCGTGAGGTCTCCGTGAGAGCTGAATCACTGCCCCCAGGGGTAGTGGTGAGGTAAGCCTCATGTAAGTTAGGGCAGCCTCACCAAATCGTCCTTGCTTGGAGCCCCGCATGCGAGCCGTCCGACTCACCGTCACCGCCGCCGTCGCCACGGCAGCTCTGACCGCCCTCACGGCCTGCACGGCGAAGAGCGACGCCACGGACGGTGACGCGATCCAGGTCACCGCGGCCGACTCCACGTGCGAGACGTCCGCCAAGTCGGTACCGGCCGGCCAGGTCACCCTGGAGATAGCGAACAAGGGCTCCAAGGCCACCGAGGTCGAGATCCTGTTCCCGGACGACCGGATCGTCTCCGAGAAGGAGAACATCGGGCCGGGCACCAAGTACACGCTGACCGCCGAGGTGAAGGCCGGCGCGTACGAGATCGCCTGCCGTCCGGGCATGAAGGGCCACGGCGTCCGGCAGAAGCTCGAGGTGACCGGCTCCGGCCGGACCGCCGGGCGCGACCCGAAGCTCGACCAGGCCGTCGCCCGCTACCGCCAGTACGCCCAGGACCAGGCCGACGCCACCGTGCCGCTCACCGAGGCCTTCGCCAAGGCGATCAAGGACGGCGACCTCGACGCCGCCAAGAAGGCCTACGTCCCCTCCCGCCTGGGCTGGGAGCGCACCGAGCCGGTCGCCGAGTCCTTCGGTGACATCGACCCCAAGACCGACACCCGCGCCGACGGCCTGGAGAAGGGCCAGAAGTGGACCGGCTGGCACCGGCTGGAGAAGGCCCTCTGGCAGGACAGGAAGATCGGCGCCGAGGAGAAGACCCTCGCCGGCCAGCTGGTCGGCGACCTGAAGGACTGGCAGAAGCGGGTCGGCAAGGCCGAGATCACCCCGTCCTCCATGGCCAACGGCGCCAAGGAACTGCTCGACGAGGTCGCCACCGGCAAGGTCACCGGCGAGGAGGACCGCTACTCGCACACCGACCTGGCCGACTTCAAGGGCAACGTCGAGGGCGCGCAGAAGGCCTACGAGCTGCTGAAGCCGGTCGCCGCGAAGAACGACGCGGCGCTGGCCAAGGAGCTGGACAAGCAGTTCACGGCGCTGAACACGCTGCTGGACAAGTACCGCTCGGACAAGAACTCCTACGACTTCGTCTCCTACGACAAGGTCACCGACGACCAGCGCAAGGAGCTGTCGGACGCGGTGAACGCACTCGCCGAGCCGCTGTCGAAGCTCGCCGCAGCGGTCGTCAAGTAAGCGGAACGGGAGCAGGGCGATGACCGAGACTCAGAACGGCCGGGGCACAAGCCCCTCGCGGCGGGCGCTCATCGGCTGGGGCGGTGCCGGGCTCGCGCTCGGTGCCGCGACGGCCGGCGGCGCGGTGGCGATGGCCAGGGCCGGCGACGACGTCGACCCGGCCGGCGCCGAGACGGGCGGCGCGGTGGAGTTCCACGGCGCGCACCAGGCCGGCATCGCCACTCCCGTGCAGGACCGGCTGCACTTCGCCGCGTTCGACGTGAAGACCGAGGACCGCGCCGAGTTCGTGCAGATGCTCAAGGACTGGACGCGGGCGGCGCGGAAGATGACCGCGGGTGAGCCGGTCGGCGAGGGCGCCTACGGCGGGCTCGCCGAGGCCCCGCCGGACGACACCGGCGAGGCCCTCGGGCTGAAGCCGTCCCGGCTGACCCTGACCATCGGGTTCGGTCCGGCGCTCTTCGAGAAGTTCGGCCTGAAGGACGAGCGTCCGGCGGCCCTGGTCGACCTGCCGCAGTTCCCCGGCGACAACCTGGACAGGTCCCGCACCGGCGGCGACCTGTGCATCCAGGCCTGCGCCGACGACCCCCAGGTCGCCGTGCACGCCATCCGCAACCTGGCCCGCATCGGCTTCGGCAAGGTCGCCATCCGCTGGTCCCAACTGGGCTTCGGCAAGACCTCCTCGACCACTCCGGACGCCCAGACCCCGCGCAATCTCATGGGGTTCAAGGACGGCACACGCAACATCGCGGGGACGGAGACGGACCGCCTGAAGAAGTTCGTGTGGGCCGGCGACGGGGACGGCCCCGGCTGGATGACCGGGGGGTCCTACCTGGTCGCCCGCCGGATCCGCATGAACATCGAGACCTGGGACCGCACGTCGCTGCAGGAGCAGGAGGACGTCTTCGGCCGGGACAAGCGCGAGGGCGCCGCGGTCGGCAAGGCCAGGGAACGCGACGAGCCGTTCCTGAAGGCGATGAAGCCGGACGCGCACGTGCGCCTCGCACACCCCGACTCCAACGGCGGGGTCACCATCCTGCGCCGCGGCTACTCCTTCACCGACGGCACCGACGGCCTCGGCCGGCTGGAGGCGGGCCTGTTCTTCCTGGCCTACCAGCGTGACGTGCGCAAGGGGTTCATCCCCCTGCAGCGCAGGCTGTCGGCGCAGGACGCGCTCAACGAGTACATCCAGCACGTGGGTTCGGCGGTCTTCGCGGTACCCCCCGGTGTCCGGGACTCCGGCGACTGGTGGGGCCGGACGCTGTTCTCGAAGGAGGCGTAGCCCGTGTTCTCCAACTACCTGATCGGCCTGCGCGAGGGACTGGAGGCGTCGCTCGTCGTCTGCATCCTGATCGCCTACCTGGTCAAGACCGGCCGGCGGGACGCCCTGAGGCCGATCTGGATCGGCATCGGCATCGCCATCGCCATCGCGATGGGCTTCGGCTGCGCCCTGGAGTTCGGCTCCCAGGAGATGACGTTCCAGGCGCAGGAGGCGCTCGGCGGCTCGCTGTCCGTCGTCGCCGTCGGCCTGGTGACCTGGATGGTGTTCTGGATGCGGCGCACCGCCCGGCACCTGAGGTCGGAGCTGCACGGCAAGCTGGACGCGGCCCTCGCGCTCGGTACGGGCGCACTGGTCGCCACCGCGTTCCTCGCGGTGGGCCGGGAGGGCCTGGAGACCGCGCTGTTCGTGTGGGCGTCGGTGCACGCGGCCTCCGACGGCACCCCGCGCCCGCTGGTCGGTGTCGCCCTGGGCCTGGCCACCGCGGTCCTGCTCGGCTGGCTGTTCTACCGGGGCGCCCTGAAGATCAACCTGGCCAGGTTCTTCACCTGGACCGGCGGCATGCTGGTCGTGGTCGCGGCGGGCGTGCTGGCGTACGGCTTCCACGACCTGCAGGAGGCCGGCTGGATCCCGGGCCTGACCGACCTGGCCTTCGACATCAGCGACACCGTCGAGCCGGACAGCTGGTACGGGACGCTGCTCAAGGGTGTGTTCAACTTCCAGCCGGACCCGACGGTCGTCCAGGTCACGGTGTGGCTCCTGTACCTGGTCCCGACGCTCGCGATCTTCTTCGCCCCGGTAGGGTTCGCCTCCGGGAAGGGGAAGGTGAAGGAGCCCGATGACCAGGGAGCACAGCCGTCGACGCCTTCGCAGGCGTGACCGTAACGCACTCATAGCGGCCTCGCTGACCGCTTTGTCGCTGATGGCGAGCGGATGCGTGGTGGTGCACGGGGAGCGGGTGCGGCTCCCCGCCGCCACCCGGGCCGAGGCCGCCAGGGCGCTCACCGCTTTCACGGACGCCTACAACAAGGCCGACAAGGCCAACGACAGCTCCCTGGACGCCCCCTACGTCACCGGAGCCCTCGCCGACATCGACTCCGCGCGGCTGCGGGCGGGCCACGTCAACAGCCCTTCGGGAAACGCCGCTCACACGCCGCTGAAGCTGTCGGACGCGAAGTTCACCATCCCGAAGAAGGCCGGCTGGCCCCGCTGGTTCGTCGCCGACGCCCGGGGCAACAAGGGCGGCGACTACCGCTGGCTGCTGGTGTTCACGCGGGACGGACTCGGCGAGCGCTGGCAGGTGGCGTCTTTGACCTTCATCACGCCCGGAGCCGTACCCCGCTTCCGGACGGACCCGGACGGCTGGGCCGAGGCCGTCCCGGCCGGCTCTCCGGAACTGGCCGTGCCGCCGCAGGATCTGAGCAAGCGGTACACGGCCTATCTGAAGAGCGGCGGCAAGGACTTCGCGGACGGCCCGCACACCAGCACCCTGCGCGGCGCCCGCGCGTCCGCGGCGAGGAAGCCCGGTCTGGTCCGGCAGTTCATCGACGAGCCGCTCGTCCACGGCGACTACGCGCCGCTGGCGCTGCGCACGGCGGACGGCGGGGCGCTGGTCTTCTTCGCCACGCACCACTACGAGAAGCAGACCGCCGCCGCGGGCACCTCGGTGCCGGTCGCGAACAAGGACGTGCGGGCCCTGACCAAGGGCGAGGTGAAGCAGTCCCTGACGCTGGAGTCGATGGCCGACGAGGCCGCCGTGGACCCGGCCGGCAGCGGTCCGGTGCGGATCTTGGGGCGGCTGGCGGGACTGACCTCCGCGCAGGGCGAGTGACCGCCGCCCGAACCCGGCGTCCGGAGGTGAGCACGCACCGGCCGCCGCGGACGCGGCGCCCGGCCACGCCCGCTCAGTGGTGCAGCGGCCAGGAAGCGCCCGGAGGACTGGATTCCGTGCCGACGTGCCGGGCGCAGGCGTCGGTGAGCGCCTCCAGCAGGCTCAGCGGATCGGTCAGCGGGTGCTCCGGGCCGCGCACCCAGCGCACCCCCTTGCCGTCACCGGGCAGCCGGGCGGGCGGCACCAGGACGTAGGAGCCGCGGCAGTGCCAGCGCAGGCCGGGGTGCTCGTCCATGGTCTCGGGGTGGCAGTCCAGCGCGCACGGCCACCACTCGTCCTCGTCCTCCGGGGTGCCCCGGGTGAGGGCGAAGAACAGCATGCGGCCGTCATCGCTCTCGGCGACCGGGCCGACCTCGACGCCCTCGCCGAGCAGCCGCTCCAGGGCCTCGCGGCCGGCCTCCAGGGGGACGTCAAGGACGTCGTGCAGCATGCCGGTGGCGGTGACGAAGTTGGCCTCCGGCTGGTGCCGGGCCCAGCGCTCGATCTGGCCGCGGTCCGTCGTGGACTGCGTCTGCCAGGCGAACGACACCGGGTGCCGGGCGGGGGTGGGGCAGCCGACCCGGTCGCAGGAACAGCCGTAGCCGGGGGCGGGGTGCGCGGCGGGCGCCAGCGGCAGGCCCGCGCCGGCGGCGGCCAGCAGCAGGGCCTCACGGCCGCCGTCGTCGGCGTCCCCCTTCGGCCGGCGTCCGCGCAGCCACTGGGAGAGTTTGCCCTGCCGGCCGGGCCGGCCGCCGAACGTCGCGCTCATCTATCCCCTCGGTCTGGTGGTCGCCTCGCTGGTGTGCGCACAGCATGCCTCATGGTCCCACCTTTGTGCGCTTCGGGGGGCGGGTGGGCGGATGTGGGGGATGCGCGGGGAGACGTGCCTCACATCCCGGATGCGCCGCTCAGCGCGGTGCGATGCCGTGCAGGGCGTAGTCGACGAGGGTGTCCGTGTACGCGTACGTGATCGGTCCGGTGCGTTGCAGCCAGCGCTGGGCGAGGGGCGAGACGAACAGCTCGAGCGCGACCCGCGGGTCCACGTCGGCCCGCAGGCCCCCGGCGTCCCGCGCCGCGCGCAGCCGCTCCACGTACAGCTGGAGCTGGGGTTCCAGGAGCCGGGCCACGTACTCGCGGCCGAGCTGGTCGTTGACCAGCCCCTCCGCGGCCAGTGCCCGCGCCGGTGTCTCGAAGCTCGGGTCGAGCAGCCCGTCCACGGTGGCCCGCAGCACCGCCTTCAGGTCGGCGGCGAGATCGCCCGTGTCCGGGATGGCGTACGGCTCCTGCCCCGCCGCCCGGGC
Source organism: Streptomyces sp. NPDC048514 (assembly GCF_043199955.1). Lineage (NCBI taxonomy): Bacteria > Bacillati > Actinomycetota > Actinomycetes > Kitasatosporales > Streptomycetaceae > Streptomyces > Streptomyces sp. NPDC048514. The sequence continues at coordinate 91,803 of NZ_JBICWT010000015.1, read as the reverse complement.
CGTCTGCTCGCCGAGGTCCAGGAACGCCTCCAGCAGGACCTCCGCCTTGGACTGCCACCAGCGGTAGATGGTCTGTTTGCCGACCCCGGCCCGGGCGGCGATGCCCTCCACCGTGGTCTTCGGGTAGCCGACCTCACCGACCAGGGCGAGGGCGGCGGCGTAGATCGCCCGGCGGGACTTCTCGCTGCGGCGGGTGGCGTCGGGGGCGGGCTTCTTGACCATGGGGTCGAAAGTAACAAGGAGCCGGCGGGCGCTACGACAGGGAGTCGTGCGGCGGCCAGGCATCGCCCCAGTCGGCGTCCCGGGCCGCCTTGTACAGGTCGCCGTGGCGCTTGGTGACCGTCGTTCGGCTCAGCCGCTCGTCGGCCTCGCACAGGTCGAGCAGCACCTGCCCCTTGCGGATCTGGGGGCGCCGGACCACCCGGGCGGGGGCCGGTTCGGCGGGCAGCCGGGTCGCGGCGACGTAGGAGAACTTCTCGTCCTCGTACGCCAGTGAGCCGCCCTTGATCTGCCGGTGCAGGGAGGAGCGGCCGACCCGGGCGGAGAAGTGGCACCAGTCCTGGCCGGGCACGATGGGGCAGGCGGCGCTGTGCGGACAGGGGGCGGCGACGCGGAATCCGGCCCGGACCAGCCGGTCGCGGGCCTCGATGACCCGGTTGTATCCGGCGGGCGTGCCGGCCTCCACGATCACGACGCACTGCGCGGCGGCGGCCGCGGCGTCGGCGAGGGCGGTGCGGTCGGCCTCGGTGAGTTCGTTCAGGACGTACGACACCGTGACCAGGTCGGTGCTCTCCAGGGCGAGGCCCGAGCCGATCCGGGCGCGCTGCCAGCGGGCGTCGGCCAGGGGCGGGTGGGCGGCGGCGATCTGCCGGCCGAGGTCGAGCGCGGGCTCGGCCCAGTCCAGCACGGTCACCGGACGCGTCCCGTCCCAGGTGGCGCTCACCGCCCAGGTCGCCGCGCCGGTGCCGCCGCCGACGTCCACGTGGCTGCCGGGGGTGAAGTCCGGCAGCGCGTCCGCGAACGCCGCCAGCGCCGAGCGGACCGCCGCGAAGGTGGCCGGCATCCGGTAGGCGGCGTAGGCGGCGACGTCGGCGCGGTTGCGGAGGATCGGCGCGTCGGTGGGGGTGGCTCCGCGGTAGTTGGCGATCAGCCGGTCCACGGCGGCGGCCACCTCCGTGGGAGGCAGACCGTCGAGCAGCTCGGCCAGTGCGGTGCGGAGGGGGTCGTTCACCCGGCGATTCTAGGTCCTGCCGCGGGCCCGGCGGTCCTGCCGCGGGCCCGGCGGTCCTGCCGCGGGCCCGGCGGTCCTGCCGCGGGCCCGGCGGTCCTGCCGCGGGCCCGGCGGTCCTGCCGGGGGCCCGCCCGCCCGGTCCGCCCCGGTCCGCCCCGGTCGGCTCTCTGGCCGGCCCGGTCGACCGGAGGGCCGGGGGGAGGGCGACGGCCGGCCGGACGTTCGGGGGGGAGCCCGCCGCCGGCCCGGGTCAGATCACCGCCCTCGCCAGACGGGTGGCCAGCGCCGCCCTGGGCGTGCTGTCCGGCGGCCGGCGTCTCGGGTGGACGGTGTTGGCCAGCAGGATGAGGAAGGTGTCCGTGGCCGGGTCCAGGACCAGGGAGGTGCCGGTGAAGCCGGTGTGGCCGGCGGCGCCCCGGCCCGCCAGCTCCCCCATGAACCAGGGCTGGTCCAGGGCGAAGCCCAGCCCCGGCGGGGTGAACAGCAGCTCCACGAAGTCCGGGCCGAGGATGCGCGCGGGGCCGTAGGAACCGCCTGAGAGCAGCGCCCGGCAGAAGACCGCCAGGTCGGGCGCGGTGGAGAAGAGGCCCGCGTGCCCGGCGACTCCGCCGAGCGCCCAGGCGTTCTCGTCGTGGACCACACCGCGCAGCATGCCCCGGTGGGCCTTGGCCCAGGGCCGCCGCTGGTCCTCGGTGGCCGCCGCGCCCGGACAGGGCCCGAAGGTGGTGGCGGTCATGCCGAGCGGCCGGGTGATGCCCTCCTGGACGAGCAGGTCGAGGGTGCGGCCGGTGGTGCGCTCCAGCACGAACTGCAGCAGGAGCATGTTGAGGTCCGAGTACCGGTAGGTGCCCGGTTCCGCGGCCGGCGCCTCGGCCCGCAGCATGGCCAGTGCGGCCCGGTCGTCCCGGCAGTCGTACAGCGGGAGTTCGGGGCGCATCCCGGAGGTGTGGGTGAGCAGCTGCCGTACGGTGACGCCGTGGGCGGCCGCGGCGCGGAAGTCGGGCAGGTAGTCGCCGATCCGGGCGTCCATGCCGAGGGTGCCGCGCTCGATCTGCTGCACGGCGGCGACGGACGTGAACAGCTTGGTGAGCGAGGCCAGGTCGAAGGGCGTGCCGACGGTGGCCGGGACCCGGGCGGCGGCCGGCAGTTCGGCGCCGGAGTCGGTCTCGGGGTCGTAGGAGGCGTAGCGCACCGCCCAGCCCGCGGCCTCGGCCACGGCGATCACGGGGCCGCGGCCGGCCAGCACGACGGCCCCGGCCGCCCAGGGGCGGTCTCCGGAGGTGAGGGCGTGCACCGCGCCGACCAGATGCCCGAGTTCCACCGGGTCGAGTCCGGCCCGTTCCGGTGTGTCGGCGCGCAGTCTCGGTGCGCTCAGTTCCCGTCTCCCTCCGGCCGCGCACGTGTGTTCCCGCGCGTACTCCAGGGACGGCACATTCCCACGAAGCAGGCCGCCGCGCCCAGTGATCCGGAAAGTTGGACGACGGCCATGGGCACGGCGGTGCCCTCTCCGGCGACGCCGACCAGCGGGGAGGCGATCGCGCCGACGAGGAAGGAGGAGGTGCCGAGCAGCGCGGAGGCGGAGCCGGCGGCGTGCCGGGTGCGCAGCAGGGCGAGGGACTGGGCGTTGGGCAGGGTGACGCCCATCGCGGACATCAGGACGAAGAGGGCGGCGGCGACCGGCGGGAGCCCGACCTCGCCGAAGACGCCGGCGGTCATCAGCAGCAGGGCGGTCGCGGCGAGGACGGTCACCGCGAGGCCCGCGGCGAGCACCTTGTCCAGGCTGACCCGGCCGACGAGCACCTTGCCGTTGAGCTGCCCGGCGGCGACCAGGCCGACGGAGTTGAGGCCGAACAGCAGGCTGAAGGTCTGCGGAGAGGCGCCGTAGATCTCCTGGACGACGAACGGGGAGGCGGACACGTAGGCGAACAGCGCGGCGAAGGCGAAGCCGCCGGCGAGCATGTAGCCGGTGAAGGGCAGGTCGGCGAGGAGGCCGCGCATGGCGCGCAGGGTCTCGGCCGCTCCCCCGCTGTGCCGTGCTGCGGGCGGCAGCGTCTCCGGCAGCCGGGTCCAGACCAGGGCGGCGAGTACGGCACCGACCACGGTGAGGACCACGAAGACCCCCCGCCAGTCCGTGACCCGCAGGATCTGCCCGCCGATGAGCGGCGCCGCGATGGGGGCCGCCCCCGAGATCAGCATCAGCGTGGAGAAGAAGCGGGCCATGGCGACCCCGTCGTACAGGTCGCGTACGACGGCCCGGGCGATGACGACGCCGGCCGCGCCCGCGAGGCCCTGGACGAGCCGGCAGGCGATCAGGGTCTCGACGGTGGGCGCGAGGACGCACAGGGCGGTGGCGGCGAGGTAGACGGCGAGACCGGTGAGCAGGGGGCGGCGGCGGCCCCAGCGGTCGCTCAGGGGACCCACGACGAGCTGTCCGAGCGCCAGTCCGGCCATGCAGGCGGTGAGGGTGAGCTGCACGGTGACGGCGGAGGCGTGCAGGGACCGGGTGACCTGGGGGAGGGACGGGAGGTACATGTCCATCGCGAGCGGGATGGTCGCGGTGAGGCAGCCCAGCAGCAGGGTGACGAGGGGGCCGGTGCGGTGCGGCCGGTCCGCCTGCGGTTCGGCGGGGGATGTCTGTTCCGTCTTCTCCGTCTTCGGTGCCGGTGCCGCCGCGTGCTCGGGCATGTGCCCCTCCCTCTCCCGCTGAACCGCCACCTATGCTCTCAGCTCGTACGGGCTGCCGGGGAACACACGAGCGAGGGCGGGGCGGGATGGCGGAGCGGAGCGTGCGGTGGGGGATCCTGGCGACGGGCGGGATCGCGGCGGCGTTCGCGGCCGACCTGGTCGATCTGCCGGACGCGGAGATCGTGGCGGTGGCCTCGCGCCGGCCGGAGCCGGCGCGGGCGTTCGCGGAGCGGTTCGGGGCGGAGCGGGCCTACGGCGACTGGGAGTCGCTGGCCGCGGACGCCGATGTCGACGTCGTCTACGTGGCCACCCCGCACTCGGCGCACCGGGCCGCGGCCGGGCTGTGCCTGGCGGCCGGGCGGAACGTGCTGTGCGAGAAGGCGTTCACGCTCAACGCCCGTGAGGCCGCGGAGCTGGTGGCGCTGGCCGCGGAGCACGACCGCTTCCTGATGGAGGCGATGTGGATGTACTGCAATCCGCTGATCCGGCGGCTGAAGGCGCTGGTCGAGGACGGGGCGATCGGCGAGGTGCGGACCGTGCAGGCGGACTTCGGGCTCGCCGGGCCCTTCCCGCCCGCACACCGGCTGCGGGATCCGGCGCTGGGCGGCGGGGCGCTGCTGGACCTCGGGGTCTACCCGGTGTCGTTCGCGCAGCTGCTGCTGGGTGAGCCGGACGGTGTCGCGGCGCACGCGGTGCTCTCGGCGGAGGGCGTCGACCTGCAGACGGGTGCGCTGCTGTCCTGGGCGAGCGGGGCGCTGGCCTCGGTGCACTGCTCGATCGTGGGCGGTACGGCGGTGACCGCGTCCGTGACGGGCTCGCGCGGCCGGATCGACATCCCGGCCGGCTTCTTCCACCCGGACCGGTTCGTGCTGCACCGCGACGGCCGCGACCCCGAGGAGTTCGCCGCCGGCCCCGCCGACGGGCCGCGCACCACTCTGCGGCACGAGGCCGTCGAGGTGATGCGGGCGCTGCGGGCGGGCGAGACGCAGTCCCCGCTGGTTCCGCTGGAGGGCACTCTGGCCGTGATGCGGACGCTCGACGCGATCCGGGACCGCGTCGGCGTCCGCTACCCCGGCGACACGGGCGTGCCGCGGCTCACGCCGGCCTGAGTCCCGGATCCCCGGCCTCCGTCACGAAGGACGCCGCCGTCGTGACCGGCGCCCCGGGCCGGGTCACGTACGGCACGGCCTTGAAGTCGGCCCGAGCGTGGTCGCCGTGCAGCGCGACGGTCACGTAGCCGCGCCGGCCGTCGTAGAACTTCAGGTGCGGGTTGGCGGTCATGTACGTGTGCCAGTTCGACGGCCGCTCGGAGCCGTCCCGGCCGCTGGAGACGGAGGTGGCGACGATCTCCGTGCCCAGGGTGCGGGAGCCGGGGTCGTCGAAGTCGTCCTTGATGTCGAAGGCGTATCCGACGTGCACGTCACCGGTGAGGACCACCAGGTTCTCGATCCCGGTGGCCTTCACTCCGTCCAGGACTCGGCGCCGGGAGGCCCGGTAGCCGTCCCAGGCGTCCATCGACAGCTTGGCGACTGGGTTCAGGTCCAGCTTGCGCTGGGAGAAGGTGACCTGCTGCGGCACGACGTTCCACAGGGCCCGTGAGGCGCGCCAGCCGTCGATCAGCCAGCGCTCCTGCGTGGCGCCGGTCAGGGTGCGCGCCGGGTCGTCGACGACGGGGCCGGGCAGCTGGGCGCCGTCGCCGTAGGCCTGGTCGGAGCGGTACTGGCGGGTGTCCAGCACGTCGAACTGGGCGAGCCGGCCCCAGTGCAGGCGCCGGTAGAGCCTCATGTCGGGGCCCTCGGGGAGCTGGGGGCGGCGCAGCGGCTGGTGCTCCCAGTAGGCGCGGTAGGCGGAGGCGCGGCGCAGCAGGAACTCCTCGGGCGGGATGTCGTCCTCGGAGGTGTCGTCGGCGTAGTTGTTCTCGGTCTCGTGGTCGTCCCAGGTGACCACGAAGGGGTGGGCGGCGTGCGCGGCCATGAGGTCGGGGTCGCTCTTGTAGAGGGCGTACCGCAGGCGGTAGTCCTCCAGGGTCACCGTCTCGCGGTCGAACACCGCCGGGAGGGTGCGGTCGGTGTACTTGCGGGAGTTGCCGGTCGCGTCGACGGCGTACTCGTAGAGGTAGTCGCCGAGGTGGAAGACCACGTCGACGTCGTCCTGGGCGAGATGGGCGTACGGCGTGTAGTAGCCGTCGGCGTACGCCTGGCAGGAGACGGCCGCGAGGGTGAGCGCCGAGGCCCGGGCGCCGCGGGCGGGCGCGGTGCGGGTGCGACCGGCCGGGCTGGTCCAGCCGCCCACGCGGAAGCGGTAGTGGAGGACGCGGTCGGGTTCGAGGTGGGCGGCCTCCACGTGCACGGTGTGGTGCAGCTCGGGGTGGGCGACGGCCGTGCCGCGCCGGACGATCCGCCGGAACCGCTCGTCGTGGGCCAGCTCCCAGTGGACGAGGACGCGTTCGGCGGGCAGGCCGCCGTCGGGCTGGTAGGGGGCCGGGGCGAGCCGGGTCCACAGGAGCACGGAGGTGGGCAGCGGGTCGCCGGAGGCCACGCCGAGGGTGAAGGGATCGTCGGTGATCTTCGCGGCGTCCAGCTCGGCGGCGCTCGCCGCGCCGGCGGCCGGCAGACCGACGGAGAAGGCCAGCGCCGCGGCGGCGCCGGTGACGGTCAGGAAGCGGCGGCGGTTCAGGTGGCGGGCGGCGGCGCGCAGTTCGGGGGCGTGCTGTGCCGGTCGGGCGTCGAAGGTCATCCGGTCCTCCCCTGCCTCATGGATGCAGGAGGCAATTGGAGTGGCCGGGGAAGGCGCCCGCTTGGCGCGTACACAACATCCGGATGGCGGATGAATGAGTTCCGGATGATGGACCCTCCCGTACGCTGCGGGTCCATGAACGCCATGCGAACTGATAGGGATTCGAGGGTCGCGGTGGTGACCGGTGCCGGTTCCGGCATCGGACGGGCCGTCGCCGTGGAACTGCTGAGCGCCGGCTGGTCGGTGGTCCTGGCCGGCCGGCGCACCGAGACGCTGGAGGAGACGGCGGCCCGGGTGCCGCAGGGTGCCGCGCTCGCCGTGCGCACCGACGTGTCCCGGCCCGAGGACGTCGAGGCGCTGTTCACGGCGGCCGTGGAGCGGTTCGGCCGGGTGGATCTGCTGTTCAACAACGCGGGCACGTTCGGGCCGGGCGGGGTGGCCGTCGAGGACCTGGCCTACGACGCCTGGCGGCACGTGGTGGACACCAACCTCAACGGGGCCTTCCTGTGCGCCCAGGCGGCGTACCGGAGGATGAAGGAGCAGCAGCCGCGGGGCGGCCGGATCATCAACAACGGTTCCATCTCGGCGCACACCCCCCGCCCCCACTCGGTCGCCTACACCGCGACCAAGCACGCGCTGACCGGCCTGACCAAGGCGCTGTCGCTGGACGGGCGCCCGTACGGCATCGCGGTCGGCCAGATCGACATCGGCAACGCGGCCACGGACATGACGGCCCGGATGCAGACCGGCGCCCTGCAGGCGAACGGCGAGGTGGCCCCGGAGCCGGTGATGGACGTGGCCGACGTGGCACGAACCGTGCGGCACATGGCCGAACTGCCGCTGGAAGCGAACGTGCAGTTCGCGACGGTACTGGCGACGGCGATGCCGTACATCGGGCGGGGCTGACCGACTACACATACGGAATTCAGGCATCCGCGGTATTGCGGCCGTTCGGACACGTATGCTCAACTCTTCTCCACGAGAGCTTCACAGTTGGAGCACATGCGTTCCGTGGCCACACCGAGGGGGGAGGCGGCGGCTGTTCCACCGGACCGGAGTCGGGGGTGGACCTCGCGGGAGACCCCGGGGTACGCACCGGTCGACGGAACGGCCGCCGCACCGCTCGATCGGACGGCCACGGCGCCGGCAGGTCGGACGACCGCGGCACCGGGCGGCTGGACGACCGCGGCGCCAGCAGGTCGGACGGCCGCGGCACCGGGCGACGCGGCGGCTGCCAGGGGCTCCGCGTCCGCGCGAGACCCTCGCGTGAGATCAACGCCGTCGTCTGCCGGGTGACTCCGCGCTCTTCGGCTCCGTCTGAGGCTCGTCGGCCGCCCTGCCCGTTCCCGTCGCCCTGCCCGCTCCGGCCGCCCTGCCCGTTCCGGCCTCACCTGACGCCCCGTTCGCGCCGGACGCGCCTGCCGTCCTGCTCGCTCCGGCCGCGTCCACCACGCCTGCTCCGCCTGCTCGGCGTGCGCCGCCCGCTCCGCCCGCTCGGCGTGCTCCACGCGCTCCGCCTGCTCCACGCATTTCGCCTGAAGCACCGGTCGCCCTGAGCCGGCGGCGGAGTGCCCAGGCTCCGGCTCCCAGCAGGGCGAGCGTGCCCGCGGCGCCCTCCGCGAGGTGCCATGTCGAGTCCTGGCCGGACGCCGAGCTCGTGGCACCGGCCGCGGGCCGTGCCGACTTGTGCGCAGGCGCCGGGCTCGCGGCCGCTCCCCCCTCGCTGAGCGGATCGACGAGCTGTCCCACGGCTCGTGCCGAACGCCCCGGCCCGAAGCCCCAGTCGAGCAACGCCGCGGCCTGCTCGTAGACGGCGTTGCTGCCGGCGGCCGGATGCATCACGGTGACCAGCAGGGTGCGCCCGCCCCGGACGGCCGCACCCGTGTAGGTGTTGCCCGCGTGGCTGGTGTAACCGTTCTTGACGCCGATGAGGCCGTCGTACGTCTTCAGGCCCCACGCCCCGGTCAGCAGGCGGTCGGTGTTCTGGATCTGGAAGGTCTCCTTGCCGCCCGCCGGGAAGTCGGCGGTCCGCGTGCCGCAGTAGCCGCGGAAGTCGGCGTCCTTCAGCCCGTGCCGGGCGAAGAGCGTGAGGTCGTACGCCGAGGAGATCTGCCCCTTGTGGTCGAAGCCGTCGGGGCTCACCACCTGGGTGTCCAGGGCCTGCAGGTCCTCGGCCCTGGCCTGCATCTCGGCGACCGTCCGGGCGATGCCGCCGTTCATGTGGGACAGCACGTGCACGGCGTCGTTGCCGGAGCGCAGGAACACGCCCTGCCACAACTGCTCGACGGTGTAGGTGATGCCGGGTTTGATCCCGACGAGGCTGGAGCCGGCCGGGATGTCGGCGAGGTCGGCGTCGGTGACCGTGTACCGCTCGGTGCGGCCGAACTTCTTCAGCAGCGTGTCCGCGAAGAGCATCTTCAGCGTGGACGCCGGTGCCAGGCGCCGGTGCGCGCCGAACGAGGCGAGAACCTCGCCGCTCGCCCAGTCGGCGACCAGCCAGGAGTGGGCGGTGAGTTGCTTGGGCAGTCCGGTGGCGCCGCGCACCTGGACACCGCTGCGGGCCAGACGCTCGCCACCGATCACTGTCGCCGCGGAGGCGTCGGTGGCCGTGGTCAGGGAAAGGGCGGCTGCGGTCAGCCCGAGGGCGGCCCGCCGGCTGATCCGGGAACATTCACGCACCCGGGGACCGTACACCGCTTCGAGCTGCGGTTTCCCTATCGCAAGGCGGGCACGGGGCGGAATTTGCCGCGTTATGAAAATCCGATGAACCGGGCCCCTCTGCGTGCCCCGCGTCCGCGCGTGACGTGCCGGTCCGGGCCGCCGGGTGCGGGAACGGTTCAGGCCGGGCCGGCCCGAACGATTCAGGCCCGGCCGGCCCGAACGGTTCAGGCCCGGCCGGCCCGAACGGTTCAGGCCTGGCCGGTTTGAACGGTTCAGGCCCGGCCGGCCCGAACGGTTCAGGCCTGGCCGGTCTCGAAGCGGGAGATCCGGCCGTCGTCCTCGACGGTGAAGGTCCACTTGGTGCGCATCTCGCCCCAGGCGTCGTTGCTGTACCGGGCCACGAGGACACGGCCGCCGCCGGACTCGTTGTCGACCTCCATGTGGCCGTGGGACGAGAAGATCTCGCGGTCGATCCAGTCGGCGAGGTCACGGTCGGAGCCGTCGTCGGCCATGGTCGCGCCGGGGACGAGGAGCGACATGAACTCCTCGCGGTCGTGGGCGTTGACGGCGTTGACGAAGGCCCGGACGGCCGGGTCGCTGAGCTTGGCTGGCTGAATCGTCATGGCGTCAGGCTCACACCGCCGCCCCGGACCCGCCACCCGAACGCCCGCCAGGACGGGCCCGGCGGTGGGAGAGCTGCGACGGTGGAACGCGGAGGGAACCGTTCGTCCGTCCGCATGTTTCTCGCACATGACTGCTGGGGAGCCACCGTGACGTGTTATGACCGACGTGATCTGGGCCTGCTGCTGCTCCGGCTGTCGACCGGCGGGGTGCTGGCCGCGCACGGTGCGCAGAAGCTGTTCGGCTGGTTCGGCGGACACGGGCTGGCGGGGACCGGCCAGTTCATGGAGTCCGTGGGCTACGCACCCGGGAGGGCGAGCGCCACGGCGGCCGGCCTCGCGGAGGCGGGCGGCGGCACCCTGCTGGCCCTGGGCCTGGCGACGCCGGCGGCGGGCGCGGCGGCGGCCGGCGCGATGGCCGGGGCGGCGGCGGTCCACGCGCCCAACGGCTTCTTCGCCCAGGAGGGCGGCTACGAGCACGCGGCGAGCCTGGGCCTGGCCGCGGCCGGCCTGGCCGTCACGGGCCCCGGCCGGCTCTCCCTCGACCACGCCCTCGGCCACGTCTTCAACCGGGGCTGGATGGTCCCGGCGGCGCTCGGGGTCACCGCGGCGGCCACGGCACTGATCGTGGGGGCACGGTACCGGCGCGTGCGGGTGGGGAGGGAGGGGGAGCAGGAGGCACTGTTCGAGGAGTTCGAGGAGTAGCCGGCACGCGGAGTGGCCGGCACGCGGAGTGGCCGGCAGGCGGAGTAGCCGGCAGGCGGAGTAGCCGGCACGCGGAGTAGCCGGCACGCGGAGTAGCCGGCACGCGGAGTAGCCGGCACGCGGAGTAGCCGGCACGCGGAGTAGCCGGCACGCGGAGTGGCCGGCACGCGGAGTGGCCGGCAGGCGGAGTAGCCGGCACGAGGGGCGAGGCCGGGCACGCGGTCGCCGTGCGGGCGCGGCGGGATACGCGGACGCCGTACGGGGACGCCATGCCGGGAAGAGCGAGGCGGCAGACGAGTCGGGCTGTACGCCGGGTTCTGTTCCCCGGTGTCCTCGCGGGCGCCGGGGCGACGGCCATCCATCTAGGACCGGTGTTGCCACCGGCCTCGTGCGGTCTACCCGCGGACTCGGGCGGGCAGCCCTCGAACGTCCGCGCAGAGCGCTTTTCACGGCGCTCCTTCTTGACCTTGCTCCGGGTGGGGTTTACCTAGCTGCCCAGGTCGCCCTGGGCACTGGTGGTCTCTTACACCACCGTTTCACCCTTACCGAGGACCGAGATCCCCGGCGGTCTGCTTTCTGTGGCACTGTCCCGCGGGTCACCCCGGGTGGCCGTTAGCCACCACCCTGCCCTGTGGAGCCCGGACGTTCCTCGGGAAGCCCCCTGAGGGACTCCACGCGGCCGCCCGCCCGGCTCGTCTGCCGTGTCGACCATGGTACCGGGCGCCCGCCGCGCCGCGGACCGCGAGCGCCGACCCCGCGAGCACCGGGGCCGAGAGCGCCGGACCCGAAAGCGCCAGGGCCGAGAGCGCCAGGGTCGAGAGCGCCGGGCCCGGGTGGGGCGGCATCCGGCACAAGGGCAGGGGAACGGGGTCAGGCCGGGGCGAAGAGGATCTGCGCCGTCGCCGGGTCGGCCCGTGTCAGTCGTACGCGCAGGACTTCGCCGGGTGACAGCCGCTCGCCCTCGATGCGGCCGATGACCGCCGGAGCCCGCACCTGCACGGTCCCGACCGTCGGCCGGTGCTCGTCGACGTCCACCACGCAGCCGTCGAAGACGTCCCCGACCCGGTCCTTCAGCAGGGCGGCCTCCAGGATGCCGACACAGCTCCGCTCGGCCGTGCCCGCACGCCGGGAGCCGTCGGCCATCTCGCGCGGCAGTGCGTCGAGGGCGGCGAGCACCCAGTCGGGCGTGGCCCGGCCGGCGACGGCCGCGAGGCAGATCTCGGAGGCGTACCGGTCGGCGAGGCGGCGCAGCGGGGCGGTGGCGTGGGTGTAGGGGGCGGCGACCGCGGCGTGGGTGGTGAGCGCCGGCAGGACACCGTCCCGGAAGACGGTGTAGCCGGCACCGCGCAGCAGGGTGGTGCACTCCTGGAGGAAGGCGGCGTGGCGCGGGTCGCGCGGATCCAGGGTGCGCAGGAGGGCCGCGTACGACACATGGTGCGGCCAGTCGATGTGCAGGGCGGTCGCGGTGCGCCGGAGCCGGGTCACGGCGCCGTCGGGGGCGGCCGGAAGGGTGCGCAGGATGCCGGTGCCGTGGGCGAGCATCAGATCGGCGGCCGCCATGCCGGTGAGCAGGGAGAGCTGGGCGTTCCAGCCCTCGACGGGCAGCGGGGCCCGGTAGCGCAGCTCGTAGGTGTGGCCGCGCCTGGTGATCTCCTGCTCGGGCACGTCGAGGGAGATGCCGCCGCGCTCGGCCTCCAGCCGCTCACGCGCCTCGCCGATCTCCCTGAGCAGCGCCACGGGCTCCTCGGCCGTCCCGGCGTCGAGGTCCCGCTGCACGCCCGCGTAGTCGAGTCTGGCGCGGCTGCGGATCAGGGCCCGGCGCACGTCGACGGCGAGGGTGCGGCCGTCCGCGTCCAGGTCGATCGTCCACAGGACGGCCGGCCGGGGCCGGTCCGGCAGCAGGCTGGCCGCGCCCTCGCTGAGCACGGCGGGGTGCAACGGGACCTTCCCGTCCGGGAAGTAGAGGGTGTTCACCCGGCGGTGCGCCTCAGCGTCCAGGGCCTTGCCGGGGACGACGAAGGCGGCGACGTCGGCGATGGCGTAGCGGACCCGGTGGCCGGTGCCCCGCCGGGACAGGCAGGCCGCCTGGTCGAGGTCGGTGGAGGTGGGCGGGTCCAGGGTGAAGAACGGGAGGTCGGTGGCGTCGTACGACGGCGGTGCGGGCGCGCCCTTCGCCTTGCGGGGAGCCGGGGCGTCGCCCAGCGTCGGTGCGGGTGCGCCCTTCGCGTCGGGGCGAGCCGGGGCGTCGTACGACGGCGGTGTGGGCGCCTTCGCGGCGCGCTCCGCCTCCTCCTGGACCTCCGGCGGGAACCCGTCGGGGGCGCCGAGCGCGGAACGCAGTGCGGCGAACGCGTCCCTCAGGGGTGCTTCGGGGGCGCCGGTCACACGGATCTTGCGGCGGGGCATACAGCGAGCGTAGGCCGGGGGTGGACCGCGGGCACGCCGTACCCTGGCGCGGAGGTCTACGTGAGGAGTACGTGTTGCTGGTCCTGCTGCCGCCCTCGGAAGGCAAGGCGAACTCGGGCGGGGGCGCCCCGCTGGCACTGGAGTCGCTGTCCCTGCCGGGGCTCACCGCCGCGCGGGAGTCCGTGCTCGGCGAACTGGTCGAGCTGTGCTCCGGCGACGAGGAGAAGGCGCGCGAGGTGCTCGGGCTGAGCGAGGGGCTGCGCGGCGAGGTCGCGAAGAACGCCGGACTCCTCGCGGCCGGCGCCCGCCCGGCCGGGGAGATCTACACCGGTGTCCTGTACGACTCCCTCGGCCTGGCCACCCTTGACGCGGCGGCGAAACGGCGCGCGGCGAAGTCTCTGCTGGTCTTCTCGGGGCTGTGGGGCGCGGTGCGGGTGACGGACCGGATCCCCTCCTACCGCTGCTCTATGGGCGTGAAGCTGCCTGGACTCGGCGCGCTGGCGGGGCACTGGCGGGCACCGATGGCCGAGGTGCTCCCCGAGGCGGCCGGCAGCGGCCTGGTGCTGGACCTGCGTTCGTCCGCGTACGCGGCGGCCTGGCGGCCGAAGGGCGAGGTGGCGGGGCGGACGGCGACCGTGCGGGTGCTGCACGCGCCCACCCGGAAGGTCGTCAGCCACTTCAACAAGGCGACCAAGGGGCGGATCGTGCGCAGCCTGCTGTCGGCCGGGGCGGCGCCGAAGGATCCCGCCGGGCTGGTGGCGGTGCTGCGCGAGCTGGGATACGTGGTGGAGGCAGAGGCGCCGGGCAAGGCGGGCAGGGCGTGGTCGCTGGACGTGCTGGTGGACGAGATCCACTGATCGGACGGCAGCGCCTGCGTTGCAATATACGCAACGCTCGTTGCGGGGAGTGCAGTCGCTGGGCACGATGAGGGCATGACCTCACCGTTGCCCTCCTCTCCGGCCGCCTCCGTGCTGGATCTCGCGCCCGTCGTGCCCGTGGTGGTGCTCTCCGACGCCGCCGACGCCGTACCGCTCGCGCGGGCCCTGGTGGCCGGCGGCCTGCCCGCGATCGAGGTGACGCTGCGGACCCCGGCGGCGCTGGCGGCGATCCGCGCGATCGCCGGGGAGGTGCCGGAGGCGGTGGTCGGCGCGGGTACGGTGATCACGCCTGAGCAGGTGGGCGCGTGCGTGGCGGCCGGGGCGCGGTTCCTGGTGAGCCCGGGGTGGACCGACGCGCTGCTGGCGGCGATGCGCGGGTCCGGGGTGCCGTTCCTGCCCGGGGTGTCCACCACCTCGGAGGTGGTCGCACTGCTGGAGCGCGGAGTGCGCGAGATGAAGTTCTTCCCGGCGCAGGCGGCCGGCGGCACGGCCTATCTGAGGTCGCTGGCCGGACCGCTGCCGCAGGCCCGCTTCTGTCCCACGGGCGGGATCGGCCCGGCGACCGCCCCCGAGTACCTCGCCCTGCCCAACGTCGGCTGCGTGGGCGGCAGTTGGATGATCCCGGCGGACGCGGTGGCGGCCCGGGACTGGGCCCGGATCGAGGAGCTGGCGCGGTCCGCCGCCGGGCTCAGGGACGCAGGTGGGACGTGTCGTTGAACAGCCGGACGCTGGCGTTGCCGTCCGCGTAGTACGCCACCGCCGACAGGGAGGCCGCGGAAAGCTCCATCCGGAAGAGGGACTCGGGCGGGGCGCCGAGGGCGAGCCGCACGAAGGTCTTGATCGGCGTGACGTGGGTGACCAGGAGGACCGTGCGGCCGGCGTGGGCCGCGGTCAGCCTGTCGCGGGTCACCGCGATCCGGGCCGCCGTCTCGGCGAAGCTCTCGCCGCCGCCGGTGGGGTGGGCCTCCGGGTCGGCGAGCCAGGCGTTCAGGTCGTCCGGGTGGCGCTCGCGGACCTCGCCGAACGTCAGGCCCTCCCAGGCGCCGAAGTCCGTCTCGCGCAGGCCGTCGTCGACCGCCACGTCCAGGCCCAGCCGGGCGGCGACGATACCGGCGGTCTGCCGGGTGCGGGCGAGGGGCGAGGCGACGACCGCCTGGATCGTGCCGCGCCGGGCCAGCGCCTCCGCCACCCGCCGGGCCTGCTCGCGTCCGGCGTCCGAGAGAGACGGGTCGGTGCCGCCGCTGCCGGAGAAGCGCTTCTGGGGGGTGAGGGGGGTCTCCCCGTGCCGCAGGAGTACGAAGGTGGCGGGGGCACCGAGATCCGGACCGGCACTCCAGCCGGGAGCCGAGGTGACCGAAGCGGTGGCACCACCGTCCGCGGACTCCGCCGCCGCCGAAGAGGCCGGAGCCGTCGTGAGGCCGTCCGCCGACCCCGCCGCCGAGGAGACCGGAGCCGTCGCACTCCCGTCCGCCGACCCCGCCGCCGAAGAGGCCGGAGCCGTCGCACTCCCGTCCGCCGACCCCGCCGCCGAAGAGGCCGGAGCCGTGGTGCGGCCGTCCGGCAGTGCTCCCGCCGCGGGGGCCGGAGGCGTGGTGCGGCCGTTCGTCAGGGCCGCGCGGGCCTTCGCCGCGCCCGCCGTCGCGTCGCCGGGCGGGCCCGAGGGCTCGGGGACGGCGGGCGGGGTGTCCAGGGCCGCGCGGGACTGCGCCGGCGACCACCGCTCCCCCTTCGCGCCCGCGTCCATCGCCTCGTTGGCCAGGCGGTCGGCGTGCTTGTTGCGGTCGCGGGGGATCCACTCGTAGGTGACCCGGTCGGGCGGGAGGACGGCCCGCGCCTCGGTGGCCAGCGGTTTCATCCCGGGGTGCTTGATCTTCCAGCGGCCCGACATCTGCTCGACGACCAGCTTGGAGTCCATGCGGACGTGGACCGTCGCGGTGGGGTCGAGGGCATGCGCGGCGCGCAGGCCGGCCAGGAGGCCGCGGTACTCGGCCACGTTGTTCGTGGCGATGCCGATGTACTCCGCGTCCTCCATCAGCGTCTCGCCCGTCACCGCGTCGCTCACCACGGCGCCGTACCCGGCCGGCCCCGGATTTCCCCGCGAGCCGCCGTCGGCCTCGACGATGAACTCCCTCACCCCGTCAAACCCCCTACAGACCGGATTCGGCCGTACGCACCAGGATGCGACGGCAGTTCTCGCAGCGGACCACCGTGTCCGGTGCCGCCCCGCGGATCTCGTTCAGCTCGGTGATGGCCAGCTCCTGACGGCAGCCCTGGCAGGTGCGGGCGTACAGCTTGGCCGCGCCGATGCCGCCCTGCTGCTCGCGCAGCTTGTCGTAGAGCTTGAGCAGGTCCGCGGGGACCGAAGCGGCGATGACCTCGCGCTCCTTGGTCACCGAGGCGACCTCGCCGTCGATCTCCTCGAACGCGGCGTCCCGCCGGCCGCTCGCGTCGTCGATCTTCGCCTGCACGGACGCGGCCCGCTCGGTCAGCTCGGTGACCCGCTCCTGCGCGGCCTCACGGCGCTCCATGACCTCCAGGACCACGTCCTCCAGGTCGCCCTGGCGCTTGGCGAGGGAGACGATCTCGTGCTGGAGGCTGGCCAGGTCCTTCGGCGAGGTGACCGCGCCGGAGTCCAGGCGCTGCTGGTCGCGGGCGGCACGCTGGCGCACCTGGTCGACGTCCTGCTCGGCCTTGGTCTGCTCGCGGGCGGTGTCGCTGTCCTGCGTCTGCGCGGCCACCAGCAGGTCGCGCAGCTGGGTGAGGTCCTTGTTCAGCGACGCGATCTCGGCGTGCTCCGGCAGGGACCTCCGCCGGTGCGCGAGCTGCTGCAGGCGGACGTCGAGGTCCTGGACGTCGAGGAGTCGGATCTGGTCGGCGGGCGCGGCGTTCAGTTGGGGGCTCCCGAGGGGCTAGTGGTGACGGAGGACGCCGCGTGGGCGGTCCAGGGGTCGGTGACCGTCTTCGAGACGTGGACGCGCAGGTCCCAGCCGTGACGGTCGGAGATCTCGTCGAGCTGGGCTGCGGCCAGCTCGCACCAGGGCCACTCGGTGGCCCAGTGCGCCGCGTCGAGCAGCGCGAGAGGACTGTGGGCGACGGCCTCGCTCGCCGGGTGGTGGCGCAGGTCGGCGGTGAGGAAGGCGTCGACGCCGGCCGCGCGGACCTGGTCGAACAGGCTGTCGCCGGAGCCGCCGCTGACGGCGATCGTGCGGACGACGGTCTCGGGGTCGCCGGCCACCCGGATGCCCTGCGCGGTGGCCGGCAGCCGTTCGGCGGCGCGGGCGGCCAGCTCGCGGACGGTGACCGGGTGGTCGAGTGCGCAGACGCGGCCGAGGCCCCGGCGGCCCTCCGGGTCGGTGGGGTCCGGCACCAGGGGGCGTACGACCCGCAGGTCGAGGGCGCCGGCCAGGGCGTCGGAGACCCCCGGGTCGGCGGTGTCGGCGTTGGTGTGGGCGACGTGCAGGGCGATGTCGTTCTTGATCAGGGTGTGCACGAGCCGGCCCTTGGCTGTGGAGGCCGCGACCGTGGTCGTCCCGCGCAGATAGAGCGGGTGATGGGTGACCAGCAGGCCGGCGCCGAGCTTCACCGCCTCGTCGACGGTCTCCCGCACGGGGTCGACGGCGAACAGGACCCGGGTGACGTCCTGGTCGGGGTCTCCCACCACCGTGCCGACCGCGTCCCAGGACTCGGCCCGCTCGGCGGGCCACAGGTTCTCCAGCGCGGCGATGACTTCAGACAGACGGGGCACGGGGAAAGGCTACCTGGCTGTTCGGCGGGGGTGTACCGGATCCGGCCCCGCCCGGACCGGGACGGGCCCGGTACGAGGGGGTCGCCATGGCCCCGCCCAGCACACGCGCCTCGATTCCCTCAGGCGAATCGCCGCCGCGCCACCCTTACGTGTGAAGCGGAAGAAGGCCGGTCCCACGCCTGTGCGTGCGAAAACTAGCTTCGTCGCCGGAGGTGACCGAACCATGACGGCCTGTGCGATCGAACCCCCTTCGACCCGGGAGTCCGGCGGGGACGGCGGCGCGCCGGGGACGGCGTGCGTACTCACGGCGGACGGCGCGTACGCCGCCCGGCTCGCGCTGGACGGTGACTCCTGGTTCCCCGAGCGCTGGACGCTGGACGGCCCGGAACCGTATGCGGTGCCGCTGCCCGGCAACCAGCCGGAGGAGCCCGGCACCGAGGTACAGCCCATGGGCGACGGCCGGGTGCTGATCCACCGGCTCGCCGACCGGCGGCACCACTTCGCACTGCTGTACCCCACCGGACCCGGCACCGGCGAGCTGCCGCTGGGCGCGGTGGAGTGTCCCGAGCCCGGTGCCCGGCTCACGCTGTTGCCGCCGGCGCCGGGGGGCGCGCACGCGTACGCCCTCGCCGCCGGCCCCCGCTCCAGCGTGGTGTGGCTGGTGGCGGGCGGGGCGTTCGGGCCGGAGCGGCTCGCCGAGGTGCCGGGGCGTTGCTCGGGCGGGATCTGGCTGGACGGCTCCCGGCGGATGCTGGCGCTCGACCGCGAGCTGGGCGGGCGGACCAAGACCGTCGTGGTGGACCTGGAGCGCGGTGAGGTCACACCGCTGCTGCAGATCGCGGAGGACAGTGACGACCGGCTGCTGCTCGCCGACCCCGACAGCGGGCTGCTGCTCATCTCCTCCGACGCGCCGTCCTCGGGGCAGGAACGATTGGCCTGGGGTGTGCTGGGCAGCACGTTGCCGGTGCGTTTCCCGGAGTGCCTGTGCCTGCCGGACTGCGTGGTGACGCCGTTCGCGATCCAGCCGGGGCAGGTGCTGATGCCGGAGAACTGCGCGGTGGCCCTGCGTGTCGACGGCGCGTTCGGCACCTGGGTGGGCACCTGGCGCCCGGCCGAGCGGCAGTTGACGCATCTTCCGGCGCCCGAGGGGTGGCTGGCGGGGGCCGGGCTGGTCACGAGGGACGGGGTGCTGCGGCTGCCGTACGCGACGCCGGGCACGCCCTGCGGGGTGGCGGAACTGACGGCGCCCGAGGGGGGATCGAGAGGCGGGGGGACCGCGGCCGGCGCCGGGGTCCCGGTGGTCGCGGAAGCGCCGGGACCGGGAGAGGCGGGTCCGGCGGGGCCGCCTCTCCCGGTCCGTGACGGTACGGCCGGCGGGGCGTCCGAGGTGTCCCGGGGGCCGGCGGAACGGGGCCCTGCCGAGACCGTGCGCGCCCGCCCGGTGCCCCTCCAGCAGGCCCCCCTGGGACGTCTTGTAACGAAGTAGTGGCGGTCGGCGTGTGCGCCTGGATTCGGCCCGTGGTGTGCCGGTTACACTCGCCCGGCTGTACGAAAGATCATGTTGACGGGGTGAATACGTCCGATGAGCGACACCAGCACGATGGAGCCACTGTCCGCCGACCGCCACGAGACCACCGGCCACGGCCGGCACCGGGGTCCGGTCGCGGCACAGGAGAACGAGACGGCTCCGCACGGCCGGCACCGCAAGCCGGCCCACGAGACGACCGAGGCTGCCGCCTGACGGTCGTGGAGCGGAAGAGGAGGGGGTGCCCGTCGGGCGCCCCCTCCTCTCTCGTCTTGCCACCGGCCCTGATCGCAGCAGGCCCCGACAGCCGCCGGCCCGATCGCCGTGAGCCCCGCTTGGCGTCGGTCCCGACCGCCGTCAGTCCCGTCGGTCCCGATCGCCGTGAGCCCCGCTTGGCGTCGGTCCCGACCGCCGTCAGTCCCGTCGGTCCCGATCGCCGTCAGTCCCGCTTGAGTCCCAGCACCTCCGCCGCGGCGAAGGTCTCCCCCTGCGGCCGGCCCGCGTAGTGCGGGGTGAGCAGCGCGTCGAGTTCGTCGTAGCTGAACGTCTCCTGCTTGCTGTCGAACTTGGCCTGCACGCGCGGCCGTTCCATGACGGCGACCATGCCGCCGTGGACGACGAGCAGCTGGCCGTTGACGCGGGTGGCGGCCGGTGAGGCCAGGTAGCCGACGAGCGGGGCCACGTGTTCGGGGGCGAGCGGGTCGAGGCCCTCGTCCGGTCGCCCGAGGCCCGCGAAGACGTCCTCGGTCATCCGGGTCCGGGCGCGCGGGCAGATCACGTTGGCCGTGACACCGTACTTGGCCAGGGCCAGGGCGGTGGAGGTGGTGAGGCCGACGATCCCGCCCTTGGCCGCCGCGTAGTTGGGCTGTCCGGCGGAGCCGGCGAGGTACGCCTCCGACGAGGTGTTCACGATCCGCCCGTACACCGGTCCCCCGGCCGCCTTGGAGCGCTCCCGCCAGTGCGCGGCGGCGAAGTGGGTGGTGTTGAAGTGGCCCTTGAGGTGGACGCGGAGGACCGAGTCCCACTCGTCCTCGGTCATGGAGAAGACCATGCGGTCGCGCAGGATGCCGGCGTTGTTGACGAGGACGTCCAGTGCGCCGAACTCACCGACGGCCAGGTCCACCAGTGCGCGGGCCTGCTCGAAGTCGGCGACGTCCCCGGTGTGCGCGAGAGCCCGGCCGCCCAGGTCGCGGATCTCCGCGGCGACGTGCTCGGCGGGCCCCGGCGAGGCCTCGCCGGTGCCGTCGCGGCCGGGCCGGCCGTAGTCGTTGACGACGACGGCCGCGCCGAGCCGGGCGAGTTCCAGGGCCTCGGCCCGGCCGAGGCCACGCCCGGCCCCGGTGACGACGGCGGACAGCCCCTGAAGTGGCAGTGACATTCCGCTCCGTCCTCAGATCTCGATGCAGGTGCGCAGGGCGGTCCCGGTACGCATCTGGTCCAGTGCCTCGTCGATGTCCGCCAGCCGCACCCGGTGGGTGATCAGGCCGGCCAGGTCGACGCGGCCGGCCCGCCACAGGGCGATGGTCCGCTCGTAGGAGCGCAGCACGTCGCCGCCGCCGTACATGGACGGCAGGATGCGCTTCTCGTCGAAGAACAGCTCGAACATGTTGAGCTGCAGGAAGTCGTCCATGGCGCCCGCGCCGACCACGACCAGGGTGCCGCCGCGCCGGGTGTTGTCGTAGGCGGTGCGGGCGGTGGCGGACCTGCCGACGACCTCGAAGACGTAGTCGAAGCCTTCGCCGCCGGTGATCTGCTGCTTGGCGTCGGCCAGTTCCTCGGGTGCGACCGCCCTGGTGGCGCCGAACTTCAGGGCGGACTCGCGCCGGGAGGCGACCGGGTCGACGGCGACGATCTCGGCGGCGCCCTTCAGCCGCGCCCCCTGCACGGTGGAGATGCCCACTCCCCCGCAGCCGATGACGGCGACCGACGAACCCGCCTGCACGTCGGCGGTGTTGAGGGCGGCGCCGAGTCCGGTCGTCACCCCGCAGCCGATCAGCGCGGCGATGTCGAAGGGCACGTCGTCCGGGATGGGGACGGCGCACCCGGCGTCGACCACGACCTCCTCGGCGAAGGTGCCGGTGCCCGCGAAGCCGAAGACGTCACCGCCGGAGCGCTTGAAGTTGGGGGTGCCGGCGTTCATGAACCCGGCCAGGCACAGCTCGGTCTGGCCGCGCCTGCAGGCCGGGCAGGCGCCGCAGGCGGGCAGCCAGCAGATGACGACCCGGTCGCCCGGCTTCAGGTGCCGTACGCCCTCGCCGACCTCGAGGATCTCGCCCGCGCCCTCGTGGCCCGGGACGAAGGGGGCCGGCTGGGGCAGCACCCCGTTCATGGCGGACAGGTCCGAGTGGCACAGCCCGGTGGCGCGCACCCGCACCCTGACCTTGCCGGGGCCGAAGCCCACCGCCTCGACGTCGTCGAGGACCTCCAGCTTCTCCTGTCCGATCTCGTGCAGTACGGCTGCGCGCATGGTGCGGCTCTCCCCTCGAAGGCGGGTTTGCTCGGGAGTGTCAGGAGGTTCGGCAGTTCGGCAGTCGGCAGTTCGGCAGTGTCAGGGGTTCAGGAGTTCAGGGGTTCAGGGGTTCAGGGGTTCAGGGGTTCAGGGGTTCAGGAGTGTCGGACGACGGTGTCGGCGAGGACCGGCGCGTCGTCCCGTTCCATCGCGCTCACGGCCACCCGGCTGCCGTCCTCGCGGCGCCACATGCGGATGCGCAGCGTCTCGCCCGGGTACACCACCCCGGCGAAGCGGGTCGTGTAGGAGCGGACGCGGGTGACGTCGCCGCCGAGCAGGGTGTCGACGACCGCCTTCAGCGCGATCCCGTAGGTGCACAGTCCGTGCAGGATGGGCCGCTCGAACCCGGCGAGCCCGGCGAACTCGGGGTCGGCGTGCAGGGGATTCCAGTCGCCGGAGAGCCGGTAGAGCAGGGCCTGGTCCTCGCGCAGGGGGCGCTCGACGGTCTTGTCGGGGTCGCCGGTGGGCGGGTCGAGGCGCTGGGCGGGGCCGCGGTCGCCGCCCCAGCCGCCCTCGCCGCGCACGAAGATCTGGGAGTCGTTGGTCCAGAGCGGGCCGTCGGCGTCGGTGACCTCGGTGCGCAGGACCAGGACGGCGGCCTTGCCCTTGTCGTAGACGGCGGCGAGCCGGTTGGTCGCGGTGGCCGTGCCCTCGGCCGGGATGGGGCGGTGGAGCCGCAGCGTCTGCCCTCCGTGCAGGACCCGGGCGAGTTCGACCTCCACCCCAGGCAGGGACAACCCGCTGATCACCCCGGGCGCGCCGGCGCCCGCGACGGTGGCGAAGCTCGGCAGCACGTGCAGCCGGGACTCCAGGGTGTAGCGCAGCTCGCCGGGGTCGGTTGCGGGGACGCCGGCGCCGATGCCGAGGTGATAGAGCTGGACGTCCTTGGTGGTCCAGGCGATCTCGTGCGAGCGGGGTTCGGCCGCGAGCGCCTTGGCCGCGTCGATGGGCATAGGACTCCTGAGGGGCTCGAGACCCCGGCACGGCCGTCCGCACCGTCGGCCGCACCGAGGTCGCCACGGGCCGATCTAGAACGCGTTCCAGTCCGGCGCCCCCTGTATAGCCCAGGGCTCCACAGTTGTGAAGGCTCCTGACAGTGTGTCAGTTCAGCTGGGGGGACGCGGACCGCGCGCTGTGACATTTGTACTGCCGATCTCCCGACAAGCGCATCTGCCGCGGGCGGGTCCGGTTCCTTACGTTCGATTCGTACGCTGTGCCGTCGCACCGCCGGGGTGCGAGGACGATCCGACCGGGGGAGACACCGAGATGACGTGGTGGCGTCGACTGAACCGCCAGGTGGCGTGCTGGCGGGCGGAACGGCTGCGCTGGCGGGCCGAACACGCGCGCTTCAAGGCCGCGCGGCGGGCCGCGAAGAAGAACGGCGGGGCCGCGAGCGTCGACCATCCGGGACCGCCGCCCACCGGCTTCGCGCTGCTGCCCTGGCTGCTGATGGGCCTGGGCTCCTTCTCCAACCTGCTCCAGGGCCGGACACCGAGTCCCTGGATCGGCGGGCTGGGCCTGCTGACCTTCAACTCGCTCTACATCTACGTCACCTTCCGCTCCTTCGACCGGTGCAAGCGCGAGTCGGTGTCCACCCGGGTGGCGCTCGCCCTGATGGCGCTGCTGACCACGGGTCTCGCGCTCGGGTACGGCGGCAGCTGGCTGATGTTCTTCCCGCTGCTGGGACTCGCGGCGGGCGCCACGCTGCGCGGTCCGTGGCTGGGCCGCACCGGCCTGCTGCTCTCGGTGTTCGCGGCCGGCGTCTCCGGTCTGCGGGGCGGCTGGGGGGACGCGACGAACATCGGTTACGCCACCTTCCTGTCCAGCATGGTGACCGCGGCGATCCTCGGCCTGTCCGAGGCGGTGCGGGAGCTGCGCGCCGCCCGCGAGGAGCTGGCGGTGCGGGCGGTGGAGAAGGAGCGGCTGCGTTTCTCCCGGGATCTGCACGATCTCCTCGGGCACACCCTGTCGGTGATCGTGGTGAAGTCGGAGGCGGCCCGGCGGCTGGCCCCGCGGGACATGGGTGCGGCGCTGACGCAGATCGCGGACGTCGAGTCGGTGGGCCGGCAGGCGCTCACGGAGATCCGCGAGGCGGTGACCGGCTACCGCGAGGGCAGCCTGGCGACCGAGCTGACCCGGGCCCGCTCGGCGCTGTCGGCGGCGAGTGTGGAACCGGTGGTCCGGCAGACCGGGACGCCGCTCGCACCGCAGGCCGAGGTGCTGCTGGGCTGGGTGGTGCGCGAGGCCGTCACCAACGTGGTCCGGCACAGCGACGCGGGCCGCTGCGAGATCACGATCGAGGGCGCGGCCGAGCGGGTCCGGCTCACGGTCGCCGACGACGGCTCCGGCAAGGCCGTCAGCCGCCCCGCGGAGGGCATCGGCGGCACGGGCCTGACGGGCCTGACCGAACGCCTCGCGGCGGCGGGCGGCCGCCTGACCGCCGGCCCCGCACCCCGCGGAGGCTTCACGGTCACCGCCGAACTCCCGACGGAACCTCCAGAACCGACAGGCTTCACGGCGACGGCGACGGCGCGTACGACGGCCACGGCGGGTACGACGATGGCCACGGCGGGTACGGCCGGTACGGCCACGGCGGCCACGGCATCCAAGGGGAGATGACCACCCGGCCCGAGGCTCTCCACGCGACGGCAGCGCGTACGCCGGGATCGGTCCACCGAGGCCGTGCCCCAGGTGGCCGGCACGGAGCCGGGGCCCGACGCAGGGGGCGAGCGGGGTGGCCGGCACGGCGACGGCCGGGCGTACGGGGCGAGCGGTGGCAGGAGCCGCCGCGGCCGCGGCCTCGTATGGGGGCGGCGCCGGGATTCCCGGGCTTTTTCGGGGCGGCGGCTGGGCCGGGGCGTCGCCGTAGGCTGAGCGCATGAACGAGTCGCCCCGGGAGCACCGGCCCGCCAAGTCCGTCCGGGTGCTGCTCGCCGAGGACCAGGGCATGATGCGCGGCGCGCTGGCCCTGTTGCTCGGCCTGGAGGAGGACATCGAGGTCGTGGCCCAGCTGGCCTCGGGCGACGCCATCGTGGACGCCGTACTCACCCACCGTCCCGACGTGGCCCTCCTGGACATCGAACTGCCCGGCATGAACGGGCTGGACGCGGCGGCCGAGCTGCGGGAGCGGGCGCCCGACTGCCGGGTGCTGATCCTCACCACCTTCGGCCGGCCCGGCTATCTGCGCCGGGCCATGGAGGCCGGGGCCGTCGGGTTCCTGGTCAAGGACGGTCCGGTGGAGGAACTGGCGGCGGCGATCCGGCGGGTGCTCAGCGGGGAGACCGTCGTCGATCCGGCGCTGGCCGCCGCCGCGCTGAGCGCCGGGCCGAACCCGCTGACGGCTCGCGAGAGCGACGTGCTCAAGGCGTCGGTGGACGGGGCGACGGTCGCCGACATCGCCGGCCGGCTGCACCTGTCCGAGTCGACGGTCCGCAACTACCTGTCCGCGGCGATCGGAAAGACGGGCACCCGGAACCGGGCGGAGGCGGTACGGGAGGCCCGGCGACAGGGCTGGTTGTGACAACGGCGCGGCCGCCGGGTCCCGCCGGACCCGCTCGGCCACGGTGGTACGGCCGCCCGTCCGGGTGCGGGTGGATGGCCGAAGGCCCGGTCGGCCCCGCACCGCACCCGCGGCCGGCGGCCCGCACCCGCGCGCCACGCCGCCGGCGGGCCCCCGGGCGGGCGGGGTCCCGGTGGGGCGTGCCCGCGCGCTACTCCACCCGCAGCATCGTCACCACGGCCGCGCCGCCCAGGCCGATGTTGTGCGCGAGCCCCACCCGGGCCCCGGGTACCTGCCGCTCCCCCGCCTCGCCGCGCAGCTGCCAGACCAGCTCGGCGGTCTGGGCGAGGCCGGTGGCGCCCAGCGGGTGGCCCTTGGAGATGAGCCCGCCGGACGGGTTCACGACCCACCGTCCGCCGTACGTCGTCGCACCCGACTCGACGAGCTTGCCGGACTCGCCCGCCGCGCACATGCCGAGCGCCTCGTACGTCAGCAGTTCGTTGACGGAGAAGCAGTCGTGCAGCTCGATCACGTCCACGTCCTCGATGCCGAGCCCGGAGCTCTGGTAGGCCAGCCGGGCGGCGTCGCGGGACATGGGCCGGCCGACCGCGTCGATGCAGGAGCCGGAGGCGAAGGACTCCTCGGTGTCCGTGGTCATCGCCTGACCGGCGATCTCGGCCAGCCCGGTCAGGGACCGCCGGCGCGCGAACCGCTGCGAGACCACCACGGCCGCCGCCGCGCCGTCCGAGGTCGGCGAGCACTGGAGCTTGGTGAGCGGGCGGTGCACCACGGGCGCGGCGAGGATGTCGGCCACCTCGTACACGTCCCGGAACCGGGCGTTCGGGTTGTGCGCCGAGTGCCGGTGGTTCTTCGCCGCGACCGCGGCGAGCTGGGCCTCGGTCGTGCCGTACCTCTCCATGTGCTCGCGGGCCGCCGCACCGAAGATCTGCGCGGTGGGCGGGCTCTTCCCGAAGCCGTGCCGGGCGGCCATGATCCCGTAGTGCCGGGCGACGGGAGAGGTCGCGAAGTCCCCTCCGCCGGCACCCCCGCCCAGCGCGCCCCTGCGCATCTTCTCGAAGCCCAGCGCCAGCACGCAGTCAGCGGCGCCGCCTTCGACGAGCTGCCGGGCCAGCATGAGCGCGGTCGATCCGGTCGCGCAGTTGTTGTTGACGTTGTAGACGGGGATGCCGGTGAGGCCGAGTTCGTAGGCGGCGCGCTGGCCGGCGGTCGAGGGCTGGAAGCAGTAGCCGACGGGAACCTGTTCCACATCGGCGTAGGTGAGCCCGGCGTCCGCGAGTGCCGCGCCCCCCGCCTCCCGGACCATGTCCCAGTACTGCCATTCCCGGGTTTCCGGCTTCTCGAAGCGGGTCATCCCGACCCCGGCTACATAGGCCTTCATGGCGCGCAGATTAGAACGTGTTGCAGTGACGGACCAGCCCTGACGACCATTCAGATCCCCATGGGATGGTCAAGGATTCGTTAGAGGCCCGAAGCAACGGAATAGTTGCCTGTGCATACGAGGTTTACCCACCACTTATTCCGTGCGATCACCGCCCGTCCATCGTCCGGCCCGGAGGCCTCACCCCATGACCCACACGACGACCGATCAACCCAACCGGAGGGCCGGCGGGGCCGTGGTCCCGGTGCTCGCCTTCGCGGGCATCGTGGTCGCGGTGATGCAGACGCTGCTCGTGCCGGTCATCAAGGACCTGCCCCAGCTGCTGGGCACCGCGCCGAGCAACGCCACCTGGGTGCTCACCTCGACCCTGCTGTCCGGCGCGGTCGCCACACCGATCATGGGCCGGCTCGGCGACCTGTACGGCAAGCGGCGCATGCTCATCCTCAGCCTCTCCGTGATGGTGGCCGGCGCCCTGGTCAGCGCGCTCACCAGCCAGCTGATCACGATGATCGTGGGCCGTACCCTGCAGGGCTTCGCCATGGGCGCGATCCCGCTCGGCATCGGCCTGATGCGGGACATGCTGCCGCGCGAGAAGCTCGGCTCGGCCATGGCCCTGATGAGTTCCTCCATAGGCGTGGGCGGCGGCCTCGCGCTGCCCGCCGCCGCCCTGGTCGCGCAGCACTCCGACTGGCACGGGCTGTTCTACGGCGCCGCCGGCCTCGGCGTGCTCGCCATCGCCCTGGCCCTGCTCGTCGTGCCGGAGTCCCCGATGCGCGCCGAGGGCTCCTTCGACCTGCCCGGCGCGGCGGGCCTGTCCACCGGCCTGGTGCTGTTCCTGCTGCCCATCACCAAGGGCAGCGACTGGGGCTGGTCCTCGGGGACGACGCTCGGCCTGTTCGCCGCCGCCGTCGTCGTGCTGCTCCTGTGGGGGCTGTACGAACTGCGCGTCCCGGCGCCGCTGGTCGACCTGCGCACCACCGCCCGTCGCGAGGTGCTGCTCACCAACCTCGCCTCGATCATGGTCGGGGTCAGCTTCTACGTCGTCTCGCTGGTCCTGCCGCAGCTGCTCCAGCTGCCGAAGGCCACCGGCTACGGCCTCGGCCAGTCCATGGTCGTCGCGGGTCTGTGCGTGGCCCCGCTGGGCCTGACGATGATGTTCACGGCGCCGGTCTACGCCCGGCTGTCCGCCCGCTACGGGCCGAAGACGACCCTGATCTCCGGCATGCTGATCATCGCCGTGGGCTACGGCGGCGGGCTCGGCCTGATGGACGCCGCCTGGCAGACGATCATCACCTCCGTGGTGCTCGGCGCGGGCATCGGCCTCGCCTACTCCTCACTGCCCGCGCTGATCGTCGGCGCGGTCCCCGCCTCGGAGACCGGCGCGGCCAACGGCCTGAACACCCTGATGCGCTCCATCGGCACCTCCGTCTCCAGCGCCGTCATCGGGATGGTGCTGGCCAACACGGCGAACGACGTGGGCGGCGTCGCGGTCCCGACCATGCACGGTTTCCGCGTCTCCTTCCTGATCGCCACGGCGGCCGTCGCGGTGGGCCTGCTGCTGGCCTTCTTCCTGCCGAAGCCGGCCCGCCCGGCCCAGCACGCCCAGCTGCGCGCGAGCAGCGAGGAGGACGCGAACCTGGAGCGTGCCGAGGAGGTGCTGCGCGGCTTCCGCGGCCGGGTCCTGGACGCCGGCGGCGCTCCGGTGGCGCGGGCCAAGGTCACCCTGATCGACCGCCGGGGCCGCCAGGCGGGGGCGACCGTGTCCACCGAGGACGGTTCCTACGCGCTGGCCGTGCCCGCGCAGGGGGCCTACGTCCTGGCCGCACGGGCCGCCGGGCACGGGCCGCTCGCGTCGTCCGCGACGCACTCCGGAGGGCGGCACGCGGTCGATCTGGACCTTTCGCTGCCGGGTGAGGCGGCGGTACGGGCGTAGCGCGTCGCCGACGCCGCGGCCGGTCCCCTTCCCCCGGCCACCGACGTGATCCGGGGGGCCGGGGGGCCGGTTGTCGCGTGCAGGCGCGTCGTGGCCGGCCGCGCAGTTCCCCCGCGCCCCTTCTCGGTGCTGCCCGTACCCCCCGTCCTTCGGTCGGCGGGGGGTACGGCAGCATGGGCGGCCCGAGTTGCCCGCGTACGACCGAGAGGGACCCCATGCCCGCCGCACCCAAGCCCGAGATCCTGGCCGCGTTCGAGGCGGCGAAGGGGTTCATGCCCGTGGACGAGGGGCTGGCGCTGTACGCGGCGGCGGTGGAGGCCGGGCGGCTCGGGCTGCCGCTGCTGGAGGTCGGCACGTACTGCGGCCGCTCCACCGTCCTGCTCGCCGACGCGGCGCGGGCGGCCGGGGTCGCGGCACTGACGGTCGATCACCACCGGGGCAGCGAGGAGCAGCAGCCCGGCTGGGACTACCACGATCCGGAGACGGTCGACGCGGAGATCGGCCTGATGGACACGCTCCCGGCCTTCCGGCGCACGCTGTTCCGGGCAGGGCTCGAGGAGCATGTGGTCGCGCTCGTCGGCCGTTCCCCGCAGATCGCGGCGATCTGGAACTCGCCGCTCGGCTTCGTCTTCGTCGACGGCGGCCACACGGACGAGCACGCCACCGCGGACTACGAGGGCTGGGCCCCGCACGTGGCCGAGGGCGGGCTCCTGGTCATCCACGACGTCTTCCCGCACCCCGAGGACGAGTTCACCGGCCAGGCTCCGTACCGGGTCTACCTGCGGGCCCTGGAGTCGGGAGCGTTCACCGAAGCCGCGGCCACGGGCTCGCTGCGGATCCTGCGGCGCACGGGAGCGGGCATCTGACCCGCCCGCCGTGTTCCGGGTGCGCCCCGTCGCGGCGGGGCGGGCGTGCTCGGGGTGCGCCCCGTCGTGGAGGGGGAAGGGTTCGGGGCGCGCCCGGTCGCGGCTCCGTGCCGGACCGGACCGGCCGCTAGGGTGGCAGCGTGTCGTACGCAGGCCCGGACTTCGATCCCCCGCAGCCACGCCGGTCCCGGCGTGGCCCGCTGACCGTGGCACTGGCCGCACTGGTACCCGGCGCGTTGCTCGGCTGGGTGGTGTACGAGGCGGTGGGCGGTGGCGGTCCCGGCGGCTCGGACCGTACCGGCTCCCCGGCACCCCTCTCGCACACGGCCTCGGCGCCGGCCCCGGCGTCATCGTCACCCCGTTCCGCCCCGCCCGGCGACGACGGCGAGCGGTCCCCCCGGCCCTCCGCGCCGGGGGCGCCCGCCGGATCCGGGCCGCTCGCGGGCAAGGTCGTCGTCATCGACCCGGGACACAACCCGGGGAACTTCCGGCACGTCTCCGAGATCAACCGCAAGGTGGACATCGGGACGAACCGGAAGGAGTGCGACACCACCGGCACGTCCACCGACGCCGGGTACGCGGAGGCGCGGTTCACGCTCGACGTGGCGCACCGGCTGCGCTCGCTCCTGCGGGAGCAGGGCGCCACGGTGAAGCTGACGCACGACGGGGACAGCCCGCCCTGGGGACCCTGCGTCGACGAGCGGGCCCGGATCGGCAACGCGGCGGACGCCGACGCCGCCGTCTCGATCCACGCCGACGGCTCCGCCCCCGGCAACCGCGGCTTCCACGTCATCATGCCGGGGTCGGTCCACTCCGGCGGCGCCGACACCCGCAAGATCGTCGGCCCCTCGCACGACCTCGGGGTGCGCATCGCGGGCGCCTTCCTCCGGGAGACGGGCGAGCCGCCGTCCAACTACCTCGGCGGAGGTACCGGTTTCGTCACGCGCACGGACCTGGGTGGTCTCAATCTGTCAACGGTTCCCAAGGTGTTCATCGAGTGCGGCAACATGCGCGATAGCAAGGACGCGGCAGCGCTGACCAGCGGCGCCTGGCGGCAGAAGGCGGCGCAAGGAATCTCTGAGGGAATCGTGAGTTTCCTGCGTCGGTCGTGACCGGCGGGCGGAACCGGCCGGACAGCCGGATCTTGTGGACGATAGTGTCTACCGACGACGAGACGACCTACGAAGGACCTGAAGTGAATATCCGCTCCCTCACTAGAGGCGACGGCGTGGTGATCGGAGCAGCGGTGGTGCTGTTCATCGCGTCGTTCCTCGATACGTACGGCGGCGACAGCAGCAACATCCCCAACGCCTGGGACAACCTCGGGCTGCTGATGAGCGTGTACATCGGCGGCATCGCGGGCGCGGTCCTGATCGTGGTCGCACACGCCCTGCCGCAGCCCCGCAAGGTCGCCGGCCTCGACCTCGGTCAGCTGGGCGTGGCGCTGACCGTGTTCGCCGCGTGGACCGCACTCTGGACGATCTTCGACCCGGCAGGGTCGATCGACACGAACGGTTTCGATGTCGAGAGGGGCGCAGGCCTCATCCTCGGTCTGATCGCCGCCCTGGTCCTCGCCGGTGGCGCCATCGCCACCCCCCTCATGCCGCCGCTCCAGGCCGCCCTGGTCCCGGCCCCCAAGCCGGCCGCCCCGCAGCCCTACGGAGCGCAGCCGCAGGGCGGTTACGGCTACCCGGGCGCCCACCCGCAGCAGCCGTACGGCGCCCAGCCGCAGCCGGGTCAGCCGTTCGGGCAGCAGCCCGCCCCGCAGGGCGGTCCGGGTGCTCCGGCCGGCCCGGGCGCGCAGGCCGCGCAGGCGCCGCAGCCCGCAGCCGGGGACTTCTCACCGTTCTGGTTCGCCGTGCCGGTGCCCCGCCAGCTGTTCGCGGAGGACGGCTCGGCCGGCCCGATCGCCGAACTGGCCCCCGGCACCTGGTACCTGGCCGTCGAGCAGCGCGGTGCCGCGCTGGTCGCCCAGACCCAGGACGGGCGCCGCGGTGTCCTGCAGGACACCTCCGGCATCCAGCGCGGCTGAGTCCGCGCCTCGCCGTACGACGGCCCCTCGCCCTTCCGGGCGGGGGGCCGTTGCCGTTACAGTCGCCTCCCGGCCCAGAGCTGACACATCGTCAGGAGGCAGTGGAATGCGACTCGGTCTCGCACTCGGTTACTGGGGACGCGGCCCGGACGCCGGGCACGTCGCGCTCGCCCGGGAGGCGGAGCGGCTCGGGTACCACTCGGTGTGGACGGCGGAGTCCTGGGGCTCGGACGCCTTCACCCCGCTGACCTGGATCGCCGCGCAGACGTCGACGATCCTGCTGGGCACGGCCGTCGTCCAGATGGCCGCCCGTTCGCCGGCCGCCACGGCGATGCACGCGCTCACCCTGGACCACCTCTCCGGCGGGCGGATGCTGCTCGGCCTCGGCCTGTCCGGACCGCAGGTGGTGGAGGGCTGGTACGGCCGCCCGTTCCCGAAGTCACCGCTGACCGCGACCCGGGAGTACGTGGACGTCGTACGGCAGGTGCTGCGCCGGCGGGCGCCGGTGGAGGTGGACGGGCGGTTCCATCCGCTGCCGTACCGGGGGCCGGAGGGCACCGGGCTCGGCAAGCCGCTGAAGTCGATCACGCATCCGCTCCGGGCCGACCTGCCCGTGCTGCTGGGCGCCGAGGGGCCGAGGAACGTCGCCCAGACCCTCCGCATCGCCGACGGCTGGCTCCCGCTGTACTGGGCGCCGAGCCGGCCCGAGGTGTACGGCGACGTGGTGCGCCAGTTGCCCGAGGGGTTCCTGGTGGCTCCGATGGCCCGGGTGAACGTGTGCGACGACGTGGCGCAGGGGCTGCTGCCCGTCAAGGCGATGCTCGGCTTCTACATCGGCGGGATGGGGCACGCGGCGCGCAACTTCCACGCCGAGCTGATGGCCCGGATGGGATACGCCGAGGAGGCGCGGCGGATCCAGGAGCTGTTTCTCGCCGGGCGCCGGGAGGAGGCCGTGCTGGCGGTGCCGGACGCGTTCGCCGACGAGATCTCCCTGGTCGGGCCGCGCGAACGCATCGCCGAGCGGCTGGAGTTGTGGCGCGGGGGCCCGGTGACGGACCTGCTGGCCCTGTCACCGGACCCGCACACCCTCCGGGTCCTCGCGGAGCTGAACTCCTAGCCCTTGGTGAGCTGGGAGGTCGAGGGCACCTGGTTCTTGACCGGGGCGCCCGCGCTCTTCCCCGCATCCTTCACCTGGTTGATGACGTCGTCGAAGGAGTTCGCCGCGTTGCCGTCGCCCTTGCGCAGCTTGGACGGCAGGTTCTTCAGGGACGCGATGCCCGCGCTGAGCGGGGCGATCGCCTTCGACAGCAGTGGGTCGCCCTTGGCGTTCTTCTGGGCGGCCTTGAGCCGGTTGTAGGCGAAGGCCCCGGCGAGACCGGCCTTCACGAGGGCCAGCTTGCGGCCCTTGGCGCCCTTCTTGAACTTGCCGGCCTTCCAGGGTTTCACGATCCACTGGTAGGTGGCACCGGCGGCCAGGCCCGCGTTCGCCACGAACCGGGTCTTGGCGAACTTCTGGCGCTCGGCCGATGTACTGGGAATGGGTGTGGCCGCTTCCCGGGCGGCCGCGGCGGCAGTGGACTTCGTGGTGTTCGAACTGGTGTCGGTGCCGTTCCCGCAGGCCGTGGTACCGGCCAGCAGGGCACAGCAGAGAGTCAGCGCCACGCAGAGACGCCGTATCGGTACAGGCACGGGGTCCTCCCGACGTGTCTTTCCGAGTGGGTGCTTCCTACGGCAGCGTCACCCGGACGGCCGACACGCGCCACTCGGGCCCTGGGCGCGGGATCGGCGCGGATCGGCCCCGGGCCGGTTTCAGCCGCCGGGTTGCGGCAATCCGCTTTGCATGTCTAGATACCGCACGGGAGCGAACCAGGCCGGCACGGTCATAGCGGTCGTCGCCGACATCATGGCCCTGATCCTCGGTCTGTGGATCCTGATGTACCTACTGGACGCGAACCGGGCCAACAGCCTGGTGCAGTTCGTCCATGACGCGGCCTCCTGGCTGGCAGGCTGGTCGCACGACCTGTTCACCTTCGACGAGGCCTGGGCCCGGGTGGTCGCCGGATACGGCCTCGCCGCCGTGGTCTATCTGTTCGTGGGCCACGCCATCGCCAACCGGATGCACCGGCACTGAGCCCTCGGCGTCCGTCGCGTCGGCGGCGCGCTCGGTGTGCTCAGCTACAGCAGTCGGGGTCCAGGCCGGACGGCAGGCGCTCCCCTCCGAACACCGCGCACGTGGCGTCGTGGCCGCCGAGAGCGGCCACGGCGAGGAGGAGGGAACCGGCCGTCCAGGTGGTCAGCTCGCGGGGCCAGATCGCGCCGTCCTCGAAGACGTACCCCGTCCAGTACAGGCCGGAGTCCGGGTCGCGCAGGTGCTGGATGGACTGCAGGATCTCCAGGGCGCGGTCGGACTCGCCCACCGCCCACAGGGCCAGGGCGAGTTCACTGGACTCGCCGCCGGTCACCCAGGGGTTGGGGACCACGCAGCGCACGCCGAGGCCGGGCACGACGAACCGGTCCCAGGACTCCTCGATGCGGGCCTTGGCCTCGGCGCCGGTCAGCGCGCCGCCGAGGACCGGGTAGTACCAGTCCATCGAGTAGCGGTCCTTGTCCAGGAAGCGCTCGGGGTGCAGGCGGATCGCGTGCCGCAGCGCCCCGGCCGCCAACTCCCAGTCGGGCTGCGGCTCTTCGCGCTGCTCGGCGATCGCCAGGGCACAGCGCAGGGCGTGGTGGACGGAGGAACTGCCGGTCAGCAGCGCGTCCGTCGCCGCCGTGCCGTCGTCGTCCCGGCGCCAGCCGATCTGCCCGCCGGGCTGCTGCAGCCGCAGCACCCATTCGACGGCCGCGTAGACGCACGGCCACATGCGGTCCAGGAACGTGTCGTCCCCGGTGGACAGGTAGTGGTGCCAGACGCCTACGGCTATGTAGGCGACGAAGTTGGACTCGCGGGCGCGGTCGGTGACGTCGTCGTGGGCGCCGTCGGCGTAGGCGGCGTACCAGGAGCCGTCCTCGTTCTGGTGGGCGGCCAGCCAGCCGTACGCCCGCTCGGCGGCCTCGTGCTCGCCGGCGGCGTCCAGGGCCATGGCGGCCTCGGTGTGGTCCCACGGGTCGAGGTGGTGCCCCCGGAACCACGGGATCGCGCCGTCCTCCCGCTGCGCGGAGAGGATGCCGCGGACGGTCGCGGCGGCCTGCTCGGCGGTGAGGACCCCGGCCAGGACCAGGTGTTCCGTCCGGGGAGTGGTCACTTGGCGGCCGCCTCGGCCGTCCCGGCGGTGTCCGAGGAGCCGGCGGTGTGCGCGGCGGCGGGCAGACTCGGCAGGTGGGGCTTGGTCGCGTAGACCACGAAGCTCTTGCCGATCAGCGGGTTCAGCGCCTGCTCGGCGACCCGGGTGGCGAGCGGCTTCTTCATGATGTCCCAGACCAGCAGCTTGTGGTACGCCCGCACCGGCAGCGCCTTGTCGTTGTCGACGCCGAAGGCGCACTTCAGCCACCAGTACGGCGAGTGGAGGGCGTGCGCGTGGTGGCTGCCGTAGGGCCTCAGGCCCGCCTCGCGGACCTTGGCGACGAGTTCGTCGGCCTTGTAGATGCGGATGTGACCGCCCTCGACCTCGTGGTAGGCGTCGGACAGCGCCCAGCAGACCTTCTCGGGGCCGTAGCGCGGCACGGTGACGGCGATGCGGCCGCCCGGCCGGAGCACCCGGACCATCTCGGCGAGCACGCCCTTGTCGTCGGGGATGTGCTCCATGACCTCGGAGATGATGACGACGTCGAAGGACTCGTCGGGGAACGGCAGGGCGAGGGCGTCGCCCTCCATGGCGGTGGCGGTGGCGCCCTCGGGGGCCTCACCGGCCTCCTTCATCGCCGCGAACCACTTGGCGACCTCGCGGATCTCCTCGGCGTTCTGGTCGAGGGCCACGACCTGGGCGCCGCGCCGGTAGCACTCGAAGGCGTGCCGGCCGGCCCCGCAGCCGAGGTCCAGGACACGGTCGCCGGGGGCGAGCGGGAACCGGGAGAAGTCGACGGTCAGCACGTGGCCCTGCTTTCGGGATAGACGCCGGTGACACTGGGCGAGGTCGCGGACGGGGCGCTCTCGCACGCCGTCACCGCGGCACTCGGGGAGGCCGCGGTGCGGCCGGGACGCCGGGTCGGCGGGTCGGCGCCGTCCGCCGTGGGGCGGCCCGCGGAGCGTGCGATCGCCTCGCGGTAGCGGGCGACCGTGCCCTCGGCGGCGCGCGCCCAGGTGAAGTGCCGCAGCACCCGCTCCCGGCCCGCGCGGCCGAGCCGGGCCCGCAGGCCGGGGTCGCCGAGCAGCCGGCCGAGCCCGGCGGCCAGCGCTCCCGGGTCGCCGGGCGGCACCGCGAGGCAGGTCTCGCCGTCCCGGCCGGCTACCTCCGGGATGGCGCCGCCGGTGGTGGCGACCAGCGGGGTGCCGGTGGCCATGGCCTCGGCGGCCGGCAGCGAGAAACCCTCGTACAGGGACGGCACGCAGGCGACCTCGGCCGAGCGGATCAGGTCGACCAGCTCGGCGTCGGAGATGCCCTTGACGAACTCGACGGCGCCGCCCAGGCCGTAGCGCTCGACGGCCTGGGCGACCGGCCCCTCCGTAGGGCGCTTGCCGACGACGACGAGGTGGGCCGCCGGATGCTCGGTGCGCACCTTGGCGAGCGCCTCCACGAGGAAGACCAGGCCCTTGAGGGGCACATCGGCGCTGGAGGTGGTGACGATCCGGCCGGGCACCTCGGGGACGGCCGGATTCGGCGCGAACAGGTCGGTGTCGGCACCGATGTGGACCACATGGACGCGTTCGTCACGGACGCCGAGGTGGTCCACGATCTCCTGCCGGGAGCTGCCGGACACGGTGAGGACCGAGGGCAGCCGGCGGGCGACCCGCTTCTGCATCCGGGTGAACGCGTACCAGCGGCGCACCGAGTAGCGGCGCCGCCGGCTCTCGGCCGCGTCCAGCTCCAGCCGCCGGTCGACGGTGATGGGGTGGTGGATCGTGGTGACCAGGGGCGCGCCGATGTCGCCGAGCAGGCCGTAACCGAGCGTCTGGTTGTCGTGGACGACGTCGAACTCACCCCGGCGGGCGCGCAGATGACGGCGGGCGCGCAGCGAGAAGGTGAGCGGTTCGGGAAAGCCGCCGGTCCACATCGTCGCGACTTCCAGGGCGTCGACCCAGTCCCGGTACTCGTCCCGTCCCGGGGTGCGGAACGGGTCGGGCTGGCGGTAGAGGTCGAGGCTGGGCAGCTCGGTCAGGGTGAGCCGGGGGTAGCCCTCGTCGAGGACGGGGTACGGCTGGGAGCCGATGACCTCCACCCGGTGGCCGAGGCGGGCCAGCTCGCGGGACAGATGGCGCACGTAGACGCCCTGGCCGCCGCAGAACGGGTTCCCTTTATAGGTGAGGAGCGCGATGTCGAGCGGTCGCTCGCCGTCGGATGCGGGGTCCTTCTGGGCACCCGCTTCCCGGGCCTCAGCGGTCACTCCGTGCCCCCTTCTGCCTGCACTGTCCCGCGAGACTACGACGGGACGCTAATCTAGAACAAGTTTCAGACTTGATCGTTCAAGAGGCTCTGAATCTACCGGCAGGTAGGGGCACTGCGAGCAGTGGATCAGGTGATTCGCGCCACGGCGCGCCGCCCTGCCATGCTGTCTGATCACGTGCCCTACAGACGCCCTCACCGACTGTCACGGAACGGGACCCATGCCTGCGGAATCCAAGGTGGAAGCCAGTACGGTCCGGCCCTCGGCGTCGCCCTCGTCCCCGCTCACCGAGCGGCAGGAGGCCCGCCGCCGCAGGATCCTGCACGCGAGCGCCCAACTGGCCAGCCGGGGAGGTTTCGACGCCGTGCAGATGCGCGAGGTCGCCGAGTCCTCCCAGGTGGCCCTCGGCACGCTGTACCGCTACTTCCCGTCCAAGGTGCACCTGCTGGTGGCCACCATGCAGGACCAGTTGGAGCACATGCACGGCACGCTCCGCAAGAAGCCGCCCACGGGCGACCGGGCCGCCGAACGGGTGGCGGAGACCCTCATGCGCGCCTTCCGCGCCCTCCAGCGCGAGCCGCACCTGGCCGACGCGATGGTCCGCGCCCTCACCTTCGCCGACCGCAGCGTCTCGCCCGAGGTCGACCAGGTGTCCCGGCAGACCACCGCCATCATCCTGGACGCGATCGGCCTGGAGCACCCGTCCCCCGAACAGCTCTCGGCGGTCCGGGTCATCGAGCACACCTGGCACTCGGCCCTCATCACCTGGCTCTCGGGGCGTGCCTCCATCGCCCAGGTGAAGATAGACATCGAGACCGTGTGCCGCCTGATCGACCTGACCGAGCCGGACGCCCCGCGCTGAGCCGCGGGGCCGCGGCCCCTGCCGGCCCGCCGGAGCCGCGGGGTGCGGTGGTCCCTCCCGGCCTTCTAGTCCTCCGGCGGGAACACCGCCTCCTCGCCGCCCACGAGAGTGATCGTGATGGCCTCCACGGGGCAGCTCTCGGCGGCCGCCAGGATCTGTTCGCTCGCGTCGGTGTCGGGCTCGACGGGGTGGGACTGGCGGGCGGAGTCGAGGCGGAAGCCGTTTGGGGCGTGGTGGAGGCACTGGGCCGAGCCGATGCAGACGGACCGGTCGACCTCGACGTGCCAGCGGTCGCCCATCCCTAGGCCCCCGCCGGCAGGTGGATCATCTTGTGTTCGAGGTATTCGCCGTAGCCCTCGGGGCCGAACTCCCGGCCCAGGCCGGAGTTCTTGTAGCCGCCGAACGGGCCGAGCATGTCGAGGCTGAAGGTGTTCACGGAGTAGGTGCCGGTCCGCACCCGCCGGGCGATCTCGATGCCGTGCTCGACGTCGGCGGTCCACACGCTGCCGGAGAGGCCGTAGTCGGAGTCACCGGCGATCTTCACGGCCTCCTCCTCGTCGCCGTACGGCAGCAGGCAGATCACCGGGCCGAAGATCTCCTCACGGGCGATCCGCATGGAGTTGTCCACGCCGCCGAAGAGGGTCGGCTCGACGTACCAGCCCCTGTCCAGGCCCGCGGGCCGGCCGCCGCCGGTGAGGATCTTGGCGCCCTCCTCCTGGCCGAGCCGGATGTAGTCGAGGCTGCGCTGCTGCTGCCGGCGGGCGACGAGTGGGCCGACCTGGGTGGCCGGGTCGAGCGGGTCGCCCACCGTGAGCGCGCCCGCGGCCTGCGCGAAGGCGTCCGCGAACTCGTCGTACCGGCTGCGCGGGACGAGGATGCGGGTCTGGGCCACGCACGCCTGCCCGTTGTTCATCCAGGCCGCCGGGACGATGCCCGACACGGCCGTCCGCAGGTCCGCGTCCGGCAGCACCACGGCCGCCGACTTGCCGCCCAGCTCCAGCGTCACCCGGGTCAGGTTGCGGGCGGCGGCCTCCATCACGCGTTTGCCCGCCTCGACCGAGCCGGTGAAGGACACCTTGTCGACGCCGGGGTGCCCGACCAGGTACTCGCTGACCTCGCGGTCGGCCGGCAGGATCGACAGCACCCCCTCGGGCAGCCCGGCCTCGCGCGCGATCCCGCCGAGGAGATAGGCGTCCAGCGGGGACTCCGGGGACGGCTTGAGGACGACCGTGCAGCCGGTCAGCAGCGCGGGCGCGAGCTTGGCGGCGGCGACGAACTGCGGGACGTTCCACGGGACCACGGCGGCGACGACGCCGACCGGTTCGCGCCGGACGAGGAGCGGGCCGAGGACCCCGTCGCGGCGCTCCTCGAGGGGGAAGTCCCGGGCGACCCTGATCGCCGCGTCCCACACCATCATCGCGCCGAGCGCCTGGGCGAGCACGCTCCAGGAGTACGGGGAGCCGTTCTCCGCGGAGATCACCCGGGCGATCTCCTCGTGCCGGGCGGCGATGCCGTCCTTGATGCGGGTGACGACCTCGATCCGCTCCTCCAGCGTGGCACGCGGCCAGGGCCCCTCGTCGAAGGCGCGGCGCGCGAGGGCCACGGCCCGGTCGACGTCCTCACGACAGGCGTGCGGCACCCGGCCGATGACCTGCTCGGTGTGCGGGGAGATCACCTCGATGACGTCCTTGCCCAGGGGATCGGTCAACTCCCCGCCGATGAACAGCTGTCCGTGTTCCACGAGCTCGGTCATGGCCGACTGCCTCCCACCGCACCGCCGGTAACTGACGCTGTGTCAGAACTGATACCAGTTCTGGTTATAGTGGGCAATGGCCGAGGGCCGGGGGCCGTGGGGTGTGGGCGCTGGGGTGGAGGGTCGATGACGAAGACGTTCGATCACGGCGGGGGCGTGCGGTCCGTCCGGGTTCCCATCCCGGACAACCCCCTGGGCCACACCCTGGTGTACGTCGTGGACACCGGGCGCGGGCCGGTGCTGATCGACACGGGATGGGACGATCCCGCCTCCTGGGACGCGCTCACGGCGGGCCTGGCCGCCTGCGGTACGGCGGTGGCGGAGGTGTACGGCGTCGTCGTCACGCACCATCACCCGGACCACCACGGCCTGTCGGCGCGGGTGCGCGAGGCCTCCGGCGCCTGGGTGGCGATGCACGCGGCCGACGCGGCGATCGTGCGGCGGGCCCGGGAGACCCGCCCGGAGCGCTGGTACGCGTACATGGCCACCAAGCTGACGGCGGCCGGGGCACCCGCGGAGCACGTCGCCCCGCTGCGCGCGGCCCGGGGCCGCCGCGCCCTGCCCGGCCTCTCCCCCGCCCTCCCGGACCGGGAGATCCTCCCCGGCGAGCTGCTCGACCTGCCCGGCCGCCGGCTGCGCGCGATCTGGACCCCGGGCCACACCCCCGGCCACGTCTGCCTGCACCTGGAGGAGACGCATCCGGCACAACTGCCGGGCTCCGGACGCCTGTTCAGCGGCGACCACGTGCTGCCGGAGATCACCCCGCACATCGGTCTGTACGAGGACCCCGACGACGCCACCGTGACCGATCCGCTCGGTGACTACCTCGACTCGCTGGAGCGGGTGGGCCGGCTCGCCCCCGCCGAGGTGCTCCCCGCCCACCAGTACGCCTTCACCGACGCGGCAGCCCGCGTACGGGCGTTGCTCGGCCATCACGAGGACCGGCTGGCCGGGCTGCTCACCCTGCTCCGCGAGCCCCTCACCCCCTGGCAGCTCGCCGAGCGCATGGAGTGGAACCGCCCCTGGGCCGACATCCCCTACGGCTCCCGGAACATCGCCGTCTCCGAGGCCGAGGCCCATCTGCGCCGTCTGGTGAAGCAGGGCCGGGCGGAACCGGTGACCGGGAGCGAACCCGTGGCGTACGTGGCGGTGTGAACACGGGCACGCCGGCCGGCCGCCGCCCGGCACCCTCTCCCCCTCTCCTGCGCGCATCCCCCTCCGCCACCTCCGGCATCGCGGCCTCCCTCGCCCCCCGCCGCCGCCCGCGTCACCCGCCCGGGCAGTGACCCCGGTCACCGGTGCGGTGTGCCCACGGCCACTGGTCGGGGCAGGTGGGGCTGCCGGTAAGGTGGCGGAGTCGTCATCACACTCGTACGGGGGGAAGCCGGTGCAATTCCGGCGCTGACCCGCAACCGTGAGCCGTACCGGGGTCCGATCCGGACGGTGAGCCGGACCACCCCGACGAGACGTTGACCGGCTCACGTGCGCCGGCGGTCCGCCGCGCACGGCACCGTCGAGGTTTACGGAGCCGAGCCGCCCGGGGTCTCCGGTGCGCCACCGGCTCCCCGCAGGAGAGGCTGTCGCCGATCATGAACGTACGCCGCAGTGCCGCGGTACTGGCCGCCGTAGGCGTGCTGGCCGCCGCCGCACCCGCCACGGCCGCCGGTGGGTCACCGTCCCCGAAGGTGACGGTGCCGCCCGGTCTGTACGGCAAGTCGGACCCGACGTACGACGGCGTGTGGCGCCAGTCGCTGACCCTGATCGCCCAGCGCACGCTCGGCTACCGCCCGGCCACCGAGGCCGTGGACTGGCTCACCGGGCAGCAGTGCGAGAACGGCGCCTTCGCCGCCTTCCGCGCCGCCCCCGCCGAGGCGTGCGACGCCAAGGTCCTGCCGGACACCAACAGCACGGCCGCCGCGGTCCAGGCCCTGCAGGCGGTCGGCGGGCGCGGCGTGGTGGTCGGCAAGGCCGTGGCCTGGCTGAAGTCGGTCCAGAACAAGGACGGCGGCTGGGGCTACAACGCGGGCGGCCCGAGCGACACCAACTCCACCTCCGTCGTCATCGGTGCGCTCACCGCCGTAGGCACGGACCCGGCGGACGTCGAGAAGTCGGGCCGGTCCCCGTACGACGCGCTGCCCGGCTGGGTGATCCCCTGCGACCAGGACGGCGGCGGCGCCCTGGCGTTCCAGCCGGACAAGAAGGGCAGGCTGCTCGCCAACGCGGACGCGACGGCGGCCGGCGTGCTGGGCGCGCTCGGCAAGGGGTTCGTCGTGACGGCCGGCAAGGCCCCGGCGAAGACCGGCTGCACCGGGGCCGGCCGGCCGGCCCCGGCCCAGGTGGCGGACAACGCGGGCGCCTACCTGGCCTCGGCCGTCGCCAGGACCGGCCATCTGAAGTCCGCCCTGGCCGGTGCCGAGGACCAGCCCGACTTCGGCAACACCGCGGACACGGTCGTCGCGCTCGCCGCGGACGGCCGGACCGGGCAGGCGAAGAAGGCGTACGCCTGGCTGGAGAAGAACGCCACCCAGTGGGCGGCGCAGAACGGCCCGGCGGCGTACGCGCAGCTGATCCTCGCCGCGCACGCCGTCGGCGCGCAGCCGGGCGACTTCGGCGGCACGAGCCTGGTCGACGCCCTCAACGCGCAGGGTCCCGCCCCGCGCATGGAGAAGGCCACCGGCGCCGAGACCCAGACGTCCGACGACGACTCCGGCACCGGGGTGTGGTGGATCGTCGGCGTCGGCCTCGTCGCGGGCATCGGCGTCGGCTTCCTGCTCAGCGGCCGGAAGAAGCGGCAGCGGTGACCGCCGTCCGCCGTGCCGCGCCCGTGGTGCTCGCCCTCTGTGTCCTGCTGCTCGTCGCGGCCCGGGCGCACGCCGCCGGCTACCGCTACTGGTCGTTCTGGGAGAGCACCGGCGGCCGCTGGACGTACGCCACCCAGGGGCCGTCGATGGTGCGGCCGGACGACGGCGCCGTCCAGGGCTTCCGCTTCGCGGTGAGCGCGGACTCCGCGGACGCGAGCAGGCCGCGCGGCGCGGCGGACTTCACCACGATCTGCGCGGGTACGCCGGCGAAGCACGGCAGCAAGCGGGTGGGGCTGGTGCTCGACTTCGGCACGTCCGCCGACGCGCCGTCCGGCGAGCGGCCGCCCGCGCAGCGCACGGCCTGCGCCCGTGTGTCGCCCGACGCGACGAGTGCGGACGCGCTGGCCGCCGCCGCCAGGCCGCTCCGCTACGACGCCGACGCGCTGCTGTGCGCGATCTCCGGGTATCCGGAGCAGGGGTGCGGTGAGCAGGTGGCGTCGGGCGAGCGGCCGGCGTCCACCGCGAAGGGCGGGAGCGAGCCGGGCGGCGGCCCCTCGCTGGGTCTGCCGATCGGCGCGGGAGTGGTGGCGGTGCTGGCGGGAGCGGCGGTATGGCAGGCACGGCGGCGACGCGGGAATGACTAGCGGGCGGGGCGGCGCGGACGACCGGGGGCCGACCGACGTCTGCGGCTGCGAGCCGGGCGGGGCCGAGCGCGCGGTTCCCCGCGCCTCTGAGGAGTCGTCGGCGCCGTCTGCCGTGACACGAACGGCCAGAGGTGGTCGGGGGCGGTATCGGGGTTCGTTGCATCCCGGGGCCTGGTGGCTGTGGGCCATCTCGCTCGGTACGGCGGCCAGCCGTACCACCAACCCCCTCCTCCTCGCCCTCCTCGTCGCCGCCTCCGCCTATGTCGTGGCGACCCATCGCTCCCCCGCCCCCTGGGCACGTTCCTACACGGCCTTCGCCAGACTCGCCCTCGCCGTCGTCCTCGTCAGGGTCGTCTTCGCGGTGGCCCTGGGCTCGCCCATCCCCGGCACGCACACCCTGCTCACCCTTCCGGAAGTCCCGCTCCCCCACTGGGCGCAGGGCATCCGCCTGGGCGGCGAGGTCACCGCCGAGGCCGTCGTGTTCGCCGCCTACGACGGCCTGAAACTGGCCACCCTGCTGGTCTGCGTCGGCGCGGCGAACGCCCTCGCCAGCCCCTCCCGCCTCCTGAAGTCCCTGCCCGGCGCGCTGTACGAGACGGGCGTGGCCGTCGTCGTCGCCCTCACCTTCGCGCCCCACCTCGTCGCCGACGTCCAGCGGCTGCGCGCCGCCCGCCGCCTGCGCGGCCGTCCCGACCGGGGCCTGCGCGGCCTGGTCCAGGTCGGGCTGCCGGTCCTGGAGGGCGCGCTGGAACGCTCGGTCGCGCTCGCCGCCGCGATGGAGTCCCGCGGCTACGGCCGCACCGCCGACGTTCCCGCCCGCGTCCGCCGTACGACGGCCGCGCTCACCCTGGGCGGTCTGCTCGGCGTGTGCGCGGGCACGTACGGGCTGCTCACCGCGGAGGGCGGCACGTACGGGCTGCCGGTGC
Organism: Streptomyces sp. NPDC048514; assembly: GCF_043199955.1. Classification (NCBI taxonomy): domain Bacteria; kingdom Bacillati; phylum Actinomycetota; class Actinomycetes; order Kitasatosporales; family Streptomycetaceae; genus Streptomyces; species Streptomyces sp. NPDC048514. The sequence continues at coordinate 47,909 of NZ_JBICWT010000015.1, read as the reverse complement.
TGTTCGCCGGGGTGGCCGCCGCGCTCGCGGGGCTGCGGCTGGGCGGCCGCCGTTCCCTCCGCACCCGCTACCGGCCGGACCCGTGGGGGGTACGGGCCTGGCTGGTCGCCGGCTCGGGCGTCGCGGTCGCCGCGCTGCTCGTGCTCGCCTCCGCCCGGGATCCGCAGGCGCTGCACCCGGGTGTCGTCCCGCTGGTGGCGCCCACGCTTCCGCTGTGGCCCGCCGCCGCGGTCCTGCTCGCCCTGCTGCCCGCCTTCGTCGTGCCCCGGCCTCTCGCGTCGGCCAGGACCGGCAAGGCGTCCGAACACACCGAGGAGCCGTCGTGATCCGCTTCGAGGATGTCGGCGTCACCTACGAGGGCGCTGCCGAACCCACCGTCCGGGGCGTCGGCTTCGAGGTGCCGGAGGGTGAACTGGTGCTGCTGATCGGCCCGTCCGGGGTCGGCAAGTCGACCGTGCTCGGCGCGGTGAGCGGGCTGGTCCCGCACTTCACGGGTGGCACCCTGAGCGGACGGGTCACGGTGGCCGGCCGGGACACCCGTAGGTACAAGCCGCGCGAACTGGCCGACGTGGTCGGCACGGTGGGGCAGGACCCGCTCGCCCACTTCGTGACGGACACCGTCGAGGACGAACTGGCCTACGGCATGGAGTCGCTGGGGCTGGCTCCCGAGGTGATGCGGCGCCGGGTGGAGGAGACCCTGGACCTGCTGGGCCTGGCCGGGCTGCGGGACCGTCCGATCGCCACGCTGTCCGGCGGGCAGCGGCAGCGGGTCGCGATCGGTTCGGTCCTCACCCCGCACCCCGAGGTGCTCGTGCTGGACGAGCCGACGTCGGCACTGGACCCGGCCGCGGCGGAGGAGGTGCTGGCCGTGCTGCAGCGGCTGGTGCACGATCTGGGGACGACCGTCCTGATGGCCGAGCACCGCCTGGAGCGCGTGATCCATTACGCGGACCGGATCGTGCTGCTGCCCGCACCCGGCGCCGTGCCGGTCGTCGGCACCCCGGCCGAGGTGATGGCGGTGTCCCCGGTGTACCCGCCGGTCGTGGACCTGGGCCGGCTAGCGGGCTGGTCCCCCCTCCCCCTGACCGTGCGCGACGCCCGCCGCCGCGCCACCCCCCTGCGCAACCGCCTGACCACGGCGGCACCCCGTCGGACCACCTCGGTTGCGGGCAGTCGTGCCGCCGGGGCGGCACGGGTGAGCGCGCCGGCACCCCGCCGGCGCGGGCAGGCGACCCGCCCCGCGCCCGCCTCCGCAGAGGCACCGGCACAGGCAGAGGCACAGGCACCGGCACCCGCCTCCCGGAAACGCCCCCGTCACCCCCTCGCCCTTTTCCGCCGCCGCCCCTCCACACCCCCCGAAGGGGCCACCACCGAAGCAGCCGTCCCGGAACCCGCCGCCCCGTACATCGCCGAAGTCCGCGCCCTCGCCGTTCGCCGCGGCCGGGTCGACGCCCTGCACCACGTGGACCTGACCGTGGCCCCGGGCGAGACGATCGCGCTCATGGGCCGCAACGGCGCCGGCAAGTCCACCCTGCTCGGCGCGCTCGTCGGGCTGGTGGAACCCGGCGCCGGTTCGGTCCGCGTCGGCGGAACCGTCCCGCACCGCATCCCGCCCCGCGAACTGGTGCGCCATGTCGGTCTCGTCCCGCAGGACCCGCGCGATCTGCTGTACGCCGACACGGTGGCCGCCGAGTGCGCGGCCGCCGACCGGGACGCGGCCGCCGAGCCCGGTACCTGCCGGGCCCTGGTGTCCGACCTGCTGCCGGGCATCACCGACGGCACCCACCCCCGGGATCTGTCCGAGGGCCAGTGCCTGGCGCTGGCGCTGGCCGTGGTGCTCACCGCCCGCCCTCCCCTGCTTCTGCTGGACGAGCCGACGCGCGGCCTGGACTACGCGGCCAAGGCACGGCTGGCGGCCGTGCTGCGCGAGCTGGCCGCGGAGGGGCACGCGATCGTGCTGGCCACACATGACGTGGAGCTGGCGGCCGAGATCGCCCACCGGGTGGTGCTGCTCGCCGAGGGCGAGGTGATAGCCGACGGCCCGACGGCCGAGACGGTGGTGTCCTCTCCCTCCTACGCGCCGCAGGTGACGAAGATCCTGGCCCCGCAGCGCTGGCTGACGGTGGCCGAGGTACGAAGGGCGCTGGCATGAGCCCCACCCCGGCCTCCACCCCGCCCCCCACCCCGGCCCGGACCGCGGCTCCCGGCCCCGCCTCGAACCCGGCCCCCGCCGCGCGGATCCGGGCGGTCCGCCTGCGCCCCCGTTCCCTCGCCGCCCTGGTGCTGGTCAGCGCCGTCGGCGTGGTGGCCTTCGGCTGGCCGTTCCTGGCCCCGCCCAGCACCCGGCTGAGCGCCCACGCCCAGGACGCGCCCTGGCTCTTCGCGGGCCTGCTGGTGCTGCTGGTCGCGGTCGTGGCGGCGACGATCTCCGAGTCGGACCTCGGCCCGAAGGCCGTGGCGATGCTGGGGGTGCTGGCCGCGACCGGGGCGGCGCTGCGCCCGATCGGCGCGGGCACGGCCGGGATCGAGCCGATGTTCTTCCTGATGGTGCTCAGCGGGCGGGTGCTCGGCCCCGGCTTCGGCTTCGTGCTCGGCTCGGTGACGATGTTCGCGTCCGCGCTGCTCACGGGCGGTGTCGGGCCGTGGCTGCCGTTCCAGATGCTGTCGATGGGCTGGTTCACCATGGGCGCCGGGCTGCTGCCGGGCGCGGTGCGGCTGCGCGGCCGGGGCGAGCTGCTGCTGCTGGCGGTGTACGGCTTCCTGGCGGCCTTCGCCTACGGCACGATCATGAATCTGGCCGGCTGGCCCTTCCTGGGCACGGCGGCCACGAACATCTCCTTCGACCCACACGCCGCGCTCCCCGCGAACCTGGCCCGCTTCGTCGCCTACTGCCTGGCCACCTCCCTCGGCTGGGATCTCGGCCGGGCCGTGTGCACGGTGCTGCTGACCCTGGCCCTCGGGCCGGCCGTGCTGCGTGCGCTGCGCCGGGTCACCCGCCGGGCCGCCTTCGAGACCCCCGTCACGTTCGAGGCGCCCACCGGGTGACCGGCTCCCCGGTCGAGCGTCCCGCTGTGTGAGGCCTCGCCTCCGGTCCGTGAGTACGACGGTGAAGCGGCACACATGACGCAGGTCACCTACGAAGTGGGGCCGTAGCCCCATTTGTCCGATACGTCCTCAACGGCACCCCTTCTCACCTGCACTTTGAGAGCCACACCACAGCGCCGACGATTCCCCCCGATCCGGCCACAACTAGTAAAAGGGGTCATTGCGGACGGGCCGGGAGCCTGTTTCTCTGGAGCACGTCGCCAGGCACCACGAGCCCCTCCGGGTCAGGGAGCCGACGCATACGGCCACAGCGCGTGGTCCATGCCATGCGGGCGATCCCCTGTCCCCGAAGCAAGAGGTTCTCCGTGTCCGTCTCCTTCATCCGCCGCATCGCTTCCCCGAAGAAGGCCCTCACCACCGCGGCCGTGGCCGCCGCCACCGCCGGTATGGCACTGGCCGCGGCTCCCGCCCAGGCCGCTCCCACCGCGGCCACCTCCGCTCAGGCGATCGCGCACAAGATGATCCCGGACTCCGCGCAGTACAACGCGTTCAGCAAGATCGTCGAGCACGAGAGCGGCTGGAACGCCGCCGCCACCAACAGCTCCTCCGGCGCCTACGGCCTGGTCCAGGCCCTGCCGGGCTCGAAGATGGCCTCGGCCGGTGCCGACTGGAAGACCAACCCGGCCACCCAGATCAAGTGGGGTCTGGACTACATGAACTCCCGCTACGGCAGCCCGGTCAAGGCCTGGAGCTTCTGGCAGGCCAACGGCTGGTACTGAGCCGCACCCCGAAAACGCCCGCGCACCCCCGCCATTCGCTCGGCGGGGGTGCGCGCGCATGTCCGGGCACAGCCCGGTGGCCCGTGGTGGAGTGGTCGTCGACCTGTCCGACCGGCCCACCGGAGGAACCATGACGACGGCACCGGCCGAGGCGGCGCCGGCCCCGGACCCGGAGGCGCGCGGGCTGCGACTGGTGGTCGTGCTGCTGGTCCTGACCGTGGTCAGCGGGCTGATCGACGCCGTCAGCTATCTGGGCCTGGGCCGGGTCTTCACCGCCAACATGACCGGGAACGTGGTCGTCCTGGGCTTCGCGGCGGCCGGCGCGCCCGGCTTCTCCGTGTCGCACACCGCCACCTCGCTGGTGTGCTTCCTGCTCGGCGCGGCGGTGGGCGGCCGGGTGGCGGCACACGCCGGGAGCGGCTCCCGGCGCCGCTGGGCCCGGCTGACGCTGGCCGCGGAGGCGGTCCTGGTCGGGATCTCGGCGGCGGTCGCCTTCGCCTGGCCGGACACGACCGGCACCCGCTACGCCCTCATCGCGCTCACCGCCTTCGCGATGGGCCTGCGCAACGCGACGGTACGCAGACTGGGCGTCGCCGATCTGACGACCACGGTCCTGACGATGACCCTGACCGGCCTGGCCTCCGAGTCCCGGCTGGGCGACGGCACCGGACGTCGCTCGCCGCGCCGCACGGCCTCGGTGATCGCGATGCTCGCCGGCGCCTGCCTGGGCGCCTGGCTGGTCCTCCATCACGGTCTCGGCATCCCGCTGCTGATCGCGGCGGCGGCCTCCGGCGTGCTGGCACTGGTGGCGTCGGGCCGCGAGTGAGCGGCCCGGAATCCACGGCCCGGCCGGCCACGGGCCGCCGCCCCCACGGCGGGGCCGGCGGCGTCCGGAGCCGTCGGCCCGGCCGGCGGGTCGGCCGGCGGGTCGGCCGGTGGGTCAGTCGGTGGTGACCCCGAGTTCCTTGACGCCGTTGATCCAGGCCGAGCGCAGGCGGCGCGGTGGCTCGGCGAGGCGAAGGCCGGGCATGGCCTCGGCGATCGCGTTGAAGATCAGGTCGATCTCCAGGATCGCGAGGGACTTGCCGAGGCAGAAGTGGGGCCCGCCGCCGCCGAAACCGAGGTGGGGATTGGGATCGCGGGTGATGTCGAAGGCGTCGGGGTCGGTGAACACCTCGGGGTCGTGGTTGGCGGAGGCGTAGAAGAGCCCGACCCGGTCCCCCTTCCTGATCTGCACGCCACCCAGTTCGGTGTCCTGGGTGGCGGTCCGCTGGAAGGAGTTGACCGGGGTCGCCCAGCGCACGATCTCCTCGGCCGTGGTGGACGGCCGCTCGCTCCTGAACAGCTCCCACTGCCCGGGGTGGGTCAGGAACGCGTGCATGCCGTGGGTGATGGCGTTCCGGGTCGTCTCGTTTCCGGCCACCGCCAGCATCAGCACGAAGAAGCCGAACTCGTCGGAGTTCAGGTTGCCCTCGTCCTCCGCCGCCACCAGCGTCGTCACGATGTCACGCGCGGGGCACCGCTTGCGCTCCGCGGCCATGTTCATCGCGTAGGCGATGATCTCGGCGGCCGACTGCGCGCCGACCTCCTCCGTGATGGCGTACTCGGGATCGTCGTAGGCGATCATCTTGTTCGACCAGTCGAAGATCTTGGCCCGGTCCTCCTGCGGGACCCCGATCAGTTCGGCGATGGCCTGCAGGGGCAGTTCACAGGCGACCTCGGTGACGAAGTCGAAGGGGCCGGAGCGGGCGCGGGCACCGGCGGCGATCGCCTCGGCGCGGGTGCGCAGCCGGCCCTCCAGGGCGCGGATGGAGCGTGGCGTGAAGCCCCGCTGCACGATCTGGCGCACCCGCGTATGTTCCGGTGGGTCCATGTTGAGCAGGATCAGCCGTTGCGCGTCGATCGCGTCGCGCCGGATGTGCTCGTTGAAGCGGATGATCGCGGTGTTGAGGGTGGAGGAGAACAGTTCCGGGTGCGTGGAGACGTACCTGACGTCGGCATGCCGGGTCACGGCCCAGTAGCCGGCGTCGGCGAAACCCGCCGTCCCGTGCGGCTGGGGTATCCAGCGGACCGGCTCGGTACGGCGCAGCTCGGCGAACTCCGGGAGGGGCACACGGTGGTGCAGCAGATCGGGGTCGGTGAAGTCGAACCCGTCGGGCAGCGCGGGGCAGTGCATGGGTGACTCCCAGCCATCTGACGGACCATCAGTAATTCCCGTGAACGTAATAACGGGTTCTAGAACCCGCAAGGGGTACGACAGTTCCAATCGGTGCGGAGTCCGTGCAGATCACGGCTTCGGCGCCTGCAAGACCCTTGCGGTGACGGACATCACGTCAGCAGACTGCACGGAGAACTAGAACGCGTACCAGTTCTGGAGGAGAGCCCTCTCGGAGAGGACCCGCACCCATGGCCGCCGAACCCGTGATCGTCGAAGCCGTACGCACCCCGATCGGCAAGCGCGGCGGCGCGCTCGCCAATCTGCATCCCGCCTATCTCCTGGGCGAGACCTACCGTGAACTCCTCGGCCGCACCGGCATTCCAGCCGACGCGGTCGAGCAGATCGCCGGCGGCACGGTGACCCACGCCGGCGAGCAGTCCATGAACCCCGCCCGCACGGCCTGGCTGGCGATGGGGCTGCCGTACGAGACGGCGGCCACGACGGTCGACTGCCAGTGCGGTTCCTCGCAGCAGGCCTCGCACATGGTGGCCAACATGGTCGCCGCGGGCGTCATCGACGTCGGGATCAGCTGCGGCGTCGAGGCGATGTCCCGGGTGCCGCTCGGTTCCGGCTCCAGGCACGGCCCCGGAAAGCCGTTCCCCGACGAGTGGAACGTCGACCTGCCCAACCAGTTCGAGGCGGCCGAGCGCATCGCCCGGCACCGCGGCCTGACCCGCGAGCACGTCGACGCACTGGGCCTGCGGTCCCAGGAGCGGGCGGCCCACGCCTGGGCGGAGGAACGTTTCAAGCGGGAGACCTTCGCCGTGCAGGTGCCCACCACGGAGGAGGAGCAGCACGCCGGACAGGGCATGTGGCGGCTGGTCGACAAGGACGAGGGGCTGCGGGACACGTCCCCGGAGGCGCTGGCCGGCCTGAAGACCGTGATGCCGAAGGCCATCCACACGGCGGGCAACTCGTCGCAGATCTCCGACGGCGCGGCGGCGATCATGTGGGCGTCGAAGCGGATGGCCCGCGCCCTGAAGCTGAAGCCGAGGGCGCGGATCGTCGCCCAGGCGCTGGTGGGCGCCGACCCGCACTTCCACCTGGACGGGCCGATCGACGCGACCAACGCGGTGCTCGGCAAGGCGGGCATGTCCCTGAAGGACATCGACCTCGTGGAGATCAACGAGGCCTTCGCATCCGTGGTGCTGAGCTGGGCTCAGGTCTTCGAGCAGGACCTGGGCAAGGTCAACGTCAACGGCGGTGCGATTGCGCTGGGCCACCCGGTGGGGGCGACGGGCGCCCGCCTGATCACCACCGCCCTGCACGAACTGGAGCGCACGGACAAGGAGTTCGCGCTCATCACCATGTGCGCGGGCGGTGGACTGGCGACCGGCACGATCATCCAGCGGCTGTAGCCGACGTCCAGGACAGGAAGCGGGCGAAGGTGGCGGGGCCGATGGTGAGCATCGGTCCCGCGGGGGTCTTGGAGTCGCGGATCGCGATGGTGGCGCAGGGGGATTCGGCGATCTCTACGCATTCGCCGCCCTGGTCGCCGCTGTGCGAGGACTTCTTCCAGGCCAGGCGGCCCAGGGGAACGCACTCCACACACTGGCCGCCCTGGTCTCCGCTGTAACTGGACTTACGCCACTTGCTCTCCATAGCGGTCCTCCATCACGCGCCGGATCAACTCCGCCGAGTCCTGGATCGAGAGCGCGGCGGCTCGGAGATGATCGTAACGGAGCGAGCAGTCCTTGACGGTGTCCGGGTTCGCGGTCGGATGCCCGCTGCTGTAACCCTCCGTGTAGACGATGGTCGGGTCACTGGCGAACCGGAAGAGGGTGAACGAGCCTTGCAATCCGGCGTGTTCCCCGACTGAGTACGGCAGGATCTGCACGTTGATCCGGGGATCGTTCTCGAAGGTCAACAGGTGCGCCAGTTGCTCGCGCATGACTTCCCGACCGCCGATCTCCTGGTGCAGCGCCGCCGCACCGAGGACCATCCAGAAGACCGGTGACTCCTCCTTCTCGAAGATGCGCTGGCGGGCGAGCCGCACGGCCGCACGATCCTCGAGTTTGTCCTGGTCCAGCACTCCGAGCACCGCGCGCACATAGGACGGGGACTGAAGCAGACCGTGGATCATGTGGGTCTGGAAAGTACAGATCTCCGTCGCCCGCACCTCCAGCTCAGCCACCTGCTGGAACCACGCCGGGAGTTGGCTGCGCATCACCAGCCCGACGAGTCGGGAGAGTAAGCCGCCCGTGCCCAGCGCCGCGTCCACGCGTTCGCTGAACTCCTGCGTCGGCAGCTTCCTGGCCGTTTCCACCTGGCCGACCAGCGACCCCGTGTAGTTGACGATGTCGCCCAGCTGCCGCTGGGTCAGGCCGGCGGCCTCCCGGTGGCGGCGCAGCTCGAAGCCGTAGTAGTCGAGCGGTGAGGCGCCCGGGTCGAGGGTGTTGATGTGGGCCACGGTCGGTCCCCTCTCCGGTGACGCGGTCCACGGCGGGACCCGTTGTATCCGTCCTGTAGCCGAGAGTAGTCGCGGCGCGTCAGCCTCGTAGCGTGAACCTGAACATTCCCCGCACCCCCCAGTACCGCATGCAGCTCACCGTCGGAGAGCACTCCGTACGGCACGTCCGCCGGATCGTCCGCTCGCTGGTGGGCGAGTGGGAACTGCCGGACCTGCTCTTCGCCGTCGAACTGGGCGTCAGCGAGCTGGTCTCCAACGTCGTCCGGCACGTGCCCGACCGGCGCTGCACCCTCGTCGTGGCACGGCGGACCGCGGGCGTGCGGGTGGAGGTGAGCGACGGGTTCGACCGGCTCCCGAGGTCCCCGGGCGAGATGGACCCGCAGGCGGAGGGCGGACGGGGGCTCGCCCTGCTCGATCTCGTGGTCGGCAAGTGGGGCGTGGCCCCGCGGGCCGGGGGCGGCAAGACGGTCTGGTTCGAGTGCGGAGAGCGATGACCGGCGGGTGCGGAGAGCGGCGGCCGGCCGGTGCGGCGAGCAATTGCCGGCGAGCCGGCCGGGCCGTCAGCCGTCGCCGCTGCCGCTGCCGACGGGCACTTCGCCCGGCTCCCGGGCGCCCGCCGCCGCTTTCACCGTCCGGGCCCGCGGGCCCTGGAAGACGTACGACAGGCCGAAGCCCGCGCCCACGGCCACCGCGCCGCCGACCGCGTCCAGCACCCAGTGGTTGCCGGTGGCGACGATGGCGGAGACGGTGAAGAGGGGGTGCAGGAGGCCGAGTACCTTCATCCACCACTTCGGGGCGATGACCGCGATGACCACCCCGCACCACAGCGACCAGCCGAAGTGCAGGGACGGCATCGCCGCGTACTGGTTGGTGAGCGCGGTCAGGGTGCCGTAGTCCGGCTGGGAGAAGTCCTGCACGCCGTGGACGGTGTCGATCATGCCGAGCGACGGCATCAGGCGCGGCGGGGCCAGCGGGAAGAGCCAGAAGCCGATCAGGGCGAGGAAGGTGGTGAAGCCGAGGGAGGCGCGGGCCCAGCGGTAGTCGACGGGGCGGCGCCAGTACAGGACGGCGAGGACGCTCAGCGGGACGACGAAGTGGAAGGACTCGTAGTAGAAGTCGAAGAACTCCCGCAGCCAGCCGATCTTCACGACGGCGTGGTTGACCGCGTGCTCGATGTCGATGTGCAGGAACCGCTCGGCGTCCAGGATCAGGTGGCCGTGGTGCTCGGCGGCCGCCCGGCCCTCGGAGTTGCTGCCGCCGGTCGCGGCCAGGCGCACCTGCTGGTAGGCCGCGTACGTGACGCGGAGCAGGAGCAGTTCCAGGAGCAGGTTGGGGCGGGTGAGCACGCGGCGCAGGAAGGGCAGCAGCGGGACGCGGCCGAAGCGGGCCGGGACCTGCGGGGCGTGTTCCGCGGGGACCGGTGCCCGGTAGTACGGCGAGGTGCGGGACAGGAAGGGGACGGCGGTGGCGGCGGCCACGGCCGCGAGCAGGACGAGGTTGTCCCGCAGCGGGTACATGGCCGCCATGTTCGGCAGCATCATCTTCGCCGGGAGCGTGGTCACCAGGAGCACGGCCACCGGCCAGACGTAACGGTCGGAGGCGCGCCTGCCGACCCGGCCGACCACCGCGAGCGACACCCACAGCAGCTGGTGCTGCCAGGCGGTGGGAGAGGCTACGATCGCCGCACAGCCGGTGAGGGCGACGGCGAGCAGCAGCTGGCCGTCACGGGCGTAGCGGACGGCCCGGCGCAGGGCGAGGACGGCGACGGAGACCGCCAGGAACAGGAAGAGGCCGATCTCCAGCGGGCCGGTGAGGTCCAGGCGGAGCAGGGCGCCGTGCAGGGACTGGTTGCCGAGGGCGTCCGCCTGGCCGCCGAGGCCCACGCCGGCCAGGTGGTGCACCCAGTAGGTGTGGGAGTCGTGCGGCATCGCCGCCCAGGCGAGTGCGGTGCAGGCGGCGAAGACGGCGGCCGTGTCGAGCGCGGCCTTGCGGCGGCCGGTGAACCACAGCAGCGGGGCGAACAGCAGCAGCGGCGGCTGCAGGGCCGCGGCCAGGCCCGTGCACAGGCCGCTCGCGCGTTCCCCGCGCACGGTGAAGCAGCCGAGCAGGACGAGCAGCACCGGCATGATGCTGGTCTGGCCGAGCCACAGGGTGTTGCGGACCGGCAGCGAGAGCATGAGCAGGCTGATGGCGACCGGGGCGGCGAGCAGGGAGGTGCGGCGGCCGACCGGCCGGGGCAGCGCGCGGGCGGCGATCAGACCGAGGACGACGACCAGCAGCAGGGTGCCGAACGTCCAGCCCCAGCCGAGGGCCGCCTGCGCGGAGCGCGTGAGCGGCTTGAGGACCAGGCCGGCGAAGGGGGTGCCGGTGAACTGCGTCGAGTCGTAGAGCGAGCCCTTGAGGTGCAGGACGCCCTCGGGGCCGACCCAGGTCTCGAGGTCGGTGAGCCGCTCACCGCTCGGGGTGGTCAGGACGGCGGCGTACTGCCGTACCGCGAGGATCGCGGCCACCGCCCACAGCGCGAGACGGGCCGCCCGCAGGCGTGCTCCGGCCTCGTCCGGTGCGAAGACATCCGTAGGTCGCCCGCCGTGCTCCACGTTCGCCACGCCCCGCCGGCCTCCCGCCCCTCTTCCCCGCACCCGCTGGGTGCCGGGTTCCCTGCGCGAACCCTTAGAGGCTCGCAGACCTTCCTGGGAAGGACGCGGGCCACCCCCGCTTCACCTGACATCCGCCCGCTTTTGTCCGAAAGGCCATGGCCCGGAAGTGGCCGGGTTGCACCGGCGGGGGGCGAGAAGCATCACACCGAGCAGCAGGAATGGCAGTGCGTGAGCGGGCAGTCATACCTGCGTATGCGCTGTTTAGCTGCACTGTGCATCGAATCGCGTACATGACGTAATCGGCCGAACAGCACCTATGGTCACTTTTCGGCCCGATTCTCGGCAGCGCCGCCGCCGGGCCGCGTACCTGTCCCCGTCGAAAGGTAGGCGAGCCTCGTTTTGGCGACCGTCACAGCCGTCACCCCGCCGCTGAAGGCCCACCGGGCCACCGAAGCCCGTGACGTCACCGTCACCGACCCCGCGCTCGTCAAGCGCGCCGTGAAGGCGGCGGCGCTCGGCAACGCGATGGAATGGTTCGACTTCGGCGTCTACAGCTACATCGCGGTCACCCTGGGCAAGGTCTTCTTCCCCTCCGGCAACCCGACCGCGCAGCTGCTGTCGACCTTCGGCGCCTTCGCCGCGGCCTTCCTGGTCCGGCCCCTCGGTGGCATGGTCTTCGGCCCGCTGGGCGACCGTGTGGGCCGCCAGAAGGTTCTCGCCATCACGATGATCATGATGGCGGTCGGCACGTTCGCGATCGGCCTGATCCCGTCGTACGCCACCATCGGCGTCGGCGCGCCGCTGCTCCTGCTCGCCGCCCGCCTGGTGCAGGGCTTCTCCACCGGTGGTGAGTACGCGGGCGCGTCCACGTTCATCGCCGAGTACGCGCCGGACAAGAAGCGCGGCTTCTTCGGGAGCTGGCTGGAGTTCGGCACGCTCGCCGGTTACATCGGCGGCGCGGGTCTGGTCACCCTGATGACGGCGCTGCTCTCCTCGGACGACCTCACCTCGTGGGGCTGGCGCATCCCGTTCCTGATCGCGGGCCCGATGGGCATCATCGGCCTCTATCTGCGGATGCGCCTGGAGGAGACCCCGGCGTTCGCCGCCGAGGTCGAGAAGGCGGAGGCCGACCGGCCGAAGGTGCCGCTGCGCGAGCTGGTCTCGGGCCAGTGGAAGGCGCTGCTGCTGTGCATGGGCCTGGTGCTGGTCTTCAACGTCACCGACTACATGCTGCTGTCGTACATGCCGAGCTACCTCACCAGTGAGCTGAAGTACGACGAGACGCACGGTCTGCTGGTCGTGCTCGGCGTGATGGCCCTGATGATGATCGTCCAGCCGTTCGCGGGCGCCCTGACCGACCGGGTCGGCCGCCGCCCGGTGATCGCGGCGGGCTGCGCGGGCTTCCTCTTCCTCTCCATCCCGGCGCTGCTGCTGATCCGGCAGGGCAGCCTGCTCGCGGTCGGGCTGGGCATGGGTGCGCTGGGCATGCTGCTGGTCTGCTTCACGGCGGCCATGCCGGCCGCGCTTCCCGCGCTCTTCCCGACCCGGGTGCGCTACGGCTCCCTGTCCATCGGCTTCAACGTGTCCGTGTCCCTGTTCGGTGGTACGACTCCGCTGGTCGTGACCGCGTTGATCGGGGCCACGGGGAACATGATGATGCCCGCGTACTACATGATGGCCGCTGCCGTCGTGGGCGGCTTCGCGGTGTGGCGGATGGCCGAGTGTGCGGGGCGGCCGCTGCCGGGGTCCGCGCCGGCGGTGGAACAGCGGTAGGGCGGGTCCGCGGGCGGCTCGCGCCGTAGGGGTGCGGGCCGGCTGCCGGGTGCGGGTCCGTCGTGGCCGGTCGCGCGGTTCCCCGCGCCCCCGGGGATTCGCGTCGTAGGACCGCGTAGCCGTATTCGATCTGCCCGTTCGGGGTGTTCGGCTGAGATGATCGGCGTGGGCAGGGCCGAGAAGCCTCGGGAAGACACTCGGGAAAGGCAGCAGGCGCATGAGCGGGTCGCAGCTCTGGGACGACGTCGACGACTACTTCATCACCCAACTCTCCCCGGACGACGAGGCGCTTCGAGCGGCGCTGCGGGAGAGCGAGGCCGCCGGGCTGCCACCCATCGGCGTCACGGCCGCGCAGGGCAAGTTCCTGCAGCTGCTCGCGCAGGTGCAGGGCGCCCGTGCGATCCTGGAGATCGGCACGCTCGGCGGGTACAGCACGATCTGGCTGGCCCGCGCGCTGCCCGAGGACGGCAGGCTGGTCTCGCTGGAGTACAGCGCCAAGCACGCCGAGGTGGCCACCCGGAACATCGCCCGGGCGGGCCTGGAGCGGATCGCCGAGGTGCGGGTGGGCCCGGCCCTGGAGTCGCTGCCCAAGCTCGCCGACGAGAACCCGGCCCCCTTCGACCTGGTCTTCATCGACGCCGACAAGGCCAACAACGGGCACTACGTGGAGTGGGCGCTGCGGCTCACCCGCGCGGGCAGCATCATCGTCGTGGACAACGTGGTGCGCGAGGGCCGCGTCGCCGACGCGAGCAGCACCGCGCCGGACGTGGCCGGCACCCGCACCGCGATCGAACTGATCGCCACGCACCCCCGGTTGGACGGCACGGCGATCCAGACGGTCGGCCAGAAGGGCTACGACGGCTTCGCACTGGCCCGGGTGCTGGGCTGAGCCCTCCGCGGCGACGGGGTACACCCGCCGTGGGCCCGCACCTCGTGGGCCCGACGCCCCGGCCCGCACCTCGTGGGCCCGCACCCCGGGGCCCACACCTCGCGGCCCACACCTCGTGGCTCACACCTCGTGGCTCACACCTCGTGGAAGAAGCCCACGTTGACGCTGCGTGGCGCGGTGCGGTCCTGGACGACGACCTCGCCGGACCCGCCGTGCGGCAGCGGCACGATGGCCCCGTAGGCGAGGGGCTGCGTGTACTGCCCGACGATCAGCCGCACTTCGGACGCCGGGTCGGCCTGCGAACCGCGCAGCCAGGTCAGTTGCCAGCCGCCGTCGGGGCCGCACCGGAACTCCAGGTGGACACGGGAGAGGAAGAGCCAGTCCTCGGGGGTGGCCAGCCGGCACAGCGCGGCGTCCCGGCCGACCCGCAGGACGGCGCCGGGCTCGCTGGGCGCCTCGGCCATCGTCATGCCGGCCGTGGCGCCCGCGTCGGCCCCCGAGACGGTGGCCATGGTGAGTTCGAGCACGCGTGTTCCCCCCGAAGCAGCGCAGCGGCTGCGGCATCCGAAAGTACGGGTGCGGGGGCCGGATCACCCACCGCCGCCGCATGATAAAACGCCCGGCCGGGTCGCGTCCGGCACAATGGGCACATGACCGAGCGAAAGCCACCGGGTGTGCCGTTCGAGTCCTGGGTCGACAAGCAGATCCGCGACGCGCAGGCACGCGGCGAGTTCGAGCGGCTGCCGGGGGCGGGCCGGCCGCTGCCGGCGGAGGTCGACTCCGGCTACGACGAACTGTGGTGGATCAAGCGGAAGATGGCGCGCGAGGGGCTGGCCGTGCTGCCGCCCGCCCTGGCTCTGCGCAAGGAGGCCGAGGACGCGCTGCAGGCGGCGTACGCGGCCCCCTCGGAGCGGATCGCGCGGAAGATCGTCGAGGACGTGAACGTCAAGATCCGCGACATGATGTTCAAGCCTCCGCCCGGCCCTCCGCTGGGCAGGAAGCCGTACGACGTCGAGGACGTCGTACGCGAATGGCGGCAGCGCAGGGCTGCCGCCATGGGGGACGAGTCGGGGTCAGCCCTGTAGCAGGTGGCCGGCCAGCTCGCGGTAGTCGCGCAGGGCGAGGCGGAGTTGCTCGGTGTCGGTGTCGGTACCGGGCCCGTTCTCCTCGGCACCCTCCCAGGACCTGCGCAGGGTGTGACGCCGCCGGGTCACGGCCTCGGTGAACCGTGCGGTGAGCTCCTCCAGCGCCCGGTCGGCCTCCTCCACCGCGCCTCGGGGCTCGTCCACGAAGCCGGCGACCACCTGCCGCATCCGCTGCTCCCACTGGTCCGCCTCGTCGTGCGGCAGCAGCGGGGCACCGGCGCCCGAGGTGGCGGCGCCGGTCCCGGTGCCTGCGGCGGAGACGGCGCCCGTGCCCGGGGCCGCGGTCCCGCCGGCGGCCGCGTAGTCACCACGTCCGCCACCGGCCTCGTAGTCACCACGTCCGCCACCGGCCGCGTACTCACCACGTCCGCCACCGGCCGCGTACTCACCACGTCCGCCACCGGCCGCGTAGTCGCCACGTCCGCCGCCGGCCGCGTACTCGGTGCCCTCACCGGCGTACGCGGCACCGAGCCCGTCGTCCGGCATCCGCCGCTCCTCGTACGTCCCCGCTCCCCTGCCGGGTGCGGGTGGCGTGTCCACTCCCAGATCCTCGGTGCCCGGGCGCAGGCCCTCGGAGCCGTGCGGCCGGCCGTGCGTCCCGGAGCCCGGGCCCGCGGCGTCACCGGAGACGGGCATGCCCGCCGGTCCCGGCGGTGCCGGCGGCTGCGTCGCGTCCGCCGGCATCCGGTCGCCGGCCGTCAGGCCATCACGCGGCATGCGATCGTCGGCCGTCGGACCGCCGCGCTGCATGCGGTCGTCGGCTTCGAGGCCGTCCCGCGCTATCCGGTCGTCCATGAGGCGGTCGTCCGAGACGCGGTCGTCCGCCAAGCCGTCGCGGGGTATCCGGTCGTCGGCCGTCAGGCCCTCCCGGCCGGGACCCGTCGAGCCCGGCATCCGGCCGCTCGCACCCTCGCCCGCCAGGCGGCCGCTCGTTCCTTCGCGGGGCGTCCGGCCCGCGTTCCCGGGCGGCATTCCCTCACCCGGTTCCCCGGGCGGCCACTCCGGGCCGCCCTCGCCCGGCAGCCGGCGGCCCGCCGCCTCCTCCGGTGCCCTCTCGTCGTCCGGTGCCGGCGCGAAGCGCCCGGAGGCGTACCGCTCGTCGCCGGAGCCACTGGTCCTGTCCTTCATGACGCTCAACTCTCCTTCGGTCGGCTCCTGTGGAGGGCCCACGGCGCATGGGAGCGGGCGTGGGGGCGGCTACCGGGGGTGTCCGCGGTGCCGGTGGTGGTGCCGGTGGTGGTGTCGGCGGTCCCGGCCGTGCCGGAGGCCGCGCGGTGCCGCCCGGCGTCGGTGCCGGGGCTGGTCAGGTCGTCGAAGAGGGCACGGGCCCCGATCAGGGCCGTCCGCATCTCCTCGGTGCCGGCGCCGGCCGCGCTCGCGCCGCCGCTCGTCCCGGCGCGGGAGACCCGGTGGACCTGCCGGTAGCCGTCGACGTGATCGGCGTGGTGCACGGACAGCGCGGCGAACTGCTCCTCGTACTGGCCCCCGTCGGGGTAGCCGCGGACGGCGGCAAGTTCCGCGAGCAGCCGGTCGGCCTCGGCCACCGCCTCCCGGGGCGAGTCGACGAAGCGCTCCTGGACGGCCGTCCAGCGGGCCGCGTACCGCTCCCTGCTTTCGCTATCCAGCGGACGTTCCCGCAGGTCACCGTGGCGTTCGACGCGTGCGGTCAGCTCCCGTTCGGCGGCCTTGGCGTCCCCGTCGTGCCGGGCCACGGTCCGCTCGTACTCGGGTCCGAAGCGCCGCTTCAGGCTCGGCCCGCCGCGCCGGGTGCGGCCGAACGCCAGGGCGGCCGCACCGACGACCACGACCGCCGCGATCACGATCAGCAAGATGATCAGGCCTGTGGACATGGTTGCCTTCCCCTCGGACCGGCCCCACTGGCCGGCATACCTTCCGGGTGACCCGGAAGTCAGGCCACAAACGGCGCCCGTGGCGCGAAGCCCGCACCGGCCGGCGGACCGGGCGGCGTTCCGGATGTCCGGTTGCGCGGGGTGTGCGCCGGATGCCGGGAACGGCCGGCGTGCCGTGGTCGATCACCCCGGAGCCGTACGGCTCCCCGGCCGCACTCCGGTGGCGGCGGACCGCGTCAACCGGTCTTCGCGACCGTGCTGTCGTGCGGGCGTTCGCGTGCGGAGCCGCACAGCTCGCCGGACAGCTCCCTGACCAGTCGTCTCAGGTCGGCGGGGCGGCCCGGCGACTGCCACCAGTCGCCGAGCAGTTCGGCCAGCGACTCCTCACGGGCGGCGGCCAGCCGGTCGGCGACCTCGCGGCCGGACGCGGTCAGCACCAGGTCCAGGCCCCGGCGTTCGGCCAGCCGCCGCTCCTCGACCTGGCGGGCGGCGGCCATGACCACCTGCAGCGGTACGGGGCTGCGCTCGGCGAGCACGCCGGGCTCGACCGAGCCGTACCTGCGCACGCGCAGCAGCAGCCAGCTGGCCGCGGGCTGCAGGTCGTAGCCCGCCCGCTCGGTGATCGTCCGGTAGATCTCGTGGCGGCCCTCCCGGGTGGCGAGCACCGACAGGGCGCGGCGCACCTCGTCGTAGGAGGAGCGCTGCACGGGGTTGGGCGGGATGGTCTCGGAGGCCTCGGGCGCGGTGACCGAGCCGCGCAGCGGGTCCTCCTTGAGGAACCAGGCCAGCAGGAAGCCGAGCAGGGCGACGGGTGCGGCGTAGAGGAAGACGTCGGTGATGGCGGACGCGTAGGCGTGCAGGGCCACCGGGCGCAGCGCCGGGGGCAGCGCGGAGATGCCCCGCGGGTCGGCCTCGAGCGTGTCGGCCGTGGCGCCGGGCGGCAGGCTCACCCCGCGGAAGGCGGCCGTGAGCTTGTCGCCGAGGCGGCTCGCGAAGACCGTGCCGAAGATCGCGACGCCGAAGGAGGCGCCGATGGAGCGGAAGAAGGTCGCGCCCGAGGTGGCGACGCCGAGGTCCTCGTAGGAGACCGCGTTCTGCACGATGAGCACCAGGACCTGCATCACCAGGCCGAGTCCGAGACCGAAGACGAAGAAGTACACGCTCATCTGGGCGGTGGAGCTGAACTCGTCGAGCTGGTGCAGCAGGAGCAGGCCGATGGCGGTGACGGCCGTGCCGGTCACCGGGAAGACCTTCCAGCGGCCGGTGCGGCTGACGATCTGCCCCGACACCGTGGAGGACAGCAGGAGCCCGATCACCATGGGCAGCATGTGCACGCCGGACAGGGTCGGGGAGATGCCGTGCACGACCTGCAGGAAGGTGGGCAGGTAGGTCATCGCGCCGAACATGGCGAAGCCGACGATGAAGCTGATGAGGGCGGCGAGCGTGAAGGTGCGGATGCCGAACAGCCGGAGCGGCAGCACGGGTTCGGCGGCCCGGCGCTCCACGGCGACGAAGGCCACGGCGAGCAGGACGCCCAGCACGGCCAGCCCGACGATCTGTGCCGAGCCCCAGGCCCAGGTGGTGCCGCCGAGCGAGGCGACGAGGACCAGGCAGGTGGCGACGGCGGCGATCAGGAACGTGCCGAGGTAGTCGATGACGTGGCGGGCGGTGTGGCGCGGGATGTGCAGGGCGGTGGCGATCACGGCGAGCGCGACGATGCCGACCGGCAGGTTGACGTAGAACACCCAGCGCCAGCTCAGGTGCTGCGTGAACAGCCCGCCGAGGAGCGGTCCGAGCACGCTGGTCGCGCCGAAGACGGCACCGAACAGGCCCTGGTACCGGCCGCGGTCGCGGGGTGGCACGATGTCGCCGACGATCGCCATGGACAGCACGATCAGTCCGCCGCCGCCGAGGCCCTGCAGGGCCCGGAAGCCGATGAGCTGGGGCATGTTCTGCGCCATGCCGCACAGCGCCGAGCCGATCAGGAAGATCACGATGGCGGCCTGGAAGAGCCGCTTGCGGCCGTACTGGTCCCCGAGCTTGCCCCAGAGCGGGGTGGCGGCGGTCGAGGCCAGCAGGTAGGCGGTGACCACCCAGGACAGGTGCTCCAGGCCGCCGAGGTCGCTGACGATGGTGGGCAGTGCGGTCGACACGATGGTCTGGTCGAGCGCGGCGAGCAGCAGCCCCAGCAGGAGGGCGCCGATCGAGACGTACACGTTGCCGGTGACGTGCTCGCCGGCGTCCACGTCCTTCGCCGTACCGTGCGTGTCCAGGGCCATGGAGACCTCCCGGGCTCGGGTGCACCTTCCATCGTGATCGGTGTCACCGCTTACGGCCTCCCGAGCCCTTCGGGTGTGCGGGAGATCCGCACAGTCCCGGTAGCTCTCGGGGGGCTTCCGGGTTCAGTGGGAGGGGCGAACGCGCGAGTGAGTCCGAGGGGCGCGGCTGTCCGGAGTGCGGGGCGCCGCGGGGACCGGGCCGCAGGGCACCGGCGGCATCGCGCGGTCAGCCGATGCTCAGCCGGATCGTTCCGCCGGGCAGGGTGCCGACGGTGATCCGGGTCAGGTCCTCCACCGTGACGTCGGGGCCGTGGACGCCGGCGCGCGGGCCGACGCCGACCACCCGCATGCCCGCGGCGCGCCCCGCCGCGATGCCGGCGCCGGAGTCCTCGAAGACGATGCAGTCGGCCGGGTCGACGCCCAGCTCGGCCGCCCCCTTGAGGAAGCCCTCGGGATCGGGCTTGCTCGCCCCCACCGACTCGGCGGTGACCCGGATGCCGGGCAGCGGCAGCCCGGCGGCCTTCATGCGGGCGGTGGACAGGGCGACGTCGGCGGAGGTCACCAGGGCGTGCGGGAGACCGCGCAGGGAGGCGAGGAAGGCGGCCGCGCCGGGGACCTCGACCACGCCGTCGGTGTCGGCGGTCTCCTCGGCGAGCATGCGGGCGTTGTCCGCGAGGTTCTGCTCCACCGGCCGGCCGGGCAGCAGGACGGCCATGGAGGCGTGCCCCTGACGGCCGTGCACGACCTTCATCACCTCGTCGCCGTCCAGCCCGTGCCGCTCGGCCCAGCTCCGCCAGATCCGCTCGACCACCGCGTCCGAGTTGACGAGGGTGCCGTCCATGTCGAGCAGCAGGGCACGGGCGGTCAGGACGGTGGGCGTGGCGGTGGCCGTCATCGGCAGCTCCAATTGCGAAGGACCCCGAGGCCGGAAGGGACGAGGCGGCCCCGGCCGGAAGGACAAGGCGGCCCCGCCCGCCGGTCAGGGAAAACGGGCGGGAGCCACTTTGTTTCTCCACGGTACAAAACCGGGGGCCCATCCGCCACCGCCCGCGTCACGGCTTCACCCGGCGTTCGGCTCAGCCGGCCACGGCCTCGTACAGACTCCACACGCCTAGCCCCAGCATCAGCAGCGCCGCGATCTGCGTGATCAGCCGCAGTGGCACCCGCTTCATCAGGGCCTTTCCGCCCACGATGCCGAGTCCGGCGACCGCCCACAGGCCCAGCACGGCGCCGAGACCGACGGAGATCGGGTCGTCGTAGCGAGCGGCGAGGTTGGCGGTCATGATCTGGGTGAGGTCGCCGAACTCGGCGACCAGGATGAGCATGAAGCCCGTACCCGCGACCTTCCAGAAGGACTGGTCGGCGGGCTTCCTGATCTCCTCGTCGTCCTCGTCCTTCTTCAGCAGCAGCATCGCGGCCCCGCCGAGGAAGAGGACGCCGGTGAGGGCGTGCACGATCTGCTGCGGCAGCAGGGTCAGCACGCTGCCGGCGGCGACGGCGAGCACGACGTGCAGCAGGAAGGCGGCCGCGACGCCCGCGAAGACGTAACCGGCGCGGTAGCGGGTGCCGAGGACGAGGCCGGCGAGCGCGGTCTTGTCCGGCAGTTCGGCGAGGAAGATGACGCCGAAGACGAGCGCCGTCACGGTGATGCTGATCAAAATCCCTCAATCGGTCGGGCTGCCCCGCCGAGAGTGCGGTACGTCACGCGATGACACCTCGGCACGGCAGCGCACTCGGCGCCCGCGCCGGGGGGCACGGGCGTGCACTGCTTGCCGAAGGTCTCGCTGGCGGACCTCTCCGAGATCCGGTGGTCCGCCTCCGGGCGCCGGCTCAGGCTGGCTGAGCAGTATGTCGACGGTCCGGCGAAGAGCTACTCCCCTTCTGCGCTCCCCATCGTACGGGATGTGAAAGTTCAGCGTCGAACCTTGTCGTGTCATGAACACGTCACTAGTTTCTTACCGAGCGCTCACCCGCCGGCCACGCGGCCCCGCGAGCATTCCTTCGCTCGCGCTTCAACACCCCCACCCCACAAGGGAGTTCGCATGCCCAGGTTCTACGCGCGTCGACGGCTGAGCATACTCGCCGCCCTCACCGGGCTGCTAGCCTCCGCCGCCCTCCTCAACTCCCCGAACGCCTCCGCCGCCCTGCCCACGCCGGTCAGCGGCGCCACCGCGCGCGGCTACCTCTCCCAGCTCACCGTGGCCACCGAGAACCGGACCGGCTACAACCGCGACCTCTTCCCGCTCTGGATCACCATCTCCGGCTCCTGCAACACCCGTGAGTGGATCCTCAAGCGGGACGGTTCCAACGTCGTCACCAACTCCGCCTGCACCGCCACCAGCGGCAGCTGGTACTCCCCCTACGACGGCGCCACCTGGACCGCCGCGTCCGACCTCGACATCGACCACCTCGTGCCGCTCGCCGAGGCCTGGGACTCCGGCGCGGGCAAGTGGACCACCGCCCAGCGCCAGGCCTTCGCCAACGACGTCACCCGCCCGCAGCTCATCGCGGTCACCGACAACGTCAACCAGGCCAAGGGCGACCAGGACCCGGCCACCTGGATCCCGTCCCGCTCGGACTACGTCTGCACGTACGTCCGCGCCTGGGTGCAGGTGAAGTACTACTACAACCTCTCGGTCGACTCCGCCGAGAAGACCGCCCTCACGAAGGACCTGGCCGGCTGCTGAACGGCACGGTGAGCGGCCGGTGAGCCGCCGGCGTGACCGGGAACTCCCGGTGCGCCTCTGCGCCGCCACCGGAGGCCGCCTGGGAGCGGCCGGCCCCGCGCGGCGGCCGGGCCCGGCTCCGCCGTCCTCGGGGACGGCCGGGGCCGGGTCAGCCGGGCGCCGGGTCAGCCGGGCGCCGGGTCAGCCGGCCGGGCGGCGGGTCAGCCGGCCGGGCGGCGGCGCATCAGGTAGCCCGCCGCGGCGCCCGCCGCGAACAGCGCGGCCACCGAGACCCCGGTGGCCACCCAGGTCGCGCCCAGCCACTGGGCGCCGAAGTAGCCGAGGGCGACGCTGTAGGCGGCCCAGGAAAGTCCGGCGAGGGCGGACCAGGGCAGGAAGTCGCGGACGCGGCGATGTGCGGCGCCCGCGCAGAAGGAGACGACCGAGCGGCCGGCCGGAGCGAAGCGGGCCAGCACGACGAGCGCGCCGCCGCCCCGGGCGAAGGCGTCGCCGAGACGTTCCTGCGCGGTGGTCAGGCGGCGGGAGCGGGCTATCGCCCGGTCCAGGCGCTCACCGCCCCGCCAGGCCAGGCGGTAGGCCACCAGGTCGCCGAGGACCGAGGCCGTCGCCGCGGAGAGGATCAGGGCCAGTATGTCCGGCACCTCGTGCGGGACCTGGCCCGCCGCCGCCCCCGAACCCGCGGCCGCCGCCGTACCGGCCGTGATGACGAGCACGCCGCTCGGCAGCACCGGCAAAAACACGTCGAGAAGCACGGACAGCGCCACCACGGCATAGATCCACGGTCCGGCCGCAAGCGACCCCACGCTCTCGAACACGACGACTCCCCATCATTCCCCCGTTGACAGCCATACAGCGTACGCCGGGGGTCTGACAGCCGGTCCTCCGGGGGCTCTTGGGCCAGGAGGGAGTCCGGCCGATCCCGGGGAGGGGACCGGCCGAGGGGCTTTCGGGTCAGGCCCCGCCCCGCGGTGTCTCCTCGTGGACGTGCTTGAGCCGGGAGCGGGCCTCCATGCGGTCCGCCACCGCGACCTCGGCCCAGAAGCGGTGCGTGCTGACGAACACCGCCAGCTCGTGCTCACGGCGCCGCAGCTTCTCCACCTCGGCCTGCTCGCCGGCCGTCCAGCCGGGGGACGCGGGCCGCTCCGACCTGCGCCAGCCGGTGTCGTCGCTGAAGCCCTCGCTCGGCTCGACCGACCAGGGCAGCCGCTTGAGCAGGGCCGACAGCTCGGCCCGGACCTGATGCAGCTCCTCCTGGCCGGCGAGGAGGTCACTGGGGAATTCATAGGTCGTAGCCACGCGGCAATGGTACGCCTGTTCGATTTTGAGTAGCGAGCTCGTTCGTGGGATCGGAGGGAGATTCAGTCGAACGGGTTGCCACCGCCCCGGACGGCCGGCCGGGCCGGGCCGGGGCGGTGGCGGCGGCGCGTCAGTGACCGGCGTCCCGCAGTTCGCGTACGAGCCGTGCCGTCACCGGCACGGACACCCCGTGCCGCTCGGCCGCGCGCAGCAACGCCCCGCCGATCGCGTCGAGTTCGAGCGGCCGGCCGGCCTCGGCGTCGCGCTGCATGGACGACTTGGCGCCGGGCGGGAAGGCGTCGTACCGGGCCAGCGCCTGGGCGGGATCGGCGGGCGCACCGCAGGCGGCGCTGACGGCCGTGACCTCCGCGACCAGGTCCTGCAGTTCGTCCCGGTGGCGGGTACGGGCCTCGCCGAGCGGCAGGCCGTACCGGGTGGTGAGGAGGGCGAACGGGGCGAGGAACGCCATCTTGGCCCACAGGGCCACCGTCTCGTCGCCGACCACACGGGCGGTCGTGCCGGCGGCGGTGAGGACGGCGGCGAGCGCGTCGAGGCGGTCGCGGGGCACGCCGTCGCCGGCGAGGTCGATCTCCGTGAACGGGCTGCCGTGTTCGATCACGCCCGGCGTCAGGCGCGTGGACTCCACGCGGATCACGGCCGGCGCCACGCGATCGGGACGGAGGCGGGAGCGCAGTGCGGCGGGGTGCTCGACGCCGTTCAGCAGGGGCACGACGAGCGCGTCACCGAGGGCCGGGGCCGGGATCCGGGTGAGTGCGGCGTCGAGCGCGGTGTGCTTGACGGTGACCAGGCAGGCGTCCACCGGTTCGCGCAGCTCGGTGTCCGCCTCCACCGGGGCGGTGAACGTGCCGAACTGTGCGCTGCGGACCGTGATTCCGGTACGGCGCAGGGTGTCCGCCGTGCCGTCCCCGGCCAGGCAGATGACGCGGTGGCCGGAGCGGGAGAGAAGGGCGGCGAGGAGGCCGCCGGTGCCGCCCGGTCCGAGGACGGCCACGGTGTTCTGTGTTGCCATGAGGCTCTTCCTTTCGACGGTCGGCCCCGGGTGCCGGTGGCCGCCTTCGACGCGATCATGGCAGAGGCGCGGGGTGCGCGTGAGACTGGGGGCATGTGCCGGAGTATCAAGACGCTACGACCGCCCGCGCTCCCCGAAGAGGCCTCGGACGAGGACATCCACGCCGCCGCGCTGCAGTACGTGCGCAAGGTGTCGGGCTTCCGGGCTCCCGCGGCCCACAACCGCGAGGCCTTCGACCGCGCGGTGGACGCGGTGGCCCGGGCCACCGCGGAACTGCTCGGCGGGCTGGAGGTGCGCGGCCGTCCCGCACGGGCCCGGTCCGCGGACCGGACGTGACCACCGGGGCGCCGCGCCCGTCACTCCGCCGGTGACGCCCCACCGCCCCTCTCCGCCGCCCCTCTCCCCTCTCCGCCACCCCTCTCGCCCGTGCCGACGCGCCCACGACGACCTCGTGCGGCGCGTCTTCCGGAATGCCCGAAGGGACCGGGCGGCCAGACCCTCTGATCCACCGTCAGGCCCACTTTGCGGCGAGGAGCCGGGCTTTTGCCGCGCCGACACGGGCGCGAGCGGCGCGGCCGCCGCGCCCGCACCCCGAGCGGAAGAGCAAGCGGAACCGGCACAACGTTGGATGTTGAAGTTGCAAGTATTGATTAGGTTCACCTAACCTAGGTCTCTCGTTCGGTACCGCCGCCCCCACGGCCGGCCACCACGTCCCCGGCCGGTCCGACCGTCACCGATGAGGAGACCCCTTCATGTCCGCACGCCTCAACGCCGCTCAGCCCTATGTCATCGGGCTCTTCCGCATCGTCATCGGCCTGCTCTTCGCCGTGCACGGCGTGGCCTCGCTCTTCGGCGTGCTCGGCGGAGCCGCGGGCACGAACGGCGGCACGCTCGACGCCGGCACCTGGCCCGGCTGGTACGCGGCCGTGATCCAGCTCGTGGCCGGCGGCCTGGTGCTCCTCGGCCTCGGCACCCGCGGGGCCGCGCTGATCGCCTCGGGCTCGATGGCGTACGCCTACTTCGACGTCCACCAGCAGGCCGCCCTGTGGCCCATCCAGAACGGCGGCGAGCTGCCGGCCGTGTTCTGCTGGGCGTTCCTCCTGCTGGTCTTCACCGGTTCCGGCGCCCTGGGAGTCGACCGGCTGCTCGGCCGGCGTACGGCGGCGGACGTCGAGCCCGCCGCGGAGCGGACCCCGATAGCGGCCTGATCACACCGGCAACAGAACGGCCCCTCGGAGAATGCTCCCAGGGGCCGCTGTCCTGTCTGTGACCTCGGTGCCGGAGGCCGGTGGGCGCGGACGGTTTCGAACCGCCGACATCCTGCTTGTAAGGCAGGCGCTCTACCCCTGAGCTACGCACCCGGGACAGGTCGACAGCCTACATTGCCCCCCGGCCTGCACGGCAAACGGTTCGCCGCCGGATCGGGAGGGCCGGGGGCGCGGCGGCCGGGGCTCTCCGGTCCCGCGCGCCGCCGTCGCCCCGGCGGTCCGCCGAAATCCCGGTGCGCGATGCGAACTGACCGGCCCGTGTGTTCGTCTTCAACGGGTGGGAGAATGACAGCACCCAGGGCACCACAGCACGGGAGAGGGATGTGACGGCGACACCGGGCACGCCATCGACGCGGCCGTATCCGCCGCCGTCCACCGCGCGGGGCCGGTCCGGGCCCGCGGCCCTGCGGGACACGCTCACCCTGATGAGTCTGCCGCTGCTGGCCGCCCTCGGACTGTCCGCCGCGTTCGCCGGGGGCGGCACCCGGCGCTGGTTCGGGGGGCGCTCGGAGAGTCAGCGGGCGGAGGCGCAGAGCGCGAAGGACGCCGCGGCGGCGGCGTTCTACGAACTCGACTCCGCCCAGCGGGACCTGAGGATCTCCATCGAGACCATCACGGCCGTGGACGACTCCCCCGCCGCCCGCCGCGCCGTCGCCGACTTCGACGCGCTGGGCCGGCGCATCGACGAGGTCAGTCAGCGCTACATCCAGGCCGTCGACGCCCATGATCTCGACCGGGACGGCCTGGAGGCCGCGGCCGCGGCCAGGGCGCGTTCGGAGCTGACCGCGGCCAAGGACGAGCTGGTGCGGGTCAAGCAGGACCTGGACCGGTTCGGCAGCTCGCTCGGGCCGCTGCTCGGCACGGCCGAGACCCAGCTCGCCCGGCTGGCGCCGGCGGTGGAGCGGGCCCGGCAGTCGCTGCTGGCCGCGAGCAACGCCCTGGACGCCGTACGGGAGAAGGGACTCGGTGCAGACGATCTCGCCGCACGGCTGGCCGCCCTCTCCCCGGAGCTGACCCGGCTGAACCAGGGCGCCGGGCAGCACGGCATCACGCCGACGCTGGAGCGGGCCGAGCGGGTGCAGCGGGAGGCCGGGGCGATCCGGGCCGAGGCCGAGCGGCTGCCGGAGCGGGCGGCCGAGATCGACCACCGGCTGGTGTCCCTGCGGACCAGGGCGCAGGCGCTGACCACGCGCGCGGGGCAGGTGGACCCGGTGCTGAGCGAGCTGCGGCGCCGGTTCGTGGCCGCCTGCTGGCAGGACCTGCAGCAGGTGCCGGAGCAGGCCGCGGAGAACGTACGGCAGGCCGAGCGGAAGCTGCGCGAGGCGCAGACGGCCAGGGACGCCCAGCGGTGGCCGGACGCGACCTCGCTGCTGTCGACCGTGCGGGCCCTGCTCAACACCACCGACGAGGCCGTCTCGGCGGCCGGGGAGCGGCTGCGGCGGCTGAACGCCGTGCAGAAGGATCCGCAGGCGGAGATCGAGCGCAGCCGGTTCGCGATCCGGGACGCCCAGCGGCTGGCCATGTCGGGCCGTACGACCCCGGACCCGCAGCACGCCCGGCCGCTGGACGACGCGGTGGCCCGGCTGGAGCGGGCGATCGGCACGCTGGAGGGCCGGCACCCCGACTACTGGCACTTCCTGACCGAGACGGACGCGGTACGGCAGGCGGCCGCCCGCGTGGTGACCCGGATCCGCGAGGAACGCGGCACCGCCCACTGAGACCGCGCCGCCACGCGACGCCGGGCCGCAGCGGCGGGGTGAGGAGCGCGTGACGCCCGGCGGGCGCGTGCGCGTGGGCGCCGGGCGGCCCGAGGAGCGCGTGTTGCCGGGTGGGGTGAGGCGGGCGGACTATTGAAGCGGAAGGATGGCCTCCGCTAGCGCCCGAGGGAGGCGGACATGGCCACACACGCAGTGCACACGAGGGACACCGAGGAGCAGTCCAGGTTCCGGCTGGACGACCACCTGCCCGTGGACCACCGGCTGAACAGGGTCTACCGGATCGGCGCCGGCCTGATCGGCGCGTTCCTGATCATCTTCGGCATCCTGGGCCTGATCAACCACATCGGCTTCTTCGGCACCGGCGGTGACACGGTCACCGGGCTGAACACCAACGGCACGCTCAGTGTGCTGTCGATCTGCATCGGCGTTCTGCTGCTGGCCGGCATGGTGATCGGCGGGAACTTCGCCTCGACGCTGAACATGGTCCTCGGCGTGCTGTTCCTGCTGAACGGCTTCCTGTTCCTCGGCCTGCTGGACACGCCCAACAACTTCCTGGCGTTCAAGATCCAGAACGTGCTCTTCAGCTTCGTCGTGGGTCTGCTGCTGATGACCTTCGGCATGTACGGCCGGGTCGGCTCGTCCCTGCCGCACGACAACCCCTACTGGCGGGCCCGCCACCCCGAGCCCTCCCCGCACGAGCGCCGGGAGGAGCCGGGGCGGCGGACACCGCCGCGCAATCAGGTGCGGTAGGCGTAGAACGCCGCGGTGGGGTACGACGCGACGAGGCTGGCCACCGACCTGTTGTAGGTGTTGGTGGAGTGGTAGCTCACGTAGGGCACGCCCGAGCGGTCACGGTTGGTGACGATCATGGAGTGGTCCTTGGAGCCGTCCTTGTTGAAGTCCATCTGCAGCACGTCGCCGATGTCCATCTGGTAGACGTTGGCGAGGCTGGTGACGCGCTTCGAGGACAGGGCGAACCAGGAGAACTCGTTGACACCGACGAACGAGTCCGACTGGATGTCGGCGGTGCCGAACCACTTGTGGAAGTCGTTCGTGTAACCGGGGACGTGCTTCCAGCCGCCCGCCTTCAGGGCCTGGCTGACGAAGTTGGTGCAGTCGCCGCCGGCGCCCTGCCCGTTGAAGTCGGGGTAGGCCGGGTTGTAGTTCTTCCAGTACTTGGCCGCGTACGCGACCATCGCCTTGTAGTCGTAGCCGGTGCCGGTGAGGCTCTTCGGCTTGGCCGGCGCGGGCCAGCTGGTGGCCGAGCGGCTCGCCTCCGGCGGGCCGTCGTCCGCCGCGGTCTTCACGGTGGCGACGGCGGGCTTGGCGACCTGGTTCACGGCGAGGTAGCCGTCGTCGGTGTCTCGGATGCCCGTCAGCTGCCAGGTGCCGTGGCGGTCGGCCTTGAAGGTCAGCTCGTGGTGGGCCTGGAAGCCGGTCGTCTTCTGGTCCTTGGCCACGGGCTGCTCGTAGGTCAGCGAGGTGGTCTCGGTCACGGCGACCTTGGCCCGCCGGCCCTTCACCTGCGTGGCGTCCAGGGTGACCTGGGTGCTGCCCTGGCTGTACTTCTCGCCCAGCTTGGCGAGGACGGACCTGCGGTCGCGCAGCTGCCCCAGGGCCGAGTCCTGCTCCCGCGTCTGCCCGCCGGACATGCGCACCGAACCGGAGAAGCCGGCGGTGTGCCGGGTCCTGGTGCTTCCGGCGCCGTCGACGAGCGCCTGCGTGCGGTCGGTGAAGACCGCGTCGGCGAGTCGCTGGAAGGTCGCCTTGGTGGCCGCGTTCACCGTCGGGTCGTCGGTGACCGCGGCGCCCGCGCTCCAGTTGGGCACGAGGGCCACACCGGCGACCACCGCGGCGGCGGAAGCGGTGACTATGGAGGCGCGGCGCCCCTTACGGCTCAGTCTTCTCGATTTCAATGGTGTTCCCCTTCACTCCGGTACACCTACCGGGGAGGGGCATCCTCGCACGGCGGGTGCGCCGGTTGTGAAGGGGGTTGCACAAGTGGAATCCACCACCGTAACCGACTACTTGACGACCGTCGACCAGTCCGGCGACTGCGCGGGGTCGAGGCTGCGCAGCGCGGCGAGGGTCTGGGGCTTCTGCACGTCGAGCCAGTCGGTGAGTTCCCGGAAGGACACGCACTTCACGCCCTTCTTGGTGCAGACGTTCTTGACGACCTGGTCGATCGACTTCATGTAGATGCCGCCGTTCCAGTCCTCGAAGTGGTTGCCGACGAACAGGGGCGCGCGGCTGCCGTAGTAGACGCGGTTGAAGCCGGCCATGTACGAGTCGACGGTCTGCTGCTGCCACTGCGGGTACCGGGCCGGGTCGCCCTTGGTCTCGCCCTCGGACTGGTTGTAGAGGAAGTTGAAGTCCATGGACAGGCCCTGGTACTTGCCGTCCTCGTACGGCAACATCTGCAGCGGAAAGTCCCAGATGCCGTTCTTCTTCCGCGGCCATATCTGGAAGTCGCCCGGTGAACTGGCGTCGTAGCGCCAGCCGTAGCTCTTGATGGCCTTCAGCAGGTTCGGCTGGCCCTCCAGGCAGGGCGCGCGGCCGCCGGTGACCTCCTTCTTGAAGTCGAAGGGCAGGGCCGGGAGGTCCTTGAAGCCGGTGTTGGTCTTCCAGTGCTCCACGAAGGAGAAGAACTGGTCGATCTCGCTCTTCCACTCCTCGACGCTCCAGTCGCCGCCGCCCTTGGCTCCGCAGAAGTGGCCGTTGAAGTGGGTGCCGATCTCGTTGCCCTGCTTGTAGGCCTCGCCGAGCTGTTCCAGCGTGGTGCGGATGTGCTCGTCGGTGGCGTAGTCGATCGCGGCGTCGCCGGGCGAGTGCATCGGGCCGTGATACTGGCTCTTCTTGTTCTTGGGCAGCAGATAGATGCCCGTGAGGAAGAAGGTCATGTGGGCGTTGTACTGCTTGGCCAGTTCCCGGTAGTGCGAGAAGAGGTGGTCGCTGCCCTCCAGGGCGCCGTCCCAGGAGAAGACGACGAACTGCGGCGGCTTCTCACCGGGTTTGAGCGGCTCGGCCTTCAACTGCCCGCTCGGCGGCCCGGTGTAGGAGGTGGATCCGTCCCCGAGGACCTGGGTCTTGCCGTTCCACTGGGGGCTCGGGGCGGTCTTCGGAGCGCGCTTGGAATTCTTGCCCGCGGAGGCGGCCGGCGTGGTGCCGTCCGGGCGGCTCAGGGCCAGGAAGCCCGCCACCAGCGAGGCCACGACCAGCAGCGCCGCCAGCGTCAGGACCTGCGGGCGGGTGACCGCGGCGGGCAGGCGGCGGGAGGCGGTGGCTCGACGGCGGCCGGTCGGCTTGTTGCTGGGCATGCGCGGCTCATTCTCCGAAGGGGGCGAGGGTGGTGCGGGGTCCGACGTCAGTCAAGACCCATCGCGGCCGACCAGAGGTTGTACGGCACGTTTTCCGCGTCATTTCCGGCCAGTCCCCTGAGTGGCAGGGGCTCCAGGGATTTCGCCAGGTCGATCCGGTAGACGACGACCGCCGTCGAGACGGAGTCGGCCGTGCCGGCGTACCAGGCGGCGGTGCCCTTCTCGTTGGTGCCGGCCTTGCCGCCCGCCTCCGGCTTCGAGGCGGCCGCGGCCGGGTGCCCGGCGCGGAAGGAGTCGGCGAGCGCCTCGCTGACGTCCGCGGCCACCTGGGCGCCCACCGCACGCCGGGGGCGCGGCACGGTCAGGGCGACCGGGGCGCCGTTGCGGGTGATCCGGCGGACCGAATACGGCTCCGTGTGGCTGCCCTTGGCCGCGAAGGTGGCGTACCCGCTCGCCATCCGGATCGCGCTCGGCGTGGAGTTGCCCAGGGACAGGGCGGGCACCTGGGGGCCGATGCTGGAGGACAGAAGCCCGGACGCCTCGGCGGTCCGGCGGACGGTGGTCAGCCCGGTGTCCATGCCGAGCTGCATGAACGGCGTGTTCACCGACCGGGCGAGCGCCTGGCGCAGGGTGATGCTCCCGTAGGACCTGCCGCCGTCGTTGTGCGCGGCGACCTTCTTCCCGCTGCGGTCCCAGTACGGCCCCTCGGGGGTGGTGACGGGCACGCCGTCGTCGCCGTCGTAGACGCTTTCGGGGGTGACGGGGGTGGCGGGCCCGCCGCGCGTCTTGTGGACGCCGTGCTCCAGGCCGGCGGCGTAGACGAACGGCAGGAACGCCGTCCCGGCCGGGACGGTGGTGGCGTTGGACTCGTTGTAGCCCTGTCTGCGGTGGTCGGGTCCGCCGTAGACCGCGAGGATCTGACCGTCGGTCGCCACCGAGGCGGCACCGTAGTGCCCGTTCTTCGCGGCCTTGGGGTCGTCCCGCCGGGCCTGCTTGCGGGCCTTGGAGACGGCGTTGGTGAGCGCCTTCTCGCGCTTGCGGTCGAAGGTCGTGTAGATCTGATACCCGCCCAGGTCGAACTGCTTGTCGGTGAGGTGCCCGGCCTTCTTGGCGTACTGCGACGCCAGCGCGACCAGGTAGTCGCTCTGCTCACCGGTGTCGTAGAGCGGGTTGACCTTCAGGGGGTCGGGAAACGTCTTGTAGGAGTCCCGTTCGGACTTGGACAGCTTGCCGATCCTGACCATGCGGTCCAGGATCCAGTTCCAGCGTTCCACGGCCCGCTTGTGGTTGGCCTGACCGAGGGTCGGGTCGTAGAGGCCGGCGCCCTTGAGGAGCGAGGCGAGCATGGCCGCCTCGGAGGCGTTGAGCCTGCTGACGTCCTTGCCGTAGTAGGCCTGGGCGGCGCGCTGGATGCCGTAGGTGCCCCGGCCGAACCAGCTGGTGTTGAGATACCCCTCCAGGATCTGGTCCTTGCTCATCTTGTTGTCGAGCTTGAGGGAGATCATCGCCTCGGTGAACTTGCGGCTGATGGTCCGGTTCTGGCTGAGATAAACGTTTTTGACGTACTGCTGGGTGATCGTGGAACCGCCCTCGGTGTCCCCCGCCCCCACCGTGCGGTAAAGCGCCCTGGTGATGCCTTTGACGGAAATACCCGGATCCGAGTAGAAGCTCTCGTTCTCCGCCGCCAGCACCGCCCAGCGGACGTCCTGGGGTATGTCCTTCAGCGGCATGGCCTGCCGCTGCACCCAGCCCGTCCGGGCCATCGGGGTGCCGTCGGACCAGAAGTAGACGTTGTCCTGCTGGGTGGCGTAGGAGTTCAGGTTCTCCGGTATGTCGGTCAGCGCGTACGCGGTGACCAGGAAGGCGCTGAGCAGACCGAGCGAGGTGAGGACCCCGCCGAGCCACTGGCGCCAGGACGGTATCCAGCGGCGCCAGCCGGTCCGGCCGGGGCGCGGGTAGACGGGCTTCAGGCGGCGGGCGTAGGGGGCGAGCCTGGCCGCGTAGGGGGCCAGCGGCGCGGCCAGCCGGCCGAGGCAGGCCCGCACGCCCGCCGCGCGCTCCCCCACGGAGGGGCGTGCACTGCGCCGGCGCTCGGCCCGGCCGCCTGCGGCGGGTGGCTCGGGCGGCGGGGGCACGCGCAGCTGCATGGTCTCGTCCGCCTTGGGAGCACCGACCCTCAGGAACAGGGTCGCGTCGGAGTCGAACGACTCCTCCTCACGACCACTGCCCTTCCCGGACCGGCCCTCCCCTCGCGACGCATCGGTCACGACTGCGTCTCCCTCCGCACTCGATCTTGCTCGCGCGGGTGAGCTGAGCATCCTCGCAACGGCGTTCACAAGTTATCAGCGAAATTTTCGATTCCTCCGTACGACTGTCGGATGGAATGCAACACTCATGAAACATTGAGGACGGACTCCGCGGGCGCCCGCCGACTAATGTGGGCTTATGCCTCGCTATGAGTACCGCTGCCGGACCTGCGGCGACACCTTCGAACTGAGCCGCCCGATGGCGGAGTCCTCCGCCCCGGCCGACTGCCCGGCCGGTCACGGCGACACGGTCAAACTGCTCTCGACCGTGGCCGTGGGCGGCACGTCCGGCGCCCCGGCCCCCGCCCCGCAGGGGGGCGGAGGCGGCGGCTGCTGCGGCGGGGGCTGCTGCGGCTGACCTACGTTTGCCGGCCCCCGGCCCCCCTGCCGCGGGCCGCGCCCAGGAATTCGCGCAGGATCCGCTCCCCCGCCAGGACGCCCCGCTCCGGCAGCGCGCTGATCGCCGGGGCGGTCCAGTCGGCGTCGGCCAGCTCGCCGTGGCCGGGGCGCCAGCCCCGGTCGGCGGCCAGCAGCAGGTCCGCGTCGAGCAGGGAGTCCCCCGCGGCCAGCGTCAGCTCGGCGCCGGTGCGGCGGGCGACCTCGCGCACGGCCGCGCTCTTGGTGAGCGGCTGCGGAACGGCGTAGATCTTGCGCCCCTGCAGGGAGACCGTGTAGCCGCGGTCCTCGGCCCAGACCGCCAGCTCCTTGACCCACTCCTCGGGCAGCAGCTCGCGCTCGACGACGAGATAGGCGAACAGGTTCTCGGCGTCCCGGTGCTTGCGCACCCAGACCGGATCGGCGGTCCGCAGCAGGTGCTCGCGGACCTCGTCCAGCGGCGCGCACTCGTCGGCGAGCCTCGCCTGTACGCCCGCGTGCCAGTCGGCGTCGGTGACCCCGTCGACCAGGAGATGACCGCCGTTGGCGCAGATCGCGTACTTCGGCGGCGGCCCCGGCAGGTTGATCCGCTGGTACTGCTTGCGGGTCCGGGTCGTGGTCGGCACGAAGACCGCCGTGTCGCCCAGCTCGGTGAGCAGCCGCGCCGCCGTCTCCGTCATGTAGGACAGCGGCCTGGCCTCGTGCACCTCCACGCACAGCAGCCGGGGCGCCCGCGCGTCGGGCATGGTCAGTGCCAGGGCCGCCGCGGAGTAGATCAGCGTGCGGTCGAGGTCGCTCGCCACCATCACCGGCATCAGAGGTTCACCGCCTTGCCGTCGGCGCCCGTCGCGCCCCGCGTGTACTTCGGGTGGATCAGCCCGACGCAGGTGTAGGGGAGTTCACCGACCTCCTCGACGGGCACACCGCGCTGCCCGGCGAGCAGCCGCACATGGTCCAGATCGGCACCGGCGCCGGCGCGCGCGAGGATCTTCCACGGCACCCGGCGCAGCAGCACCCGGGTGGTCTCGCCGACGCCGGGCTTGACGAGGTTCACGTCGTGGACGCCGTACTCCTCGCTGATCCGCTCGACGGCCCGCCAGCCCTCCCAGCTGGGCGAACGGTCCTGCGTCAGCAGCTCCTTGACCGCCGTACCGACGGTGTCGGCGACCTCCGGGAAGCGGGCCGAGACGGCGTCGAGGAAGGCCACGGAGACGTCGGTGCCGGCGAGTTCGCGGTAGAACTTGGCGCCGTGGAAGTCGTCCGGCCCGACCAGGTCGGCGCGCAGCACCGTACGGGATATCAGGCCGGAGACCGTGGAGTTGAGGCAGGCGGAGGGGATGAGGAAGTCCTCGCGGGTGCCGTAGGTGCGGACGCAGGAGCCCGGGTCGGCGAGGACGGCGATCTCCGGATCGAAACCGGTGACGCCTTCCTTCGCTTCGAACTCCTCGACGGCGCGGGCGAGTTCGCGGGTGATGGCGCCCTTGCCGGTCCAGCCGTCGACGAAGACGACGTCCCGGGGGTCGTGGTGGGCGGCGAGCCAGCGCAGCGCGTTGGCGTCGATGCCCCGGCCACGCACGATCGAGACGGCGTAGTGCGGGAGGTCCAGGCCGTGCCGGAACCGGGCCCAGCGGCGCATCAGCACGCCGACCGGGGTGCCCGCGCGGGCGAGCGAGACCAGCACCGGGCGGGGCGACCGCTCGGTGACGACGGTCTCGGTGACGACGCCCACGGCCCGCGCGATGCGGGCGGCGGAGGCGTCCAGGGCCGCGTGGAACAGCTGCTGGTACTGCTCGCTGGGCTGGTACTCCACCGGCAGCGACTCGGCGTAGTGCGCGCCACCGCTCTGGATGGCCTCCTCGCGCTCCTCGGTCGGCGCCTCCAGGGTGACGTCGGAGAGGTCCTGGAGCAGCCAGCCCACCTCCTCGGGGGCGTACGAGGAGAACGCGGGGCCGCGCAGGGGCTCGGGCAGCATGGCCGGCCTTTCGGGACGGTGCGGGGGCTCG
This sequence comes from Streptomyces sp. NPDC048514, assembly GCF_043199955.1. Classification (NCBI taxonomy): domain Bacteria; kingdom Bacillati; phylum Actinomycetota; class Actinomycetes; order Kitasatosporales; family Streptomycetaceae; genus Streptomyces; species Streptomyces sp. NPDC048514. The sequence continues at coordinate 12,924 of NZ_JBICWT010000015.1, read as the reverse complement.
GGGACGTGTGAGGGGACGACCGCGAGCAGGACGTGCGGGACGTGCGCCGCGAGACGGTCCAGCAGACCGCCGGGGGCGTGCAGGGCGGGGGTGTCGGCGACCGAGTCGACGACGGCGACGACGGTGTCGAAGCCGCCGCCGGCGACGTTGTAGGCGTAGCGCTCACCGGGGCCGTCGGCCGGGTCGTCATGGGCGGGGAAGGTCAGGCGGGTGCGTATCGCGTAGCCGGGGTCGTCGAGTGCGAGGACGGGCGAGCGGGTGGTGGTGGAGAAGCGCACCTCGGCGTCCGTGACCCGCTCCAGCTCGTGCGCGAGGCGCAGCGGGGCGTACATCAGCTCCTCGAAGCCGAGGACCAGCACGCGGCCGGCACCGCCGGGCAGCGCCTCGGCGATCCGGGCGGCCATCGCGGGCAGCGCGGACTCCAGGCGGGCGCGGTGGGCGGGCGTGAAGCCGTGCCGGCCGCCGTCGGGCAGGCCGGGGGGCCAGCGGAGGTCGACGCGCACGGCGTCTCGGGCCGCCCGGTGCGGGGGCGTGGACGCGGTTCCGTCGGGCCCGTGCGGGGGCGCGGACGCGGTTCCGTCGGGCCCGTGCGGGGGCGTGGACGCGGTTCCGTCGGGCCGGTGGGCCGCCGGGGGAGCGCCGGGGGCCGCTGGGCCGGGCGCATCGGACCCGCTTCCACGCTCGTAGCGCGCGACCAGCTCCTGCCCCTTCTCCAGGACGCCTTCCGGCAGCCGCACCGTGCCGGACGCGGTGGCGATCACGTCCACCCGGGCCCCGATGTCCTGCGCGAACCGTGTCAGGCGCTCCGTGTCCCCGGGCGAGCGCATGTCGACCAGCGCGACCACCACATACCGTCGCCGCGGATGGCGTTCGTGCAGGTCACGAATGGTGTTCAGGATCGTGTTGCCGGTGGAGAACTCGTCGTCCACCAGCACCAGCGGGCCGTCGCCCGACAGCAGCGCGGGGTCCTCGGGCAGCAGCAGATGCGACGTGGCGTGCGAGTGGGACTCCTCGAAGCCGCCCGCACGGGCGACTCCGGCCACCGGGCGGCGCGTCGAGTGCAGATACGGCGCCGCGCCGAGGCCGTCGGCGACGGCGTGGCCCAGCCCGGTCGCGGTCTCCGCGTAGCCGAGGACGACGGCCGTGGCCCGCTCCGGGCCGAGCAGGGCGGCGACCCGGCGGCCGAGGCGCAGACCGTGCCCGTAGACCACGGACGGCGACTGGGGCACGTGCTTGCCCAGCACGTGCGAGACCAGCAGGTGGGCCCGCTTGGGGTTGCGGCGCAGCGCCAGCCCGAGCAGGGCCGGCAGCCCGTCGTCGCCCACGAGTTCGACCCCGAGTCGCTCGGCGACCCAGCTGCCGGACCAGACCCCGTCGTTCACTGCGTTCTTCATGCGTTCCTTGGATGCGGGAAGGCCGGCCGGCGGTTCCGGCGGCATCATCCGTGTATTCCGGCGGCGAGCAGCTCCACGAAGCCGACGTCCTCGCCGGCGACACCGAAGACCTCGGCGCGCAGGAGGGTCCGCTCGGCCCAGGCGCGGTGCGGTTTCACCTCGTTCATCTTGTTCGTGTAGGCCGACCGGAGTACACCCCCGCCGCCGCGTTCCGGCCGGAGGATGTCCTGGGCGTCGCTGAACTCCTCGTGGCTGACCACGGACAGCGCGTGCACGGGCAGGACGTGGGAGGGGTGGATGCAGGTCTTGCCGAGCAGGCCGTTGGCCTGGTCGAGGGAGATCTCCCGCAGCAGCCCGTCCATGGCGTGCTCGATGAGCTTCTCGCGCAGCTCGACGGCCCGCACCTGCAGGAAGGGGCTCTGCCTCAGCTGCGGCTTGAACATACGCTCGGGGACCCGGAAGTACTCCCAGACGGGGCCGGTGACGGTGAACCCGGTGCCGTCGGCGCGGCCCAGCATGTTCACGACGTCGCCGATCACGGAGGCGACGATCTGGACGTCGTAGGCGGTCATGTCGGGGGCCCGGCGCAGGCCGTATGAGGAGCAGAAGTCGGTGACGCCGAGGCGTAGCGCGAGGACCCGGTCGCGGTACTTGTCGACGGCGCGGGAGATGCCCTCCAGGGTGTCCATGCGGCTCTCGCGGTACAGCAGCTCGGGGGATTCGAGCACCGGCATGGCGAAGAGCCGCCGGCCGCTCGCGGCCTCGGCGAGGGTCAGCGCCTCCAGGAAGGGGATGCCGCGCTCCGCCGTGAACTTCGGCAGCACGAATCCGGACAGCAGCCGCACGCTGGGGCCGAGGCGCCGGACCAGGTCGGGGATCTGCTCGGGGGTGCGGACCCGGATGAAGAGCAGCGGCGGTTCGGCAGGCGCGCGGGAGTCGAGGTCGGCGAACTGCCGGACGAGGTTCTCCTCGCCCGCCGGGACGTCCGTGTCGGCGATCGAGTCCTCCAGGCACAGCACCATCGAGACCACGCCGTTCGCGGCCTGCCGGACGATGTCGTCGGCGAGCCTGGGCCGGGTGGCCGGGCTGTACAGCGTGGCGCCCAGGGCCGCGGAGAGCAGCCGGGCCGGGGAGTCGGCGGTGAACGCGCACGGCTCCTGGTGGAAGAGGCGCTGCCGTACCTCGGGGGCGATGTGCCCGAAATGACGCATAGAACTCCTTCGGGGTGCACGCCGAGTCTGTTGGTTCGGTAAAGGGTGGCCGGTAATAGTACGTAGGGATCCGTGTCGCAGGTTCCCCGCGGGCATGAATTCCCGGTAACTCCCCCATGTCGGCGCCCACACCCCCCGCATTGTCGTGACCAGGACCGAGAGGGCAGGATGACCGCATGACGCACGCGATGCTGAAGGGGTCGAACGTCCCGCTGGAGGCCACCACGGTGCGCGCCGTGCTGCACTGGACCCCCGGGCAGGGGGTTCCCGACGTGGACGTCTCGGCGCTGCTGCTGGGTGCCGACGGCCGTGTGCGCTCCGACGAGGACTTCGTCTTCTACAACCAGCCCCGGCACCCCTCGGGAAAGGTGTGGCGGCTCGGTAAGAAGCGTATCGCCGAGAGCCTGACCGACACGATCCAGACAGACCTCGCGGGGGCCGAGCCGGGGGTCGGCCGCATTCTGCTGGTGGCCTCCGCCGACGGCGTCTCCTTCGACCGGGTACCGGCCCTGGGCATCCTGCTGTACGACGCGGCCGTGGCCGACGGGGAGCCGCTGGCCCGGTTCGACATCAAGCCGGAGACCGGCGCGGAGACCGCGCTGATCTGCGGTGAGCTGTACCGGCGCGGGGAGGGCTGGAAGTTCCGCGCGCTGGGCGAGGGCTACTCGAACGGCCTCAAGGGCCTTGCCACGGACTTCGGCATCTCGGTCGACGAGTCGGAGGCGGAGCAGGAGCGGCTCCCGCCGGAGACGACGGCGTCCCAGCCGCTGCCTGCGGAACAGCCGGCGTCGGCGCTGCCGCAGCAGTCCGCCTACGGCTATCCGCAGCCGGCCTCCGCCCGGCCGGCGTACGGGTACCCCCAGTCTCAGCCGGTGCCGGTGGCCGTGGATCCGAATTTCCGGCTGCCGCCGCAGGGGCCCCAGTTCATCGGGCGGTAGACCGGGCGGTGGACCGGGCGACGGGAGGGCCTGTCCGCCGGCGCCGGTCCGTGGGCCGTGCGGCGGCTACCGCTTCGCCCACGGCTACCGCTCCACCTTGGTCTTGTAGCCCCGGCCCCACTGCAGGCCCCAGCCGTACAGCCGGTCCAGCTCGCCCTGGAAGCCGTAGACGAACTTGACCTCGCGGCGGACGAGCAGTTCGCCCTTGACGTTCTCGATCATGACCACCGCGCAGGAGCGGGCCTGCGGGTGGCGTTCGTCGAGGCTTATCTCGACGCGCGGGCCGTTGCTCGGATAGAGCGTGACGATCGCGTGGGTACGGTCGAAGGCCGGCGTCTGGTCGTAGATGTAGACGAAGACGAGCAGCCGCTTGATGGCGTCCCGGTGGTCGAGGTTGACGTACATCGTCTCGCCGGACCCGGAGCCGAACCGGTCGTCGCCGCTGAGTTTGATGTACGGCGGTGCGTTGACGTCTCCCAGATAGCCGCCCAGCGGCTGGACGACCCCCTTGGTGCCGTCCATCAGCTCGTACAGACAGCCCAGGTCGAGGTCGACGTTGACCATGCTCTGCCCGTGTCCGAGCACCTCCGGCGGCCTCAGGGCCTTGAAGGGATGGCGCAGCAGGCTGGTGCGCCGGGCTCCGTCGAAGTCGGAGGTCCGCATCCGCCAGGCGAGGTTGACCCGCAGATGGCCGGTGGCCGCGTCCTGCTTGGTGAGGGACACCGTCTGGTGCCGCTTGGTGAGCTCGATGGCGTTGGACGAGGCGCTGCCCGAGTCGAAGTCGGCAGCGCGCCCGCCCAGCAGCCCGTCGAAGAAACCCATTCCCGCCCCCGGGGTACTCGTCCGCGAAACACCGTCGGGGCGGCCGACCACGCGGCCGCCCCGAACGAAGCGTTCCCTCACCGGACGGGGCGCCACACCCCGTCCCGTCCCTGATCTTGTCCGTGTAGGGGCGAGCAGGGGCCGGGGTCAGACCCCGGAGGAGATCTCCGACTTCTCGTCCGAGCCCGCGTCCGGGCCCGCGGCCGCCAGGGCGCGGTTGCGGCGGACGGAGGACCAGAACGACCAGGCGATCAGCACCACGCCGACGAGGCCGGTGATGACCTCGTTGATCTCGTACTGAATGGTGATCATGAGGATCACGGCCAGGGCGCCGATGGCGTAGTGGGCGCCGTGCTCCAGATAGACGTAGTCGTCGAGGGTGCCCTGGCGGACCAGGTACACGGTCAGCGACCGGACGTACATGGCGCCGATGCCGAGGCCGAGGGCCATCAGGACGATGTCGTTGGTGATCGCGAAGGCACCGATCACGCCGTCGAAGGAGAAGGACGCGTCCAGGACCTCGAGGTAGAGGAACATGAAGAACGCGGCCTGGCCCGCCAGGACCACCGGCGAGCGCTGCTTGCCGGAGCGGGCGGCCTCTTCCTCCTGCTCGTGCTCGCGCTCCTCCTCTTCCTCGAGCTTGTCCTCGAAGTAGCCGGACAGGCCGCCGACGACCATGTAGGTGATCAGGCCGGCGATGCCGGCGATCAGGACCGTCTGCGCCTTGTCGGCGTGGGCGCCGCCGTGCTGGTGGGCGTGGGTGGCGAAGGTGAAGGAGGTGATGAGCAGGACGATCAGGGCGATGCAGACCGACAGCATGTCGACCTTGCCGAGCTTGGCCAGGGGGCGCTCGATCCAGCGCAGCCACTGGATGTCCCGGTCCTCGAAGATGAAGTCGAGGAAGATCATCAGCAGGAACATGCCACCGAACGCGGCGATCGCCGGGTGGGCGTCGGTGACCAGCTGCTGGTAGAGGTCCTTGTCGGTGAAGGCCAGGTTGACCGCTTCGATCGGACTCTTCTTGGCGGTGATGGCCACGATGACGACGGGGAAGACCAGCCGCATGCCGAAGACCGCGATCAGGACGCCGACCGTGAGGAAGATCTTCTGCCAGAAGGCGTTCATCTTCTTCAGGATTCCGGCGTTGACGACCGCGTTGTCGAAGGACAGCGAGATCTCCAGGATGGCGAGGATCGCCACGATGCCGAAGGCGGTCCACCCCCCGTAGAAGGCCGCCGCGACCAGGCCGAGCGCGGTGACCGCGAACGACCAGCCGAAGGTTTTCAGAAGCACTGGCTACCCAATCGTGTGTTGAGGGCACCCCCCAGACGGAGTCTGAGGGAGGGTCTCCTCCGCGCCGCACTCGGCTTTGCTAAATGTTGACCACGAGTCTAGAGGGGCACCCGGCCGGCGGTACCCGTCGGGGCGATCCTCACCGAAAAGCCACAGCGCAGGCCCTCGCCGGTACAGCCGGCTAGGAGACGTTCACCCCGAAGTCGAGGGCGATGCCCCGCAGCCCCGACGCGTACCCCTGCCCGACGGCGCGGAACTTCCACTCGCCCTGGTAGCGGTACAGCTCGCCGAAGATCATGGCGGTCTCGGTGGAGGCGTCCTCGCTCAGGTCGTAACGGGCCAGCTCCTGGCCGTCGGCCTGGTTGACGACCCGGATGAAGGCGTTGGACACCTGGCCGAAGGTCTGGCCGCGCTCGTCCGCCATGTGGATCGAGACCGGGAAGACGACCTTCTCGCACTGCGCCGGCACCGCGACCAGGTCCACCAGGATGGACTCGTCGTCGCCCTCGCCCTCACCGGTGAGGTTGTCACCGGTGTGCTCGACCGAGCCGTCGGGGCTCTTGAGCTGGTTGTAGAACACGAACCACTCGTCGCCCATCACGCGGTTCCCGGCGCCGCACAGCAGCGCGCTGGCGTCGAGATCGAAAGGGGCCCCCGTGGTGGACCGAGCGTCCCAGCCGAGTCCGATCATGACGTTGGTGAGGTTCGGTGCGGCCTTGGAGAGGGAGACATTGCCCCCCTTGGCGAGCGTGACGCCCATGATGCTGGTCCTCCCCTAGTGGTGCTTTCCTGGTTGTCCTGCGCGTCCGGCGCCGCCCGCAAACGGGACGGCGCCGGACGGTGGGGGCGTCGGAACCCTGCCGGGATCAGACGTTGACGCCGAAGTCCTGCGCGATGCCGCGCAGGCCGGAGGCGTAGCCCTGGCCGATGGCGCGGAACTTCCATTCCGCCCCGTTGCGATACAGCTCACCGAAGACCATGGCGGTCTCGGTGGAGGCGTCCTCGCTCAGGTCGTAGCGGGCGATCTCCTGCTGGTCGGCCTGGTTCACGACGCGGATGAAGGCGTTGCGGACCTGGCCGAAGGACTGCTGGCGGTTCTCGGCGTCGTAGATCGACACCGGAAAGACGATCTTGTCGACGTCGGCCGGGACGCCGGCCAGGTCGACCTTGATCTGCTCGTCGTCGCCCTCTCCCTCGCCGGTGATGTTGTCACCGGTGTGCTCGACCGAGCCGTCGGGGCTCTTGAGGTTGTTGAAGAAGACGAAGTGCTGGTCGCTCGCGACCTTGCCGGCGTTGTTCAGCAGCAGCGCGCTGGCGTCGAGGTCGAAGTCCGTGCCGGTCGTGGTGCGCACGTCCCAGCCCAGACCGACGATGACGGCGGTCAGGCCCGGGGCCTCCTTCGTCAGCGATACGTTGCCGCCCTTGCTGAGGCTGACTCCCACGGGTCCTCCATGTGGTGTCCAGGGGCCGGGAGCCCCGTGTGCTTCGGATATGGGATCAACGTGCCGATCCTAGTGACGGGTTCCCGCGCCTCGCAGACCCTGGAACCGGAGAGTCACAGGTGTCGTCCCGCGCTGGGCCTACAGGGTGTCGAGCGCCTTCACGTAGTCGTTCAGGTCACGGGCGTCCGGCAGGCCGTTGACCACGGTCCACCGCACGACGCCCTCCTTGTCGATGATGAAGGTGCCGCGGACGGCGCAGCCCTTGTCCTCGTCGAAGACGCCGTACGCGCGCGACACGTTGCCGTGCGGCCAGAAGTCGCTCAGCAGCGGGTACTCCAGGCCCTCCTGCTCGGCGAAGACGCGCAGGGTGTGGATGGAGTCGTTGGATACGGCGAGCAGCAGGGTGTCGCGGTCGGCGAACTTCGGCAGGTTGTCGCGCAGCTCGCACAGCTCGCCGGTGCAGACGCCGGTGAAGGCGAAGGGGTAGAAGAGGAGCACCACGTTCTTCTCGCCGCGGAGGTCCGAGAGCCTCACCGTGCGGCCGTGGTTGTCCTTGAGCTCGAAGTCGGGCGCCTTGTCGCCGACCTGGATCGCCATCGTCGTGCATCCCTTCGGTGGGCTGATTCGGAGGTGGGAGCGCAGCCAGCGCTCGCCTCCACCCTACGCAGCGATCACCACAGCCCGACGGACGGACCGAGTGTTCTCGGCCCGTCCGTACCGAGGGACGAGGCGGCTTACCTCTTGCCGGACTTCGCGGCCTTCGGCGTCGCCAGACGCGAGCCGCTCCAGTCCTTGCCCACACTGACGCTCTTCGCCGCCGTCAGGCCGGCCGTCGTCGCGGCGTCCTGGATGTCGCTGGGCTCCACGTACCCCGAACGGCCGGTCTTCGGCGTCAGGAGCAGGATCGCGCCACCCTCTTCGATGTACGTGGTGGCATCCACCAGCGCATCCGTCAGGTCGCCGTCATCGTCACGGAACCACAGGACGACGGCGTCGGCCACGTCGTCGTAGTCCTCGTCCATGAGGTCGCCCTGGATGACTTCCTCGATGACCTCGCGGAGCTCCTGATCGACGTCGTCGTCGTAGCCGATCTCCTGGACCACCTGCCCGGGCTGGAAACCCAGCCTGGCGGCAGGGTTGGTCCGCTCCTCCGCGTGGTCCGCGGTCGCGCTCACGGGTTGCCTCCTGATCATGTCTTGATGAATATCTCAGCCACGCGCGTGCGCGAAGCATTGGCCGTAGTCCACACGTGCGGGACGGATCGCGCAAGTACCCGGCCGTCGGGACCGCCGAAACGGTGACGATCCCGGCCGTGTCGCCGCAACTCCTGGCACCGTATCCCGATTCCGCGTGACCCACATCACACCGATGTGCCCGGTTTGCGCCGTTCGGAATCATCCGCAGCCGCAGGGCTCGAACAACTTTGCCATGCGCGTCACACCCCGGGCGTATCGTTGCGTTTTGACCGACCCTGGGACCGGGTTACCTCACGGTAGAGATGACGTAGGTCTTCCCGAGGTACACGATGGGGAACGGTGCAGGCACGAGCACAACAGTGGCCCTCCGACAGGTAAGGAACAGCGTGGCTTCCGGATCCGATCGCAATCCGATCATCATTGGCGGCCTTCCGAGTCAGGTTCCTGACTTCGATCCCGAAGAGACCCAGGAGTGGCTCGACTCCCTCGACGCCGCCGTCGACGAGCGCGGCCGGGAGCGGGCCCGCTATCTCATGCTGCGCCTGATCGAGCGGGCCCGCGAAAGGCGCGTGGCCGTGCCCGAGATGCGCAGCACGGACTACGTCAACACGATCCCCACCAAGAGCGAGCCCTTCTTCCCCGGCAACGAGGAGATCGAGCGCCGGATCCTGAACGTGACCCGCTGGAACGCCGCCGTGATGGTCTCACGCGCCCAGCGCCCCGGTATCGGGGTCGGCGGTCACATCGCCACCTTCGCCTCCTCCGCCTCGCTCTACGACGTCGGCTTCAACCACTTCTTCCGGGGCAAGGACGAGGGCGACGGCGGCGACCAGGTCTTCTTCCAGGGCCACGCCTCCCCCGGCATCTACGCCCGCGCGTACATGCTCGACCGGCTCAGCTCCGACCAGCTCGACGGCTTCCGCCAGGAGAAGTCGAAGTACCCGGACGGCCTGTCCAGCTACCCGCACCCGCGCTCCATGCCGGACTTCTGGGAGTTCCCGACCGTCTCCATGGGCCTCGGCCCGCTCGGCGCGATCTACCAGGCGCGGATGAACCGCTACATGCAGGCGCGCGGCATCGCGGACACCTCCAGGTCGCACGTGTGGGCGTTCCTCGGCGACGGCGAGATGGACGAGCCCGAATCGCTCGGCCAGCTCACCCTGGCCGCCCGGGAGGGCCTGGACAACCTGACCTTCGTGGTCAACTGCAACCTGCAGCGCCTGGACGGCCCGGTGCGCGGCAACGGCAAGATCATCCAGGAGCTGGAGTCGGTCTTCCGGGGCGCCGGCTGGAACGTGATCAAGCTGATCTGGGACCGCTCCTGGGACCCGCTGCTCTCGCAGGACCGGGACGGCATCCTGGTCAACAAGATGAACACGACGCCGGACGGCCAGTTCCAGACCTACGCCACCGAGTCCGGCGCCTACATCCGCGAGCACTTCTTCGGCGACGACCGCCGGCTGCGCGCGATGGTCGAGAACATGACCGACGACCAGATCCTGCACCTGGGCCGTGGCGGTCACGACCACCGCAAGATCTACGCCGCGTTCAAGGCGGCCAAGGAGCACAAGGGCCAGCCGACGGTCATCCTGGCCAAGACGATCAAGGGCTGGACGCTGGGGCCGAACTTCGAGGGCCGCAACGCCACGCACCAGATGAAGAAGCTGACGGTCGACGACCTGAAGCGCTTCCGGGACCGCCTGCACCTGCCGATCTCCGACCGTGAGCTGGAGTCCGGCGCGCCTCCGTACTACCACCCGGGCCGGGACACGGAGGAGATCCAGTACATGCACGACATGCGCAAGCAGTGCGGCGGGTACGTCCCGACGCGCGTCGTGCGCTCCCAGCCGCTCGTGCTGCCGGACGACAAGACGTACGCGAGCGTGAAGAAGGGCTCCGGTCAGCAGTCCATCGCCACGACGATGGCGTTCGTCCGGCTGCTCAAGGACCTCATGCGGGACAAGGAGATCGGCAAGCGTTTCGTGCTGATCGCGCCGGACGAGTACCGCACGTTCGGCATGGACTCCTTCTTCCCGAGTGCGAAGATCTACAACCCGCTCGGCCAGCAGTACGAGGCGGTCGACCGCGATCTGCTGCTCGCGTACAAGGAGTCCCCGACCGGCCAGATGCTGCACGACGGCATCTCCGAGGCGGGCTGCACCGCCTCGCTGATCGCGGCCGGCTCGGCGTACGCCACGCACGGCGAACCGTTGATCCCGGTCTACGTCTTCTACTCGATGTTCGGTTTCCAGCGCACCGGCGACCAGTTCTGGCAGATGGCCGATCAGCTGGCGCGCGGATTCGTCCTGGGTGCGACCGCCGGTCGCACGACCCTGACCGGTGAGGGCCTGCAGCACGCGGACGGCCACTCGCAGCTGCTCGCCTCGACCAACCCCGCGTGCGTGGCGTACGACCCGGCGTACGCGTACGAGATCGCGCACATCGTCCAGGACGGCCTGAGGCGGATGTACGGCGGCTCGCCCGAGCACCCGCACGGCGAGGACGTCTTCTACTACCTGACCGTCTACAACGAGCCCATCCAGCACCCGGCCGAACCGGCGAACGTGGACGTCGAGGGCATCGTCAAGGGCGTCCACCGGATCGGCGAGGGCACGGGCGGCTCGATCCCGGCGCAGATCATGGCGTCCGGTGTCGCGGTGCCGTGGGCCCTGGAGGCCCAGAGGATCCTCGCGGAGGACTGGAACGTCAAGGCGGACGTGTGGTCCGCGACCTCCTGGAACGAGCTGCGCCGCGAGGCCGTGGCGTGCGAGGAGCACAACCTGCTGCATCCGGAGGAGGAGCAGCGGGTGCCGTTCGTGACGCGGAAGCTCAGCGGCGCCGAGGGTCCGTTCGTGGCCGTGTCCGACTGGATGCGATCGGTTCCGGACCAGATCGCGCGCTGGGTGCCGGGCACCTACCAGTCACTCGGGGCCGACGGCTTCGGCTTCGCCGACACCCGGGGCGCCGCGCGCCGCTTCTTCCACATCGACGCCCAGTCGATCGTGGTCGCCGTCCTGACCGAGCTGGCGCGTGAGGGCAAGGTCGACCGGTCCGCGCTGAAGCAGGCCATCGACCGCTACCAGCTGCTGGACGTCTCGGCGGCCGACCCGGGCGCGGCCGGCGGCGACGCGTAGCCACAGCTCGGCCCCTGGCCGACGAGCACGGTGGGAAGCCGCGGGCCGGTGAGAGACCCGGCCCGCGGCTTCTGCGTTCCCCTTCGGGAGCCCGCCGGACGACGGGCCTGATCCGCCACCGTCCTTACTTTCTCTTTACGATTGTCTCCATGGAACGACGGTCGGCGCAGACGCGGTGGGAACAGCACACGGAGCGGCCGCTGTTGGCGCTCGCCATAACCTTCGCCGTCGCGTACGCCGTGCCGATCGTGGACGCCTCCGCCGATCGTTCCACGACGACCCTGTGCACGGCGGTGGAATGGGTGGTGTGGGGCGCGTTCGCCCTCGACTACGTGGTCCGGCTGGCGCTCGCCCCGCGGCGCGGACCGTTCGTCCGGCAGCACTGGCCCGACCTGTGCGCGGTCGTGCTGCCCGTCCTGCAGCCGCTGCGGCTGCTGCGGCTGGTGTCGACGCTGCTGCTGGTGGGGCGGCGGGCCCGGATGGCTCCGCAGATCCGGCTGACCACCTATGTCGTCGGTTCCGTCGTCGGGCTGCTGATGTTCGGCTCGCTGGCGGTGCTGTCCGTGGAGCGGGACTCGCCGAACGGGAACATCCGGACGCTGGGTGACGCGGTGTGGTGGTCGTTCACGACGATGACGACCGTGGGATACGGGGACCACGCGCCGACGACCGGGCTGGGGCGGATGATCGCGGTCGGCCTGATGCTGTCGGGGATCGCCCTGCTGGGTGTGGTCACCGCGAACATCGCCGCGTGGTTCATCGCGCGGTTCGAGAAGGACGACGTGGAGGAACGCCGGCAGACGGAGGCGATCGCCTCCCTGACCGAGGAGGTCCGCCTGCTGCGCGCGGAGGTGTCCCGGCTGGCCGTCGACCGCGAGGAGCAGCCCCGCTGAGGCACGGTCCCCGGGGCGCGGGGAACTGCGCGACCAGCCCCCGCGCTCCCGCGGACGGCGCGGAGACGCGCGAGGCCGGCTAGAGCAGCCCGTGGCCCCAAGTCGCCGCACCGGCCAGGGCGATGATGGCCAGCAACGTGTCGATCGCGCCCAGGATCAGGGCCACCAGGGCCGGGACGTTCCGGTCGCTCGACCAGGTGCGGCCCATGGACTGCCAGCCGCAGAACATCGCCACCGGCCCGAGGACGATGCCCAGTGCGAAGAAGCCGGCCACCGCGCAGATGGTTCCGATGATCCCCAGCGTTGCGCGGTCCGGCCCGGTCCGTTGCCACGTCCGGCCACGTGACCGGGGGTGTCCGCGCGTTCCTTGCCCGAAGCCAGCCATCATCAACTCCCTGAGTCTCATGGACAGTTCGGCTCCGGAAAGCGGGTACCCCGGTTCCGCCGGGGCAGACCTGCGCGCGCCGCCCCCCTCCGGCGGGGGGCGGCCCCGCCCCCCCCCCCCCCCCACCCCCCCGGCGGGCCCCCCCCCCCGCGCCCCGGGGGGCCCGCCCGGGGGGGGGGAAAGTTGGCGGCGGGACCCCGATAGGCGGACACCGCC
>NZ_JBICWT010000014.1:0-259700 GCF_043199955.1 Streptomyces sp. NPDC048514 | reverse complement strand
CGGGCGGGGGGGGGGGGGGCGGGGGGGGGGGGGGGGGGGGCGCGCCGGCGGGGGGCGGGGGGGGGGGCCCGGGGGGGGGGGGGGTGGGCGAGGGGGGGGGGGGGGGGGGGGGGGGTGGGGGCGGCCGGGCCCACGTGCGCGGGCCCGGCCTTGGTGGAAGGGGTGGTGCGGGCGGGTCAGTCGGCGAAGACGGCGCTGAACTGAGGGGTGCCCGAGGTGGAGACGCCGACGGTGCCCGCGCCGATGAAACGGCTACCGGCGGTGGTGATCTTCTCGCCGTCGGACGGCAGGTAGGTGATGGCGCCGTCACCGGCGTCCTCGGTCGCGCCGATCACCAGGTCGGCCTTGCCGTCACCGGTGACGTCGTCGAGCTTGACGTCGTTGCCGAAGAGGTCGCTCTTCTCGTTGCCGCCGGGGACGCCGGTGGTGTTCTGGTTGAACGACTGGGTGCCGGAGGCGGTGTTCACGCCGGACTGCGAGCCGTACAGGACGGTGACCGCGCCGGTGTCGGTGACGCCGTCGATGTCCTCCAGCGGGGTGCTGACGACGAGGTCCTGGTAGCCGTCGCCGTTGACGTCGCCGAGGTCGAGCTCCCAGCCGAAGGAGTCGCCCTTCTCCGAGGTGCCGGGGACGTTGCCGGTGTTCTGGTCGATGCCGGTGGTGGACGCCGGGCCGGCGGCGGAACCGTAGGTGACGTTCACCCGGCCGCCGGTGGAGGAGTCCGGGACGGCGGTGCCGTCGGACAGGGTGGCGTCCCAGCCGGCGCCGCTGACGATGTCGCCGAAGCCGTCGCCGTTGATGTCGCCGATGGCGGTGATGATGCCGGACTTGAGGGTCTTGGCGGACGAGCCGCTCAGACCGCTCGCGGTGCCGGGCAGCCAGTAGTTGGTGTTCCAGCCGTACTGCGACTTGGTCTCGTAGCCGTCGACCACGAGGTCGGTGCGGCCGTCGCCGTTGACGTCACCGGCGGTCAGGCTCATCGGGCCGAACGGGTAGTCGTTGCTGCCGTTCTGGATGGGCGGCTTGATGGTGGTGATGCTGCCCGCGGTGCCGGAGCCGCTGATGCCGCCCTTGTAGAGGTACAGGGTGGCGGAGGAGCTGCCGACGACCAGGTCGGTCTTGCCGTCGCCGTCGAAGTCGCCGGCGGCGAGGTCCTTGCCCCAGTAGTCGTGGCCGGAGACGGCCGGGTCGACCAGGTGGGCGGACTTGCCGGTCAGGCCGCTCTTCGAGCCCCACAGGACGACGAGGTCGCCGCCGTTGGTGTCGTTGCCGACCTTCTCGAACGGGCTGCCGACGGCGAGGTCGTCGTAGCCGTCGGCGTTGAAGTCGCCGTACGCCGTCTCGCGGCCGAAGCCGTCGCCGGCCTCGGCGGTGCCGGGGACGCCCGTGGTGTCCTGGCTGATGGTGGTGCGCTTGGCGGAGGAAACGCCGGTGGCCGTGCCGTACAGAACGACGACCTGGCCGGCGTCCTTGTGGCCGCCGACGTATGCGCCGGGCGCGGAGGCGGCGATGTCGCCGATGCCGTCGCCGTTGAAGTCCGCCTTCGCGACCTTGACCGAGTCGGCGGCGGTCGCGGGTGAGGCGACGAAGGTGAGCAGGCCGCCCGTCAGCGCGGCCGCGGTGGCCGTCGCGAGGGCGAGACGCCTGTGCTTGTGCATGCGGTTCTCCTGCGGCATGCGGGGGATGCCTGGCGGGCATCCACAGTCGATGGGGTGCGGACTGCCCGTGTTCGTCGCTTGTTGTACCGCGGTTCACCGGGCGGTCGGCGATCAAGAGACCTGCGCGGGGGCGTGAGGGTTGTACGGGAGACCGGTAAAGCTTTCGAGACCGCCGAGCACGTTCGGGTGACGGCGTCTCAGGGCCGCCGGGCGGGTTCGCATGACGGCGGTTCACGGCCGCCGGTCGGTGTGCGACGGCGTCCTGCCTGCGCCCGACGGGTGGGTGTGGGTAAGGATTGGCGCATGAGCGTAGTGAAGATCAACGTGCTGACCGTCCCCGCCGAGCAGCGGGAGACGCTGGAGAAGCGGTTCGCCTCGCGGGCCCACGCCGTGGAGAACTCCGACGGCTTCGAGTGGTTCGAGCTGCTGCGGCCCGTCGAGGGCACCGACCAGTACCTCGTGTACACGCGCTGGCGTGACGAGGAGTCCTTCCAGGCGTGGATGGAGGGGCCGATGAAGTCCGCGCACCAGGGCACCGGCGAGGGCGCCGAGCGCCCCCGCCCAGCCGCCTCCGGCTCCACCCTGTGGTCCTTCGACGTGGTCCAGCAGGCGGCTCCCAAGGGGGCGTAGCGCGCCGCGGCCCGTGACGTACGACGGCGCCCCCTGCCTGTGCGGGTCAGGGGGCGCCGTCGGGTTCCCGGGGGCGGCTCGGCCGGTGGGGTTACTTCACCGGCTCGGGCTCGGGGGCGGTCTCCGACTCGGCCGTGCCCGCGGGGGGCTCGTCGTCGGGGACCGGGGTCCGGACGGAGTCGAGCAGGAGCTGGGCGACGTCCACGACCTGGATGGACTCCTTGGCCTGACCGTCGTTCTTCTTGCCGTTCACCGAGTCGGTGAGCATGACCAGGCAGAACGGGCAGGCGGTGGAGACGATGTCGGGGTTGAGGGAGAGGGCCTCGTCGACGCGCTCGTTGTTGATGCGCTTGCCGATCCGCTCCTCCATCCACATCCGCGCGCCGCCGGCGCCGCAGCAGAAGCCGCGTTCCTTGTGGCGGTGCATCTCCTCGTTCCTGAGGCCCGGGACCTTGCCGATGATCTCGCGCGGCGGCGTGTAGATCTTGTTGTGGCGGCCCAGGTAGCACGGGTCGTGGTAGGTGATGATGCCCTCGACCGGGGTGACGGGGACCAGCCTGCCCTCGTCGACGAGGTGCTGCAGCAGCTGGGTGTGGTGGATGACCTCGTAGTCGCCGCCGAGCTGCGGGTACTCGTTGCCGAGGGTGTTCAGGCAGTGCGGGCAGGTCGCGACGATCTTCTTCGCGGACCTCGGCTTCGCGGACTCGGGAACGACCTTGCCCTCGTCGTCCGTCTCCTCGCCGAACGCCATGTTCAGTGCCATGACGTTCTCCATGCCGAGTTCCTGGAACAGCGGCTCGTTGCCCAGGCGGCGGGCGGAGTCACCGGTGCACTTCTCGTCACCGCCCATGATCGCGAACTTCACGCCCGCGATGTGCAGCAGCTCGGCGAAGGCCTTGGTGGTCTTCTTCGCGCGGTCCTCCAGGGCGCCGGCACAGCCGACCCAGTACAGGTACTCGACCTCGGAGAGGTCCTCGATGTCCCTGCCGACGACCGGGACCTCGAAGTCGACCTCCTTGGTCCACTCCAGGCGCTGCTTCTTCGCCAGGCCCCAGGGGTTGCCCTTCTTCTCCAGGTTCTTGAGCATCGTGCCCGCCTCGGACGGGAACGCGGACTCGATCATCACCTGGTAGCGGCGCATGTCGACGATGTGGTCGACGTGCTCGATGTCCACCGGGCACTGCTCGACACAGGCACCGCAGGTGGTGCAGGACCACAGCACGTCCGGGTCGATGACACCCAGCTCCGCGGCGGTGCCGATCAGCGGGCGCTCGGCCTCGGCCAGTGCGGCGGCGGGTACGTCCTTCAGCTGCTCCGGCGACGCCTTCTCCTCGCCCTCCATGGACTTGCCGCCACCCGCGAGCAGGTAGGGCGCCTTGGCGTGGGCGTGGTCGCGCAGCGACATGATCAGGAGCTTGGGGGAGAGCGGCTTGCCGGTGTTCCACGCCGGGCACTGCGACTGGCAGCGCCCGCACTCGGTGCAGGTGGAGAAGTCCAGCAGGCCCTTCCAGGAGAACTGCTCGACCTGGGAGACGCCGAAGACGTCGTCGTCGCCCGGGTCGGTGAAGTCGATCGGCTTGCCGCCGCTCGTCATCGGCAGCAGCGCGCCCAGCGCCGTCCCACCCTTCGCGTCCCGCTTGAACCAGATGTTCGGGAACGCCAGGAAGCGGTGCCACGCGACACCCATGTCGGTCTTCAGCGCGACCACGATCATCCAGATGAAGGAGGTCGCGATCTTCAGGCCGGCGAAGAAGTAGGTCAGGTTCTGGAGCGTGGAGACGTCCAGGCCCCTCAGCCACGAGACGACCGGGTACGAGATGAAGAAGGAGGCCTCGTAGCCGTCCACGTGGTGCTGGGCGCCCTCCAGGGCGTGCAGCATGAAGATGCAGACGCCGACGATGAGGATGACGGCCTCGACGAAGTACGCCTGGCCGAAGTTGGAGCCGGCGAAGCGGGACTTGCGGCCCGGCTTGTTCGGCTTGCTCAGCTGCCGGATGACGAGCAGGGCGAGGATGCCGAGCACCGTCATCGTGCCGATGAACTCGACGTAGACGTTGTAGGGCGCCCATTCGCCGATGATCGGCAGGAGCCAGTCCGCCTTGAACAGCTGGCCGAACGCGTTCACGATCGTCAGCAGCAGGGTGTAGAAGCCGATGGCCACGAACCAGTGCGCCACGCCGACGACGCCCCAGCGGTTCATCCGGGTGTGGCCGAGGAACTCGCGCACCACGGTCACGGTGCGCGCGTACGGATTGTCGGTCCGGGCCCCGGCCGGTACCGGCTGGCCGAGCCGCATGAAGTTGAAGATCTGCAGGCAGGCGCGGCCGAACAGTGCCACGCCGACCACGATCAGGACCAGCGACACGATGATCGCGGCGAGTTGCATTGGGGCTCCTGAAGCGGCCTCGATTTTGACCGAGCGACATTACTAAGCGGTAACTTATGCAGTCCGTCTGAGACTACCCCCATCTTCCTTCGGGATGCAGCCGGGCGCGGGGTGATCTGGGTCGCTGAGGTCTGCCTTTCCCCGCGTCCGCGCGTACGCCTATTGCATCCCACGGGCAATCCGATCGTGTTATTCATCCCGAATTGCTACATTCGCACCTACCTTAGAGCCGTGCTCTACGGGATCGCCGCCGCCACCGCCGCCCTCTTCCTCGCCGCCGTGCTCGCGGCGCTGCTCAGAGTGCCCGCGCTGCGGCTGGGCATCCTCGACCGGCGCCGGCAGCGGCCCCTTCCGGTGCTCGGCGGCCTCGCCGTGGTGGCCGTCACCTGTCTGGTCGCCTGGGTGGGGCAGTGGACGCGGGTGGCCCCGCTCGGGGACGGGGTCGGCAGGCTCCTGGTCGCCGCCGCCGCGCTCGCGGCACTGGGCCTCGTCGCCGACGTGTGGCGGCTGCGCGCGCGTGTGCTCGTCGCCGGCGCGTTCGTCGCCGCTGCCTGTGTGGTGCCGTACGACGAGACCGGCGTGCCGGGCGGGGCGCTGGCGGTGGGCTGGATCGCGCTCGCCTCCCTCGCCTTCAAGGGGCTCGACCACGCCGACGGGCTGGCCGGGACCGTCGGGGTGGTCACCGCGTTCGGGGCGGGCGCCTGTGCCGCCGCCGAGGTGATGGACGGGCTCGCCGTCCTGCTGAGCGTGTTCGCCGCCGCCCTCACCGGCTTCCTCATGCACAACTGGCATCCCGCGCGGGTGGGGATGGGGGCCTGCGGTTCGCTGTTCACAGGATTCCTGCTGTCGGCGTCCCTGGTCTTCACGCGTGCGGGGTACGCGATCGGCCCGAGCGCGGCCGTGGTGTTCGGTCTCGGCGCGGTCGCCGTCGCCGACACCGTCCTGGTGGTCCTCGCCCGGCTGGTGTCCCGGCGCCCGCTGCTCAGGCGGGGTCCCGACCATCTCGCGCACCGGCTGCGGCGGCTCGGGCTCACCCCCCAGGGGTCCGTCGTGCTGCTGGGTGCCGGCTCCTTCTCGTCGGTGCTCGTGGGGGTGCTCGTGCACACCGGCTGGACGGGGGGCCGGGCCGTGTGGTGGGTTGCGGGAGTGGCGCTGCTCGCCGTTCTCGTACTTCTTCTGGTCCCGATCAAGCCGCCCCGCCACACCGAATCCACGCAGGTCACGGGTTCGTTGCGTGTAAGGAACGGATAAGAGTTGAGCCCAGCTGGCTCAGGTCTGTTGACCGAGCGGACGCGGTCATGCACACTTGAGTCTGTTCCACTCAAGTCAGCTGGAGGAATCAACCATGGCACGTGCGGTCGGCATCGACCTGGGCACGACTAACTCCGTCGTCAGCGTTCTGGAGGGCGGCGAGCCCACCGTCATCACCAACGCCGAGGGTGCCAGGACCACGCCGTCCGTCGTCGCCTTCGCCAAGAACGGTGAAGTGCTCGTCGGCGAGGTCGCCAAGCGCCAGGCGGTCACGAACGTGGACCGGACCATCCGCTCGGTGAAGCGCCACATGGGCACCGACTGGAAGATCCAGCTGGACGGGAAGGACTTCAACCCCCAGCAGATCTCCGCGTTCATCCTGCAGAAGCTGAAGCGGGACGCCGAGTCCTACCTGGGCGAGAAGGTGACCGACGCGGTCATCACCGTCCCGGCGTACTTCAACGACTCCGAGCGTCAGGCGACCAAGGAGGCCGGCGAGATCGCCGGCCTGAACGTCCTGCGCATCGTGAACGAGCCCACCGCGGCCGCGCTCGCGTACGGCCTCGACAAGGACGACCAGACGATCCTCGTCTTCGACCTCGGTGGCGGCACGTTCGACGTGTCCCTGCTGGAGATCGGCGACGGCGTCGTCGAGGTGAAGGCCACCAACGGTGACAACCACCTCGGTGGTGACGACTGGGACCAGCGCGTCGTCGACTACCTGGTCAAGCAGTTCCAGTCGGGTCACGGCGTGGACCTGTCCAAGGACAAGATGGCCCTGCAGCGCCTCCGCGAGGCCGCCGAGAAGGCCAAGATCGAGCTGTCCTCGTCCACCGAGACCTCGATCAACCTGCCCTACATCACGGCGTCCGCCGAGGGCCCGCTGCACCTGGACGAGAAGCTCACCCGCGCTCAGTTCCAGCAGCTGACGGCCGACCTGCTGGAGCGCTGCAAGACGCCGTTCCACAACGTCATCAAGGACGCCGGCATCCAGCTCGGCGAGATCGACCACGTCGTCCTCGTCGGCGGCTCCACCCGTATGCCCGCCGTCGCCGAGCTGGTCAAGGAGCTGACCGGCGGCAACGAGGCCAACAAGGGCGTCAACCCGGACGAGGTCGTCGCCATCGGCGCCGCCCTGCAGGCCGGTGTCCTCAAGGGTGAGGTCAAGGACGTCCTGCTGCTCGACGTCACCCCGCTGTCCCTCGGTATCGAGACCAAGGGCGGCATCATGACCAAGCTGATCGAGCGCAACACCACGATCCCGACCAAGCGGTCCGAGATCTTCACGACGGCCGAGGACAACCAGCCGTCCGTGCAGATCCAGGTCTACCAGGGCGAGCGCGAGATCGCGGCGTACAACAAGAAGCTCGGCATGTTCGAGCTGACCGGTCTGCCGCCGGCGCCGCGTGGCGTCCCGCAGATCGAGGTCGCCTTCGACATCGACGCCAACGGCATCATGCACGTGACCGCCAAGGACCTGGGCACGGGCAAGGAGCAGAAGATGACCGTCACCGGCGGCTCCTCGCTGCCGAAGGACGAGGTCGACCGCATGCGCCAGGAGGCCGAGAAGTACGCGGAGGAGGACCACGCCCGCCGCGAGGCCGCCGAGACCCGCAACCAGGGCGAGCAGCTCGTCTACCAGACCGAGAAGTTCCTCAAGGACAACGAGGACAAGGTCCCCGGCGAGATCAAGACCGAGGTCGAGACCGCTGTCGGCGAGCTGAAGGAAGTCCTCAAGGGCGAGGACACCGCCGAGATCCGCACCGCCACCGAGAAGGTCGCCGCCGTCTCGCAGAAGCTGGGCCAGGCGATGTACGCCGACGCTCAGGGCGCCCAGGCCGCCGGCGGTGCCGGTGAGGCCGGTGCCGGCGAGGCCAAGGCCGACGACGACGTCGTGGACGCCGAGATCGTGGACGACGAGCGCAAGGACGGTGCCGCGTGACGGAGGAGACCCCGGGCTTCGAGGAGAAGCCCGACGTCCCCTCCGGCGCGACCCCCGAAGACGCCGAGTCGAAGGCCGCTCCCGAAGAGGGGGCGGCCCCGGCCGGGGACGTAAACGCAGACGCGGGTCTGGTGGCCCAGCTGGACCAGGTGCGTACGGCGCTCGGTGAGCGCACGGCGGACCTCCAGCGCCTCCAGGCCGAGTACGCGAACTACCGCCGCCGTGTCGAGCGCGACCGGATCGCGGTCAAGGAGATCGCCGTGGCGAACCTCCTGACCGAACTCCTGCCCGTGCTCGACGACATCGGCCGCGCCCGGGAACACGGCGAACTCGTCGGCGGCTTCAAGTCCGTCGCCGAGTCGCTGGAGACCGTCGCGGCCAAGATGGGCCTGCAGCAGTTCGGCAAGGAGGGCGAGCCCTTCGACCCGACGATCCACGAGGCCCTGATGCACTCCTACGCGCCGGACGTCACCGAGACGACCTGCGTGGCGATCCTGCAGCCCGGGTACCGCATCGGCGAGCGCACCATCCGCCCCGCGCGGGTGGCCGTCGCCGAGCCGCAGCCCGGCGCGCAGACGGTCAAGGCGGAGGGCGCCGAGGAGAGCACCGAGGCGGCCGAGGCCGACGACAAGGAGAACGGTGGCCCGGAGGAGGGCTGACGTAATCACCAGCGAGGCAGGAGAGGAGGGACGTCGAGGATGAGCACCAAGGACTTCATCGAGAAGGACTACTACAAGGTCCTCGGCGTCCCCAAGGACGCCACCGAGGCCGAGATCAAGAAGGCGTACCGGAAGCTCGCCCGCGAGTTCCACCCGGACGCCAACAAGGGCAACGTCAAGGCCGAGGAGCGCTTCAAGGAGGTCTCCGAGGCGAACGACGTGCTCGGCGACCCCAAGAAGCGCAAGGAGTACGACGAGGCGCGCGCCCTGTTCGGCAACGGCGGCTTCCGCCCCGGGCCGGGCGCCGGCGGCTCCTTCAACTTCGACCTGGGCGACCTCTTCGGAGGCGCCGGCGGGGGCGGTGCCCAGAGCGGCGGCTTCGGCGGCGGGATCGGGGACGTCTTCGGGGGCCTGTTCAACCGCGGTGGCACGGGGGCGACCCGGACCCAGCCGCGGCGCGGGCAGGACATCGACACCGAGGTCACCCTCAGCTTCACCGAGGCGATCGAGGGGGCGACGGTCCCGCTGCGGATGACGTCCCAGCAGCCCTGCAAGGCCTGCTCCGGCACCGGCGACAAGAACGGCACACCGCGTGTGTGCCCGACCTGTGTCGGCACCGGGCAGGTCGCCCGGGGCTCGGGCGGCGGCTTCTCGCTGACCGACCCCTGCCCCGACTGCAGGGGCCGCGGCCTGATCGCCGAGCACCCCTGCCTGGAGTGCAAGGGCAGCGGCCGGGCCAAGTCCTCCCGCACGATGCAGGTCCGCATCCCGGCGGGCGTCACCGACGGGCAGCGCATCCGGCTGCGCGGCAAGGGCGCGCCCGGCGAGCGGGGCGGACCGGCGGGCGATCTGTACGTGGCGGTGCACGTCGGAGAGCACCCGGTGTTCGGCCGCAAGGGCGACAACCTCACCGTCACCGTGCCGGTGACGTTCACCGAGGCCGCTCTCGGCGGCGAGGTGCGGGTGCCGACTCTAGGCGGCCCCTCCGTCACCCTGAAACTGCCGCCCGGCACCCCGAACGGCCGTACCATGCGGGCGCGGGGCAAGGGCGCGGTCCGCAAGGACGGCACTCGCGGCGATCTGCTGGTCACCGTCGAGGTGAGTGTCCCCACGGACCTGTCGGGGAAGGCTCGTGACGCGCTGGAGGCGTATCGCGAGGCGACCGCGGGCGAGGACCCGCGGGCGGAGTTGTTCGAGGCCGCGAAGGGAGCCTGAGAGTGATGGACGGCCGTCGACGTAATCCGTATGAACTGACCGAGGAGACCCCGGTCTACGTCATCTCGGTGGCGGCCCAGCTCTCCGGACTGCACCCGCAGACGCTGCGCCAGTACGACCGCCTCGGCCTGGTCTCCCCCGACCGCACCGCCGGCCGGGGCCGCCGTTACTCGGCCCGCGACATCGAACTGCTCCGCCAGGTGCAGCAGTTGTCGCAGGACGAGGGCATCAACCTGGCCGGCATCAAGCGGATCATCGAGCTGGAGAACCAGGTCGCCGCCCTGCAGTCCCGCATGGCGGAGATGGAGGCGGCCCTGGACGGCGCGGCGGCCGCGATGCGGCAGCGCGAGGCCGCCGTCCACGCCTCCTACCGCCGGGACCTGGTCCCGTACCAGGAGGTCCAGCAGACCAGCGCGCTCGTGGTGTGGCGGCCCAAGCGGCAGCAGCAGCCGGACTGATCCGTAGCAGCGGCCGGGCCGACCGGCGGCAGTGGCCGGGCCGGCCCTCCGGCAGGCGTGGCGGAGCGACGGAGCGACGAAGGGCCCGCAGGCGTCAGAGCCTGCGGGCCCTTCTCCGTGCCATCCCCGTTGGCGGAGTCTGTTCGCTCATCTGGTCGAATCCGCGCGCCGGCGGTGCGCCGCCCGGTGATCGCATGGTGATCACACGGTGATCGTGAGGTGCCGGGAACGGACCGGTCGTGCCGATCTGTGGCCGCCTGTGAACTCCGATTGCGTGGAGGGTCCGTAAAGAGTGTTTGCAGGGGGTTCCGCGCCCCCTTCACAGGGTCACCCGAGCGTGGTGTTGCGGACTCGTTAAGTGATTCCGCTTGACGCCGGGTACGGCATCCGCGTTGTCTTTTCAGACACCTGGGTCGTATAGCAGCACCCACGTCCGGAACGCACCTGAAGTGAGCCCCCGAATGCGCCGTATCGCCATATCCGTGGCCGCGTCCACGTTGACCCTCTCGCTCGCCGGCTGCGGCGTGCTGAACGCCACGGGGGACAGCGCGAGCGCGAGCCCGACCAAGGGCGACGACGTCACCGTGGGCCTGCTGCTCCCGGAGAAGGCCAACTCCCGCTACGACAGGTTCGACTACCCCATCATCAAGGACAAGGTGGCCGAACTCACCAAGAAGCAGGGCAAGGTCGAGTACGCCAACGCGAACGCGAGCGCCACCCGTCAGTCCGAGCAGCTGCAGCAGATGGTGGACGACAAGGTCGACGTCATCCTGCTCGACGCCGTCGACGCGCACGCCGTCGCCGACGGGGTGAAGAAGGCCAAGGACGCCGGCATCCCGGTCATCGCCTACGACCGCCTCGCCGAGGGCCCGATCGACGCCTACATCTCCTTCGACAACGAGCTGGTCGGCGAGGTGCAGGCCCGCAGCCTGCTGGAGTCCCTGGGGTCGGGCGTCGACAGCTCCGACAAGATCGTCATGATGAACGGCTCGCCCACCGACCCGAACGCCAAGCAGTTCAAGCAGGGCGCCCTGTCCGAGCTGACCGGCAAGGTGACGATCGCCGCGTCCTACGACACCAAGGACTGGAAGCCGGAGAACGCCGAGGCCAACATGGCCGAGGCGATCGCGAAGATCGGCAAGGGCAACATCGCGGCCGTCTACGCCGCCAACGACGGCATGGCGGGCGGTGTCATCAAGGCGTTCAAGGCGGCCGGCGTCACCGACCTGCCCCCGATCACCGGCCAGGACGCCGAACTCGACGCCGTGCAGCGGGTGGTGGCGGGCGAGCAGTACATGAGCGTCTACAAGTCCTACCCGGACGAGGCCGAGGCCGCCGCGCAGATGGCCGTCACCAAGATCCAGGGCAAGGACATCCGGTTCGACGCCCTCACCCAGGACAGGGTCGACAGCCCCACCAGCAAGGCCATCCCGGCCAGGCTGGTGCAGGTGAGCGAGCTGACCAAAAGCAGCATCAAGGACACGGTCATCGAGGACGGCATCTACACCGCCGCCGACATCTGCACCGCCAGGTACAAGGCGTCCTGCGCGGCGATCGGCCTGAAGTGACGGCCGGTGGATCCTGACCGGAGCCGGGCCGGACCGCGGCCGGACTCCGGCCGGACCCACGCCGGACCCGGGCCGGACTCCCGGCGGCAGGGCCCCGAGGCACGACCGAGAGCCGTACGACGACGTGTCGTACGGCTCGAGGCCGTGGGCCCTCGGCCGGGCCCACGGCCGCTCCCCGGCGTCGCGCCACCCCCGTGGGCGCGATGCGGCGGCCCCGGCCGGGCGGGGGGCGCCCGGGGCCGAGGCCGCTCCGGGTGCCTGGGGCACCCGGGGGAAGCGGGAACAACGATGCCCCGGTGAAGTCCGCCCCACCACCATCAGCTTGTTGCAATGCGAGGGGCGGAGCCTGGACGAAACCCGGGCAAAACAGGGGTTTGCGACAGCGCTCGTCGGGAGAGCCGTGTTGCGGACCTGGTCGGCGCCGCGCATAGTTGCGCTGCGGAAGAGGCAGCACACCGGGGGTGGAATGGGCGATGGCCGGGCACGGGGCGGAGGAGCATCCTCACGGTGCCGACCGGCTGTGTGAGGCCGGGGACCGTGTCTATTCCCGTGCCGTACGCCGGGGACGGGTGCCGCGCACGGACGCCGGGCCGGTGCCCTGCCTGCTGGAGCTGGCCCTGCTGCACCCGGACCCCGACGACATGGACTACCTGGTGCCGACCTCCCCGCAGGAGGTCATGACCAGGCTGCTGCGCGGCGTCTACGACGAGGTCAGCGAGAGTCAGCGGCGGGTGGGCTCGGCGGTGTCCGCCTTCGAGTGGTACGCGGACCTGGGCCGGCAGCTGAACGCCCTGGCCGCACCGGCCGAGGGCAGCGCCATCCGCGTGCTGGAAGGGCTCTCCCGCATCCAGGCGGCCATGGACGAGGCGACCGAGGCGTGCACCACCGAGGTGCTCACGGTGCAGCCTGGCGGCATCCGGCGCGAGGCGGAGCTGACCGAGGGGCTGCACCGGGCGCTGACCCTGCGCGGGCGCGGTGTGCGCATGCGCGACCTGTACACGCATGTGGCCCGGCACGGGCAGGGGCTGCTCAACTACCTGGAGCTGATGGGCGACACGGTCGAGGCCCGCAGCCTGGACGAGGTCATAGACCGGCTGATCCTCTTCGACCGCACGGTGGCCTTCATCCCCGCCAACTCCGACCGCACGATGGCCCTGGAGCTGCGCCACCCGGCGCTCGTCGAGTACCTGGTGACGGTCTTCGAGCGGCTGTGGCGGCTGGCCATCCCGCTCACCGCCCCGCTGCCCGACACCGGCATCGAGGGCATCTCGCACCGCGAGCAGTCCATCGCCGCACTGCTCGCCGAGGGGCATCAGGACGCGGTGATCGCCGAGCGGCTCGGCATCAGCGTCCGTACCTGCCGCGCCCACATCGCCCGGCTCTCGGAGACGCTGGGCGCGGCCAGCCGTACCCAGCTGGGCGTGCGGATCGCCCAGGTGGGGCTGGACGGCCACCGCCGGGGCCGGCCGGCCTCCGCGCTCACCGCTCCGGATCAAGAATCCCCGACTGTCCTATGAGGTAGCCGAGCTGGGCGCGGCTGTCGCTGCCGAGGGCGGTGGCGAGCTTGGCGATGTGCAGCCGCGCGGTGCGGACGTTCATGCCGAGCCGTTCGGCGATGACCGCGTCGGTGTGGCCCTCGACCAGGAGCGCGGCGATGGCGTGCTGGCGGGGCGTGATGCCGCCGAGCGACGGCGGCTGGACGGCCTGCGGGTACATCGGCGTGGCCAGCCGCCACAGCCGGTCGAACGCGGTGAGGAAGAAGCCGACCAGGGCCGGGTGGCGTACCTCCAGGGCGAGCCGCTGGTCGTCGCCGGCCGGGAGGAACGCCACCGTGCCGTCGATGACGATCTGCCGGTCCGGCAGCTCGTCGAGCGTGCGGGCCTCGGCGCGGCCGCGCAGCCGCTCGTATCGGGAGCGGATGAGCGGCAGATGGCGCTGGGTGTGCTGGTACAGGGTGCGGATACGGCCACCCCGGCCGAGCAGTGCCTGGTCGCGCTCCATGGCCCGGCTCTGCGCGAGCCGCCCGCGTTCGTCGTGGTAGTGGGTGTTGGGCTGGACGCAGCACACCTCGCCGGTCGCCTCGGCCATGGCGTCGCCGATCGCGCGGTTGATCACCTCGGTGCCGCCGAGGAGGCGCAGGGTGGGGGTGTCGGCGGGCGTACCGTGCCGGCTGCCGGCGTGCATGAGGGGCTCGAAGAGCTCCATCAGCCGCTCCTCCCGGCGCCGTTCCCCGGCGATGCGGGCACGGGAGGCGCGCAGGAAGCGGTTCAGCACGGCGGCGGGGGCGACGGGCTCCAGGCGGGCGAGGTCGTCGACGGCCGGGTGCAGCAGCCCCAGGCCGGTCAGGCAGGGCGCCTCGGCGGCCTCGGCGGCGGGCAGGTGCCCGTCCCGCAGGGCGCGCTCGTAGAGCTTCTCCCCGGCGGCGCACAGCTCCTCGACGCCGTGCTCGCGGTGGTTCACCGGACCGCCTCCGTGCGGCGGTCGAGGATCCCCGACCGCCCTATGAGGTAGCCGAGCTGGGCGCGGCTGTCGCTGCCGAGGGTGGCGGCGAGCTTGGCGATGTGGACCCGGGCGGTGCGGACGTTCATGCCGAGCCGTTCGGCGATGACCGCGTCGGTGTGGCCCTCGACCAGCAGTGCGGCGATCGCCCGCTGGCGGGGCGTGACCCCGCCCACGGTGGGCCGTTGGACGGCCTGCGGATACATGGGCGTGGCCAGCCGCCACAGCCGGTCGAAGACCGTCACGAAGTACGAGATCAGCGCGGGATGCCCCACCTCCAGGGCCAGGGTGGCGTCGGCGTTCGCCGGGAGGAAGGCGACGGCGCGGTCGATGACGATCAGACGGTCGGTGACCTCGTCCAGGCTGCGCGCCTCGGTGTCGCCGCTGAGCTGCTCGTAGTACCCGGCGACGGTGGGCAGATGGCGCAGGGTGTGCTGGTACAGCGTGCGGATCCGGCCGCCGCGGTCCAGCAGTTCCTGGTCCCGCCGCACGGCGGCACGTGACGAGGCATGGCCGCGCGGGGTGTTCAGTTCGTGGTGCGGCTGGACGCACAGCACCTCGCGGCGGGCCGCGGACATGGCCTCCGTGATGGCCTCGTTGATCCGCGCCGTGCCGCTGAGCACCCGCAGCGTGGGGGTGTCGGTGCCGGTCTCGGTCCGCCGGCCGTCGATCCGCATGAGCGGTTCGAACGCGTCGGCAACCAGGGCCTCGCGCCGCCGCTCGCCGGCGATCCGGTCCGCCGCCGAGCGCAGCAGCCGGTGCAGCGCCACGGCCGGCGGGACGGGCTCCAGGCGCCCGGGGTCCGGTGCGGAAGGCCGCAGCAGCCCGAAGTCGACCAGGCAGGGCGTACCGGCGGCGTCCCCTGCACGCACGTGCCCGTCGCGCAGGGCACGCGTGTACAGGTCCGTGCCCGCCGCGCACAGGTCCTCCACGCCGTGCCCGCAATGTGGTGCCGTGCTCACCGGGCCGCTCCCGCCTCGCCGGCCGGCTCGGCCGGGTGCGGGAGCCGTCCGGCGTCCGAGCCCGTGCCCTCGCGTGTCGCTCCCGGCGGGACCATCGCGTCAGTGGTCCCGGTCCAGCATTCCGGACTGTGCGATGAGATAGCCGAGCTGGGCGCGGCTGCCGCTGCCGAGCGCCTGGGCGAGCTTGGCGATGTGGGCCCGGCAGGTGCGCACGTTCATGCCCAGGCGGCGGGCGATCGCCTCGTCGACGTGGCCCTCCACCAGGAGCTTGGCGATGGAGTGCTGGATCTCGGTGATGCCGTCGGGGGCGGTCTCGTACGGGGTGCCGGCGCTCAGTGGCACGGCGCGGTCCCACATGAACTCGAACACCTTGATCAGGTAGCAGACGAGGCCCGGGTGACGCAGTTCCAGGGCGACCTGCCGGTCGTCCCGTATGGGGATGAAGGCGACCGTCTCGTCGCAGATGATGAGGCGCTCGACCAGTTCGTCGATGGTGCGGTACTCCGCCTTGCCGTTGGCGAACTGGTCCACGTAGGCGAGCCGTTCGGGGCTGTAGCGGGCGGTGTGCTGGTACAGCGTCCGGATCCGCACGCCCCGCTCTATCAGGGTCCTGTCGCGCTCCAGGCCCTCGATGACCCGGCGTTCGGGGTGGCGGGCGCTCGGCTGGACCGTGAGCATCTCGTTGCGGCACTGGTCGGTGGCCAGGTCGAGCGCGGCGTTGATGCGGTCGAGCCCTTCCAGCACGGTGATCGAGTGCGTCGGGTCCCCGCCCTGAGCGGTGAGCGTCATGAACGGTTCGAAGACCTCCGCCAGTTCGTTCGAGGTGCGGCGGCGCTCGGATATCTCGCGTTCGATCGGATTGAGCCGCTGCGCCAGGGCCACCGAGGGGGGAACCGGCCGCAGCCAGTTCGCGTCGTCGAGGTCGGGGTGCAGGAGGGCGAACTCCATGAGGCAAGGGGCGGCCTCGGCGTCGGTGCGGGCGATCCGCCCCGTGCGCAGCGCGTTGGCGTAGAGACGCCTTCCTTCCTCACAGAGGTCAGTGATGGCGTGGGGATGTGTCGGTTCTGCCGGATTTGTTGTCAAATCTCCACCCCCCAGGGTCCTGAACATGCAGGAACATGATGCACTGATTGTGTGGTCATGACGTGCCTGAATGAGCCATCGTCTTATCCGACGGGGGAAGAGGGGACCTTCAAGTGAGGACGAAGCCGACTATGCGTAAGAGAATGCTTCGCTCGGTGCTTGTCGCCGCCTTCTCCGCCGTTGTGGCCTTCGGAACACTGAACGGCCTCTCCAATGCGAAGGGCGACGTACGAGCGGACAGCCGGTGGTCAGTGGTGGCTGCGGACAGCCGGTGGTCAGTGGTGGCGGCGACCGACGAGCCCGTCGTCACCGACACGGTGGCCACTCCCGGCGACAGCATCTGGTCGTGATATGACGACTCCGCCTGACGACCGCAGCTTCCGTCGCGAGATGGCCACGGCCTACCGCTCGGGCTGGCACTTCATCGACCTGGTCACCGCCATCCCCCACAGCGGCGACTCGTTGATGGTGACCGTGTTCGGCGAGCCGGTCGTCGTCACCCGGGACGATGACGAGGACGTGCGGGCATACCGGTGCCTGCGCAAGCCCCGCGGGGCGCCTCAGCCGGTACGGTGCGCCATCCGGTACGGAATGATCTTTGTGAACCTGGACCAGCGGGACCACCGGCTGACCGAACCGGTGGACCCCGATCTGACGACCATCTCGGCCACCCCCCGCAGTGCCTGACGCGATTCCCCCGTCGTAAAAGATCGCTCAGGCGCTTCCCCCCGCAGCGGCGTCACCGTGACCTGAACACGGTGACGCCGCTGCAGTTTTGTGGGGGCATTCCACGCTATGGACGTAGCCCATGGTGGCCGAAACCAGCCGTTCGGCGGCCGTAGCCGGTCACCCGTGCCCCAGCGCCCGGTCCACCTCGATCTCGATCACCACGCGCGCCGGATTCGGGCGCGGTGTCCGCTCGTAGCGCTCGGCGTAGCGCTGTTCCGCCTCCGCCACCCGCTCCGGCTCGGTGCGCACCCTCGCGCGCCCCTCCAGCGTGGCCCAGCGCCGGCCGTCCACCTGGCACACCGCGACGCGCGCCCCTTCGTCGCCGGCCGCGCGCACGTGGGAGGCCTTCGCGGACGTGCCGCTCGTGATCACCCTGGCAAGCCGGGCACCGGGGTCGTAGGTCACCCCGACCGGCACCACGTGCGGGCTGCCGTCGGGCCGGAGCGTGGTCAGCGTGCACAGATGCCGCTCGCGCCAGAACGCGAGGTAGGAGTCGCCCGGGGCATCCGGGTCTATGGAGTGGTTCACCATGCCTGCAACCTAGCCGGAAATCCCGCTCCGCCATCTTGAGTGGAATCGACTCAACTTTGTGTACGCTGGTTAAGTCAGCAGAGAGAGGCCGAGGAGGAGAACGGACACGTGGACGCCGAGCTGACCAACAGGAGCCGGGACGCGATCAACGCGGCGAGCAACCGGGCCGTGACCGAGGGGCACCCGGACCTCACTTCCGCTCACCTGCTGCTGGCCCTCCTGGAGGGCCAGGACAACGAGAACATCACCGACCTGCTCGCGGCCGTCGACGCCGATCAGGCCGCCGTACGCTCCGGCACGGAGCGGGTCCTGGCCGCGCTGCCCAGCGTGACCGGCTCCACCGTGGCGCCGCCGCAGCCCAACCGGGAGCTGCTGGCCGTGATCGCCGACGCCGGGGAGCGGGCGAAGGATCTCGGTGACGAGTACCTGTCCACGGAGCACCTGCTGATCGGCGTCGCCGCGAAGGGCGGCGCGGCCGGTGAGGTGCTCAGGGGGCAGGGCGCCGACGCCAAGAAGCTGCTGGAGGCCTTCCGCAAGGCCAGGGGAGGACGCCGCGTGACCACCGCCGATCCCGAGGGTCAGTACAAGGCCCTGGAGAAGTTCGGCACCGACTTCACCACGGCCGCCCGCGAGGGCCGCCTCGACCCGGTCATCGGCCGGGACCAGGAGATCCGCCGGGTGGTGCAGGTGCTCAGCCGCCGTACGAAGAACAACCCCGTGCTCATCGGTGAGCCGGGCGTCGGCAAGACCGCCGTGGTCGAGGGGCTCGCCCAGCGGATCGTCAAGGGCGACGTGCCCGAGTCGCTGAAGGACAAGCGGCTCGTGGCGCTGGACCTCGGCGCCATGGTGGCCGGGGCCAAGTACCGCGGCGAGTTCGAGGAGCGGCTGAAGGCCGTGCTCGCCGAGATCAAGGACTCCGACGGGCAGATCATCACCTTCATCGACGAACTGCACACGGTCGTGGGCGCCGGCGCCGGCGGCGACTCCGCCATGGACGCGGGCAACATGCTCAAGCCGATGCTGGCCCGCGGTGAACTGCGCATGGTCGGCGCGACCACCCTGGACGAGTACCGGGAGCGGATCGAGAAGGACCCCGCACTGGAGCGCCGCTTCCAGCAGGTGCTGGTCGCCGAGCCCACCGTCGAGGACACCATCGCGATCCTGCGCGGTCTGAAGGGCCGGTACGAGGCCCACCACAAGGTGCAGATCGCCGACAGCGCGCTGGTGGCCGCCGCGACCCTGTCGGACCGGTACATCACCTCCCGTTTCCTGCCGGACAAGGCCATCGACCTCGTCGACGAGTCGGCTTCCCGGCTGCGCATGGAGATCGACTCCTCGCCCGTGGAGATCGACGAACTGCAGCGCTCCGTCGACCGGTTGAAGATGGAGGAGCTGGCGATCGCCAAGGAGACCGACCCGGCCTCCCGGGAACGCCTGGAGAAGCTGCGCCGCGACCTCGCCGACAAGGAGGAGGAGCTGCGGGGGCTGACCGCCCGCTGGGAGAAGGAGAAGCAGTCCCTCAACCGGGTCGGCGAGCTGAAGGAGAAGCTGGACGACCTGCGCGGCCAGGCCGAACGGGCCCAGCGCGACGGCGACTTCGACACCGCCGCCAAGCTGCTCTACGGCGAGATCCCGGAGCTGGAGAAGGAGCTGGAGGCCGCCTCCGAGGCCGAGGAGGAGGTCGCCAGGGACACCATGGTCAAGGAGGAGGTCGGGCCCGACGACATCGCCGACGTCGTCGCCGCCTGGACCGGTATCCCGGCCGGCCGCCTGCTGGAGGGCGAGACGCAGAAGCTGCTGCGCATGGAGGACGAGCTGGGCCGGCGGCTGATCGGCCAGGGCGAGGCCGTGCGGGCGGTCAGCGACGCCGTGCGACGCTCCCGCGCCGGCATCGCCGACCCCGACCGCCCGACCGGATCCTTCCTGTTCCTCGGCCCGACCGGTGTGGGCAAGACCGAACTGGCCAAGGCGCTCGCCGACTTCCTCTTCGACGACGAGCGGGCCATGGTCCGCATCGACATGTCGGAGTACGGCGAGAAGCACAGCGTGGCCCGGCTGGTCGGCGCACCCCCCGGCTACGTCGGCTACGAGGAGGGCGGCCAGCTCACCGAGGCCGTCCGCCGCCGCCCCTACAGCGTGGTGCTGCTGGACGAGGTGGAGAAGGCCCACCCCGAGGTCTTCGACGTCCTGCTCCAGGTGCTGGACGACGGCCGGCTGACGGACGGCCAGGGCCGCACCGTCGACTTCCGCAACACCATCCTGGTGCTCACCTCGAACCTGGGCAGCCAGTTCCTGATCGACCCGGTCACGAGTGAGGCGGAGAAGAAGGAGCAGGTGCTGGAGACCGTACGGACCTCCTTCAAGCCGGAGTTCCTCAACCGGCTCGACGACCTGGTGGTCTTCACCGCGCTGACCAAGCCCGAACTGGAGCGGATCGCGAAGCTCCAGATCGACCGGCTGGCCAAGCGGCTCGCCGAGCGGCGCCTGAGCCTGGAGATCACCCAGGAGGCGCTGGCCTGGCTCGCCGAGGAGGGCCTGGACCCCGCCTACGGCGCCCGCCCGCTGCGCCGCCTGGTGCAGACCGCCATCGGCGACCGGCTCGCCAGGGAGATCCTCTCCGGCGAGATCAAGGACGGCGACACGGTCCGCGTGGACCGGGCCGGCGAGGGCCTGCTGGTGGGCCCGGCGACCGGCAAGACGCTGTAGCTCCCGGCCGCCGCCGTACGGCCCCCGCTCCGGACCACCGCGAGGTGACCGGCGCGGGGGCGGCCGGCCGTTTCAGACGCTGGACACGGCGACGTACAGCGCCCAGAAGCACCAGAGGGAGAAGCCCAGACAGCCCCACCACAGGGCCCACAGGACCCATCGCACCGCTCTCGGTATGCGCATGCCCGGATCGTCGCCCGGCCGGGTCACCCCGCCGGGAACCCGTCCCGACCGCTTCCACGCCACGCCGGATCGCCCCCCGTCCACCGGATTCCCACCCGTCCAGCCGGATCATGTCAGCCCACGGCTGACAGGCCCCGCCGGGGGTTGCCACCCCCCTCCCCGCATGGGGGAGGATGGCGGGATCCGCATGAAGGGAAAATCACGGTGAGCATCGACCCGTCCTCGATTCCGAACTTCGGGGGCCAGCCCGAACCGCAGCCCCAGGGACCTGCGGGCCCCGTCGTCCCGGATCAGGACCTCGTGAAGCAGCTCCTCGACCAGATGGAGCTGAAGTACGTCGTCGACGAGGAGGGAGACCTCGCGGCGCCTTGGGAGCAGTTCCGCACGTACTTCATGTTCCGCGGGGAGGCCGAGCAGGCGGTCTTCTCGGTGCGGACCTTCTACGACCGCCCCCACCAGATCGACGAGAAGCCGCAGCTGCTGGAGTCCATCGACGACTGGAACCGCCGCACCCTGTGGCCGAAGGTGTACACCCACACCCACGACGACGGCACCGTCCGTCTCATCGGTGAGGCCCAGATGCTGATCGGCACGGGCGTCGACATCAACCACTTCGTCTCCTCCACGGTCAGCTGGGTGCGGGCCGCGATCGAGTTCGACAAGTGGCTCGTCGAGCAGCTCGGCCTGGAGCAGGAGGTCGACGAGGCGGAGAAGCCCGAGGACGACGGGGAGTAGCCCCGACGGTCCCGGACCCCTCACAGAGGCGCGCGCACGAACACGACCAGGTACGCGCCGTAGCCGAAGCTGAGCCCGGCCAGGGCCGCGACCACCACGGCCGCGTGCCGGGGCCGGGCTCTCGCCGTGCGCACCAGCGCGC
This sequence comes from Streptomyces sp. NPDC048514, assembly GCF_043199955.1. NCBI lineage: Bacteria > Bacillati > Actinomycetota > Actinomycetes > Kitasatosporales > Streptomycetaceae > Streptomyces > Streptomyces sp. NPDC048514. Next base: position 238,363 of record NZ_JBICWT010000014.1, on the reverse strand, counting down.
GGGCGAGCGGCAGCAGCAGCGGGAACGCCGGCAGCAGGAACCGCGGCTTGGACGCGAAGAAGCCCGAGCCGCCGAGCACGACCAGGAGCAGTACCCCGCTGTGCACGAGCAGCGGCACCGGGGCGCGCTCCACGAGCAGCAGCGCGTACAGCAGCACGGCGGCCACGACGATGATCAGCGTCATCGGCACGTCGAACCGGCTGTTGTGCAGCAGCGAGCGGCGCACGACCTCCAGCGAGCCCTGCCCGAAGTCGAACCGCGAACCCCAGCGGCGCTGCACCTCGAAATAGCCGTGCAGCGGGTCGCCCGTGCGCAGTCCGACCCAGAGCACGTACGCCGTCCAGCCCAGCGGGGCGAGCGCCGCGCCCGTCCACAGCCTGTGGGAAACCCGGCCGCGGCGGCGCCACACCTCGCAGCCGGCCGCGGCCAGTACGGCGGCGGCGACAGCGAAGCCGTTCGGCCGGGCGAGTCCCGCGAGCGCCGCCAGGGAACCGGCCCACAGCCAGTTGCCGGCCAGCACCGCGAACAGCGACCAGGCCGCGAACGCCGTCAGCAGCGGCTCGGTGTACGCCATCGACAGCACCACCGAGTGCGGCAGCAGGCCCCACAGCAGCACCAGCGCGAAACCGACCGCCCGCCCGTGCAGCCGGCAGCCGATCGCGTGGATCCCGGCGGCGGCCACGGCGGCCGCCGTCCACGACACGAGGAGCCCGGCGCCGGTCCAGCCGAGCGGTGTCACCGCGCGCAGCGCCCGCACCAGGGCCGGATACAGCGGGAAGAAGGCCAGGTCGCTGACGACGGTGGAGCGCAGGTGCAGCGAGCGGCCGTAGCCGTGCGCGGCGATCCCGAGGTACCAGACCGAGTCCCAGGATCGGCCGAGCAGGGTGAGCGGGTGCTTGCCGGCGGCCTGCCCGACGAGCGCGAGCACGGCGGTGCCGGCGAGCCGCACGCCCAGGAACAGGCCGGCCGCGAGGACGCTCGCCCTCCCGAGGGGCGGCCCGGTGACCTTCCGGGGCTCCGGCTCCGGTGTGACGACGACGGGTGGGGTGAGGAGGGTGCTGGCGTAAGTCACACCACCGCACCTTGCAAGGGCCTGGGCGCGGACGCGAGCGGCGGACCGCCGACCGCGTGACCGGTTCACCTGTGTCGCGTACAGGAACGCCCCACAGGGGGCACGGACGGCCACCTGCCCCACTCGACGCCACGGCGGACGGGCCCGGGCGGGACGCCACGGCCCGCCCGGGCCGCCCGGCCCACCCGGCCCGCCGGTGGCGCCGGCCGCCGGTGGTGCCGGACGGGGCCGTCCGCCCGGGCCGCCGGTGGTGCCGGACGGGGCCGTCCGCCCAGGCCGCCGGTGGTGCCGGACGGGGCCGTCCGCCCGGGCCGCCGGTGGTGCCGGACGGGGCCGTCCGCCCGGGCCGCCGGTGGTGCCGGACGGCGCCGGTCTGCTCAGGGCGACGGTGGTGCCGGTCGGGTCACATGGTGCGCAGTCGTCCTGCCGCCTCCCGCAGGACCTCCTCCCGCTTGCAGAACGCGAACCGCACGAAGGGCGCCCCCGCCTCCCGGTCGTCGTAGAAGACGGCGTTGGGAACGGCGACCACGCCCGCGCGCTCGGGCAGGGCGCGGCAGAAGGCGAAGCCGTCCTTCTCGCCGAGGGGGCGGATGTCGGTGGTGATGAAGTACGTGCCGGCCGGCTCGTAGACCTCGAAGCCCGCCGCCGTCAGCCCCTCCGCGAGGATGTCCCGGCGCTTCAGCATGGAGCGCCGGAAGTCCTCGAAGTACGAGTCGGGCAGGGCGAGGGCCTCGGCCACCGCGTACTGGAAGGGCCCCGAGGAGACGTACGTCAGGAACTGCTTCACCGAGCGGACGGCGCCGACCAGCTCCGGCGAGGCCGTCACCCAGCCGACCTTCCAGCCGGTGAACGAGAACGTCTTGCCGGCCGAACCGATGGTGACCGTGCGCTCGCGCATGCCCGGGAAGGACGCCAGCGGCACGTGCTCTGCGTCGCCGAAGACCAGGTGCTCGTAGACCTCGTCCGTCACCACCAGCAGATCGCGTTCCACCGCCAGCTCGGCGATCGCGGCCAGTTCGGCGCGCGTGAGGACGGTGCCGGTCGGATTGTGCGGGGTGTTGATCAGCAGCAGCCGGGTGCGGTCGGTGACCGCGGCACGCAGTTCGTCGAGGTCCAGCCGGAAGCTCCCCTCGTGCGGCCGCAGCGTCACCGGCACCCGCCTGCCACCCGCCAGCGCGATGCTCGCCGCGTAGGAGTCGTAGTACGGCTCCAGCGCGACGACCTCGTCCCCAGGCTCGACCAGCGCCAGCAGCGCGGCCGCGATCGCCTCCGTCGCGCCCGCCGTGACCAGCACCTCGGTGTCGGGCTCGAACGCCAGCCCGTAGCGGCGCAGCTGGTGCTCGGCGATCGCGGTGCGCAGCTCGGGGACGCCGGGCCCCGGCGGGTACTGGTTGCCGCGTCCGTCGCGCAGCGCCCGCACGGCGGCCTCCCGGACCTCTTGCGGACCGTCGGTGTCGGGAAAGCCCTGGCCCAGGTTGATCGCGCCGGTGGCCACGGCGAGGGCGGACATCTCGGCGAAGATCGTCGTTCCGAACTCGGCGAGTCGGCGGTTCAGCAACGGGCGCTCGGTGGAGGTCATGCCGGTCATCCTGCGCCCAAGCTCTGGAGTTGCTCAACTCTGCTTTGCGGCGCGAGGCGGCCGGGCATCCCCCGGTCACCGCACGGAATGCGGTGACAGCGAGGCGCCCACGGGGGGCCGCTTCGGGGGAACGAAAGGAGGGGTGACGCCATGGAATTCGGCATCATCCTGGCGGTGGTCGCGGTGCTGTTCGTCGCGGCGATGGTGGGCCGGGGCAACCGGAACCGGCCCGCCAAGGTGTCGCTCGGCAAGAGCGGCCGTCGACGGTCGTCGCGTGCGTCGTCCTCGTCGTCCTCGTCGCACGACAACTCGGGCAGCTGGTGGGCCGCGGGTGGCGCCGTCGGCGAATCCGGCTCGTCCTCGGGGGGACACGGCGGTCACGGTGGGCACAGCGGGGGCCATCACTCCTGCGGGGGTCACTCCTGCGGTGGTGGCTCGTCCTGCGGCGGAGGTTCGTCGTGCGGCGGCGGGGGCGGCTGCGGGGGAGGCAGCTGACGGGGCCGCCGGGCCTCTGCAACCCCGCGCGAAGGCCCCGGTGACCATGGGACTTTCCGGAATCGGGGGGAACCGCGCCCGGCCGTGCACAGGCGCCCGCCGGAGAGGCCGTCCGGCGGGCGCCCGCCCGTCGGGCACCCGCGCCCGGCGTACGCCATGGTTGAACAGTTGAGCTGTGGAGCCCTCTGAGGGATGGAAACGCCACGAAGTTGGGTAAAAACGCTGTGGGGGCGCCTCTGTTCATGATTCCCTCTAAATCGCCAACGCAGCCCCTCGGACGTCCCGCAGACTCCCTTCCCCGGCCGAGCCGGCTGGGCTGACATGGCCGCTTCTCCCCCTCGTTGCGTGTTAGCGGAGCCGACCCATGCTCACGACCCTGAACACCCCCTACACCGATACACGGGCTGCCGACCTCGCCTGGGCGCTGGGGCGCGAGCCGCTGCCCGCCCTGGCCACCTTGGATCTCGAACTCATGGACGTAAAACTGCAGTTGAGGCTGCTCGGCGCGTCCCACCAGGTCCTCCTGGAGGAGGAGCGCGGCAACTGTTCGGAGACGGTCGCGTGCATTCCCGGCTCCAGCACCCCGCTTCCGCTGGGCGTCGCCAAGCGCGTCGACGACTGGGAGTACGAGTTCGCCGCCCGCGTCGAGGTGCTCACGCCCGGCTCTTTCGCCGGCCGCGCCCAGGAACTGCTGGCCCTGGTGTCGGATCATCCGCACGGCCTCGCCGGCGTCTTCCCCGGCAGCCCGCACGCCTTCACCGCGATGCTGGCCCAGCGGCACGAGGGCCAGGTGCACTGGCGGACCTGGCACGCCTACCCCCAGGACGGGCAGCTGGTGGCCACCCGGACCCGGGTCGGCGCGCGGGTGACGGTGGGGCAGCCGGGCTAGGACGGGTTCAGGCGGCATGAACGGGTTCAGGCGGCACGAACGGCGACATAAACCCGGGCTACGTCGACTGCCGATGTTTCCACACGTGTGGGTGACGAAGCGTACCGAGCGAGTGACGTAACGTCGCAGCGTGATCGAACAGCACGCCCCCGCGCCCCCGGGCGCCCCGCCCTCCCGGACCGGCCCGGCGCGGCTGCCCGTCCGGCCCGGGACCGGGCGGTTCCTGGTCCTCGTGTGCGTCTTCGTCTGCGCGGCCTGCGGACTGGTGTACGAACTCGAACTCGTCGCGTTCGCCTCGTACCTGATGGGCGACTCCGTCACCCAGGCCTCCGTCGTGCTGTCCGTGATGGTGTTCGCGATGGGCATCGGCTCCCTCGCCGCCAAACGGCTGCGCTGGCACGCGGCCGCCGGTTTCGGCGCGGTCGAGTCGGCCCTCGCGCTGGTCGGCGGCTGCAGCGCGATGGCGTTGTACGCCGTGTTCGCCTGGACCGGCGGCTGGGGCGGGGTGTGGGCCGAGGGCCCGCGCTGTCTCCTGGTCGCCTTCTCGCTCGCCATCGGTCTGCTCATCGGCGCCGAGGTCCCCCTGCTGATGGAGCTGATCCAGCGCATCCGCCGCCAGGACGCGGGCGGCGCGGTGGCCGACCTGTTCGCCGCGGACTACGTCGGCGCGCTGGTCGGCGGCCTCGCCTTCCCCTTCCTGCTGCTGCCCTTCCTGGGCCAGCTGACCGGGGCCCTGCTCACCGGGACGGTCAACGTCGTCGCGGGCGGCGCCCTCGTCCTCGGCCTCTTCCGCCGCGACCTCACCCGCCGCGCCCGCTGGACGCTGCTCCTCGTCGGCCTCACCGTGCTCGTCGTCCTCGCCTCCGCCGCGGCCCTCGCCGGCGACTTCGAACGGGCCGCCCGGCGTGCCGTCTACGGCAAGGACGTCCGGGTGGCCGTGCAGACCGGCGTCCAGGAGATCGTGCTGACCGGCGGCACCGGCGGCAGACCCCTCGACCTGTTCCTCGACGGCCGCCTCCGGGTCGGCGGCCGCGACGAGCAGCGCTATCACGAGGCCCTCGTCCACCCGGCCCTCACCGGCACCGACGCCCGCGTGCTCATCCTCGGGGGCGGCGACGGCCTGGCCGCCCGCGAAGTGCTGCGCCACAGCCGGGTGCGCCGCCTCGACGTCGTCGAACTCGACGCGGGCCTGCTCCGCCTGGCCCGGAACGACCCGGGCCTGTCCGCCGCCAACGGCCACGCCTACGCCGACCCCCGGGTGCACGTCACCACGGCGGACGCCCTCGGCTGGCTGCGCGGCGCGCCCGGCGCGGCGTACGACGTCGTGATCGCGGACCTCCCCGACCCCGGTATCACCGCCAGCACCAAGCTGTACTCCCAGGAGTTCTACGGCCTGGCCCGGCACGTGCTGACCCCGCACGGACGCCTGGTGGTCCACGCCGGCCCGGTCACCACCCGTCCCCGGGTCTTCTGGACGGTCGACGCGACCCTTCGCGCCGCCGGTTTCGCCACCGACCCCTACCGCGTCCTGGGCCACGACTCCGGCTTCGCGGCGGGCCCGGACCGCGCCACGGGATCGTCCCGGGAGCCGCACGACTGGGGCTTCCTGCTGGCGGCACCGGGCCGCACTCCACCACCCCTGCGACTGGGCCCGGTCCGCCCCCGCACCCTGTCCCGGGCCGGACTGGCGGCGGACGGGGAGGCGGCGCGACGGACCCGGGTCGGGGGGCTGCGGGCGTCGACGCTGGTGCATCCCCGGTACTGAGGGCACGCCTCGGGGGCCCGGCCCGCGTGCCCGTCTCGCTGGCCTGTCTCGCGGGCCCGGCTCCGCTCCGGCGGGTGCGGAGGGCAAACGGGGGGCCGGGAGCGCAGATCCCAGCACGACAGGGTGAGTTCCGCCCACAACTGGGTAGGCTCAGCGAACATGAGGCACCAGGTCTTCGTTCCGGTACCCGCCGAACGACTGAGGGCGGCACTGGCGGACCCCGCTCGCGTCGCCCGGGCCGTGCCCGGTCTTCAGCAGGACGCCGGTGCCGAACCCGTCGCCGGACGGCTGAAGGTCCGCGTCGGGGGTCACTCCGTCACCTACCGGGGAGCGGTGCGGGTGATGGCCCGCGGGGACGGTGCGTACGCCGTCGAGGGCGACGCCACCGAAGCCCGCGGCACCGGTTCGGTCAAGCTCGCGCTGACCCTGCGCCTCGCCGGCGCCGAGGGGGGTTCGACCGTCACCGTCGAGGGGACGGCGGACGCGGACGGCCGGATCACGGAACTGCCGACGGAGGCGGTCACCTCGGCGGCGACAAGGCTCCTGAACCGCTTCGTGGAAAGCCTGGCAGGCGTGAGCGAGCCGCCGGCGACGGCCACGAAGCCGCCACCGGCCACCGGGCCGGAGCCAGAGGCGTCACCGACCGCCGGGCCGGAGCCCACGCCGCCCGCCGAGCCGCGGGAGGCGGGGTCGCAGCCGGAACCGGTCGCCGGGACGGAAGCGGTCGCCGGTCCGGAACCGGAGCCGCCACCGGCCGAGTCGCGGGAAGCAGGGCCGGAGCCGGTCGCCGGTCCGGAATCGGAGCCGCCACCGGCCCCGGGGTCGCGGGACGCGGGGGCGGAGCCGGTCGATGAGTCGCGGGAGGCGGGGGCGGGGTCGGAGCCGCCGGCCGATCCCCGGACCTCCGTCTTCGACGCCGAGGTACCCCCGCCCGCCCTGGACCCGGAGGCCGACGACGAGGCCGGGTACGGCATGGATCCGGCCGACCGGCCGGGTGGAGGGTTCACCGACGGCGGCGAACCCCCGGCCGAGGCCGCGCACGCCCGCCGGACGATGATCGGCCGCAGTGCCGAGGAGGTCGACCACGCCCCGCCGCGCGGCCGCTACGCCCCCGTACCGGCCCCCCAGACCGTCGGCGGGAACCCCGCCCTGCGCTGGGCGGCCCCCGCCGCGGCCCTGGCCCTGGCCTCGGCGATCGTCGTCACCCGAGCCCTGCGCCGACGCCGCTGAGCGGTCCGGGCCGGGCCGTTCCCTGCTCGGTCACCCCACCCCCACCCCCCGCGCCCGGCCGGCGTCCTCTCTCCCCCCCCCCGCACATCCGCCCCGCACCCGCCCGGCGTCCTCTCCGTCGCCCCCGCCCGCCCCGCACACCGCGGATGGCCGACGTCCTCCTGATCACCCCAGTAGGGTCGTGGCGTGAGTAACGAAGACATCACGCTGACCGCGGGCGACGCGGAGGTGAGCGTGCGGCCGGGCAACGGCGGCCGCATCGGTGGGCTGCGGATCGGCGGCGTGGAACTGCTGCGGCAGGGCGAGCGCTTCGGCTGCTTCCCGATGGTTCCCTGGTGCGGCCGGATCCGGGAGGGCCGTTTCCTGGACGGCGCCACCGTCCGCCGGATGCCGCTCAACTCCCCGCCGCACGCCATCCACGGCACCGCACGCGACGGCGCCTGGCGCACCGCACGCGTCACGGAGAACGAGGCGGTGATCACGCACGAGCTGGCCGAACCCTGGCCGCACCGCGGCCGCGTCACCCAGATCGTCACCCTCGCCGAGGACGGTCTGACGCTGACGATGTCCGTGGAGGCGTACGACGACTCCTTCCCGGCGCAGATCGGCTGGCACCCCTGGTTCCACCGCAGCCTCGGCGGCGAGGACGTCCGGCTTGACTTCGAGCCCGCCTGGCAGGAGGAGCGCGGTCCCGACCACCTGCCCACCGGCAACCGGATCGACCGGAAGCCCGGCCCCTGGGACGACTGCTTCGGCATGCCGGGCGGCGTCGACGTCACCCTCACCTGGCCCGGGCGGCTGGAGCTGAAGGTGACCAGCCGCGAGGAGTGGGTGGTCGTCTACGACGAGCAGGCCGAGGCCGTGTGCGTGGAGCCCCAGACGGGTCCGCCCAACGGCCTGAACACCCTCCCGCGCCTGGTCACCCCGCTGGAACCGCTGGAGGCCTCGACCACCTGGAGCTGGCGCCGCCTCTAAGCTGGTCGGCATGACGGACGTACGTGCTGACCTCCTGCAGCAGATCAAGGACAAGGCCGTGGTGCACGGCAAGGTGACCCTCTCCTCCGGTCTGGAGGCCGACTACTACGTCGACCTGCGCCGCATCACCCTCGACGGCGAGGCCGCCCCGCTGGTCGGGCAGGTGCTCCTGGACCTGACCGCGGACCTGGAGTTCGACGCCGTGGGCGGCCTGACCATGGGCGCGGACCCGGTCGCGGCCGCCATGCTGCACGCGGCCGCCGCGCGCGGGAAGCGGCTGGACGCGTTCGTCGTCCGCAAGGCGGCGAAGGCGCACGGCCTGCAGCGCAGGGTGGAGGGGCCGGAGATCGCGGGCCGCCGGGTGCTCGTCGTCGAGGACACCTCCACCACCGGCGGCTCCCCGCTGACGGCGGTGGAGGCCGTGCGCGAGGCGGGCGCCGAGGTCGTCGCCGTCGCGACGATCGTGGACCGGGCGACCGGTGCCGCCGAGAAGATCGAGGCCGGCGCGGGTGTCCCCTACCGCTTCGCCTTCTCGAAGGATGAACTGGGTCTGGACTGACACGCCCCTTTGACCTGGACTTGGCGGGGGCATGGACCAGCGCCCCATGTCTGGAAAGATGGGGGCGACGATGACGTCACCCCCAAGGTCTAGGTCAGGGCCGTAACGCAGCACGCCCACCCGCAACTCAAGGAGCGGACAGATGCCCATCGCAACCCCCGAGGTCTACGGCGAGATGCTCGACCGGGCGAAGGCAGGCAAGTTCGCCTACCCGGCCATCAACGTCACCTCGAGCCAGACCCTGAACGCGGCCCTGCGCGGCTTCGCGGAGGCGGAGAGCGACGGCATCGTCCAGATCTCGACCGGCGGTGCCGAGTTCCTCGGCGGCCAGTACAGCAAGGACATGGTGACCGGCGCGGTCGCGCTCGCCGAGTTCGCGCACATCATCGCCGAGAAGTACCCGGTCAACATCGCGCTGCACACCGACCACTGCCCGAAGGACAAGCTCGACGGGTACGTGCGTCCGCTGATCGCGCTCTCCAGGAAGCGCGTCGAGGCCGGTCTCGGCCCGCTGTTCCAGTCGCACATGTGGGACGGCTCGGCCGAGACGCTCGCCGACAACCTGGAGATCGCGCAGGAGCTGCTGGAGCAGGCCCGCGCCGCGAAGATCATCCTCGAGGTCGAGATCACCCCGACCGGCGGCGAGGAGGACGGCGTCTCGCACGAGATCAACGACTCCCTCTACACCACGGTCGACGACGCGATCCGCACCGCCGAGGCCCTCGGCCTGGGCGAGAAGGGCCGCTACCTGCTGGCCGCCTCCTTCGGCAACGTGCACGGCGTGTACAAGCCGGGCAACGTCGTCCTGCGCCCCGAGCTGCTGAAGGAGCTCGCCGACGGCGTCTCCGCGAGGTTCGGCAAGGCCTCCCCGTTCGACTTCGTCTTCCACGGCGGCTCCGGCTCCACCGAGCAGGAGATCCGGACCGCGCTGGAGAACGGCGTCGTGAAGATGAACCTGGACACCGACACCCAGTACGCCTTCACCCGTCCGGTGGCGGACCACATGTTCAAGAACTACGACGGCGTCCTGAAGGTCGACGGCGAGGTCGGCAACAAGAAGGCCTACGACCCGCGCACCTGGGGCAAGCTGGCCGAGGCGTCCATGGCCGCTCGCGTCGTGGAGGCCACGCAGCACCTGCGCTCGGCGGGCAACAAGATCAAGTAAGCGGCGTTCCCGCGGTGGGCCCGGCGACTGTCTGCGTCGCCGGGCCCGTTGTATACCTGAAGACGTGCCCGATGTCCGGCTGGCGTCCCCCCGGGGCAAGTGGATCCTGCTGACCACGGTCCTCGGGTCCAGCATGGCCCTGCTGGACTCCACCGTCGTCAACGTGGCGCTCCCGACCATCGGGCGGGACCTGGACGCGAGCCTCGCCGCGCTGCAGTGGACGGTCAACGCGTACATGGTGACGCTGGCGGGCCTGATCCTGCTGGGCGGTTCGCTCGGCGACCGCTACGGCCGCCGGAAGATCTTCGTGCTCGGGGTGGTGTGGTTCGCCGCCGCCTCGCTGCTGTGCGGGGTGGCCCCGACCTCCGGGGTGCTCATCGCGGCCCGCGCCCTCCAGGGCATCGGCGGGGCGCTGCTGACCCCCGGCTCCCTCGCGCTCATCCAGGCCTCCTTCCACCCCGACGACCGCAGCCGCGCCGTCGGCCTGTGGTCCGGCTTCGGCGGGATCGGCGCCGCGGTCGGCCCGTTCCTGGGCGGCTGGCTGGTCACGGGCCCCGGCTGGCGCTGGGTGTTCCTGCTGAACATCCCGGTGGCCCTGGTGTGCGTCCCGGTAGCGCTCCGGCACGTGCCGGAATCGGCCGGCGAGAAGGCCCACGGCCGCTTCGACGTGCTCGGCGCGTCCCTGGGCGCGCTGTCCCTCGCCCTGCTGACGTACGCGCTCATCGAGGCCAGGGCCGGTTCCCTGGCGGTGGCCGTGAGCGCGACGGCGGGCCTGCTGGCCGCCCTGGCCTTCCTGTACGTCGAACGGCACCGGCCCGACCCGATGCTTCCGCCGGGCATCTTCGCCTCGCGCCAGTTCACGGCGGTCAACCTGGTCACGTTGTGCGTGTACGCCGCCTTCGGCGGCTTCTTCTTCCTCACCGCGCTCCAGCTGCAGGTGGTGGCCGGCTACTCGCCCCTGGGCGCCGGTACGGCGCTGCTCCCCACCACCGCCCTGATGCTGCTGTTCTCGTCCCGCTCGGGGGCGCTGGCCGACCGTACCGGCCCCCGGCTGCCGCTCACCGTGGGCCCGCTGATCTGCGCGGCGGCGATGCTGCTGATGCTGCGCATCGGCCCGCACGCCGACTACCTGAGGGAGGTCCTGCCCGCGGTGCTGGTGATGGGCGCCGGCATGGTCACCCTGGTCGCCCCGCTGACGGCCACGGTCCTCGCCTCCGTCGACACCGCCCGGGCGGGCCTGGCCAGCGGCATCAACAACGCGGCGGCCCGGGCGGCGGGCCTGGTGGCGGTGGCCGCGCTGCCGCTGCTGGCCGGGATGGGACCCGAGGCGTACCGGTCGCCCACGGCGTTCGACGCGGCGTTCGGGCGGGCCATGCCGATCTGTGCGGGGATGCTGCTGCTGGGCTCGGCACTGGCGGTCACGCTGGTCCGTCGCCCGCCCCGCGACTGCCGCCGCCCGGAGTGCAGGACGCACGGCAACGTGACGACGCCACCACTGGAGGCGGGGTCCCCCGGGCACTCGCGCCTCGGGGACCCCGGGCACTCGCGCCCTCCGACCCGAGGTGCGCCAGACTGAACCCATGACGATTCACGAGAACCTCCTCGGCGGCCCGCCCCCGACCCACCTCCCCGACGACCCGGGGCCCCGCGAGATGCTGGCGAACGGCACAGCCCCCGCGGACGTCGCCGCCAAGTACCCCACCTCCTCCCTCGCCTGGGCCCAGCTGGCCGACGAGGCGTTCGAGCGCGGCGCGGTCGTGGAGTCGTACGCCTATGCCCGTACCGGCTACCACCGCGGCCTGGACGCCCTGCGCCGCAGCGGCTGGAAGGGCCACGGCCCGGTGCCGTGGGAGCACGAGCCGAACCGCGGCTTCCTGCGCGCCCTGCACGGCCTCGCCCGCGCCGCCGGGACCATCGGCGAGCAGGAGGAGTACGAGCGCTGCACCCAGTTCCTGAAGGACTCCTCCCCGACGGCGGCCCAGACCCTGGGCTGAGACCCTGGGCGGAGGCCCTGGGCCGATCCGTGCAGGAGAGGCCTCGGCCGATCCGTGCCGGAGGTGACGGTGTGGCCCGTCTGGCAGCAGACGGGCCTTGCCGTATCCGGGGGGATTACGGAGGATTCCGCTTGGGGACCGGGGCCCCCGTGCCGGCATCGGCAGGGGCGGACCGCTACCCGGAGTAACATCAGGAGACAGCGATGTCCCACCAGGCTCACCCCCCTTCCGAGGCCACTGAGCCCGAGACCCCGCATCTCGACTTCGCCGGTACGACGCCGTACGAGGACTACGTCAAGGCGGACGTGCTCACCCACCTCCAGCACACCCTCTCCGACGATCCCGGAGAGATGGTCTTCCTGGTCACCACCCAGGTCATGGAGCTGTGGTTCACGGTCATCGTCCACGAGTGGGAGACGGCCGCCCATGCCCTGCGCTCGGACGACGTCCCGACGGCGATCGCCGCGCTGAAGCGGTCCGTGCGGGAGCTGGAGGCGCTGAACGCCTCCTGGCGGCCGCTCGGCCAGCTGACCCCCGCGCAGTTCAACTCCTATCGGAGCGCGCTGGGCGAGGGCTCCGGTTTCCAGTCGGCGATGTACCGGCGCCTGGAGTTCCTGCTCGGCGAGAAGTCCGCGTCCATGCTCGTACCGCACCGCGGCGCCCCGCGCGCCCACGCGGAGCTGGAGAAGGCGCTGCACGAGCCGAGCCTGTACGACGAGGTGCTGCGGCTGCTGGCGCGCCGCGGGCACGCCGTCCCCGAGTCCGTTCTGCGCCGTGACGTGGCCCAGCGCTACGAGCACTCCGAAGCCGTCGAAGCGGTCTGGGCCGGACTGTACGCCGGTGATCAGGACGCCGAACTCGTCCGCCTCGGCGAGGCGCTGAGCGACGTGGCGGAACTGGTGTGGCGCTGGCGCAACGACCATCTGGTCGCCACGCGCCGCGCGATGGGCGCCAAGACCGGCACGGGCGGTTCCGCCGGTGTGGCCTGGCTGGAGAAGCGGGCCCGCAAGAACGTGTTCCCGGAGCTGTGGACGGCGAGGTCCCATGTCTGAACCGGCACTGACATCAGAGTCCGAGCCGGCGGTGCTGGCCGGGAAGCTGGACGCGGCGGACGAACTGGCAGCGGTCCGCTCCCGCTTCGTCCTCGACCCCGTGCCCGAGCGCGCGGGGGACCCCGCGGGTGTCTACCTGGACGGGAACTCGCTCGGCGCGCTGCCCGCCGGCGTACCCGACCGCGTGGCGGACGTGGTCCGCCGGCAGTGGGGCGAGCTGCGGATCCGCTCCTGGGAGGAGAGCGGCTGGTGGACCGCGCCCGAGCGGATCGGCGACCGGATCGCGCCGCTGGTCGGCGCGGCACCGGGCCAGATCGTGGTGGGCGACTCCACGAGCGTCAACGTCTTCAAGGCGCTCGTGGCGGCGATCCGCATGGCCGGTGACGGCCGGGACGAACTCCTCGTCGACGCCAGCACGTTCCCCACGGACGGCTACATCGCCGAGTCGGCGGCCCGTCTGACAGGCCGCACGCTGCGCGCGGTGACCCCCGCGGAGGTGCCGGCCGCCCTCACCGACCGTACGGCGGCGGTCCTGCTCAACCACGTCGACTACCGCACCGGCCGCCTGCACGACCTGCCGGCGCTGACCACCGCGGTCCACGCCGCCGGCGCGCTCGCGGTCTGGGACCTGTGCCACAGCGCGGGCGCGCTGCCGGTGGGGCTCGACGAACACGGGGTCGACCTGGCCGTCGGGTGCACCTACAAGTACCTGAACGGTGGCCCGGGTTCCCCGGCGTACCTGTATGTCTGCCGGGAACTGCAGCCCCGCTTCGACTCGCCCCTGCCCGGCTGGAACTCCCACGCCGAGCCCTTCGGGATGAGTCCGTCCTACAGGCCGGCACCGGGCGCGCTGCGGGGCCGCGTCGGCACGCCGGACATCCTCTCCATGCTGGCCCTGGAGGCGGCGCTGGAGGTGTGGGACGGCGTCTCGATCGACGCGGTCCGCGCCAAGTCCCTCGCGCTGACCGACTTCTTCCTGGAGTGCGTCGCGGCCTACACCGAGCCGGGCCGGGTCGAAACGGTCACGCCGGCACGGCACGAGGAACGCGGCAGCCAGATCGCCCTGCGCTGTCCCGACGCGGGCGAGGTCATGAAGCGCCTGATCGACCGCGGCGTGGTGGGCGACTTCCGCCACCCGGACGTCCTCCGCTTCGGCTTCACCCCGCTGTACGTGAGCTTCACCGACGTGGAGCGCGCGGCTCGGGTGCTGGGGGAGGTGCTCGGCTAGGAGACGCCGACGGTCGTGCGGGCCGCTTCGGGGTGCGGGCTCCTCTTCGGGGGTGCGGAGGCCGCTCTCGGGGGGCCGGCGTTTTCCGGGTGCGCGCACGCGGGCTCTCCCCGGGTGCGCGCACGTGGCCTCTCCAGGGTGCGCGTGCGGCCTGCTCCCGGAGGCGTGCCGGCGATCCCCCCCCCGTCCGGCCCCGGTACCGGACGACCGTGCCCACCGGCCCGCACGGCCGTCGGCCCCGACCCGCCCCACGAAACCGTGTGTCCTCACCCTCCGTCACATCTCCGTATCCCCGCACGTCACCGGCCTGATACCGTCCCGGCCAACGGCCGACGACCGATCCCCGCCCGGTCCGCCACAGCATCTCGCCAAACCCGTTCCATCGCTGAGAGGTTGGAGCATGCCGGACGACGCCGCAGCAGCCCGCGCCGCCGCCGAAGAGGAGTCGGCCTTCTCGCATCCCCCGGTCGACCCCGACGCCACCGCCGCCTACGGCGATCACCCCGACCAGGTGATCGACTTCTACGCCCCGCACACCGGCACCCCCCTGGTCCCCCTCGTCGTCGTCCTGCACGGCGGAGCCTGGCGCGCCCGCTACGACCGCCGCCACATCAGCCCCTTCGCCGACCATCTGGCCCGCAGGGGCTTCGCCGTGGCCAGCGTCGAGTACCGGCGTGGCGGCGCCCCCCTGCTCCCCGCGCAGAACACCGGCAGCGGCACAGGCACCGGCACGGTCACCGGAACAGGCACCGGCACCGATGCAGGCGACGGCACAGGCATCGGCCCCGGTCCCGGTCCCGGCCCCGGTCCCGGAGCACCGGTTCCCCCGGCCGGCCGCTGGCCCGACACCCTCGACGACGTGGCCGCCGCCCTCGACGCCCTTCCCGGCCTGGTGCGCGAAGCCCTCCCGCAGGCCGACGCCCGCCGCACGGTCCTCACCGGCCACTCCGCGGGCGGCCACCTCGCCCTGTGGGGGGCGGCCCGTCACGTCCTGCCCGCCGACGCACCCTGGCGCATCGACCGCCCGGCCCCGTTGCGCGGCGTGGTCGCATTCGCCCCCCTCGCGGACCTCGCGTCGGCGGCGGAGCTGGGCGCGTGCGACGACGCGGCGCTTCAGTTCCTGGGCGGGAAGGAAAAGTTCGCCGAGCACCGGCCGTACGCGGACCCCGTGCTGCTCCTGCCGACGGGCATCGCGACGACGCTGGTCCAGGGCCGCGCCGACCTGGACGTACCGCGGGCGGTGGCCGAGTCGTACGCGGACGCGGCGGCGAGGGCGGGCGAGATGGTGGGCCTGACGCTGCTGGCGGACGTGGGCCACTTCCCGCTGATCGACCCGGCGGCGGACGCCTGCGCTGTGGTGGCGGAGGAGATCGCCCAGCTCGCGTGGTGAGGCGCTCGTCCCGCCCCGACGGGCCGCCCCGGTGACGGCGCGGGGGCGCCGGCGCGCGGGCGCGGTCACGGGTGGTCCGCGGGCGGCACGCCCTGGGACATCGACCGCGTGAGGGAGGTCGGTCGCCCCGGATCCCGCACCCGTAGTACCTGAGAGGGAGACCCGAGGACCGTTCTCCAAGGTGACGACCGCGGCCCCCGATCGGCATACCGTTTTCCCGTGACCCAGACGACGCACACCCAGACGACACCGGCGGGTGGCGCGGAGCGGCCGCGCAGCCCGGAGTTCCGGCTCGCCGCGGACGCTCTGCGGGGCCTGCGGCAGGACCTGTTCCACGACGCGTTCGCCTACCGCCCGCTGCCCCGGATCGAGGCCGGCGGACGGGTCGCCCGCCGCTCCGGCCGCTTGCGGGAGTACGCGGCCTGGACCCCGCACGCGGTCGTCACCGGCCTCGGCCTGCTGGCGATGCTGGTCGCGCTGGCGAGCGTCGGTGATCCCGGGTCGCCGTCGGCCCTGTGCGGACTGCTGGCACTGGGGCCGGTGCTGCTGACGCTGGTGCGCCCGGTGGGCGCCTTCTGGTTCTCGCTCGCCGCGACCACGCTCTCCTCCGCCATCGGCGGGGCGACCGGCTTCGACTGGCCGTGGGGACCCGGCAGCTTCGTCTCGCACCTGGCGGTGCTCATGATCGTGGCGATACGCACCCGCCCGCGCACGGCGGCCTGGATGTGGGTTCTCACCGCGGTCTACGGTTTCCTCGCCGAGACGGGCTTCGGCTGGGGGCACTACGACACCGACGTGGGCCCGATGCTGGTCGTCTCCGCGCTGCTCCTGCTGGTCGTCACGGTGCGGCACATCCGCCGCGAGGCCCAGCAGGAGGTGACCGCCCAGCAGACGGTGACCGCGGCGGAACGCTCCCGGCGCACGCTGCTGGAGGAGCGCACGACCATCGCCCGCGAACTGCACGACGTGGTCGCGCACCACATGTCGGTGGTCGCTATCCAGGCGGAGGCCGCACCCTACCGGGTGGACGATCCGCCACCGGAGCTGGCGAAGGCGTTCGCCACCATCAGGGAGAACGCGGTGGCGGCCCTGACCGAGCTGCGCCGGGTCCTCGGAGTGGTCCGTGCGGAGGACTACGAGGCCCCGGACGCCCCGCAGCCCACCCTCGCCGACCTGGAGGGGCTGCTCGCCAACGTCCGGGAGGCCGGCCTGACGGCGGAGAAGGTGGTGACCGGCGCGGTGCGCGAACTGCCGCAGGGCGTGGAGCTGTCGGCGTACCGGATCGTGCAGGAGGCGCTCAGCAACACGCTGCGGCACGCTCCGGGCGCACAGGCGAGGGTCGAGATCGGCTACGTGCTCGGCGGCCTGGGGCTGCGCGTCGTCAACGGGCCGCCGCCGGCCTCCGCCCTGATCAAGCCGTCGCCCGGCGCCGGGCACGGCATCACCGGAATGCGGGAACGCGTCACGATGCTGAACGGCGAGATGACGGCGGCCCCGACGGCGGACGGAGGGTACGAGGTGACCGTGTTCCTGCCGGTTCCGGCGGCCACCGCGATCGAGGACGAGGCATGACGATCCGCGTACTGATCGCGGACGATCAGATGATGGTGCGCGAGGGATTCTCGGTCCTGCTGAACGCGATGCCGGACATCGAGGTCGTCGGCGAGGCCGTCAACGGCCGGCAGGCGGTCGAGCGGGTGCGGGAACTCGCCCCCGACATCGTGCTGATGGACATCCGTATGCCGGAGCTGAACGGCATCGAGGCGACCCGGGAGATCGTCGCGGCGGACGCGACAGCGAAGGTGCTGGTGCTGACGACGTTCGATCTGGACGAGTACGTCTACCAGGCGCTGCGCGCGGGAGCCTCCGGTTTCCTGCTCAAGGACGCCTCGGCCCGCCAACTGGCCGACGGGGTACGGGTGGTGGCGTCCGGCGAGGCGCTCCTGGCACCCTCGGTGACCAAGCGGCTGATCGCGGAGTTCTCCCGCCTGTCCGAGACGACGCGCCTGATGCCGGCCGGGGCGCAGGCGGCGTACGGCGAACTGACGGATCGCGAGACGGAGGTGCTGATCCTCATCGCCCAGGGCCTGTCCAACGCGGAGATCGCCGAGCGGCTGGTCGTGGCGGAGTCGACGATCAAGACCCACGTCAGCCGCATCCTGGTCAAACTGGGCCTCAGGGACCGCACCCAGGCCGCGGTCTTCGCCTACGAGGCACGACTGGTCACGCCGGGCTGACGGACCTCACGGACGCCATCGCGATCAGCCGGCCCCGTGCCGACGAGGACGGCCACGACCACGGCGCCGTGGCCGGCGCGACACGATCGGGGGAGCGCGGCGGAACGGGAACCGGTGCCGCGGGCCGGCGTCGGGCGTCTCCGGCCCGGTGTCCGCCGACGAAGCGCTCGCCGCGGTACCGGACCGGGGTCTCTTCGGGATGTCCCGGTCGCGGACCGGAGCTGAGCGGAAGGACCGCACCCCTGGTCAGACGCCGGGTTCGGGCGCTAGCGTCCCCGCATGGCAGGCCAGAGCGATCTCGTGTTCGACCCCTGGGACCCCGCGTTCCTCGCCGACCCCTACCCGGCCTACGCCGAGCTGCGCGCCCGCGGCCGGGTGATCCGGTACGAGCCGACCGACCAGTGGCTGGTCCCGCACCACGCGGACGTCTCGGCACTGCTGCGGGACCGGCGGCTGGGCCGGACCTACCGGCACCGGTTCGGCCACGAGGACTTCGGGCGGACCGCGCCGCCGCCGGAGCACGAGCCGTTCCACACCCTCAACGACCACGGGATGCTCGATTTGGAGCCGCCGGACCACACCCGGATCCGGCGGCTGGTGTCGAAGGCGTTCACCCCGCGGACGGTGGAGCGGCTGAAGCCGTATGTGCACGGCCTGGCGGACGAGCTGGTGGGCAAGCTGGTCGAGGCCGGCGGCGGTGATCTGCTGACCGATGTGGCCGAGCCGCTGCCGGTGGCCGTGATCGCCGAGATGCTGGGCATCCCCGAGGCGGACCGGGGCCCGCTGCGCCCCTGGTCGGCGGCCATCTGCGGAATGTACGAGCTGAACCCGCCCGAGGAGACGGCGGCGCGGGCGGTGCGGGCGTCGGTGGAGTTCTCCGACTACCTGCGGGAGCTGATCGCGGCCCGCCGAAAGGAGCCGGGGGAGGACCTGATCTCCGGCCTGATCGCCGCCCACGACGAGGACGACCGGCTGACGGAACAGGAGATGATCTCCACGGCGGTGCTGCTGCTCAACGCCGGTCACGAGGCCACGGTCAACGCCACCGTGAACGGCTGGTGGGCCCTGTTCCGCAACCCCGGCCAGCTGGCGGCCCTGCGCGCCGACCACGGCCTGGTCCCGACCGCGGTCGAGGAGCTGATGCGCTACGACACCCCGCTCCAGCTCTTCGAACGCTGGGTCCTGGACGACATCGAGATCGACGGCACCACGATCCCCCGGGGCTCGGAGATCGCCATGCTGTTCGGCTCCGCCAACCGTGACCCGGAGGTCTTCGCCGACCCCGGCCGCCTGGACCTCGCCCGCGCCGACAACCCGCACATCTCCTTCAGCGCGGGCATCCACTACTGCATCGGCGCCCCGCTGGCCCGCATCGAACTGGCGGCCTCGATGTCGGCCCTCCTCCAGCGGGCCCCCACGCTGAGCCTGGCGACGGAGCCGGAGCGGAAGCCGAACTTCGTCATCCGCGGGCTGGAGGGGCTGAGCGTGCTGGTGGGGTGATCCGCGCCCCGCACGGGGGGCGCGGGGTATTGCGCGACCGGCCACGGCCCCGGGGCGGCCGGACGACGGCGTCCAGAGCGCCGGGGCGGCCGGACTACGACGTGCAGTGCGCCGGGGCGTCCGGACGACGGCGTGCAGTGCGCCGGGGCTGCCCGGCGGAGCGGGGCGTCACCGCTCCTTCGTCTCCTCCAGGACCGTGCGTCCGAGGAGGGCGTATCGCTCGGGGGAGCGGCGCTTGAGGTACTGGGCGCAGCCGACGCCGGTCGCGGCGACCAGCGCCACCAGCCACGGGGTCGCCTTCAGCACCAGCGAGCCCGACTCGGGCCCGGCCGCCACGCCCATGTTGGACACCAGCAGCACCACCACGGCGAGCATCGCGACACCGCCGAGCAGCGGTGCGGTGAAGGTGCGGAACCAGTGCCGGCTCTCCGGGTGGTGGGACCGGAAGTACGCCAGCACCGCGAACGAGCACACGGCCTGCACGACGAGGATCGCCATGGTGCCGAGGATGGCGAGCAGGACGTAGGTACCGGTGTACGGGTCCTTGCCCGCGGCCCAGAACGCGGCGATCAGCACGCCGCTCACCACCGTCTGCACCAGGCCCGCGATGTGCGGCGAGCCGTGGCGGGCGTGGGTGCGGCCGACGGTGTTCCTCAGCGAGGGCAGTACGCCCTCCCGCCCCAGGGCGTACAGATAGCGGGCGGCGCAGTTGTGGAACGCCATGCCGCAGGCCAGTGAACCGGTGATCATCAGCCACTGCATGACGTCGACCGCCCAGTGGCCGACGTAGCGCTCGGTGGGGCCGAAGAACAGCGCGAGCGGGTTGGTGGACGAAGCGGCCCGCACGGCCTCCGCCTCGCCGTTGCCGGTGATGGCCATCCAGGAGACGAGGACGTAGAAGACCCCGACGCCGAGCACGCTGATCATCGTCGCCTTCGGGATGATCCTCTTCGGGTCGCGGGACTCCTCGCCGTACATGGCCGTCGACTCGAAGCCGACCCAGGACCAGAAGGCGAAGAACAGCCCGAGTCCGGCGGACGTGCCCTTGAAGGCGTTGACGGGGTTGACGGGTGCGAAGGTGAACCCGTGCGGTCCGCCGCCGTGGAAGGCCACGGACACCGCCATGGCCGCCAGCACCGTGACCTCCGTGGCCAGCAGTACCACCAGCAGTTTCTCGGCGACGCTGACCCCGAACCAGGTCCCGGCCGCGTTGACCGCGAGCATCAGGACCGCGAACGTCCACCAGGGCACCGTCAGGCCCGTCTGATCCTTGAGCGTGGTCGTCGCGAAGGTGGAGAAGATGCCGATCAACGCCGGCTCGAAGACCATGTAGGCGAAGGTGGCGAGCAGCCCGGACGCCAGCCCGACGGTGCGGCCGAGGCCGTAGGAGATGAAGCCGTAGAACGCGCCGGTGGACGTGATGTGCTTCGCCATCGACGTGAAACCCACGGAAAAGATTCCCAGGACGACCATTGCGACGAGATAGCTCGCCGGTGCCCCCACGCCGTTGCCCGACGACACCATGAAGGGCACGTTGCCGGTCATCGCGGTGATCGGCGCGGCGGTGGCGACCGCCATGAACACCACGCCGAGCAGTCCGACTGCGTTGGGTTTCAGTCGATGTACCGTCGTGTCGTCGGCGGTCCGCGCCTCGGGGGCGATGCCCTCGTCCACTGCCATCGGGTGGCCCCTTCCGTGTCCCGTCCGTGGGTCCTGATGGAGCAGGATGGTGGACGACGCACCGGCTCGGGAAGGGGTCGGCGCTGTTAAATATTTGTCACGAGACCTTTAGCGGCCGCCGTGGGGGTCGTCGGCCGCCGGGGCGGGCCGTCGGCCGGCGGGCAGCGATCACCGGCCGGTGGGCAGCGATCACCGGCCGGTGGGCAGGGTGAGCCCCCAGGCTCCCTCCCGCACGGTCCACGTCCGCCTGCGCACCGGCCCGGAGACCACCGCGTCCGCCCGGTAGCGGAAGTCGGCGCCCACCACCGTCACCGTGTGGCCCGAGGCCAGCAGCGGGGTCGCCTCCGCACCCACCGACAGCGGCCGCACCTCCACCGAGGCCTGCCCGTACGCACCCGTCGACACCGAGACCGCCTCGACCGGCTGGTCCAGGTCCACCACCGTCGTCCCGTCGACCTCCACCCGGAGCCGCGCGGGCCCCGGCGAGGGAATGGCGGGCAGCCGGGGCGGACGGGGCGCCAGGGTCCGCACCAGGGAGCGGTACCAGCCCCGGCCGGAGGAGACCGGCACCGGCTCGGCCGCGGCCGACCGCACCGGCACGGGCGGAATGCCCAGCGCGCCCAGCACCACCCCGTCGCTGTCGTCGACCAGCAGGTCCAGACGCCGCTCGGTCCCGTCCAGCACGGCCCGCGCCGCCGCCACCGCGCCGCGCGGGACGCCGAGGGACTCGGCCAGGGCGGTGTCGCCCACCGGGACCACCGACAGCGCGCAACCGGCCAGCTCCCGCTGCCGGTGCAGCAGGGTCACCGCGCGCACCAGGGCCCGGTCGTCGCCGATCACGACCGGGCGCCGCGAACCCCGCCGGCCCAGTGCGCGGGCGAATTCCTCCGGCCCCTCCGGCAGGCACAGCTTGGCCGTCGCACCCGCGCTGAGCACGTCTTTCGCGATTCGTACGGCCTCTCCGTCCGCCTGTCGTGCCGCCGGATCGATGATCACCAGCAGCTGATCGGACGTCGCGAAAGTCGCCACCTCGGTCCTGCCTCGCTTCCTCGGGTAGCATCTTTGTGCAAGAGCCCCTTGCGCTATTGCGCCAGGGGCTTCGTCTATTCCGGGGCATCCGGTCCGACGGTTGTGCGACCAAAGGCGGTCGCGGTGGTACGCGGCGGTGAACCTTACGCCGGGGCCCCCGACCTTGGACATGCCCCGCCCGGAAGGGGTGTACGCGCGTGCCCGCACTTGTGCTGCTCGGTGCTCAGTGGGGTGACGAAGGCAAGGGGAAGGCGACCGACCTGCTCGGTGGCTCGGTGGACTATGTAGTGCGCTATCAGGGCGGCAACAACGCCGGCCACACGGTCGTCGTGGGCGACCAGAAGTATGCGCTCCACCTCCTCCCTTCCGGAATCCTCTCGCCCGGCTGTACGCCGGTCATCGGCAACGGCGTCGTCGTGGACCCGTCGGTCCTGCTCTCCGAGCTGAGCGGTCTGAACGAGCGTGGCGTCGACACGTCCAAGCTCCTGATCAGTGGTAACGCGCACATCATCACGCCGTACAACGTGACCGTCGACAAGGTGACGGAACGCTTCCTCGGCAAGCGCAAGATCGGTACCACCGGCCGCGGTATCGGCCCGACCTACGCGGACAAGATCAACCGCGTGGGCATCCGGGTCCAGGACCTGTACGACGAGTCGATCCTCACCCAGAAGGTGGAGGCGGCGCTCGACGTCAAGAACCAGGTCCTCACCAAGCTGTACAACCGGCGTGCCATCGCCGTCGACCAGGTGGTCGAGGAGCTGCTGGCGTACGCGGAGAAGCTCGCTCCGTACGTCGCCGACACCGTCCTGCTCCTCAACCAGGCGCTGGAGGACGACAAGGTCGTGCTGTTCGAGGGCGGTCAGGGCACGCTCCTGGACATCGACCACGGCACGTACCCCTTCGTCACCTCCTCCAACCCGACCGCCGGCGGCGCCTGCACCGGCGCCGGCGTGGGCCCGACGAAGATCAGCCGGGTGATCGGCATCCTCAAGGCCTACACGACCCGCGTGGGTGCCGGCCCGTTCCCCACCGAACTCTTCGACGAGGACGGCGAGGCGCTGCGCCGCATCGGCGGCGAGCGGGGCGTGACCACGGGCCGCGACCGCCGCTGCGGCTGGTTCGACGCGGTCATCGCCCGTTACGCGACCCGCGTGAACGGCCTGACCGACTTCTTCCTCACCAAGCTGGACGTGCTGACCGGCTGGGAGGAGATCCCGGTCTGCGTGGCGTACGAGATCGACGGCAAGCGGGTCGAGGAGCTGCCGTACTCGCAGACGGACTTCCACCACGCGAAGCCGGTCTACGAGACGCTGCCGGGCTGGTCGGAGGACATCACCAAGGCGAAGTCCTTCTCCGACCTGCCGAAGAACGCCCAGAACTACGTCAAGGCGCTGGAGGAGATGTCCGGCGCCCCGATCTCCGCGATCGGCGTGGGCCCGGGCCGGGACGAGACGATCGAGATCAACTCGTTCCTGTAGGCACCTCGCGGGAGCACCCGCCGTTCCGCCCCGGGCGGCCCGGCGGGTGCTCCCGTTCCGTGCGCGCTGCACAATCGGGGTATGGGCGTCCACCGGAGCGCACGATGCCGGGGACCGTACGGCGGTGAGGGCCACCAGGCGGACGGCACGGACTGCGCCGACCCCGCCGTCTTCGAGGTCGCCCGGCACAACCGCCCGCCCCTGCCGGTCTGCCCGGTGCACCTGGGGCCGTCCCTCCTGCTGGCCTCCGGCATCCTCTGGCCCCCGCAGATCCACCTCATCGCCCGCGCACCGGGCCTGCCGCCCTAGGGCCAAGAAGCCCGCGGGCCGCGGCCACGCGGTCAGCTGAAGACGATCATGGAGCCCTGGGCCAGGGAGCGGGTGGCCGCCGCGTGCAGGCCCAGCCACACGTGGCGTTCGCGGGCGAAGGGGCTGGGGTCGTACGGCGCCGGGACGGCCGGTTCCTCCAGCTCCGTCGGGGCGGCGGGGGGCTCGGGCGCGGACGGGGGGTTGGCCGGGTCGATGCCGATCGTCGGGGCGACGTACTGCAGTTCCCGCAGGAGGGTCTGGGCGGATCCCAAGGGGCCGCCGCCCGCGAGGAGTTCCTCGTTCGACAGCGGATGCGGGAATTCGACGGGGACGTACGCGCCCGCGTGGTCGTAGTGCCAGACCAGGTGGGACTGCTGGGCCGTGGACTCGAACATCTCCAGCAACTGCTCGTAGTCGCCGCCCAGTTCGTCGACCGGGGTCACCGGCAGGCCGCAGACCTGGAGCAGATAGACCCGGCGCAGGAAGTGCAGGGCGTCGTAGTCGAAACCGGCCACCGGCGCCACGTCACCCGACAGGCCCGGCATGTACTGGTACACCGGCACCGGCGGGAGCCCGGCCTCGGACAGCGCCTTGTTGTATTGCGCGAGTTCCTCGGCGAACGGGTTGTCCGGGGTGTGGCACAACACGTCGACGAGCGGTACCAGCCACAGGTCACAGGCCAAAAGAGGACTCCTCGCATCGGCAGGCGCGCGATCACGCACGGCAGCAGGTGGTCAGGGAAGGGTAGTCGGTGCGGCCCGGCTGCGGCTGCCCCGCGGGCCGTACCCGTCACTTACCCGTCGGCCAGGTCTTCCAGCAGCGCCAGTGAATGCGCGTTGGCGGCCGCGACGATCCGGTGGGCCGTCTCGGCCTCACGGCGGGCCAGCGCGTCGACCAGCTCCGTGTGCCCGGCCCACAGCCGGCCGCGCAGGTCCGGGAGGCGGAGCAGACGCTGCACCGCGCAGACCCAGGACTGCACGCGCAGCCGGTCCAGGAAGTCGCCGAGGTAGGGGTTGCCGAACAGGGCGCTCAGCTCGCGCCAGAACCGGAGGTCGTAGCCGATGAGGATGGTGAGGTCGCCGGCCGCCGCGGCGCGCTGGGCCTCCTCGCCCCGGCGGCGCACGGTGGCCAGCGCGGCGGCCGTGCGCGGGTCCTCGGGCGGGGTGCGGAAGGCGGGGTGACCCGAGACGAGGGCCTGGAACATGCCGTCGGTGACCAGGCTGCGGGCCTCGATCATGCCCCGGTAGTCGGTGAGGGAGTACTCCGGCACGCGGAAGCCGCGGTGCTGGTCCGCCTCCAGGATCCCCTGCGCTGACAGGTCGACCAGCGCCTCGCGCACGGGCGTGGCCGAGACGCCGTACTGGTCGGCGATCTCCTTGACGGTGAACGCCCGGCCGGGTTGCAGCCGCCCGGCCAGCACCTCGTCGCGAAGCGCGTCCGCGATCTGCTGGCGCAGGGTGCTGCGCGTCACCGCGCCGGTGCCGGGCATGGTCGGGGTCTCTCCTCGCGCGTCCGGTGACGTACTCGTACGAATCCGGGGTGGCGTGCTCGTGCGGACTCGCGACGAGCGCGAGTCCCTCTCTCTTACGAGCACGCCACCTTACGCGTTCGAATCGCCCCGGCGGCAGGCGTGGCCCGGTCACACCGGGTGACTCGGGTGACCGTGTTCCTGTGATTACGCGGTGTACTCGTCCGCCACGGTGAGCGCGGCGTCGAGTGCCGCCAGGCCCTCCTTCAGCTCGGCCTCGGAGGCGTTGCACGGCGGGACGACGTGGGTGCGGTTCATGTTCACGAAGGGCCACAGACCGTGCCGCTTGGCCGCCCCGGCGAAGGCGGCCATCGGGGCGTTCGCCTCGCCGGCCGCGTTGTACGGCACCAGCGGCTCGCGGGTCTCGCGGCTCTTGACCAGCTCCAGCGCCCAGAACATGCCGACGCCGCGCACCTCGCCGACGCTCGGGTGCCGCTCGGCCAGGTCGGCGAGGCCGGGGCCGACGACGGACGCGCCCAGCCGCTTGGCGTTCTCGACGACTCCCTCCTCCGCCATCACCTCGAGGGTGGCGACGGCGGCGGCGCAGGCCAGCGGGTGACCGGAGTAGGTCAGGCCGCCGGGGTAGGGGCGCTTGCCGAAGGTCTCCGCGATCTCCCCGGAGATCGCCACTCCGCCGAGCGGGACGTATCCCGAGTTCACGCCCTTGGCGAAGGTGATGAGGTCGGGGGTGACATCGAACAGGTCGGCCGCGAACCACTCACCGGTCCGGCCGAACCCGGCCATGACCTCGTCGAGGATGAAGACGATCCCGTACTTGTCGCACAGCTCGCGCACCCCGGCCAGGTAGCCGGGCGGCGGGACCATGATCCCGGCGGTGCCCGGGACGGTCTCCAGGATGAGCGCGGCGATCGTCGCCGGGCCCTCGAAGGCGATCGTCGTCTCCAGGTGCTCCAGGGCGCGCGCGGTCTCCTGCTCCTCGGTCTCGGAGTAGAAGCGGGAGCGGTAGAGGAAGGGCGCCCAGAAGTGGACGACACCTGCGCTGCCGCTGTCGGAGGCCCAGCGGCGCGGGTCGCCGGTGAGGTTGACGGCCTGCTGGGTGCCGCCGTGGTACGAGCGGTAGGCGGAGAGCACCTTCGGGCGGCCGGTGTGCAGCCTGGCCATACGCGTCGCGTGCTCGACGGCGTCGGCGCCGCCGTTGGTGAAGAAGATCTTGTCCAGGTCGCCGGGGGTCCGCTCGGCTATCAGCCGGGCCGCCTCCGAGCGCGCTTCGACGGCGAACGCGGGCGCGAAGGTCGTCATCTTCGCGGCCTGCTCCTGGATCGCCGCGACGACCTTGGGGTGCTGGTAGCCGATGTTGGTGTAGACGAGCCCGCTGGTGAAGTCCAGGTACCGCGTGCCGTCGTAGTCCCAGAAGTACGACCCCTCGGCGCCGGCGACGGCGAGGGGGTCGATGAGGTCCTGGGCGGACCAGGAGTGGAAGACGTGCGCGCGGTCCGCGGCCTTCACTGCGGCGCCGGCGTCGGGATGGGGCTGAGGGGTCATGCCCGCGAGCGTAAATGTCCGCGATGTGGAAGCGACATCGGCGTCCTGTTCCGTGGGCGGGGGCTTTCCGCGACAGGTTGTCCACGGTGCCGCTCCGCAAAGGGCCGGTTCCGGTCTCCGGAGAGCCGGTGCCGGTCTCCCGAGTGATTCCCCGGAGAGACGGGGCCGATCCCAGGACCGCCGGGCGAGCCTGTTACGCAACCGTAGACACCGGCGCGCGCTGTACCCCGGTACCACCGCACTATTCTCGGTCCGTTGCAGACCTATGGGGGGAAGGCGGCGCGGGATGGGGAAGCTGGGACCGGGGGAACCGCTGGAGATCCCGCCGGGCGAGGCCCCGGCGAGGATCGGCGCGTACCGGCTGCTGGCGCGGCTGGGCGCGGGCGGCATGGGGAACGTCTATCTGGCCCGGTCGGACCGGGGGCGCACCGTCGCCGTGAAACTGGTCCGCCGGGAACTGGCCGAGCAGGAGGAGTTCCGGGCGCGGTTCCGGCAGGAGGTGCAGGCCGCGCGACGGGTCGGCGGGTACTGGACCGCGCCGGTGCTGGACGCGGACACCGAGGCCGCGGTGCCGTGGGTGGCGACGGGGTACGTCGCCGGGCCGAGCCTGCAGCAGGTGGTGGGGCACGACCACGGGGCGCTGCCCGAGCGGTCGGTACGGATCCTCGCGGCCGGCCTCGCGCACGCGCTCAAGGACATCCACGCGGCGGGGATCGTGCACCGGGATCTCAAGCCGTCGAACGTGCTGGTCACCATCGACGGTCCCCGGGTCATCGACTTCGGGATCGCGCGGGCGCTGGAGACGACCTCGGTGGGCGGGGAGGCGCTCACCCGGACCGGATCGCTGGTCGGGTCGCCCGGGTTCATGGCGCCCGAGCAGGTGCGGGGGGACCGGATCACGCCGGCGTGCGACGTGTTCTGCCTGGGGTCCGTGCTGGTCTACGCGGCGACCGGGACGCTTCCGTTCGGGGCCGCCAACAGCGGCGTGCACGCGCTGATGTTCCGGATCGCCCAGGAGGATCCGGATCTGGCGGGGGTGCCGGAGGGGATCGCCGACCTGGTGCGCGACTGCTTGCGCAAGGATCCGGGGGCCAGGCCCTCGCTGGACGCGATTCTGGAGCGGACGGGGGCGGAGGACACGGTGGCCGGGGGGCGGTCCCGGGATCCGTGGTTGCCGGGGTCGCTGGTGGCGCAGCTCGGGCGGCATGCGGTGCGGTTGCTGGAGGCGGAGGATCCCGACGGCGGGGTCGCCGACGGTGCTCGCGGGGCCGGGGCCGGGGCCGGCGAGGGGGGTGGTGCCGGTGGGTTCGCCGGTGCGGGCGCGCCGGAGGGCACCCGTCCTCCGGCCGGGTCGGTGTACCCACCCGCACCGACCGTGCAGCCGGCGTCGTCGGGTGCGGGTGGTCCCGGTGGTGCCCACTCGCCGTCGTCGGGTGCGGGTGGTCCCGGTGGTGCCCACTCGCCGTCGTCGGGTGCGGGTGGTTCCGGTGGGGACCGAACGCCGTCGGCGGGTGCAGAGGGTCCGGGCGCGGGGCGGGGGCCGTCGGCGGGGGCGAGTGGTCCCGGCGTGGGGCAGGCGTCCTCGGCGGGGGCGGCAAGGGGGTTCGCCGGAGGCGTGCCGTCGGCGGCGGCCGGTGGGCCGGGCGAGGGACGGCCGTCCTCGCCGGGTGCAGGGGGTGGGTCTCCCGAGCATGGGGCCGTGAGGGACGGGGGTGCTCCGCCGCCCGCTCCGGTGGGCTTTCCGGGCGGCGTCGACGGCAGCCGTCTGCCGACCGTCGTGGCCGGGCCGACGCCCCCGCCCGGCGTTCCGCCCGCGCCGCCCGCACCGCCCGCGCTGTACGGGTATCCGCAACAGCACCCCCAGCCCATGGGCGCCTACGGCCACCCCCAGCCCGTCGCCGCCTACGGCCACCCGCAGGGTGGGACGCAGCCGTCGTACCAGCCCTACGGCGGTGGGCTCGGCTCCACCCCGCCGTACGGGCCGCCGCCGTTCGGCACGGTGCAGCGGCCGGAACGGCGCGACGGCCGCTCCACCGTGCTGCTCGTGGTGATCGCCCTGGTCGTGGCGCTCGGCGCGGGCGGCACCGTGTACGCGCTGATGAAGAACGGCGGCGAGGGCGACGGCAAGGGACGCGGCACGGCCGGCCCCGCGCCCGCCCTCACCTCCGCACCGGCCACCGGCGACGGCTCCGGAGCGCCGGACCCGGTCACGTCGGCACCCTCCGCCTCCGCCTCCGCCTCCGCCTCCGCCTCCGCGGACGGCGCGGTCCCGGCCGCCTACCTGGGCACCTGGGAGGCGACGATCGACAACGCCAACGGCGCCAACACGCGCCGGCTGACCGTTCACCAGGGCGACGTGGGCGACACCGTGCTGACGCTGGTCGCGGACGGGCCGGCCGAGGGCGGCGGGACCTACCACTGCGTCTTCGAGGCGGAGCTGGCCGGACAGCCCAGGGGTGAGGGGCCGCTGGAGATCGGGCCGTCCTCCGTCACCACCGGCCGGCCCGCCTCCTCCTGCTCCCCCGGCGCGGCCACCGAGGTCACCCTGCTCCCGGACGGCCGGCTCGAGCGGACGAAGCAGGGCGGCGGGGAGAGCCTGACGTACAGCAGGCGCTGAGCGGCACCCGCCGCCCGCTCGTGCCCGTCACCCTTCGTGCCGTCCTCCGGGCCGACACCGCCACCCCTCGTGCCGTCACCGCCCCCCGGGCCGAGGTGAGGCACCCGGGAACGTTCCCGGGTGCCTCACCTCACCACCACTCCCCGGACCGTCATCGCGGCTCCGGCGGGCGCTGGCGTGGCATGTTCGGGCGGCTGCCGTTCGCCGGGGGCAGGGGGAGCCGGCCGGCCGGGCCCCCGTGGTCCTGGCGCGGTACGGACGCCACCGCCGTCTGGATGCCCAGTGGTGCCGAGCCGGTGCGGAACTCCACCATCCAGTCGGTGGTCTCCGTGCGGACCAGCTCCGTGACGTCCTCCGAGAAGCGCCGCAGGACACCCAGGCACCGCTCGGCCGCCTCGCTCGCCGTGCCCTCCGCCGGACCCAGCACCTCCCGCACGCTCTCCGAGGCCCAGTCGAACTGCAGCGCCTGCAGCCGCCGCTGCACCGCCTGCGCGGTCGCCACATCCCTCATCCACCCGGAGGTGACGCCGAAGTACCGGTCGAAGCCGACGCAGGCGACGCCGAGCAGCAGCGCGAGACAGCCCCAGGGGGCCACCCCGCCGGCGGCTCCGGTGAGGTCCAGCAGGGGCAGCGTGGCCCCGGCCACCGCGCCCGCGGCCGCGCCGGCCCGCAGCACCCGGGCACCGCGCCGCTTCCACACCCGGTCGTGCAGATACCAGGCCGTCGTCCGCAGCGCCTCGCCCTCCACCCGGCGGTACAGCTCGTCGAGCCGCTCGGCGGGCTCTCCCCAGTCCCCGAGCGGGAACGCCCGCCCGGTCAGGTCGCCCGGCCGCAGCCCGGCCGCGCCCTCGCCCCGCCCGTCCTGAGGGGGACCCTCGGGCTGCATCTCCGGCTGACCCACCCGGCACTCCCAACTGCTACACAACCGGTCACGTCGCGTGACATTCCATGCTGACGCGCGGCCCCCTTCCTACCGCCCAATGGGTGGCGGAGAGGGAGCTTTCACGACTTTTCCGCCCGGAAGAGGGCCTTGATCAGGTATAGGACTGCCATTGTTCTCACTCGAAAGAGTGGCGGGGCGATGGCCGCCTGGACCACGTAGGCTCGTGCAGAGCGGAGAAGAACAGCGGTGAAGACAGCGAGGAGCTGATCGTGATCCCCGGTGGTGGCCAGCCCAACATGCAGCAGCTGCTCCAGCAGGCCCAGCAGATGCAGCAGGATCTGCAGCGGGCGCAGGAGGAACTGGCGAACACGGAGGTCGACGGGCAGGCGGGCGGTGGCCTGGTGCAGGCCACCGTGACGGGTGCCGGTGAGCTGCGTGGGCTCAAGATCGACCCGAAGGCGGTGGACCCGGAGGACACCGAGACCCTCGCCGACCTGATCGTGGCGGCCGTACAGGCGGCCAACGAGAACGCGCAGGCGCTGCAGCAGCAGAAGCTGGGCCCGCTGGCCCAGGGACTGGGCGGCGGCAGCGGCATCCCCGGCCTGCCCTTCTGACCGCGTGACGCGCCGATCGTTCTGAAGTTCGCCATCGGCGCGACACCCCCGCCGCCTTCCGGGGAAAGGCGGCAGCCAACTACCGTACGTACCGAAAGGTCTCCAGGAAGGGCAGTCCGTTGTACGAAGGCGTGGTCCAGGACCTCATCGACGAGCTGGGGCGACTGCCCGGCGTCGGTCCCAAGAGCGCGCAGCGGATCGCCTTCCACATCCTGCAGGCCGAGCCGACGGACGTGAAGCGGCTCGCGCAGGCGCTCCTGGAGGTGAAGGCGAAGGTCCGCTTCTGCGCGACCTGCGGCAACGTGGCACAGGAGGAGCTGTGCAACATCTGCCGCGACCCGCGCCGCGATCCGTCGGTGATCTGTGTGGTCGAGGAGCCCAAGGACGTCGTCGCCGTCGAGCGCACCCGCGAGTTCCGGGGCCGCTACCACGTGCTCGGCGGGGCGATCAGCCCGATCGAGGGTGTGGGCCCCGACGATCTGCGGATACGGGAACTTCTCGCGAGGCTGGCCGACGGGACGGTCACGGAGCTGATCCTGGCCACCGACCCCAACCTCGAGGGTGAGGCGACGGCGACGTACCTCGCCCGCATGATCAAGCCCATGGGCCTGAAGGTCACCCGCCTGGCCAGCGGCCTCCCGGTGGGTGGCGACCTGGAATACGCGGACGAGGTCACTCTCGGCCGCGCCTTCGAGGGGAGAAGACTCCTAGATGTCTGACGCCACGCTGCACGACACGACGCAGGACCCGGACGACTTCGTGGTCCAGATCGCGGACCAGGTGGAAAGCTTCCTGGTGGCCGTCACGGAGGTGGCGAAGGGCGACGAGCCCGAATCGGCGGTCCCCTTCCTCCTCCTGGAGGTCTCCCAGCTCCTGCTGGCCGGCGGCCGGCTGGGGGCCCACGAGGACATCGTTCCCGACGACCGCTACGAGCCCGACCCGGGCCCGGAGCCGGACGTGGACGACCTTCGCGAGAACTTCGCCCGTCTGCTGGACCCGATCGACGTCTACTCCGAGGTCTTCGACCCCTACGAGCCCCGCAAGGCCCCCGTGCCGGCCCGGATCTCGGACGACCTCGCCGACATCATCACCGAGCTGCGCCACGGGATGGCCCACTACCGCGCGGGCCGCACCACGGAGGCGCTGTGGTGGTGGCAGTTCTCCTACTTCTCCAACTGGGGCCCCACCGCCTCCGCGGTCCTGCGCGCCCTGCAGTCGGTCCTCATCCACGTCCGCCTGAACCAGCCCCTGGAAGAACTCGACGGGCTGGACACCGACCAGGCGGACATCGGCGACGAGACCCTGGAGTTCGAGGCCGGCCGGGTGATGGCGCAGGAGATCGGCGGCCCGCTGGGGATCCCGCCGGGCCATTAGCGCTCGCGGCGCACTGTGAGCCGGGGCACGTTCCGCGTGGGTCGGCTTCTGGTGGGCAGGTTCCGAATTCGAGCGGCCGAGGTCCCGGCACACGGTCCGACCGATGTCTCACCATGCGGGAGCAGGGTGGTGGATTTCGGACGCTCGTTAAACTGAGCCGACACAAACGAACCGAGCGAGGAGCGCACGTGGGCCTTGTCGTGCAGAAGTACGGAGGCTCCTCCGTAGCCGATGCCGAGGGCATCAAGCGCGTCGCCAAGCGGATCGTGGAAGCGAAGAAGAACGGCAACCAGGTTGTCGTCGTCGTTTCCGCGATGGGCGACACGACGGACGAGCTGATCGATCTCGCCGAGCAGGTGTCTCCGATGCCTGCCGGACGGGAGTTCGACATGCTGCTGACCGCCGGAGAGCGTATCTCCATGGCCCTGCTGGCGATGGCGATCAAAAACCTGGGCCACGAGGCGCAGTCGTTCACCGGCAGCCAGGCAGGCGTCATCACCGACTCGGTCCACAACAAGGCCCGGATCATCGACGTCACGCCGGGCCGGATCCGGGAGTCGCTGGACAAGGGCAACATCGCGATCGTCGCCGGGTTCCAGGGCGTCAGCCAGGACAAGAAGGACATCACCACGCTGGGGCGCGGTGGGTCCGACACGACGGCCGTGGCTCTTGCCGCCGCCCTCGACGCCGAGGTCTGCGAGATCTACACCGACGTCGACGGCGTGTTCACCGCCGATCCGCGCGTGGTGAAGAAGGCGAAGAAGATCGACTGGATCTCCTTCGAGGACATGCTGGAGCTCGCGGCCTCCGGCTCCAAGGTGCTGCTCCACCGCTGTGTGGAGTACGCCCGCCGCTACAACATCCCGATCCACGTCCGGTCCAGCTTCAGCGGACTGCAGGGCACGTGGGTCAGCAGTGAGCCGATTGGGGACCAGAAGGTGGAGCAGGCCATCATCTCCGGTGTCGCGCACGACACCTCCGAGGCCAAGATCACGGTCGTCGGCGTGCCGGACAAGCCGGGCGAGGCCGCCGCGATCTTCCGGACCATCGCGGACGCCCAGATCAACCTCGACATGGTCGTGCAGAACGTGTCCGCCGCCTCCACGGGCCTGACGGACATCTCCTTCACGCTGCCGAAGACCGAGGGCCGCAAGGCGATCGACGCGCTGGAGCGCAACCGGCTCGGCATCGGCTTCGACTCGCTGCGCTACGACGACCAGATCGGCAAGATCTCCCTGGTCGGCGCCGGTATGAAGACGAACCCGGGCGTCACCGCCTCCTTCTTCGAGGCGCTGTCCGACGCGGGCGTGAACATCGAGCTGATCTCGACCTCCGAGATCCGCATCTCCGTCGTGACCCGCAAGGACGACGTGCCGGAGGCCGTGCGCGCCGTGCACACCGCCTTCGGGCTCGACTCCGACACGGACGAGGCCGTCGTCTACGGGGGCACGGGCCGCTGATGGCACCGACCGGCAAGCCGACGCTCGCGGTCGTGGGAGCGACCGGGGCCGTCGGCGCGGTCATGCTCCAGATCCTGTCCCAGCGCGCGGACATCTGGGGCGAGATCCGTCTGATCGCCTCCCCACGCTCGGTCGGCCGCAAGCTGGCCGTGCGCGGAGCGGAGGTCGAGGTGGTGGCCCTGACGGAGGAGGCCTTCGCCGGTGTCGACATCGCCATGTTCGACGTCCCCGACGAGGTCGCCGCCGAGTGGGCGCCGATCGCCGCCGCGCACGGAGCGGTCGTCGTCGACAACTCGGCCGCCTTCCGGCTGGACCCCGACGTGCCGCTCGTGGTGCCCGAGGTCAATCCGCACGCGGTGCGGAGCCGCCCGCGCGGGATCGTCGCCAATCCCAACTGCACGACCCTGACGATGATCGTCGCCCTGGGCGCGCTGCACGCCGAGTTCGGGCTGCGCGAGCTGGTGGTGTCGTCGTACCAGGCGGTCAGCGGGGCCGGACGGGCCGGGGTGGACGCGCTCAGGAGCCAGCTGTCGCTGGTGGCCGGCACCGAACTGGGGACCAAGCCCGGTGACGTACGGCGGGCCGTGGGCGACGAGACCGGGCCGTTCCCGGAGCCGGTCGTGCTCAACGTCGTCCCGTGGGCCGGGTCGCTCAGGGACGACGGCTGGTCGTCGGAGGAGATGAAGGTGCGGGACGAGTCCCGCAAGATCCTCGGCCTGCCGGCGCTGCCGATCGCCGTGACCTGTGTCCGGGTGCCGGTGGTCACCACGCACTCGCTGACCGTCCACGCCCGCTTCCAGGGCGAGGTGACCGTCGACGGCGCCCGGGAGATCCTCGCCACCGCGCCCGGCGTGGTGCTGTGCGACGACCCGGCCGCCGGGGAGTTCCCCACCCCGGCCGATGTGGTGGGCACCGACCCGACCTGGGTCGGCCGGGTGCGGCGGGCGCTGGACGACCCGACCGCGCTCGAACTCTTCGTGTGCGGGGACAACCTGCGCAAGGGAGCCGCCCTGAACACCGCGCAGATCGCCGAGCTGATCGCGGCGGAACTGTCCTGAGGAGCCCCCGGCGCCGTAAAGAAGCCGGGTGGGAGCGGATCCATTCGTAGGATCTGTGTAAGAAATGTGTCCAGAAGCATGGTCCGGACCACTTGATCCGGGGCCGTGCGGCGACAGAGGATTTCCCTCCCCGCCCTGCGCAACCGCGTGCAGGGCGGGGAGCGTCTTTGCGGTCACCGTTACGGGACCTGGGGGACGTGATGATCCTGGCGTGGGGACGCCGTGATCGGGGCGTGGGGACGCCCGTTCAAAATGGGATATAGCGGAAGAGCGGGGCGCATGACGGCACTTGATGCACCGTCGGTTGTCGCACTTGTGACGCCCGGCACGTACAACCCTGGCGGGGGGAAGCGTGTCCAACTGGCGTGGCAGAGGTACTCGAACTCCCAGCGGCCCGCGGCACGGGCCTGCGGTCGCCCCGTGCGGCGCTCCGGCCCCGCACGCCCGGCGGCATGCCGGTGATCGCGCCCATGCCCACAGCGCGGCCGGCCCGCATACCCAGTCAGCGTGACGGTGCGGAGGAGGCCGGGGCCGCTGCGGTCGCCGGCACGACCGTCGACCACCTCACGGAGACCTACCGGGCGCACTACCGCTCGCTGCTGGGCCTCGCGGCGCTCCTCCTCGACGACACCGCCTCCTGCGAGGACGTCGTCCAGGAGGCCTTCATCCGCGTCCACTCGGCCCGCAAGCGCGTCCGCGACCCCGAGAAGACGCTCGCCTATCTCCGGCAGACCGTCGTCAACCTCTCCCGCTCCACGCTGCGCCGCCGCATCCTCGGCCTGAAGCTGCTCTCCAAGCCGATGCCGGACATGGCGAGCGCGGAGGAGGGTGCCTACGACCGGCTGGAGCGGCGCGACCTCATCCAGGCGATGAAGGGGCTGCAGCGCCGCCAGCGCGAGGTCCTCGTGCTGCGCTACTTCGCGGACATGACGGAGGCCCAGGTCGCGGAGTCCCTCGGCATCTCGCTGGGTTCGGTGAAGGCGTACGGCTCCCGGGGCATCGCCGCCCTGCGGGTGGCCATGGAGGCACCGGCATGAGCGGGTGCGCCGAAGGGGGCGATCCCGATGCGGGCCACGCCGACGGACGTCATGAGGGCCGCGCCCGGAACGCACCGGCGCGGCGGCACGAGCAAGAGCACAGGCAATCGCACGCTGGGAACGGAACTGTGAACCACGGCCCCGACGTAACGGGCCCCGAGCGGCCCGGCCCCGATCGCGACGGGTTCGACCCGGACGAGGCGGGTCTGCGGGGGTTGCTGCACGCCGCGGTCGACGACCTCGAGCCGCGCGCCGGCACCCTGGACCATCTGCGCCGGGCGGTGCCCGCGCGGCGGGCCCGCAAGCGGCAGGCCGTCGTCGGCATGGCCGCCGCGGCCCTCTTCATCGGCACCGCGATCCCCGCCCTCGTGCACGTGTCCAGCGCCGGCGGTTCCGACCCCGACACCGCGATGGCCGGCCAGTCCTCCCAGGCGCAGGGCGGCACGGGCCAGGGCAAGGACCACAGCGGTCCCGCGGCCGGCACGCACGACGAGGACAGCGCGAGCGCCCAGCCCGGCAAGGAGACCGGCAAGCCCGGCGGGAAGAGCAGGAACGACGGCGGCCACGCCGGCACCACCGGCGGCGCCGATCCCTCCGCGACCCTCGCCACGGGCACCCCGCTGTGCACGTCGAACCAGCTCGGCTCCGCCACCGGCACGGCCGACGCCCCCGACTCGGCGGGCATCGTCTACGGCACCTTCCGGGTCGTCAACACCTCTTCCGCCGCCTGTACCGTCGGCGGCGCCGGCACCATCGGCGTCACCGCACAGGGCGCCGCCGACCAGACCAAGATCACCCGGACCGGGCATGTGGCCGGGGACGCGGCGACCAGCCTGCCCGACCCCTCCCTGGAGGTCTCGGCGCTGGTCCTGCAGCCGGGTGCGGCCTACGAGGAGAAGTTCGCCTTCGTCCCCTCGGAGACCTGCCCCACCACCGGTGCCGGCAACGGCGGCTCGGATCCCGGCGACCCCAGCCCCGACCCGACGCCCACCGGCGAGCCCGGTGCCGCGGGCGGCTCGGACCCCGGCAGCGCGTCCTCCGGCACGACCACCCAGCTGCGCACCGAGGACGGCACGACGGACGGCAGCGTCCTGATCACCCACACGCCCCAGCCGGGGTCTCCGACGGCGTCCACGGTCGTGCCCGGGGAGTGTGCGGGGACGGTGTACTCCACGGGAGTCCTGCCCGGCGCCTGACGTTCCGCAGGCGCGGGGCCGTGTCCCCGGGCCCGGCCGCCGCGTGGGGCCGTGTCCCCGGGCCTGGCCGCCGCGTGGGGCCGTGTCCCCGGGCCTGGCCGCGGGTTCGTCGTGGCCGCTCGCGCAGTTCCCCCGTGCCCCTTCGGGGGCGCCTTCCCTCTCGCCTCCCCCTCCCGCGAGCAGACCGCCGCGGCCGGTCAGCCGCTGATGGCCGGTGCTCGTTCCGGCTCGTCCGGGACCAGGCCCAGCGCGGCGTCCCGCTGGAACTCGATCTCCCGTCGCAGCAGCCGGAACCACATGAACACCACGAATCCGGCGAAGACGAACCACTCCCCGGTGTAGCCGAGGTTCTGGAACGCCTTCAGGTCCAGCCCCGTGCCGCCCGGCGCGGTCGCGGGCACGGCCTTCATCCCCGAGTCCGCCTCGTCCAGGGTCACCCAGGCGTCGTACAGCTTGTACGGCACGAGGTTCACCAGCGACGCCGAGCTGATCGCCGGCGTCTGCCCGGCGGGCAGCCCGCTCTGCGCGCCGACGCCGTTGTCCCCCGGCGTCTCGGACGCCTGCAGCGCGCCGGTGACGGTGACCCGGCCGGTGGGCGGGGCGGGCGCCTCGGCCGCGTCCGCCGTGCCGGGCAGCCAGCCCCGGACGACGGGCAGGGCCTTGCCGGAGTCGGTGCGCAGCAAGGTGAGCACGTAGTAGCCGTGCTTGCCGTCCAGTTCCCGGCCGGGAACCAGCAGCTGCTCGCCGTACCGGCCGCTCGCGGTGACACGCCGGCCCGAGGTGCTCTTGTCGACCGGCAGCATCCGGCCCAGCGGCTGCGCGGCCTCGTGCCGGCCGGACGCGGCCTGCTCGGTCGCGGCGCGGTGGTCCTGCACCCGCCCCTCGAACCGGCTCAGCTGCCAGGACCCCATGAAGACGCAGAACGGGATGGCGAGCAGCACGAAGACGTTGATGCCCCACCAGCGGGGTGTCAGCAGAAACCGGTACACACCCTCCACGGTACGGCGCCCCGGCCGGGCGTCCGGCCCGGGGGTCGGCTCTCGGAGGCCCCGAGCGGCGAGGCGGAGGCCGTGCGGGCGGCCATGATCGAAAAGTTGTCCACAGGCTGCGCACACCTGTCCCCCAATTGTCGGCGCGGCCAGGCACTATGGGCGCATGACTGGGGCCATGAGTGAGAGCAGGACGCCGGACACACCGGACATGCCGGACTGGGAGAAGCGCTTCCGGGCGCCGCGGGTGTCGCTGCCCGACTGGGCGGAGGACGCACCGGACCGCTCCCTGTTCGTGTCGAACGCGACGGGCACGTACGAGCTGTACGCCTGGGACCGTGCCACCGGCGCGCAGCGGCAGGCGACGGACCGGCCGAACGGCACGACGGACGGCGTGCTCTCCCCGGACGGCGCCTGGATCTGGTGGTTCGACGACAAGGACGGTGACGAGTTCGGCATCTGGCGCCGCCAGCCCTTCACCGGCGGGGAGAACGAGCCCGCGGTGCCCGGCCTGGAGCCCTCCTACCCGGCCGGTCTGGCCCTGGCGCGGGACGGCCGCACGGCGGTCGTCGGCCGCTCCACGGACGACGAGGGGACGACCGTCCATCTCGCGCGCGCGGGCGAGGACCCGGTGGAGATTTACCGGCACCGCGAGTCGGCCGGCGTCGGCGACCTCTCCCACGACGGTTCCCTGATCGCCATCGAGCACACCGAGCACGGCGACGCCATGCACGCGGCGCTGCGCGTGCTGCGCCCGGACGGATCGGCGGTCGCCGAGCTGGACGACACCGAGGGCGGCACGCGGGACCTGGGCCTGGAGGTGCTGGGCTTCGCCCCCGTCGAGGGCGACACCCGCCTGCTCATCGGCCATCAGCGCCGGGGCCGCTGGGAGCCGCTGGTGTGGGACGTGGCGTCGGGCACGCAGACGGACCTCGCCCTGGACCTGCCGGGCGACGTCAGCGCCGAGTGGTACCCGGACGGCTCCGCGCTCCTCGTCGAGCACGGCTTCGAGGCCCGCAGCGAGCTGTTCCGGTACGACCTTGCGGCCCGCGAGCTGACCCGCATCCCCACCCCGCCCGGCACGGTCTCCGGCGCCACGGCCCGCCCCGACGGCAGCGTGGAGTACCTGTGGTCGTCGGCCGCCGAGCCGCCGGCGGTGCGTTCGACGACCGGTGGCGTCGTCCTGGATCCGCCCGGCATGGCGTGCCCGCCGTCGGTGCCGGTGCGGGACGTGTGGGTGGACGGCCCGGGCGGCCGGATCCACGCCCTGATCCAGCAGCCGGCCGGCGCCACCGGCCCGCTGCCCACGGTCTTCGATCTGCACGGCGGCCCGACCTGGCACGACTCGGACTCCTTCGCCGCCGGCCCGGCGGCCTGGGTCGACCACGGGTACGCGGTGATCCGCATCAACTACCGCGGTTCCACCGGCTACGGCCGCGCCTGGACGGACGCCCTCAAGCACCGCATCGGCCTGATCGAGCTGGAGGACGTGGCCGCGGTGCGGCAGTGGGCGGTCTCCACCGGTCTCGCCGACCCCGAGCGACTGGTCCTCACCGGCGCCTCCTGGGGCGGCTACCTCACCCTGCTCGGCCTCGGCACCCAGCCGGAGGCGTGGTCGGTGGGCATCGCGGTGGTGCCGGTCGCGGACTACGTCACGGCGTACCACGACGAGATGGAGGCCCTGAAGGCCATGGACCGGACGCTGCTGGGCGGCACCCCGGAGGAGGTCCCCGAGCGCTTCGAGGCATCCTCCCCGCTCACCTACGTCGACCAGGTCAAGGCTCCGGTCCACATCTCGGCGGGCGTCAACGACCCGCGTTGCCCGATCCGCCAGATCGACAACTACGTCAAGCGCCTGGAGACGCGGGGCGCACCCCACGAGGTGTACCGCTACGACGCCGGGCACGGCTCGCTGGTCGTGGACGAGCGGATCAAGCAGGTCGGACTGGAGCTGGAGTTCGCGAAGCGGCACCTGCCCGCCTAGCGGCCCGCCCGCCCGCCCGGCCGGCCGGCTGCTGGCCTGGCCGCCCGCCCGGCCGGCCGGCTGCCGGCCTAGCCGCCCGCCCTACTGCCCGGCCGGCCGGCGCGGAAGGGCGAACGGGGCCCGGGTGCCCGGGTGCCCGGGGGCCTGGTCCCCGGGCGCTCACCGCAGGTCGGCGAGGCCTCGGCGGGTGGCGGCGACGACGACCCGGTCCCCCTTCGCCAGCACATGCCCGGGAGCCGTGTCCGTGCGCCCCTCGAGCGCCAGCACCCGCCAGGACCCGGCCCGGAACGCCTCCCGCACGGTCCGGCCCTCCAGCTGCGGATGCCCGTCCACGTCCACGGCGGCGATGAGCAGCACCCTGCGCTCCACGGGAATCGCGCCCATCACCTGCCGGCCCAGCATCGCCCCGGCGAAGGAGGGAGCGGCCAGATACGTCACGCTCCGGCTCCGGGTCAGCGCCTGCGGGTACGCGGCCCGCAGCGTCCGGTACACGGCGGTGGCGAAGTCGTCGTCGTACAGCCGCAGCACCACACGCAGGTCGGGGCGGACGGTCCGGGCGTACAGCACGGCCTCCAGGTTGGTGGTGTCGGCGCTGGTCACCGCGAGCAGCGCCTGGGCCCGGTGGATCACCGCGGATTCCAGTACGCCCTCCTGGGTGACGTCCCCGAGGACCACCGGCACCCGCAGCCGGCGGGCGGTCGCCAGGCCCCGCGCGTCCGGGTCGGACTCCACGCACACCACGGGAACGCCCAGTTCCCGCAGCCTGGTCAGCACCCGGGTACCGATCTTCCCGAGGCCGAGCAGCACCACGTGACCGCCGAGTCCACGCGGCGGTTTGCGCAGCGCGGAGGCGGTGCGGAAGGTGCCCAGCGCCTCCAGGACGGCCGCCAGCAGAACGGGCAGCAGCAACAACCCGACCAGCCCGGACAGGAGTTGCAGGAGCTGCCGGCCGAGGGACTCCCCGATCGCCGGGTCGTCGATCGCGAACATGTCCAGCAGGGTCAGGTAGAAGGCCCGCAGCGGATGGATGCCGGTGACCATCCACAGGGCGACGGCGAGCGCGACCACGCACCCGACGATCCCGGCCAGTGACCAGCGCAGCCGCCGGGAGAAGAGTGAGGCGAGCGGCGGTACGCCCCGCACCCGGTGAGCGGGTGCCGCCGACTCCGCCCCCGCGGCGGACACCTGTTCCAGCACCATGGCCGGCCGCCCGCCGGACCGCCGTACCTCCTCGTCGTCCGGGAGCAGCCGCGGTTCCTGCTCCCCGTTGCCCTCGGCGCCGTCGGCCGCGGGATCCGCCCCGGACGCGGAGAGCAGCGCGAGGGTGCACAGGCCGGATCCGGCGGCCTGCCCGTCCCCGGCGGAGGGGCGCTCCACGGCCCGCAGCAGCAGGCCCTCGGTCTGGACGACCTTGCTGGTGCCCGCGACGGCGGAGGCGGCCAGTGCGGGTGCGGCGGTGTCGGCGTCCGACAGCACGGTGGTGGAGGCGTCCGCGCCTCCGGCGTCCCGGCCGGCCAACGTGGTGACCTGGTCGAGGAGTTCCTCGATGTGCTGGCCGAGCCGCCGGTTGTAGAGCCGCAGGACGAGCCGCAGTTGCGGGTTGAGCCGACGGGCGATCAGCGCGGCCCGGATGTTGGTCTCGTCGTCGTCGTACACGAGGGCCAGCGCGGTCGCCTGCTCCACTCCGGCCTCGGCGAGCACGGCCTCGGTCAGCTCGCCCGCGGCCAGCACCCCTTCTCCGTCCGGGGGCTGGAC
Source organism: Streptomyces sp. NPDC048514 (assembly GCF_043199955.1). Classification (NCBI taxonomy): domain Bacteria; kingdom Bacillati; phylum Actinomycetota; class Actinomycetes; order Kitasatosporales; family Streptomycetaceae; genus Streptomyces; species Streptomyces sp. NPDC048514. The sequence goes on along the minus strand of NZ_JBICWT010000014.1, from coordinate 196,736 downwards.
GGACGTGCCGGCCGCCCCGGCGAAGTGCCCGGTGCCGCCGCGGCCCACGGAGCCGGCCGCGGCGTTGACCACGCGGTCGAACAACGCCGCCGAAGCGGCCCTGGCCCGTCCCACCACGGGCGGTCTGGCCGTCCTCTCGCTCGGCGGCACCACGAGGGTGACCCGCTCGCCGTAGACCCCGCGCAACTCGGCGGCCAGCCGGTGCGCGAGCCCGTCGTCACCGCACACCACCATGTGCGCCGGCCGGGTCCCGGGACCCCCTTGATACGGAACGCTCGCCACGAGGGAAAAGACTGCCCCAGAGAGAAGGCCGGTTCCAACGACGGGATGAACACCGTTGCCGCGCCCGCGTGCTGGACGGGGTGACGCCCGGTGCGGGAGCCGCGTGGAGGAAGGGGTGAACTCCCGGTGCGGGAGCCGCGTGCCGGAAGGGGGTGAACGTCCGGTGCCGGAGCCGCGTGCCGGGTGAGGCGAGCACCGGTGCCCGGTCCGCGTTCGGGACTCGGTGGGATGTTGTCCGGTCCGCGTTCGGGACTCGGTGGGGTGTTGTCCGGTCCGCGTTCCGGACGAGGTGAACGCCGGTGCAGGGGCCCGCGTACTGAGGGGGAGGCAGTGCATCAGCCGGAGGGATCCATCCGTGGCCATCACCGAAGACGCCCCGCCCGGCGCCGCGACGCCGGACGCGGCGGGCACCGCCGGCCGGCCGGCCGATCGGCGGGTCGCGATCGCGGTCGGGGTCGGCGGGGTGCGCCCCGCCGGCGAACGGCCGGGGAGCGGGGGCCGGCGGCTCAGCTCCCCTCTGGTGCTGACCACGACGCTGGTCCTGGCGGTCCTCGCCCAGTCCCCGATCCGCGGAGCGCTCGCCGCCCCGGCGATGCAGAGCTGGATGACGGTGTTCGTGGCGGTCACCGTGCAGGCGCTGCCCTTCCTGGTGTTCGGCGTGCTGCTCTCGGCGGCGATCGCCGTGTTCGTCCCGCCGTCCTTCTTCGCCCGCGCCCTCCCGCGCCGCCCGGCCCTGGCCGTGCCCGTGGCCGGGGTCGCGGGGGCGCTGCTGCCGGGCTGCGAGTGCGCGTCGGTGCCGGTGGCGGGCGCCCTGGTCCGCCGGGGAGTGACCCCCGCCGCCGCCCTCGCCTTCCTGCTCTCCGCGCCCGCGATCAACCCGATCGTGCTGACCGCCACCGCCGTCGCCTTCCCCCGCAACCCCGAGATGGTTCTGGCCCGGCTCGTCGCCGGCCTGCTGGTGGCGTGCGCGATGGGCTGGCTGTGGCAGCGCCTCGGCCGCACGGACCTGCTGCGCCCGCGGGCCCACGGCGCCCACGAGGGCGCCACCAGGGGCGAGACGTTCTGGAACTCGGTCCGCCACGACACCATGCACGCCGGCGGGTTCCTGGTGCTGGGCGCGATGGCCGCGGCCACCCTGAAGGCGGCCGTCCCCGCGGACTGGCTGCGCACGGCGGCCGGCAACCCCGTCCTCTCCGTGCTCGCCCTCGCGGTCCTGGCCGTGCTCCTGTCCATCTGCTCGGAGGCGGACGCGTTCGTCGCCGCCTCCCTCACCCAGTTCTCCCCGACGGCCAAGCTGGTGTTCCTGGTGGTGGGCCCCATGATCGACTTGAAGCTCTTCGCGATGCAGGCCGGCACCTTCGGCCGTGCCTTCGCGCTCCGCTTCGCCCCCGCCACCTTCGCGGTGGCCGTCGCGGGCGCCATCGTGACCGGGGCGGTGCTGCTGTGAACCGCCAGGCCCAGGCCGCCGTACTGTTCTTGCTCGGCGCCGCCCTGCTGCACGCCGGCACCACCGACCTCTACCTGCGGTACGTCAAGGCGGGCCTGCGCCCGCTGCTGCTGGCCTCGGGCGCGGTGCTGATCGTGACGGCGCTGGCGACGGCCTGGTACGCACGCAGGGCCGGCGGGACCGCCCGCACCGGGCACGCCCACCCCGAACCGCGGATCTCCTGGCTCCTGCTGCTGCCGCTCCTGGCGCTCATCCTGATCGCCCCGCCGGCCCTCGGCTCCTACAGCGCCCTGCGCTCCGGTACGGCCCTGCAGAAGCCGTACGCCTACGGCACGCTGCCCACCGGCACCCCCGTCCCGCTCTCCGTGGTCGACTACGCCTCCCGCGCCGCCTACGACCACGGCCGCTCCCTGCACGGCCGGCCGGTCCGCGTCACCGGGTTCCTCGCCCTGGACCACGCGGGCGCTCCCTATCTCGTCCGCATGGCCCTCAACTGCTGTGCGGCGGACGCCCAGCCGGTGAAGATCGCCCTGACCGGTGAGCTGCCCCCGGTGCTGCGTCCGGACGCCTGGCTGGAGGTGACCGGCACCTACAGGCCCGGGACGCTACGCGACCCCGTCGACGACGGCCCGATCCCGTACCTGGAGGTCACGTCCGCGAAGCCGGTCCCGGTGCCGCACGACCCCTACGACGAGACCTGGAACAACTGAGGGCGGACGTCGGGACACGGCAGCGGGGGCCCGCCCAGGTTGCCGGGCCCGGCACAAGAACCGGGACCCGCGCGGCGGCACAATCGCGCGCATGAACACCCCGGAGGCCGTGCGCCGCCCCCGACGACCTCGCGCGCATCCTCCGGGAGCTGGCACCCGCACGGACGTGACCGGGGGAGCGGCCGGGTGCCCGGCGTCCACGTAGGGGTGACCGCTGGAGCGGCCGGTGTCAGGCGTCCACGTGAGGGGGACCGGGGGAGCGGCCGGTGTCAGGCGTCCACGTGGGGGTGACCGCTGGAGCGGCCGGTGTCAGGCGTCCGCGCCGTCGGCGTCGAACCGCCTGAGGTCGCGCAGCCAGGCGTGCGCGTTGCCGTCGGACGGAGCCCGCCAGTCGCCGCGCGGCGAGAGCGAACCGCCGGCGGAGACCTTCGGCCCGTTCGGCATGGCCGAGCGCTTGAACTGCGCGAACGCGAAGAAGCGGCGGCAGAAGACCTCCAGCCAGTGCCGGATCTCCGCCAGGTCGTACGACCCCCGCTTCGCCTCCGGGAAGCCGGGCGGCCAGGCCCCGGCGTCCGCGTCGTGCCAGGCGTGCCAGGCCAGGAAGGCGATCTTGGAGGGCCGGAAGCCGTGGCGCAGCACCTGGAAGAGGGTGAAGTCGTGCAGCGCGTACGGCCCGATCCGGGACTCGGTCGACTGCATCTCCTCACCCGGTACCAGCTCCGGGCTGATCTCCGTGTCCAGGATCGCGGCCAGGATCTCGCCGGTCTCCGCGTCGAACTGGCCACTGCCGATGACCCAGCGGATCAGGTGCTGGATCAGCGTCTTCGGCACGCCGGAGTTGACGTTGTAGTGGCTCATCTGGTCGCCGACGCCGTACGTCGACCAGCCGAGCGCCAGTTCCGACAGGTCTCCGGTGCCGAGCACGATGCCACCGCGCTGGTTGGCCAGCCGGAACAGGTAGTCGGTGCGCAGACCGGCCTGCACGTTCTCGAAGGTGACGTCGTAGACCGGCTCGCCGGAGGCGAACGGGTGGCCCATCTCCTGCAGCATCAGCCGTGCCGTCGGAGTGATGTCCAGCTCGGCCGCGGTGACGCCGAGCGCGCGCATCAGCCGGTGGGCGTTGTCCTTGGTGTGGTCGCTGGTGGCGAAGCCCGGCAGGGTGAAGGCCAGGATGTCGCTGCGGGGCCGGCCGGCGCGGTCCATCGCGCGGGCGGCGACGATCAGCGCGTGGGTGGAGTCCAGGCCGCCGGAGACCCCGATGACCACCTTCGGGCCGCCGATCGCCGCCAGCCGCTGCTGCAGCCCGGCGACCTGGATGTTGTAGGCCTCGTAGCAGTCCAGGGCGAGCCGGTCGGGGTCGGCGGGCACGAACGGGAAGCGCTCGACCCGGCGGCGCAGCCCCAGGTCGGTGGCGGGCGGGTCGAGTTCGAACCGCACGGTGCGGAAGTCGCCGGTGCGTGCGGCGTGGGTCCGGCGGTTCTCCCCGAACGTGCCCATCCGCTGCCGCTCCTGGCGCAGCAGGTCCAGGTCCACGTCGGCGACCGCGTACTGCTCGTCGAGCGGGAAGCGGTCGGTCTCGGCGAGCAGCATCCCGTTCTCGTAGATCATGGTCTGGCCGTCCCAGGACAGGTCGGTCGTCGACTCGCCGAGACCGGCCGCCGCGTAGACGTACGCGGCGAGACAGCGTGAGGACGCCGAGCGGCACAGCAGCTTGCGGTCCTCTGCGCGGCCGACCGTGATCGGGCTGCCCGACAGGTTGACCAGGAGGGTCGCGCCGGCCAGGGCGGCCTCGGCGCTCGGCGGCACCGGCACCCACATGTCCTCGCAGACCTCCGCGTGCAGCACGAGGCCCGGGACGTCCGTCGCCTCGAACAGCAGGTCCACGCCGAACGGCACGGTCTCCCCGCCGATCCGGATCGTCCCGCCGCGCTCGGCGTCGCCGCCGGCGATCTGCCGGCGCTCGTAGAACTCGCGGTAGTTCGGCGGGTACGACTTGGGTACGGCGCCGAGGACGCGGCCGCGGTGCACGAGCACCGCGCAGTTGTAGATCTGCCCGCGGTGGCGCAGCGGGGCGCCGACGACCAGTACGGGCAGCAGGTCTGCGGAGCCGGCCACCACGTCGGCGAGCGCCGCCTCGACGTCGTCGAGCAGCGCGTCCTGCAGCAGCAGGTCGTCGATGGCGTAGCCGGACAGGCCCAGCTCCGGGAAGACGGCGACGGCCACGCCCTCCTCCGCGCACCGGCGCCCGTGCCGCAGCACCGTCTCGGCGTTGGCCCGGGGGTCGGCGATGACGGTGTGGCCCGTGCACGCGGCGACGCGCGCGAAGCCGTGCTGATAGATCGACCAGAAGTTCAACGGGACGTCCCTCATGACTCCACCATGGCTGGCCGTCTCCACGAACCGCACGGAGGCGACGAATGCCCTACCGGAAGAAGCCTAGATCCCCGGCCCGGTCCGCCCCCGACGGGGCCACGGCCTCCGGCTCGCCCAGGGACGGGGACCGCACCCGCCAGGATCCCTGGTCTCAGGTCCCGGCCGGCCGATTGCGGACCGGGCCCGGGCTGTCGTTACGAGGCCCGACCCGGCCCCACCCGGCGCGTGCGCCGGGGTGTGAACAGTGCTGCCCGGGCCGCCGTCCCCCGGTCCTGCCAGTACGGGTGGAACATCACCTGCGAGGACAGCCGGATCAGTCTCCGGCGCAGCTCGGTGCGCTGGTGCTCGGCGAGCTGCCGGTAGGTGGCGTGCCACTCCTCCTGTGCGTGGGCCAGGTCCTCGGGAGTCGATCGCATGACCGAATTCAATCACGTGTTCGATTTCTGATGCGAGCGGGACACCGGAAACGGCCGGGGCCCGATCCGCCGTGCGGATCGGGCCCCGGACTCTGCTGCGCCGGCGTGGTTCACCACGCCGGCGCTGCACCGGCGTGGTTCACCAGGCCCACGGAGCGTCGTCGGCCCGTACCTCCTGGGCCGGCGCGGCCACGGGAGCGTCGTGGCAGGCGAAGCCGAGCCGGGTCAGGGCCCTGCGCACCTCCTGTGCCGTGAAGTCACGGCGGTCCTGCCTGGTGATCACCTGCCCCACCTGCTTGACCGGGTAGACGCGGCGGCCTACGGCCACGCACATACCGGTGGCGGGCTCGGGCGGAATGCCCTCCATCAACTGCTCGACCTCGCTCTTGGTCAGGTCGAAGGGAAACCGGGCGATGACACAGCGCATGATGCCTCCACAGGACGCAGGGGGAATGCGAGGGGCGGGACGGCGGAGCCGAAGGGGTCAGTGAGGGAGGCCGAGGACACCCAGGGCGTAGCCCTGCTCGTCGACGACGGGGGACGCCTGGAGCGTCCGCAGGCGCATGGCGGCTTCGGCCTCGCCGAGCACGGCGGCGGACGGGGTGAACGGCCCCCGGTCGAGCGGGATGTCCCGCAGCCGGGTCCGGTCGGTGTACCAGGAACCGCCGCGGTGCGCGGCGAGCTGTGACCGGGTGACCAGCCCCGTGCACCGGCCGTCGTCGTCCTGCAGGAGCAGGTGCGGGACGCGGGCACCGATCAGGACCGACATGGCCACGTCGACGGTCATGTGGTCGTCGACCTGCGGTCCGGGAGCGTTCATGGCGTCACGGGCGGTCAGCCCGGTGCCGGTGGCGTGGCCGGTTCGGTGGTCGGTCTGCCGGGCTCGCTGCGAAAGCGGCGTCAATGGCTTCTCTCTTCGTCGGCTGGGCGGGACGAGCGTGAGCGGCCTCGACCGCCGCGAGTGAAGCCCGTGCCGGGGTTATCGGCTGGTCCTGCCGGAGCGGCGGCCACGGCTGCCACCTCGTCCGCCCCGCCCGCGACCGCCGCCGCTGCCGGCCGCCGGCCGCTCGCGCCGCTCGGGAGCCTGCACGGGGACGGTGACGGTGACGGGCACGCCGGAGGGCGTCCGGGCGCCGGTGATGCGGTTCAGTTCGGCCTCGCCCGGGCGGACCCGCGCGGAGCGCGCGGTGATGCCGGCGTCGGCCATCAGGCGGTCCACCGTACGACGCTGGTGCGGCAGCACGAGGGTGACGACGGTGCCGGACTCGCCGGCACGGGCCGTACGGCCGCCGCGGTGCAGATAGTCCTTGGGGTCGGCGGGCGGGTCGACGTTGACGACCAGGTCGAGATCGTCGACGTGGATTCCGCGAGCGGCGACGTTCGTCGCGATCAGGACCGTGACGTGGCCGTCCTTGAACTGGGCGAGTGTCCGGGTGCGCTGCGGCTGGGACTTGCCGCCGTGCAGGGCCGAGGCGCGCACGCCGACGGACAGCAGGTGCTTGGCCAGCCGGTCCACGGCGTGCTTGGTGTCCAGGAACATGATCACGCGCCCGTCACGGGCGGCGATCTCGGTGGCGGTGGCGTGCTTGTCGGCGTCGTCCACGTGCAGCAGGTGGTGCTCCATCGTGGTGACCGCTCCGGCGGACGGGTCCACCGAGTGCACGACCGGGTCATGGAGGTAACGGCGCACCAGGAGGTCGACGTTGCGGTCCAGGGTCGCCGAGAACAGCAGTCGCTGACCGCCACTGGCCACCTGGTCGAGTAGCGCCGTCACCTGCGGCATGAAGCCCATGTCGCCCATCTGGTCGGCCTCGTCGAGGACGGCGACGGAGACCTGGTCGAGCCGGCAGTCGCCCCGTTCGATCAGGTCCCTGAGGCGGCCGGGCGTGGCGACGACGACCTCGGCGCCACCGCGCAGGGCGCTGGCCTGGCGGCCGATCGACATGCCGCCCACCACGGTGGCGATCCGCAGCCGCAGGGCGCGGGCGTACGGGGTGAGCGCGTCGGTGACCTGCTGGGCCAGTTCCCGGGTGGGTACGAGGACGAGGGCGAGCGGCTGCCGGGGCTGGGCCCGCTGTCCCTCCAGCCGGGCCAGGACGGGCAGGCCGAAGGCGAGCGTCTTGCCCGAGCCCGTACGCCCGCGGCCCAGGACGTCCCGGCCGGCCAGGGCGTTGGGCAGCGTGGCCGCCTGGATCGGGAAGGGCACGGCCACGCCCTCGGCGCTGAGCGCGGACAGCAGCCGTTCGGGCATGTCCAGCTCGGCGAACGCCTCGACCGCGGGCAGCGGTTCGGTGAGGGTGGCCGGCAGGGCGAACTCCTGCTGCCGCGGGGAGGAGGAGCGGCCTCCTCGGTTGTTCGTACGACCGGCGGCCGGGCCGGGACTGCGGCGGCGTGTCTCCTGCGTCTGCGTCCGGGAACGGCTGAATCGGGCGGCGGAGCGCGTGCGGTTCACGGGGGAACCTTCCTCGATGCGGCGCGTATCGAGGAATTCCTCCCGGGCGCGCGTCAGCGCGCGAGGATTCACAAGAACAGGCCGAACGGAAATTCGAAGCCCTTGAGCCTTGCGGAAGCGCAGGCAAGGGATGCGTGAAAAGGGGGTGAACAGAGGACCACGGGAACGCGCGAATCAGGGGACGCACGAAGCCGGGTCGCCCGGCGCGCAACAGACGGGGCGCCGAGCGGGGTGGAGCGGACAGCAAGCGGCTGGGGCCCGCACCCCAAGAGCGCGGGCCCCAGCCACATGCTGCGCGAGCCTTACGGCTCGCTATAGTTCGCGTCTGCGTCAGGCGGGAACGATGTTCTCGGCCTGCGGGCCCTTCTGGCCCTGCGTGACGTCGAAGGTAACCTTCTGGCCTTCCTGAAGCTCGCGGAAGCCGGAGGTGGCGATGTTCGAGTAGTGGGCGAACACGTCAGCGCCGCCGCCGTCCTGCTCGATGAAGCCGAAGCCCTTTTCCGCGTTGAACCACTTCACGGTGCCAGATGCCATATTGAATCTCCCTTGGGGGGCAGTGCCGAGTCCCGCACTTTACGGAAGCTCGAGTCGCCGCGATGATCACCCCTCCGGAAAGATCCGGAAAGCTCTGCAAAGAAACAAGTCCCTGGTAACCAAAACTGCAACTGGTATCACGCTAACACAGGTCCATGGAAAACCTCACGTGTTTCGAGCCCGTCCGGCAGTTGCTACCGCCTTGGTGTCCGTATTTCTGCATCGGTGGCGCTAGGTTTCCAGGCGGCACTCGTCCGGCTTCATACGCATTTCCGCGTTCCGGCGCGGGGCGGCGCCGAGGCGGCACCCTCCGGCCGGGGCTGCGGCGCGCGGCCCCGACACGGGGCCTTGGTCGGCGAGTGCGGAGCATGGGTGCAGCGCCCGTGCTCCGAAGAAATCGGCGGATCACCCTCCTCGCATCTCAACCCTGGTGCCGGCACGTACGAAGATCTGGTGTGGGCGGAACAGCTATTCTGCCGGCATCCCGCCCCTCCGAGCGAGGCTCACCCGGTCGCGCTCCACCACGGGGCGGCGCGGCGGATTGATGGGCGGGGCACTGGTTACCCGTCGTGCGGGGTTCGGAAGCCAGCCCCACGGGGCTCTCCGGGCTCGCTCTCGGAGGGTCCTGTCAGATCACGGTGAGGGTTGGCGGCACCGTGCGGGCGGACGGATGATGGGAGAGGAGCCGGCAGGGCGCGGGGACGCTGCCGTGCCCGGCTCGCGCTCCGCTGATCCTTGGCCCTGATCCGGTGATCTGTATGACTACCTTCGCACTCTCCGAACGGCGGTCCCAGGCGTCCGACCTGGAGGCCGCGCTCCAGGAGGTCGAGCGGCTGCGAGCGGAGAACGCGCAGCTGCGGCAGGCCATCTCCTCACACGCCACGGTGGACCGGGCCATCGGCGTCCTGGTCGCGCGCGCGGGCATCAGCCCCGACGACGGCTTCGGCATCCTGCGCGAGGTCTCCCAGCACCTCAACATCCGGCTCTCCGTGCTGGCGGCGGAGATCGTCCGCCACGCCCGCGGTGCGGGCCTTCCACCCCGCCTCCTCGGCGAACTCCACGCCACGCTCACCCGCCGCGCCGAGACCCCCTGAAAGTCCCGGTCCCGCCGTACGCGCCTCCGGCCCTTACCCGGTCCGGCCCGTGCCGGATGCCGGTCGCTCGAGGCCGGTGACGTCATGCCTCTCCGGGGCCGGCGGTCACCGCCCGGGCGCGGCGCCGGCCTCGCCTCGCGGGCCTCATGCGGAGCGCCCATGCTGAGGAAGAGGGCGCCGTCGTCCTGAGGCTCGTCCTTCCCGAAGGCCGAACGAAGGCGCCTGAGAGGAGGAGGAAGTCGTGCGCATGCGAAGAATCCCGCTTGCCCTGGCCGCGGCGACCCTTGCCGGCGTGAGCGCCTTCGGTGTGAGCGCCGTCGGCGCTGTCGGCGCCGGGGCCGCGTCGTCTCCGAACATCTCCAGAGACGACTGCACGGCCGCCGGCGGACAGGTCGTTTCACGCCCCTACGCCGGCGACACCTGCGCGCTGCCCGACGGGACCACGCCGGCGATCACCTGACCTGTCGGCGCACGGCTGGGCAACCAGTGCGGCCGGTGTACCCGGCGCGGTGGATATGGCGTGACCGCACCCGCTCCACCGCCGGGTGGATCGCCCGCGCCCGTCTCGACACCGCGGGCGATCGCCACGGTCTCGAGGTCCATGGCGACCGCGTACCGCACTCGCGATGGTGGACGCCGACCGTCGCGATGGTGGACGCCGACCGTCTCGAGGCCCATGGCGACCGCGTACCGCACTCGCGATGGTGGACGCCGACCGTCGCGAAGCCGAGGCCGTCACCGCTTCGAGACGGTCCGCGCTGTCCTGGACACCGCGCTCTCCGCCCTCCTGGACGGCCTCGGGCCAGGTCGTCATACAGCGACCGACGAGGTCGTCCGCATTTCCGGGCTGTGTTGGTTCGGGCTTCCCAGCCGTACGGCTCACGAGCGTCGTCGGCACTCGGCAGGACTTGAACAGGCGCACAGGAACGCGCAGTTCCCCCGGCCCCGAGCCGGGACGTGCCGACGGTGACGGAGCCTTCCTTCCCGTGCGGGCGATGACAGCGCCGCCGTCCGCATCGAGGTGGCCCGTCGCCGATGCCCCGACTCGTCGCCACCGTCGAAGAGGTCCGGCAGGTCACCCCGCTCCAACTCGTCTGATGCGAGGCCGACCTCGCCGGCACCGCCGACCGGCACGCGGCCCACTGCCCTCTCCGGGCGCCGACGAGACGGCGCGGTGACGGCACGACCGAGGAGCCGGCCGGCGCGGCGCACCCGCCGGCCGGCTCCGCCGTGCTCCTCGACGACCCCCGGGACGACTCCGTCGTTCGGCCCATCAAGGGCACCGGCGGCGACGCCGAAAAGGACCAAGCGGAGTCGCCCCACCCACGCCTTCCGGTACCTCTCCGCGCTCCAGGCCGCCCGCCCCCATGACGGCGGTCCCGTACCCCGGCCGAGAGGCCCGGAGGAAACCCCGCATGCGCGTCTTCCCGCCCCTGACGGCCGTCACCACCGCCGCGCTCCTGCTCGTCACGGTCACCGGCGCGACTCCCGCCGCGGCAGTCCGTGACCCCGACGGCACACCACTGGTCAAGGTGTCCCACGGCGACCCGTACGCGGAGTGCACCATCGGAGCGAGGTCCCCCGACAGCGTCGTCTACCCGGCCACCGAGGTCGAGCCGTACCTGTCCGTAGACCCGCGCGACCCCAAGCGCGTCGTCACCGTGTTCCAGCAGGACCGCTGGAACGACGGCGGCGCCCGTGGCCTGGCGGCCGGCTGGACCACGGACGGCCACACCTTCCACCGGAGCACGCTGCCGTTCAGCCTGTGCGCCCCCGGCGGCGCGGACTACGAACGGGCCTCCGACCCCTGGGTGAGCACCGGGCCCGACGGCACGGTCTACGCCGGCGGCGAGGGCGTCGACTTCACGAAGAGCACACGCAGCGCCCTCCTGGCAGTCACGTCCCGCGACGGCGGCCGCACTTGGCGGAACCTCACCACCACGCACGTCGACGAGCAGCCGTTCTTCAACGACAAGCCCTCACTCACCGCCGACCCGATCCGCAGGGGCACCGCCTACCAGGTCTGGAACCGCCTCGACAACGACCCACCCGGCCCCAGCTCCCTCGACGGTCCCGGCTACATCTCCCTCACCCGCGACGGCGGCCGCACCTGGAGCACGGCGCGGCCGTTCGTCGACACCGGCGCCGTGCCCAACACCCAGACCATCGGCCATCTGATCGTCGCCGACCGGTGCACCGGCACCCTGTACGACTTCTTCGACCGGATCACCTACTCCGACGACCTGAGCACCGTCGCCGAAGCCCGCTACGAGGTGGTCACCTCGACCGACGCCGGAGAGACCTGGAGCGCCCCGGTCACCGTGGCCCGGGACACGTCCGTACCGGAGGTCGACCCGAACGACCCCACCAAGCAGCTGCGCGCCGCGGCCACCCTGCCGAGCCCGGCCGTCGACCCCGGGACCGGCACGCTGTACATGGCCTACGAGGGCTCGGACTTCTCCGGTGGAGAATTCGACTCCGTCCAGCTTGTGCGGTCCACCGACGGCGGACGCACCTGGGGGGCCCCGGAGCTGATCAGCCCCGAGGGCGTTCCGGCCTTCTCACCGTCGATCGCGGTCGCAGAGCGCGGCACGGTCGCGCTCACTTACTACGACCTGCGCTTCCTCAGGCCCGGCAACACCACCACCCTGCCCACCGCCTACCAACTGGCCACGCTGCAGCACGGAGACCCGAAGCTCCGGACCGAACGACGGATCTCGCGGGTCTTCGACTGGCTGCAGGCACCATTCAGCGGGGGCTACTTCCTCGGCGACTACCAAGGCCTGGTGGCAGACGGCAAGGGAGTACGGGCGGTGCTCACCGAGACTCACTCCGGCGCACCACGGAACCGTACGGACGTGTACACCGGCAGATTCCGCACCCGCTGACCGCAGTGAGCGGCGGACACCACGCTGTCCGCCGTCTCCACGGGCCGCCCCACCGCGTGGGCCCCTCCCTCGGGGAGGACGTCGAGAGTGCCGGCGGTGCGGCCGTACGGCCCTGACTCGCCGGCAGCCGCACGGCTCTGACTCGCCGGCAGGTGAATCCCGCAGTCCGCTGCGCTCGCGCGACCACAGCGGGCTGCGCTCGCGCGACGGCGTTCGGGGGAGCAGTCCGGGAGCGGGCGTCCCCGGCGGTGGTGGAGGACCACCAACAGCGGATCCGCCCCGTGTGCCAGGTTGGTGCGGTGGTCATGGACGGAGTCTTCGCCGGCGCTCGGCAGCGGTCGTGGTCACTCGGGAACAACCGCATCACCGCGGCTCCTCGGGTCATCTCCCCGGCCCGACCGGGTGGTCACCCACCCGAGGCCCCTGGGAACGCCACCATCGCCGACCAGCAGAGGACCTGGAGGCGAACCCTCGGCGGGCATCATCACGCGCGCAGGTCCGTCGACATGACACTTCCTTTACCCATTTACCCTATGGTCGGAAGCCGCAGCTGCGAACCGGGGGAGGCGACAGCGATGGGTGACGGCAAGGTGCCCGGCAAGGTCCTGGACATCAAGACGGCCGACATCAAGGCGGCGGCACCTGCCTTCCACCAGGGCGCCATCGATCTGAGCAAGGCGCTGACCACGCTCATCAAGACCCTGGACGGCCTGGGCGAGCCCTGGGGGCACGACGAACAGGGCGACAAGTTCGGCAACGCCTACAAGCCGCAGCAGAAGAAGATCGAGAGCGCGGCGGGCATTTTGGTGCTCGGACTGACGAGCATTCACGAGGCCATGGTGGACCTCTCGGACGGGCAAGTGGACAACGACCAGCTGATCGCAGGCATGTTCACACAGGTGAAGACCAGCAAGCAGAGCGACGGTGCCGGTGAGCGTTGAGGACAAAGCCCGCCACATTCTTCTCAAGCTGGGCATGTGGTGGCCCGAGGCGGACTCCGGCAAGCTCCGAAACGCGGCGGAAGCCTGGCGTACCTTCGCGGGGGCCGTGGACGACGTCCGCTCCCCGGTGCACCGCAGCGCCGCCTCGATCATCCATCACAACACCGGTGAGTCCATCGAGGCGTTCGAGAAGTTCTGGGGCCGCTACGCCAAGGACCAGGACGGCGGCTGGCTGAGCGACCTCGCGAAGTCCTCGCGGGAGATGGCCAAGGCGCTCGAGAAGTTCGCCGACGCCATCGACGACGCGATCAACAAGCTGTGGACGCAGATCGGGATCGACGCGGCCGTGATCGCGGGCGGTGTGGCGCTCGCCTTCTTCACCGCGGGCCTCGCCTCCGGGGCGGCAGTCGCGGCGGCGGACGCGGTCATCGAGTTCGGTGCGACGATGGGCATCGCCGTCACCACGACGGTCGCGGAGATCGCCGCAGGCACGCTCGTCGCCGCCGCCTTCGGCGGGGTCGAATCGGTCGCCGTCGACCTCGCCGTGGCCCAGCCGCTGAAGATGGCGACCGGGCTGCAGGACGGTTTCAGCCTGGACGAGGTCAACCAGGCCGCCAAGGACGGCATGATCTTCGGCGGCGCGCTCGGAGCCGGCGGTGGCGTGCTGAAGGCGAGCATCGAGGGCGGGCTCGCCGACACGACCCCGCTGCTGCTGCGCCCGCCGTCGCTCCGTCCCGACCTGGTCGAGCTGGGCCCGGCGGCCCGCAACGCCGAGCGCACCCCGTGCGTGGGCGAGCCGATCGACGTGGCGACCGGCGCGATGCTGATGACCGCGACGGACTTGACCCTGCCCGGCGCGCTCCCGTTCGAGTTCACGCGTACCCACCTGTCTTCCTACCGGGGCGGCGTCTGCTTCGGCCCGACCTGGATATCGACCCTCGACGAGTGCCTGCAGATCGACGGCGAGGGCGTCGTCTTCGCGGCGGCCGACGGCATGCGCCTGGTGTACCCGGTGCCGGAACCGGGCGTACCGGCCATGCCGGCCAAGGGCCCGCGCTGGCCGCTGGAGTGGGACGGCAAGCCGGACGGCGCGATGACGGTCACGGACCCGTCGACCGGCGTGACCCGCACCTTCGCCGCCCCCGTCCCGTCCCCCACCTTCGGCGTCTTCCACCTGGCGCTCGATTCCTGGAGCGACCGCAACGGCAACCGCGTCGACGTCGAACGCGACGACGAGGGCATACCGTTCGGCATCCGCCACTCCGGTGGCTACTACGTCGCCGTCGACACCCAGGGCCCCCGCATCACCGCCCTGCGCCTCCTGGACGAGCCGCCCTCCCGCTACCGCCCGGCCACCACGCCCGACGAGGGCACGGTGGTCATGCGCTACGCCTACGACACGTCCGGCAACCTCACCGAGGTCATCAACTCCAGCGGCGATCCCATGCGCTTCGCCTACGACGCCGAGGGCCGTGTCACCCGCTGGACCGACCGCAACGGCACCTGGTTCTCCTACGTCTACGACGACCGCGGCCGGGTGACCCGCACCGAGGGCATCGACGGCATCCTCTCCGGCATCCTCACCTACGACGACACCGCCCGCAGCACGACCTACACCGACTCCCAGGGCCACACCTCGGTCCACCGGTACAACGCCGAGGGCCTGGTGGTGGAAGCGACGGACCCGCTCGGCCACGTCACCCGCACCGAGTGGGACGAGCACGGCGCCGCACCACTGACGGTCACCGACCCCCTGGGCCGCACGACCCGGTACGCCTACGACGACGCCGGCGACATCACCGTACTGACCCTCCCCGACGGTTCGGAGGCACGGGCCGCGTACAACGCGCTCGGACTGCCGACCGAGGTCGTGGAGCCGGGCGGCGCCCGCTGGCGGCAGACCTACGACGAGCGGGGCAACCTGCTGACCACCCAGGACCCGCTCGGCGCCGAGACCCGGTTCGCGCACGACGAAAGGGGCCGGCCGACGGCGATCACCGATGCCCTCGGTCACACCCGGACGGTCGCCTACGACGCGGCAGGCCTGCCCGTCGCCCTCACGGACGAACTGGGCCACACGACGACGGTCCGCCGCGACACCTTCGGCCGCGTCATCGAGGTGACCGACCCCCTCGGCCACAGCACCCGCCTGGGCTGGACGACCGAGGGCAAGCTGTCCTGGCGGGAACAGCCCGACGGCACCCGCGAGTCCTGGACATGGGACGCCGAAGGCAACCTCGTCACCCACACCGATCCAGCGGGCAACACCACTCACCAGACGGCCGCGCCCTTCGACCTCCCGGCCGACCGCACCGACCCGGACGGCACCCGGTACGCATTCACGTACGACACCGAACTGCGCCTGACCGGGGTCACCAACCCCGACGGGCGGACCTGGTCGTACATCTACGACGAGGCCGGCCGGCTGATCGCGGAGACGGACTTCAACGGGCGCACGCTGACGTACGCGCACAACGCTGCGGGGGAACTGATCGCCCGGACCAACGGCACCGGCGAGGTCATACGCTTCACGCTGGACGCGTGCGGCCGGGTCACGACCCGGCAGGACGACTCCGGTGAGATCACGACGTACGAATACGGGCTGGACGGCGGGCTCCGGCGCGCGGTCAACGCGGATGCCGAAGTGGCGTTCGAGCGGGACGCGCTGGGGCGAATCCTGGCGGAGACGGTCAACGGCCGGCCATCGACCTTCGAGTACGACGCCGCCGGTCGTCGTACTCGCCGCGTGACACCCTCCGGTCTGGCATCGGAATGGGCGTACGACGCGGCCGGACGCCCGATCATGCTGCGCTCCGAGGTGGGCTCGGTCGGTTTCACCTACGACGAGGCGGGGCGTGAGACCGAGCGACGGTTGGGTGAGGCGGTGAGACTGACCCAGAGCTGGAGCCCCACCGGGCGGTTGAACGATCAGTCGTTGGTCTCGACTCTGACAGGTGCGGGGCCGGAGCGCCTGCTCCAGCACCGCACGTACGCCTACCGGGCCGACGGACATCTCACGGAGATCCGCGAACTGACCTCCGGTACGCGTCGCTACGATGTGGACGCCATGGGCCGGGTGACGGGCGTACGGGCACACGGATGGACCGAGACCTATGCCTACGACGCGGCCGGCAACCTGCTCCAAGCATCGGCCCCCGGCCATGCATCCGAAGGCGGGCGCAGGTTCGAGGGAACACTCGTCCGCCATGCGGGGCGCACGACGTTCGAGCACGACGCACAGGGGCGCCTGGTCCGCCGGACACGCAGGCTCCTCAATGGGCAGAAGCGCCTGTGGACCTATGCGTGGGATGCCGAGGACCGACTGAAAGAGGTGGTCACACCCGAGGGTGACCACTGGCTCTACCGCTATGACCCGATGGGTCGGCGCATCTTCAAACATCGCGTCGGCGAGGACGGTTCAGCAGCGGATCGCATCGATTTCGCGTGGGACGACACGCGCCTTGCGGAACAGGTCGATGCGGACGGCAGGATCACCACCTGGGACTATGAGCCAGGGACCCATCGCCCGGTCGCGCAGACCGACCGGCGGGAGTCGCCGGCCGAAACCTCGTTCCTCGCCCGGCTGGCCGAGGAGAGCAGCCCTGACATGGGGCCACGTTTCCACGCCGTGATCACGGACGCCGTCGGCACGCCCATGGAACTGGTCTCTCCCTCCGCCGACCTTGCGTGGCAGTCCCGCACCACGCTATGGGGCACCAGGTTTCCCTCTGCCCCGGACTCCGAGGCGGCTGTCGACTGCCGGCTGCGGTTCCCGGGGCAGTACGCCGACGGGGAGACGGGCCTCGACTACAACCTGTTGCGTTACTACGACCCCGAAACGGGCGGATACCTCACATCGGACCCCATGGGCCTCCTGGCCGGCCCCAACCCCCATGCCTACGTCGGCAACCCGGGGAGCGAGTCCGATCCGCTGGGCCTGTTCACGTGCAAGGTCGACAACGCGCTCAAGAGCTGGCAGAGCCGCAAATACCAGTTCGGAAGCCATGAGTTCGCGCTCGACAAGAAGGGCATGGCGCATGTCCTGGAAAGGCATCACCCGGAATACTGGGACGGGTCCGTCAAGGCGAAGCAGTCGTTCCTCGACGGGAAGATGTCCGTCCAGGATGTGCAGGATGCCATCACGGAGACGCTGAAGCAGAACCGGGAAAAACTCGTCTCGCGCGGCCCGATGGGCATGTACCAGATCGAGGGTCGAGTGAACGGCGTGGACTACGTCCTCGGCATCAAGAACGGCCGCATCGGCCAATTTTATCCCGGAACCCTCGACAAGTAGGCTGGCCGTATGATCGACATCACGTCCTACCTGCGCACCAAGTCGGGATCGTTCGTCAAGGTGGCGGAGGCAGGCTCTCCTCCTGCGGATCCTTCGTATGTCGAGGGCGCTATCGATATGACTGTCAACGGTGTACGCATCCTGGACCAGGAGCTCTGGGATTATGTCGATGAACTCTGGGCTTATATCGGTGACATGCTCCAAAAGCTCGCGAGCGAGGGCGAGGCGTCGACCTACTTTCCGGATCAGCCGATCCGCTTGTCGTTCAAACGCCTGGGTGGCGGCCTCGTTCTCGTGTCACTCACCTATGATGACGTCAAGCGGACCGTTTCCATCGAGGAACGGGAACTCGTGGACGCCTTGCAGCGGTCCGGCACGGAATTCTTCACAAGGATGAAAGAGCTGCTTCCCGAGAACGCCCTGGGTTATGACGACGCCTTGACGCGGCTCACGAGCTGAAGCTGCCGGCAGAAGCCCGGGGCGCCCCGATCGAGCGGCTGCCCAGGCTCGCCGAATCCCTCGCGGCCACGCGCGACCTCGCCACCGCGATCAGCGAACTCCGAGCGGCGCGCGCGGACCTGACCACTCCGGCCCACTGCGAGCCGCCGCCGAAGGGCACTGGGCCGGCATCCCCACCCGTCAGTCCTGGCAGCCACACCCCGCGGCGGACTTGGCCTCGGCCGCGCTGAAGGCGGGGTCAGTGGCTGCTTCGGCCGGGGTGCAGCAGGCGTTGACGCCGCAGCACGTGTCGGCCGACCGGTCAGCCTCGGAGGAGGTGCCGGCGGTCACCGGCTTGGTGGCCCGGACGATCGCGGAGTGCATGCCGTCCGCCACGGAGTGGGTCGGGGTTATCTCGATGTCGTTGAAGCCGGCGGCTTCGAGGCCGGCGCGGTACTCGGCGAAGGAGAGGGCGCCGGCGATGCAGCCGACGTGGTCGCCACGCTCCGCGCGCTGCTCCGGCGTGAGTGCGTCGTCGGCGACGACGTCCGAGACGCCGATACGGCCGCCGGGCTTGAGGGCGCGGAAGGTCTCGGCGAAGACGGCGGCCTTGTCGACGGACAGGTTGATCACGCAGTTGGAGATGACCACGTCGATGGTGTTCGCGGGCAGTGGGATGGCTTCGATCGTGCCCTTGAGGAACTCCACGTTGGTGGCGCCCGCCTTCTCGGCGTTGGCCAGCGCGAGGGCGAGCATCTCCTCGGTCATGTCCAGCCCGTACACCTTGCCGGTCGGTCCGACGCGGCGGGCGGAGAGCAGAACGTCGATGCCGCCGCCGGAACCGAGGTCCAGGACGCGTTCGCCCTCGCGGAGTTCTGCTACGGCGGTCGGGTTGCCGCAGCCGAGGGAGGCGGCGACCGCTTCGGCGGGGAGGGTGTCGCGTTCGTCGGTGGCGTAGAGCGTGGAGCCGAAGTTCTCGTCGACCTCGACGGGCTCGGGTCCGCAGCAGGCGGCGCCGCCCTCGGTGACCTGCACGGCTGCGGCTGCGTAGCGCCGGCGGACGGTCTCACGCAAGTCGGTGGACTGCTCGCTCATCACTTCACTCCTGGATGACGGGGCATGGTGGTGCCCGGGCGGCCTGTACTGAGGTTCGTTCCTGTATCGAAGTTCGTTGATGCAACCTTGCGTCCTGGATCGAGAAACGTCAACATAGAGAAATGTCGAAACAAGACCTCGAGGTGATCGGCCAGGAGCGTGCCGCCGCCTGCTGCCCGGGCCTGGCTGCCGAGCCGCTGGAGGACGAACGCGCCACGGAGCTGGCCAAGGTCTTCAAGGCGCTGGGCGATCCGGTGCGGCTGCGCCTGCTGTCGATGATCGCCTCTCGGGAGGGCGGCGAGGTCTGCGTGTGCGAGATGACGCCGGCCTTCGACCTGTCCCAGCCGACGATCTCCCACCACCTCAAGCTCCTGCGCCAGGCCGGCCTGATCGACTGCGAGCGCCGTGGGACCTGGGTGTACTACTGGGTGCTGCCCGGGGTCCTGGACAAGCTCGCCGCGTTCCTGACGACGCCGCGAGCCGCCGGGGTGACGGCGTGATCGCCTCCCTCGGTCGTCGTGTCGCGGCCGAGGCGGTGGGGACCGGATCGCTGGTGGCCGTGGTCGTGGGCTCCGGCATCCAGGCGACCGAGCTGTCCCACGACGTCGGTGTGCAGCTGCTGGCCAACTCCCTGGCCACCGTCTTCGGGCTGGGCGTGCTGATCACGCTGCTCGGGCCCGTATCCGGCGCGCACTTCAACCCCGCCGTGACCCTGGCCGCCTGGTTCACCGGCCGCCGCTCCGGCGCCGGGCCGAACCTGCGGGAGGTCGCCGCGTATGTTTCCGCGCAGGTCGCCGGGGCGATGGGCGGCGCGGTGCTGGCCGACGCGATGTTCGCCCATCCGCTGGTGAAGTTCTCCACCCACGATCGGTCCGCCGGTCACCTGTTGCTGGGTGAGGTCGTCGCCACGGGCGGCCTGATCCTGCTGATCTTCGGCCTGGAGCGGGCCGGCCGAGCCTCCCTGGCCCCGATGGCCGTGGCCTCCTATATCGGGGCCGCGTACTGGTTCACCTCCTCCACATCCTTCGCGAACCCGGCGGTGACCGTCGGCCGGGCCTTCACCGACACCTTCGCCGGGATCGCCTTCGCCTCCGTCGCCCCGTTCATCGCGGCACAACTGCTCGGCGCCGTACTCGGGCTGGCCGCCGTGGCGGTCGTGTACGGACGCCCCGCGCGCGCGGCCGACGACGTGGTCGTCCCGCACGGCGAGCCCGAACCCGCCTCCTCTTGACCGCCCCAACCACTCTTCCGCCTGCAAGGACATCTGCCATGAGCACCGTTGCACCGCGCCCCTCCGTGCTGTTCGTCTGCGTCCACAACGCCGGCCGCTCGCAGATGGGCGCCGCTTTCCTCACCCACCTCGGCGGCGGCCGGGTAGAGGTCCGCTCGGCAGGCTCCGCCCCCGCCGACGCGGTCAACCCGGCCGTCGTCAAGGCCATGGCAGAGGTGGGCGTCGACATCTCCGCCGAGACCCCCAAGCTGCTCACCACGGAGACGGTGCAGTCCTCGGACGTGGTGATCACGATGGGTTGCGGGGATGCCTGCCCGGTCTTCCCGGGCAAGCGGTACCTGGACTGGCAGCTCGAAGACCCGGCGGGCCAGGGTGTAGACGCCGTTCGGCCGATCCGGGACGAGATCGAGCGACGCGTACGCGACCTGCTCGCCGACCTGGGCGTTCCGGCGACGAGCTGATGGCCGTCAGCATGCGCCACTGGCAAGAGCGCGTGCCGGGCGGTGTAGTGTCGCCCGCCACGTCTTCACGCAGATGCCGCATAGGGCACGGCGCGTTCGTGCTTTTCCCAAGCGGCAATGTCGGTGCTCAGGATGTCGGCAACAGCAGAATCCTCGAACGCGGGAAGCAAATGCTCTTCGATGTGCCGCCGGTAGTTCTGCATGGTGGATGCCGCCAAGTCCTGTGTGACATACCAGCGGTTGACGTAGGCACCGAACGTGATCCGCTCACCAGATGCCTTCTTCGTGCCGGCCAACAGCTTCGCTTCTTCGGCGTCAGCCGCCTTCTTCGCCGCAGCCTTGGTCCGGAGCGGATGGCATCGCCATCGGCATCGCGGACAGTGGCGTACTTGCCCGGCGCGAGCTTGTACCGGCCGCGCCAGTAGCTGCCGAGACTCTCGGCATAACCCACCTTGTTCTCCTATGAACGGGCGTGCCGCCCGACTGAAGGGCCGGGCGGCACACGGAATCAGGCTGCGCTGGACTGCGGTTGGCCGTTTTGCGCCCTGCGCGGGGTCCGTGCCTTCAGGGAGCTGACGGACGCCGCCGGTGTGATCGTCCTGCGCCGTGGAGCTTGTTCTGCTGGCGCAGGAGTGTCACGGCTTTCGGCGGGGCGGCTCTCGAAGATGCGCATGATCTCGGCGAAGCGCTCGGCCGTGAACCGGTAGCTCCCTGCGGGCTTGGTGAAGGG
Source organism: Streptomyces sp. NPDC048514 (assembly GCF_043199955.1). Lineage (NCBI taxonomy): Bacteria > Bacillati > Actinomycetota > Actinomycetes > Kitasatosporales > Streptomycetaceae > Streptomyces > Streptomyces sp. NPDC048514. The sequence goes on along the minus strand of NZ_JBICWT010000014.1, from coordinate 175,350 downwards.
GATGCGTCCCCGGCGAGCTTGTTCCTTCACCCACCACTCCGAGCAGTGGAGGGCCTTGGCGATGTCGCTCGGGAGGTAGACAGGAGGAAGGGCCGGCGGTTCCGGTCGCGGAGCGGTGCCCATGTAGCGGTGACTCCTCACGAGGAAGGGGGATCCGCTGACAGAACTGACAGAACCTCCCCGGCCGCAAAGGCCCTCACCCGGCCTGGGCCAAAGAGCGCTGAAAACCGATCCCGCACGACATCACCGCTGAGCTTCAACCTCGCGCGGTGGAGCCGCCTCCGGCGGCACCACGAGCCTTGCACAGCGTCCACCCTGGTCGGAGATGTCCAGGACCACCGTGACTGTGCCGGATACCGGGGCGGGCGACTGAACGAGCGGATACGGTCCTTCCATGACGAAAACTGTCTGGACCATGAAACGTGCGGGAGCCCTCGCCGCGGCAGCCGTCGTGACTGCGCTCGCCTTCCCCGCCCAGGCCCACGCCGCTGCCGTCGCCTGCGGCGGCGGGGTCTCGACGCAGAACATCGGCGCCCGGGGTTGCATTTCCGCCGAACGCTGGAAGAACGGGGGAGTCTTCTGGCACGACATCACCGCCCACGCCCTCATCACCAACTCCCGCTCCCACGCCTCATGGGTCGAGTACGAGGCGTACCTCCAGGCGGGCAGCGGCGACTGGACGAAAATGGGCAGCGGCCGGACCATCGTGCAGCGGCGTTCCACGGTCGGCCCGATCGAGATCGCCTCCAAGTCCCGCGTCTGTGACACGGTCAAAGTCACGATCCGCGTCCACGTGAGGCCGGCGGGAGGCGCCTGGTCGAACTGGTCCAGCGCGGCCACCTCGCAGTGCCAGACCTGATGCTGCCAGACCTCGCACACCGCAGCGCCCCCGCCTCCGCGACCCAGGAGGACGGGGGCTCTCGTATTTCTGCGGAGGAATGGACTGACTTCACTCCGGCCGGACGGTGATCACCCCTTTAGCGTTAACCGCTGTACCGACGTAGCAGCCGACAACGCTGCTTCCGCAGAAGGAGCGGATAGTCCCCTGGCAGTGCCCGCTATGTGACAGGCAATACGACCAGAGATATCAGACAGACTGCCAGGCGGTTTTGCATGAGCGACAACGCCCCGGCAGCGACGGCGGACGGCAGCAGCACCCAGCAGCTCAAGGTGGCCTCAGTAAGGTGCCTCTGGCCCGGCCAACCACGGCTTGCCCGCATCTGTCCGCACGGCGTTGCCGGTCGGCTGGCTTGCCGCCATGACCGATGACGTTGCTCTCCAGGTCAGGGCCACCTACTAGTCACTAGTAGGTGGCCCTGACGGGTTTCCGGAGATCGTTTGGGAGAGCCTGGGAGAAGGTCTTGGTCGGCTTCTCCCAGAGGGTGCCCGGTGAGGCTGCGTGGAGTGCGGCAGCTGAGGGCACTCGGACCTGCGCGTTCACGCATCCGGCCCTGTGACTGGCCGGGAACACCATGCTCGCCCGCCTCAACCGCCATTAGGATCGCGACACATGGCAGGCCATCACTCAGCGCGTCCTCACGACCACGCTCGCGCGCTCGCTCAGCGAGTGCGGGTTCTGCGGGAAGCCCGTGGGTGGTCGCGTGAGCGGCTCGCCAAGGAAGCCTGCATCAGCGCCAGAACGCTGGCCCGCCTGGAGGGCGAGGGAGCGATCCAGCCAGGTTTCTTCACAGTCGGCGCGGTTGCAGAGGCTCTTGAGGTCTCCCTGGACGATCTCTTCCGGGAGACCCACGTCCAGCCTGTCACGCCCGGTCTCTGGTCAGCCGGATACGAAGGGCGAGACATCGACTCGTTCGTCGCCTCGCTAGTCGACAGCCGTATCGGGGTCGTGGCGGATCTACGACTCACCCCGATCAGCCGCAAGAAGGGCTTCAGCAAGACCCGCCTCGGGCAGGCACTCACCGAGGCCGGCATCGAGTACACCCACCTTCGCGGTCTGGACATGCTCTGCCAGGCGGTCGAGATCGGCCTGCGCCTCCTCGGACCGCAGCACGTCACGGAAGCGGGCCCGGCCGGAGAAGGCGGTCACGACCGCTCTCGGCATCCTGTTGCTCGCCGAGAGAATGGCCCTGCTGTCCGGCCGCGACGACGAGTTCGTCGCCGGCATCGTCAAGGGCGACACCGGGATGCGCTGGGGCGAGATCGTTGGCCTTGAGCCTGAGTTCGTCCGACCGAGGAGCATCCGTGTGGAATGGCAGCTCTACGAACTGGACACCGGCGAACTGCACCGCTGCCCGCCCAAGGATGACTCCTACCGCGACATCGACACTCCGGATTTCCTCACCTCGCTCCTTGCCAACCACATCGCCCGGACGAGGTCGAAGCCTTGCGAGTGCCACGGACTGGCCTACGTCTTCCGTGGCCATGGAACCGTTAACGGCTCCGTAAGCCGCCCCGGGGCGAAGCTAGTCGACGTGGCGCGCCGCGCCGGCGTATCGACCGGCACCGTTTCCAACGTCCTCAATCGCCCGGATGCCGTGGCGGAGCCGACTCGCCTGAAGGTGCTGGAAGCCGTCAGCGATCTCGGGTACATCCGAAACGCCGCATCGGCGGAGTTGGCTGCTCACTGGCGCCGCTCGGGCTTCGCCACGTGGCTCTGTCGACCTGCCGCGACAGGGCGGTATCCCGGGCGAGGCAGCCAGGGAGAGCGGCCGGTGCCTGTCATTGCTGAGCCTTGGCCCGGCATTCCGGCACGCGGGCGAGGAGCCTCGAAGCGGGCTGAGGTGTGCTGGGTGCCGATCTGGAGACAGATTCCAAGATCTTCTCCAGGAGTTCTCCAGAGAGCCCCTGGAGAACGAGGCAGGCCCGGTACTGAAGTATCAGCACCAGGCCTGACCTGCGATTTAGCTGTCGGGGTGGCGGGATTTGAACCCACGACCTCTTCGTCCCGAACGCGATCAGGCCCTTTGTGACCTTGTCCACGAGGTGCTGAGCTGCACGTACCACTCCGCAGGCGTCCATAGCCGTCCAGGACGGTACTGGCGCGGCTGCCTCGTTTGGCCCCCCGTTTGGCCCCCTGCTCGGACGCCTGCGGGGCCATATCATGGGCGGATCGTGCCTGGTCCCGGGGCCTGCGAGCGCGCTCGCTCGGCCGACTACGTGCGTCGCTGTTGCCCGCATGAGCTTGGTGTAGGGACAGCCCGAGCATGCTCCGCAACGCAACTGGGCAGAGAAGCATCTACGGCGGTGACCGATCCGTGACAGAACGTAGAGTTCGCAAGCGTCACTTTGGTCCCTAACCTATGGTCGAGGGGGAGGTGAGTGGCATGTCTGTCCGTGTCCGGGTGGAACCGGCTCTGTTGGAGTGGGCGGTTGAGCGAGCCGGATGGTCGGAGGAGACTACTGCCCAACGTGTCCCGAAGCTTGACGAGTGGCTTACCGGGAGAGCTCGCCCCACGCTGAAGCAGCTGGAGCGTTTCGCTCACCTCACCCACGCACCGCTCGGACTCCTGTTCCTCCCTGAGCCGCCGGAGGAGCCTGTACCAATCCCCGACATGCGAACGTTCGGCAATCGCGCCATTGTTCGCCCCTCCGTCGACCTCCTTGACACCATCTATTCCTGCCAGTCGCGGCAGGACTGGTACCGCGATTATGCGAACAGTCACGGCGCCCCAGACCTCGAATTCGTTGGATCTGTAAACACGTCTAGTGACTCCCGTGAAGTAGCCGACGAGATCAGGGAAGCGTTGCGCTTCAGTGTTTCCGAACGGACGGCTTTTGCAACTTGGCGAGAAGCGTTGCGCCAACTCATCGACCGTATCGAGGATATTGGGATTCTCGTTATGGTCAATGGGGTGGTGGGAGCTGACACGCATCGTAAGCTGAAGCCGGAGGAGTTTCGCGGCTTTGCCTTGTCCGATCCCATTGCTCCGCTGATTTTCGTTAACGGTGCGGATACTAAGGCTGCTCAAATCTTCACCATGGTTCATGAGCTTTGCCATATCTGGCTCGGTGAAAGTGCACTCTCTGATGCTGCAATGGCAAAGAAGAGTGACAATGAAGCAGAGCTATGGTGCAATCGTGTGGCAGCAGAAGTGCTTGTCCCGCTGGCGGAAATTCGCAGTGAGTACGGCGGTGACGCCACAGTTGCCGAGTTGGAACGTCTTGCGCGTCGGTATCGCGTAAGTACCCTAGTGGTTTTGAAGCGGCTCTATGATGCAGGGTTCCTTCAATGGGATGACTATCAGGCGCGGTACGCCGCTGAACGTGACCGTGTTGTCGCCGCAATGGCAGGGCGGGAGGGTGAGTCTGGTGGCAGTTTCTATAACACGCAGCCTCTGCGTCTTGGTCGACGGTTCGCACGCGCAGTGATTGCAGACACCTTTGAAGGCGGGACGCCCTTCAGGGATGCCTATCATCTTCTGGGTACGAAAAAGCATCAGACGTTTGAGAATCTCGTTGCGAGTATCGGGGCCGCCTAATGTATCTAGTCGACTCCAACGTGCTAATCGAGGCGAAGAATCGCTACTATGCCTTTGATATAGCGCCTGGATTCTGGGCGTGGCTTGATTACGCTCACACTAACTTCGTAGCATGCAGCATTGAGCCTGTAAGGGATGAGTTGATCCATGGTGGGGATGAGCTAGCAGATTGGGCGAGCAGTCATCCTGACTTCTTTCGACCCATTGACACAGTCACTACCACGCACTTTGCGCCGCTTACGGGTTGGGCTAATTCTCGCAGCTACACGACTGCCGCCATCGCGGAATTCTTAAATAATACGGCCGATTTCTTTTTGGTGGCCTATGCGATAGCGCACAATCATACGCTCGTCACCCACGAACAACCTCGGCCGGACTCCAAGAGGCGTATTCTTATTCCAGACGCCTGCGAGGCGATGGGGGTCACTTACGCGAATACATTCGTAATGTTGCGAAATTCGAGAGCGCGGCTTGACTTCCAAACGCCGACGGCTGCCTGATCGTCGTACGGTCAATGACGCGAGGACCTGGGTTCATGTGAACCCAGGTCGCCTCTCGTGAAGTCACCGAGGCATGAACCCGGGCTTCTGCTCGGCGAGCGAGTGAAGCCGGGCGAGGTAGTCCTGTGCCCCCGGTTCGGAGCTGTACCGGCGCCTCATCTCGGCAGCGAGTTCCCGGCTGGTCATGATGAGCGATGGCACCGACTGACGGTCCCCTTCGAGGGCTCGATCACCCATGATGAGTGCCTGCTCCAAGTCACCCTCACGCGCCGCCGTGACTCCGAGCGTGACCCGTGCTTCCGCGTTGCGCATCGGTGAGCGCTCGGTGCCGTCGAAGTCTGTTCCTGCCCTCAGTACCTCTTCTGCGAGGGTGCGCGCAAGCCTGTCTTCGCCAACGAGGCGGTAGCAGTCCATCGCGTAGAAGTCGAACTTGGCTGGGTCCACCACGAAGTGGTTATCCAGGTTCTCCGGGTACGGCATTCCCTCTAGCGTCCGCCGGCCCTTGTCGAGCGCTACCTCGACCTGCCGGCGGTCCCCGAGTCGGGCCCACGCCTTGGCTTCCTGTGCCGCGAGCTGCACGGCCACGCCGTGGTGCTGCGCCGTCTCGGCTCCGGCCCGTGCCGCTGCGATGGCACCGCGGTAGTCGCCGGTCGTGAGAGCGAACCACGCCCGCATCTCATGCGCCCACCCGGCGACCTCCCCGTGGTCAGCCTCGGTCGCGAGCGAGAGCGCCGCCTGTCGCGTCGACTCAGCGGCGTGGCGTGCGCCCGTGTCGTACTCGACACAGCCGACCAGTAGGGCGAGCCAACCAGATAGTGCGAGCACCTCGCGGTGCTGCGCCAGCGTGAGGCTCTTCGAATGGAGTTCGACGACACGGCGCAGCCATTGCCGCCCCTCGATGAGAAGCTGCTCGCTCGGCATGAACGGGTACTCCGAGGCGAGACGGTCTGCCGTGATCCGCAGCGCATCGAGGGTGGCGTTGTCTACGTCGGACCGGTTGAGACGGCTCACGATCTCCAGCGTCTCCATGCCGGACGCTGCCAGAATCTCTCTGTCTCCATCCCGCCGTGAGGGCGCCGGGAAGAGCGCGTGCGTCACGGTGCCGAAGAGGGCCGCGATGATCGGTTGGTAGAAGTCATTCGGCATCTGGCCTGACTCCCAGCGCTTCCACTGGCGAATCATGCTGTCCTCTGCGGGCAGCTCCGTGGGAGCGTGCGCCCGCAGCGCCCTTACCGCGTCACGCTGCGACCAGTCACGGGCTGCTCGTTCGGCAGCGATGCGCCGCGCCCATGCGGGCCTGTCGTCGGTCATGTGCCCTCCTCCGAGTGCCTATTCCGAGTCTCACCCGCGCGCCGGGGGGACAGGGAAGGGGACACAGGGGTGTCACTGGACATGTCCCCACCTCCGCCTTGTCGTCCCCAGGCTGTCACTTACCTCACACCCTCCGTTACTCCCATGCTGGTTGCAGATCACGCACCACCCGGCACGGAGCGGCTTTCGAGCGCTTCGAGCCTGCCGCGGAGTTCCGAGACTTGGGAGGTGAGATGTTCGAGCTGACGCAGGACTTCGGGAAGGTCGACACCCGCGTCGGCTTCGCTGGCTTCAGTGGGTTGCTGCGGATCGCGGGCGTAGCTGCCGCGCGACGTGGTCAGGATGAGCCCATCCTCGCGGAGGATCGTAAGGGCTCGCTGCACCGTCATTCCCGAGATCTTGAACCGTGTGGCCAAGTCTCGCACGGAGCCCACGTGGGCCCCCGGTTTGATGTCGCCACGCAGGATCTCTTGCCGCAGGATGTCGGCCGCCTGCTCGGACTCCGGTCTGGGGTCGTCTTTCGAGATTTCAGCGCTCATCACGCCATCGAGCGTACCCACCCCTAGTACGACCTAGCACGAATCTCCGGCGCCCTCTTGCGCAGTGGCACGTGCTAGTACATGCTGTTACGTGCCAGCATGGCAAGCCCGAAAGGGCTTCGCCCGCTGTGTCTGCAAGCGCTTGACCTGCAAGACCGCACGACCAGGAGCCCCGCATCGGACGGGGGGAGGCGACCCGGCGCCTTGTCATTAACCGGAGGGCTTAGACCGAAAGGTCACGTCTCCATACGCCTACTTCGAGGCCGGACAGCTCTACCTGATACGGGAGCGCGGTCGCGATTAAGGAGACATGCATTACCGCCCCGATGGTCGTAGGCCGGGTTCGACTCCCGGTCGGGGCACTTTCCCCTGCCGTGCTGCGGCTTGGGTCCTTCCGGAGTAGTCGCCGTCTCACCGAACGCCTGCGGCTCTCCGGCTCCGTGTCCCTCCCACTTCAGGAGCTGTCATGCGTACGTACGTTGGCCACCAACAGGCCGTATCCGCCGCGGACTTCGCGGAGTTGGCGCTCGGCACCCCGGTTGAGCTGTGGCTCGGGGTCGAGGGCGAGACGGACGAAGAGCGCGCGGCCCGCGAGGACGCGGCGCGCGACATCCTCGCCGACAACCCCGACCTTCCCGACGACCTGATCCGCATCGCCGCGCAGGCCATCGAGGAGAACCCGGGCCTGTTCGACGTCACGCCCCTCACCCGCCCCGCTCGGCGCTGCCGCGCGGCACGCAAGGCGGTGGCCGCATGACCACCACACCCCCCGCCCCCGAAACGCCTGCATCTGGGGTGCCGCCTCTGACGCTTCCGGAGATGGGCCTTGCCGGGGTCGGCGCGCTGGCTGCGGCCGGTGTCGGCGCACTGGGCCTGATCTCCTCGTTCGACGCCGTGTCGGCGGCTGCCGCCCGCTGGGGGTTCGGTGAGCCGTGGATGCTGCCGGTCGGGATCGACGTGGCCATCCCGGTGTTCACGCTGGCCAACCTGCTGCTGATCCGGATGGACATGGCACTCGCTTGGGTGCGGTTCGTGCCTTGGGTCCTCACCCTGATCACGTGCGGGTTGAACGTCGCCGCCGGGCACTCGCTGTGGGCGAAGGTGGCGCACGGCACGATGCCGCTGCTGTGGGTGGTGTTCTCCGAGATCGGCGCCCACATCTACGCCGTGCGGATCGGCGCCGCGACCGGGCGCCGCATGGAGAAGGTGCGGTTCTCGCGCTGGCTGCTCGCCCCGCTGTCGACGTTCGCGCTGTGGCGTCGGATGACGCTGTGGGAGGTCACCTCCTACACCACCGCCCTGGCCCGGGAGCGTGAGCGGCTGTTGGCCCGTGCGGAGTTGCGCGAGCGCTACGGCCGCTCGTGGCGGCGCAGCACCCCGCGCCGCGAACGCGTCCTGTTGCGCCTGGGTGAGCTGAACCCGGCGGGCACCGTGCCCGACGCCACCCCCGCCCCCGAGCCCACACCGGAACTGCCGGCAGAACAGCCCGCGCCTCCGGCTGCGAAGGCGCCGCGCAAGCGGGCGCCGAAGGGGCGGGGCAAGTCCGCGCCGCGCTCGGTGGCGGACCTGCTGAGCGAGGCGCGCACGCTCACGGCGGACTGGCAAGACGCGGGCGTCAACGCGGAAGCGCTCCGCAAGGCGCTGCACTGCGGTGCCGCCCCTGCCCGCCAGGTGCGTGACGCCCTGCTCGCTGAGCGGGCCGATGGCCGCGCCCTGCGCCCCGTCGACACCCCCGACACCGACACCGACGCCGCCCCCGCCGACGTCGAGACGTCCGGTGACGCCGGTGAGGAGGTGGCGGCATGAGCACGCTGGCCACGTCCCTGCTGTCCGCGCTGCCCCTCGCGGCCGGGTGGGCGGTGCACGTGTGGAGGCTGCGGGCCGTGCTCAGTACGGCCCGCCGTGACCCGCTCACCGGGTTACGCACCCGCGACGGCTTCACCCGCCGCGCCACCGCCCTGCTCAAGGACCCGCGCGCGGTCGTCGTCCTCGCCGACGTCGACAAGTTCAAGCACATCAACGACACCTACGGCCACGCCGCAGGTGACGTGCTGCTGAAGGCGACCGCTGACCGGCTCGCCCACCACGTCGGCCGCACCGGGGTCGCCGGGCGGCTCGGGGGCGATGAGTTCGCCGCCGTGCTCCTTGACGACCACGGCACCGCCGCCGACATGCTCGCCGTGCTGCACGGCGTGCTCGCCCGCCCGGTCGACGGCCAGGACCCGGACGTGCACACCACGGTGTCGCTCGGCTGGGTGCGTGCCGCGGACTTCCCCGCCGACGACCTGTCCGCCCTGCTGCGTCGGGCGGATGAGGCGATGTACGCGGCCAAGCAGGCACGCGCCGGACTGCGCCGCGCCGGGCTCGGTCGGCTCTTCGCCACCCTCGCCGGTCGCCGTGCCGGCCGCACCGGCGCCCGCACGGACGCCCCGGTCGTGGGAGTGGCGGCCTGATGTCGGCCGCCTACGGCAAGTGCTTCGACCCGACCGGCGCCCGCTACGGCGTGCCGACCTACCCGTGGCGGCTGGCCCCGGACGGCTTGGCCACCCGCCGACAGCTCCGGACGATGGGGCTGCGCCCGGGTGGCCAGCCGATCGCGGCTCAGGTGATGCGGGTCAACCGGCGAGCTGGGGACGTGCGAGTCGGTTACCTCTACCGCGTCGACCGTGCCAAGCCGGTGAGGCCGATGACGTCGCGCAAGTGGGGTGCGCTCGCCCTGGCGATGCTCGCCCGCCGGACCTGCCCGCGCTGCCTGCTGGACGTCGGCTACTGCATCCCTCGCTCGCACGGCATCTGCGGCATGTGCATCGCCACCGAGGAACAGCGCACCGCCTGACCTGCTCAATCAGTCTCCCGCGGGGCCCGTCCGCCCACCTCCTACAGCGACGGCCGGACCCCGCCTTTCCTCCGCTTGGAAGGAACCTTCAGTGAAGCACCCCGACGACGACAACGAACTCTTCAACCGACTGGAAGCCGAGATGTCCGCCGACTCCGGCGGCGAGGTAGTCGACCTGGACAAGGCGCGCTCGGCCCGTGCCGAGTCGGCCGACCGATCGGCCGACTCGAACCCGGACGGGTCGGGTGCCGAGTCGGCCGACGGGTCGGCCCGCGTGATGGTCGACCAGTCGGCGCCGACCGCGACCGGCCCCGGCTACCTCGGTCGGCTGGCCGGAGCGCGGCGCCGGTCGGTCGTCCCCGAGTGGCTGCGGTCGACCGCCGAACTCAAGACGGCCGCCGGGTGGGTGGCCCGCCACTACGCTCACGCCGCCGGGTACCACGCGCTGCGCGCCCCGGTCTACGCCGCCCGCCTCGCCCTCCAGGCGCCCACGGGTGCGGCAAAGTTCGTGGGCGGCACGATGCGCTGGGTGGCCGACCGCGAGGGCGAACCGGTCCGACTCGCCGCCGTGCGCCGCGAGGACGCCGCCGAATACCTGAAGCTCTCCCGCCAGCGCGACGGCCGCGTCCGACTGCGCACCCTCGTCGCCGTGCTGGGCATGTTCATCGGCCTGGCCACCGCGCTCGCGCTGTACGTGCTCGCGCCGACCTGGCTTCAGGTCGTGTCGGTGAGCGCGCTGGTGATGGCGCTGGGCACGCAGGGTCGGCAGGCGGACGCCCCGGTCATCCACCGGGCGGTCGAGCTGCCGAAGGCGGTCAAGCTCACCTCCGATATCGTGCTGCGCGCCCTCGGAGCGCTCGGTATCCCTGCGATCAATCAGGCGCAGGGCAAGGGGCGGGACGGGTTCGAGTTCACCGCCCCGATCACCCGCGACGGGCCCGGTTGGCGTGCGGAGGGCAACCTCCCCTTCGGCGTCACCGTGACCGACATCATCGAGCGCCGCGAACGCCTCGCGTCCGGTCTGCGCCGCCCGCTCGGGTGTGTGTGGCCCGAGGCGGTGGCTGATGAGCACACCGGGCGTCTGGTGCTGTGGGTCGGGGATCAGGACATGTCGAAGGCGAAGAAGCCGACGTGGCCGCTGGTCAAGGCGGGCACGGTCGACCTGTTCAAGCCCGTCCCCTATGGCACCGATCAGCGCGGACGCTGGGTCGAACTCACCTTCATGTACATCGCCGGGGTGATCGGCGCGATCCCGCGCATGGGCAAGACGTTCCTGCTCAGGCTGTGGCTGCTCATCGCGGCACTCGACCCGCGCGCTGAGCTGCACACCTACGACATGAAGGGCACCGGCGACCTCGACCCAGTCGGCAACGCCGTCTCCCACCGCCACGCCGCGGGCGACGACGACGAAGCGATCCAGTACGCGCTCCACGACTTCCGGGCGCTGCGCGAGGAGCTGCGCCGCCGTACCAAGGTGATCCGGAGCCTGCCCCGGGACATCTGCCCGGAGTCCAAGGTGACCAGCGAACTCGCCTCCAAGCGCTCCCTCGGCCTGCACCCGATCGTGATCGGGGTGGATGAGTGCCAGGTCCTGTTCGAGCACCCCGAGCACGGCAAGGAGTTCGAGGAGCACGCAACCGACCTGGTCAAGCGCGGTCCGGCCACCGGCATGGTGCTCTTCCTCGCCACCCAGCGCCCGGACGCGAAGTCGCTGCCCACCGGCATCAGCGCGAACGCCTCGCTGCGCGCGTGCCTGAAGGTCATGGGCCAGACCGAGAACGACATGGTGCTGGGCACGTCGTCCTACAAGCGGGGCGTGCGCGCGACCATGTTCGCCTGGGGTGACAAGGGCATCCACTACCTCATCGGTGAGGGCTCGGACGCCCGGATCGTCGGCGGCGTGTTCGTGGACGCGCCCGGTGCGGAGCGCATCGCCGCCCGCGCCCGCAGGGCCCGCGAGGCGGCCGGACTGCTGTCCGGCTACGCCCTCGGGGAAGCCCCCGAGCAGGTCACCGGGCCCGCCTATGACCTGCTCGCCGACATCGCGGCCGTGGTGCCGGAGCAGGACAAGCGGGTGTGGAACGAGCGGATCGCCGCCCGCCTCGCCGAACTGCGCCCGGACGTCTACGGCGGCTGGAAGGGCGAGAACGTCACGTCGGCGCTCAAGCCGCACGGCATCAAGACCCGGGACGTCGCGGGCACCACGGACGACGGAACCCGCACCACCCGCCGGGGCATCGCCCGCACCGACCTCCTCAAGGCGATTGCGGAGCGTAACGAGAAGCCGGGCGCCGCATAGCGTCGCAACGCTGCTACCGGTAGCACCCACACCTGCTACCGGTAGCACCCCCGCTAGCACCCCATCCGCACTCCCATCTGCGATCTAGCGGATAGCACCCCACCTGCGGAAACCCCGGAAAACCCCCTGGAAGGGCCCCAGATGACCCCCATACTCCTCGCTATCGCCTGCCTGACGCTCATCACGCTCAGTTACGGCGGGCTGTGTGTGGCCTCGCCGTTCGGCGACTGCCGCAAGTGCCGTGGTTGGGGCTTCGCGATGAAGACCGACCGCAAGGGACGCCAGAAACGCGGCAAGGACTGCCGCCGCTGCAAGGCCACCGGCAAGCGCATCCGCACCGGCCGCTGGCTCTACAACCGCTGGGCCCGCATCTACCGCGCCGGAACCGACACCCCCCGCCCGAAAGGCATCCGATGATCCTCAACGTCTCCGCCGTGCTGCTCTTCGGCGCCGCGTCCGTCTTCGCCGTCAAGACGAAGTCCGCCGGGGGCGGCGCCGCCCTGGTCCTGTTCATGTTCGGGTTCTTCGCCGCCGGGACCGGCGCCTACGAGCCCATCCACAACCTCGTGCAGGCGTCCGCCGACGCCATCTCCGCACTCGGCAACTAAGGAGCGTGCCGCCATGAACCAACCCGCCTACCACCCGGCCCGCTACGACGCGCCGGGCGTGGAAGTCCACCACCCCGTGCCCCTCGCCCCCGCACCGGCGGCGCCGCCCATGCCGGTGCAGCCGGGCGGCATCCCGTCCGTGGCGAGCGTCGTCCTCCCCGACGGCCGCGTCGTCACCGGCTACGCCGTCACCCCCGCCCAGCCCGAGCCGTTCGCGCCCAAGCCGCCCGTCTCCCGGGTGGCCGTGAACATCGCGCTGGGGGGCGTCGGGTTCGCCGCCGTGTGCGGCGGGCTGTTCCTGCTCACCGCGTTCGTCGCCGCACTGACCGCGTTCATCACCCAGCTCATCACCCTCGCCGCCGTCATCTTCGGCGGCTGGATTGTCGTGTTGGTCCTCGACGCGCGCGGCCACCGTGCGGGCGGGATGACGTTCAACATCCGCAAGGCCGTGTTCAAGCGCAACCACTTCCACGGCTAGGTACGCCCGAGGCGGGGTGCCGTCTCACCACAAGCCTGCACCCCGCCCCGGTTCTCCCTGTCCCTCCAACGAGAACCAGGAGACCACCAGCATGGCCCATCCCCCCACCCGTCCGCGAGTACGCGACCACGCCCCCGCGCCGGTCCTGTCCCCCAACCTCCTGCACACCGCGCTGAGCCTGACCGCGTCCGGCATGCCCGTGCTGCCGCTGCGCCGGGGCAAGGTGCCGTTCGGCAACTGCACGGCGTGCGCGGACAACGCGTGCGGCGGCCGACCGAACATGAAGGTGCCCGGCCCGTGCCGGTGCCCGGCCCCGTGCCACGCGTGGGCCGCGGCCACCACCGAGCCCGCCGTCCTCGTCTCGCCCGAGTGGGCGGCGGCCTGGCGACAGGCGGTGTGCGTCGGCTACCACCCCGGCGGCGCCGGGCTGACCGTGGTCGACCTGGACGACGCCGACGCCATCACTTGGGCCCGTACCGCTCTGCCGGCCACCCGGACGGTACCGACGACACGGGGTGAACATTGGATCTACCAGGGCGCCATGCGCTCCGTGAATGCGGTCCGCCCCGGTGTCGACATCAAGTCGACCATGGCGTACGCCCGTTGGCTCGGACGCGGCACCGGCACAATGGCTGCTCTGCCGGATGCGGTGTGCGCCCTGGCAGTAAAGGAGCCGCCCCCCGCCCGCAAGGCGCCACAGACGCTCTCAGGGCTCCTCACGGGCGGACAGGGAGAATGCCCCCACCGCACCCCCGCCTACTTGGAACGGGGCGTGGCCATGGCCGAGCGGCGCATCACGGAGGTGTCCAGCGCGGTGCACGCGACCGTGTACCGGACGTTCCTTGCGGTGCTGTCCCGGCACGGCCGGTGCGGCTGCCTCACCGACACCCACGTCGCCCGGCTGTTCACCGCAGCGCAGGCCAAGGGGGAATCGCCCCGGCACTGCACGGACGCGTGGACCAACGCCCGAACCGCACTGGGGTTGTGAGATGTCCGAGGACGAAAAGACTCCCGCCCGTGAGGTCATCACCGACTACGCACAGGCGCACTTCCGGTACTTCCGCACCGCCGACGGCACCGTGTACGCGCAGCGCAACGGCCACCCCGTGGCCCGCCCGATCCGCTCCCAGGGAACGACCGGCAGTCACCGGCAGGAACTCATGGTCGGGCTCTTTCGCGACGGACACGGCGTGTTCAACGGCACCGCCTTGAAGGAGGCGTTGGACTTGATCGAAGCACTCGCACTGACCGAGGACGTACAGCCCGTCCACATCCGCGTTGCCCCCGGGTTCGACGGGGCGACGTGGCTGGACCTGGGAAGGGCCGACGGGCGGTCGGTCCGTATCCACCCCACCGGGTGGGACATCGCCATCCCGGACCCGCGGGAGGTGTGCTGGCGGCGCACCCAGCTCACGGGGGAGCTGCCGGTGCCGGTCAAGGACACCGACGGTAAGGGCATCGATCTCCTGCTCAGGCTGTGCAACTTCGCCAACGCTGAGACGGAGTGCCTGGCCATCGCGTGGCTGATCGGCTGTCTCGGACCGTCGGTGCCCGTCCCGGCCCCGTTCCTCACCGGTCCGCAGGGGGCCGGCAAGTCCACCGGCGGCCGGATGCTCATCCGGATCGTTGAGGGCATGAGCGGTGACCTGCGCCGGGCCCCCAAGGATGAGGAGAACCTGATTGCTGCCGTGGCGGCCGGATGGGTCACGGCGCTGGACAACCTCTCCCACATGACTCCGGACCTGTCGGATGCGATGTGCTGCATCGTCACGGGTGCCGAGAACGTGAAGCGGGCGCTGTTCACCGACGGGGATGTCTTCCGGGCACGCTATCGCCGACCCCTGCTCCTCACGGGAATCGATGTGGGAGTGATCCGGCCCGACCTCGCTGAACGTCTTCTGCCGCTCCGTCTGGAACGGCCGAAGGTGCGGCGCACCGAGGCAGAGCTGTGGGCGGAGTACGCGGAGGTCCTCCCCGTGGTCCTCGGCTCGCTCCTGGATCTCACGGTCAAGGTCCGTGCGGTCGACGTGGAAACCCCCACCGACCTGCGCATGGCGGACTTTGCGCACCTGTGCGCGCAGCTCGACGCGGCCACCGGGTTCGGAGCTCTCGCCGCGTACCGGGCCAGCCTGGACGACCTCAACGACGACGTGATCGAGGGCGACCTGTTGGCACAGACCGTCCTACGCCACGCCGCCGACGTCGAACCCGGCACGGAGCAGCGGATGACGTCCACGGAGTGGCTGCACTGCCTCACCCGCCTCTACACCGGCGAGGACTTCCGCCCCCTGCCCAAAGGGTGGCCCACCACCGGCAAGGTGCTCTCCGACCGCCTCAAGCGGCTACAGCCCACCCTCGCCGCCCGGGGCGTCCTCATCGACTCCGGCCGCACCCGGGAAGGCCGCTACGTCGAGTTGACCCGCGCGCCGGGCATGCCCGAGCACGAGCAACAGACGTTCTGACCGTCGGCCGGCGGCCGCCGACCGCACGAGCAAGAGGAGCACCCCGGGCCGGGGCGTGCTCCTCTTGCTGTTCGGCGGCACCGCCGCCCTGCGCAGGACGTGCCGCGAAGCGGCTCCTTCTTCACGGCCTGAGCCGCACTACACCACCACAGACGCCCCTTCTTTTTCCTAAGTAGGGGAACGCTGCGTCACAGCGTCACACGATCTTGGAAAGCGCCCGTTGACCTGCCGATATGGGCGTGACGCAGACGGCCGTTTCTGCGTCACGCCGCGTCACCTGCGTCACGCGTGACGAACAGCCTGCGTCACGCGTGACGCACCCTCGCTGTTCTGCGTCACCTGAAAACAGCAGGTCAGACGGCACAAGTGACGCACGTGACGCTGTGACGCAGAAATCCGCACTTAGGACACACGCAGGCCCACGCGAAGCACCCAAGACCTTCTCGCCTAGGAGGCATCCCGAGATGAGCGTCACGCTCACCGAACCCGCAGAGCGGCTGCTGTACCGGCCGGAGGAAGCAGCGGCCAAGCTCAGTATCGGCCGATCGTTGATCTACGAGGAGATCCGCCTCGGACGTCTGCAGACCGTCCGCATCGGTCGTAGACGACTAGTGCCGCCGGAGTACATCGCGCGGTACGTCGAACTCCTCAAGCGCGAGGCAGAATCCGCCGCCTGATCCCTCAACAGCCCAGTGTCACAGGACCGCGTCCCCCGGGGCGCGGTCCTGTCCTATCGGAGGCACAACAGAACATGACCGAGAACCCGAAGCGCGCCCAGAGGGCTGGCCATGGTGCGGACACCATCTATTGGGACCCCGTCAAAAAGAGCTACGTCGGAGCGGTCTCCCTGGGGTACGCCCCGAACGGCAAGCGTCGTCGGCCGAAGGTCTACGGCAAGACGAAGACCGAAGTTCGCCAGAAGATCAGGGACCTGAAGAAGGAGCTACAGACCGGCGTCAAAGCGCCAGCCAATTACACCGTGGCCGATGCGGTGAACGACTGGTTGGAGCGCGGTCTCAAGGGCCGTGACGAGAAGGGCACCATCGGCAAGAACCGTTCGATGGCGAACAAGCACCTGATCCCGTTCATTGGCAAGGCCAAGCTGAAGGAACTCAGCGCGGACGACGTAGACGACTGGTTGGATGGCAGGGCCGAATTCCTCGCGACGCGGAGCCTGCGTGACCTGCTCGCCATCTTGCGCCGCTCGATCGCGCACGCCCAACGCAGGGACAAGGCAGCGCGGAACGTCGCTCTACTCGTCACCGCGCCGGAGGGGCGCCCCGGTCGACCGAGCAAGGCACTGGACCTGGACCAGGCGAAGGCCGTGCTCATCGCCGCGCGTCCCTCACGGCTGTACGCCTACCTCGTGCTCTCGCTCCTTAGTGGTGTGCGCACGGAAGAGGCGCGGCCCCTCACCTGGGATCACGTCTTCCTGGAAACGACGGACGGTATCCCGCCTCATGTCGCCGTGTGGCGTTCGGTGCGCAAGCACGGTGAGACCAAGACCAAGAAGAGCCGCCGGACCATTGCTCTGCCGAGACAGGTGGTTGACGTCCTCGAAGAGCACAAGCGTTGGCAGAAGCAGGAGCGAGCATCGAGGGGGACGGAGTGGAGTGCGACCGGCCGCGTCTTCACGACTCGGAGCGGTGAGCCACTCGACGCGGCCAACGTCCGGCGCGACTTCAAGGCCATCGTGAAGAGG
Organism: Streptomyces sp. NPDC048514; assembly: GCF_043199955.1. Classification (NCBI taxonomy): domain Bacteria; kingdom Bacillati; phylum Actinomycetota; class Actinomycetes; order Kitasatosporales; family Streptomycetaceae; genus Streptomyces; species Streptomyces sp. NPDC048514. The sequence continues at coordinate 158,176 of NZ_JBICWT010000014.1, read as the reverse complement.
GCAGGACTGGCGCCGGAGTGGACGCCACGGGAGCTCCGGCACAGTTTCGTGTCGCTGCTCTCCGACCACGGCATCCCGCTGGAACGGATCGCGCTGTTGGTAGGGCACAGCAGCCAAGCGACCACAGAGGCGGTCTACCGGAAGCAACTCCGACCCGTGATCACGCAGGGTGCCGAAGCGATGGACGACATCTTCGCTGACGAGCCGGAAGGGAAGGACGCGGCGGACGACGAAGGGGGCGACGCGGTGGCCTGACCAAAATCGTTTGGCCCCCTCTTTGGCCCCCCGGGCACGACAGAGGCCCATTCGCGATCAAGCGAATGGGCCTCTGACCAGCGTCGGGGTGGCGGGATTTGAACCCACGACCTCTTCGTCCCGAACGAAGCGCGCTGCCAAGCTGCGCTACACCCCGATGTCGCTGCTGTCGCGGCGACGACGTTTACTTTAGCCCACCGGTGGCCGTAGACGAAATCCGGTTTAGACGCGATGGCGGACCGGTGTCGGGCGGGCGTGGTCGAGGCCCACGAGGAGTACCGCGAGGGCGTAGATCGCGAGGCCCACGAGGAGTGCGTTGGCCAGGGTGCCGCGGTAGCCGTGGGCGGTTACGTCCAGGAAGGGGTAGAGGTAGCGCGAGGGGTCCGCGGGCTGGAGGAAGGCTGCCCGGGCCAGGGAGAAGGCCAGGTAGACCAGCGGATAGACCAGCCAGGTCGTCGCCTGGCGCAGGTGCAGGCGGGCCGCCGGGGTCAGGAACAGCCAGTCCACCAGCGCCGCCGCCGGGGCGAGCGTGTGCAGGAGTTGGAGTGCCGCCCACTGGCCGTGCCAGCGTTCCGGGGGCGTCGTCGCGCCCGTCATGGAGAACGGCGGCGTCGTGTGGGCCAGCAGCAGGTGGTACACCAGCGCGGCGATCACGACGTACAGGAGGGCGGCCCCTGTCATGCCGGACGGGAGTGGGCGGCGGGCGCGCCAGGCCCGGGTCGCCGACGAGAGCATGACCACGGCGAGTAGCAGGTTCGCCTGGATGCCGAAGTAGCTCAGGGTGCGTGCCGGGGTGCCCAGCAGGAGTTCCAGAGCGACGCCTGCCGCCGCCGTCATGGCGATGACCAGGCGGAACACCGCCGTCGAGGGTCTACGGGCCGGGGCCACCACCGCCGTGGCCGGGACCGGAGAGGGCAGCAGCAGGGGCGGGCCCGGGATCGCTGGCAGGTCCGGGATCTCCCGGGGTATCGGGGCGGTCATGTCCTCACGCTAGGAGCGGGTGAGGGGTGGGGCGATGTGGGTTAGGCCGGGTGGGTTACGGGCCGGGGAGGGGAGCGGAGGGGAGGGAGCCGGGATGCGGGGTGCCAGCGGTGCCGGGGGTGCCGGAGATGGCGGGGGTGCCGGAGGTGGCGGGAAGTGCCAGAGGCGCCGGAGGTGGCGGAGGTGCAGGGAAGGGGGCCCGCCCAGTGCCCAGTGACTAATGCCTCGTGCACAGCGCCGTCCGCGGCTCGGGATCCCATCAAGCTGATCGGCATCCGGGAGACAGCGCTCTCCGGGGAGGGGAAGGAACGGGGTGGAGTCGGCCCGTTCCGATCGTCCCTTCTACTCCCTCCCCACCAGCGTCAGCAGCGTCGCCTCCGGAGGGCAGGCGAAGCGGATCGGGGTGTAGCGGTTGGTGCCGCAGCCCGCTGAGACGTGGAGGTAGGAGGTACGGCCCTCGGCCGTGTGCCGGGAGAGCCCCTTCACCCGGTCCGTGTCCAGGTCACAGTTGGTGACCAGAGCGCCGTAGAAGGGGATGCACAGCTGACCGCCGTGCGTGTGGCCGGCCAGGATCAGGGGGTAGTCGTCCGCGGTGAAGGAGTCGAGGACACGCAGGTAGGGAGCGTGGACGACGCCGAGCGAAACGTCGTACGTGCCCGACGGGCCGCCCGCGACCTGTGCGTACCGGTCCCGCTTGATGTGAGGGTCGTCCAGACCGGTCAGCTCGACCGACACGCCCTCGACCTTCAGGACACCCCGCGTGTTCGTCAGGTTCAGCCAGCCCGCCGCGTCGAAGCCGTCGCGGAGGTCCTCCCACGGGTTGTGGATGACGCCGACCGCCGGTGCGTTGCCGTTCAGGCCGTGGCGGCCGCTCGTCTTCTCGAGCAAGTAGCGGGCCGGGTTGCGGAGTTTGGGGCCGTAGTAGTCGTTGGAGCCGAAGACGTAGGCGCCCGGGAACTCCATCAGGGGGCCGAGCGCGTCCATGACCTCGGGCACGCCCTCGGGATCCGACAGGTTGTCGCCCGTGTTGATCACGAAGTCCGGGCGCAGGCCCGCCAGCGACTGCAACCAGCGCTGCTTCTTGCGCTGGCCGCTCACCATGTGGATGTCGGAGACCTGCAGCACGCGCAGCGGGCGCATGCCCGGCGGGAGGACCGGGACCGTCACTCGTCGGAGGCGGAAGGAGCGGGCCTCGAATCCCGCCGCGTACGCCACTCCGGCGGCGCCTGCCGCCATGATTCCCAGGGGTACTCCGTATCGCGCGCGCATATGACCATCGTGTCAGACCCGTGCAGTACGTCGAGACCGGCCGGCCCCTAAATCGGGGGGCGTTCGTGGTGGTGCACCTGCGACAATCGAGCCATGACCACCACGCTCAAGTCGAAGCTGCACGCCGACCTCAACGCCGCGATCAAGGAGCGGGACGAGCTGCGCTCCTCGACGCTCCGGCTGACGCTCGCCGCGATCACCAAGGAGGAGGTCGCGGGCAAGGAGAAGCGGGAGCTCTCCGACGACGAGGTGCTCAAGGTGATCACCCGTGAGGCGAAGAAGCGGCGCGAGGCCGCGGACGCCTTCGCGCAGGGTGGCCGTGCCGAGCAGGCCGAGCGGGAGAAGGCGGAGGGTGAGCTTCTCGCCGAGTACCTGCCCAAGCAGCTCTCCGACGAGGAACTGAACGCGATCGTCGGGCAGGCCGTGGAGGAGGCCAAGGCGGCCGGTGCCGAGGGGCCGCGGGCCATGGGTGCCGTCATGAAGATCGTGAACCCCAAGGTGGCCGGTCAGGCCGAGGGCGGCCGCGTCGCCGCCGCCGTGAAGAAGCTGCTGCAGGGCTGAGAGGCGCCCTCGGGGGCGGCTGACCGGAGAGGCGCCCTCGGGTACGGCTGACCGGAAGGCGCTCTCGCGGACGGCTGACCCGAGAGACGCCCTCGGGCACGGCTGACCGGAAGGCGCCCTCGGGTACGACTGGTCGACGGGCGGGCCCCTGGTGCGCCTGACCGACGAACCCCCGGTACGGCTGAATACGCAGACCTCGGTCACCGCTGACCGACGGGCCTCCGCTACGACCGACCGACGGGCCTCCGCCACGACCGGCCGGCAAGCCTCGGCTACGACCGACCGACGGGCCTCCGCCACGACCGGCAGAGAGTCCTCCGCCACGACCGGCCGGGAGTCCTCCGCCACGACCGGCCTGCAAGCCTCCGGCATGGACGGCCTGCAAGCCTCCGGCATGAACGGCCGGCTAGCCCCCGGCATGGACGGTGACCTCTTCGCCACGGCGTAGCGGAGAGCCCGGCGTACAAGAGGGGCCGCACCCTTGCATCAGGGTGCGGCCCCACTCGTTGCGCCGGCTCGCCCGCCGTAGGCGTCCTAGTGCCGGCGGCCCCCGTTGCCGCCGTTCCCGTTGTTGCCGCCGTTGTTCTGGCCCTGGATGAAGTTGCCCGGGAGGGAGAAGGTCGGTGTCGGGGCGGTGCCGCCGGCGCCGGTGGTCGTGCCGCCCGTGGCGCGACCGCCGTCAGCGGTGCCCCCGTCCGTCAGCCCGCCGATCAGGCCGCCGATCAGGCGTCCCCGGCCGCCGTTGTTCCCCTCGTCCGCCCCCGCGTCGCCCCGGCCCCGGTCGTCGTCGCTCTCGTCGTCGGGGATGTCGACCAGCTGGAAGTCCGGTGCGGGCTTGCCCTCCAGGGCGCCGGCCATCATGTCCCGCCAGATCGGGCCGGGGACTTCGCCACCGAACACCTTGTCGTGCGGGACGCCGCCGATGGTGATGTTGATCATCTTGCGCTTGTGCTGCGGGTCGCCGACCCACACCGCGCCCGCCATGTTCGGGGTGTAGCCGACGAACCAGGCCGCGAAGCGCTCGTCGGTCGTACCCGTCTTGCCCGCGCTCGCCCGGCTGTCGAGACCGGCCTCCTGACCCGTACCGTCCTCGACCACGCCCTTGAGGAGCGTGGTGACGGTGTCGGCGGTCTTCTCCGACATCGCACGCGAGCAGGTCGACTTCGGCACCGCCAGCGACTTCTGCTCGCTGCCGACCTTCTGGGTGATCGACTCGATGGCGACCGGCGTGCAGTACATGCCGCGCGAGGCGAAGGTGGCGTACGCGCTCGCCATCGTCAGCGGGGACATCTCCTGGGTGCCCAGCGCGATGGACGGGGCCTGCTGGATCTTGCGGCCGTCCGCGCGCGCCACGCCCATCTTCTTGGCCATGTCGGTGACCGGGCAGATGCCGATGTCGCTGATCAACTGCACGTAGTAGGTGTTGACCGACTTCGCGGTCGCCTCCTTCATGCCGTACGGGCCGTGCTCCGACTCGTTCTCGTTCGTGAGCTTGGTCGGCTTGCGCGGGTCGTCGTGCCAGGTCTTGCCGTTGCACGCCGACACCGGGCTCGGATACGTCATCTCGTACGGCGACGGATACTGCTGGGTCGGGGCCTTGCCGCCCTCCACGGCGGCGGCCGCGACGATCGGCTTGAATGTCGAGCCGGGCTGGTAGCCGGCGCCGCCGCCCATGTCCGCGTTCACGGACAGGTTGATCGACGTCTCGTGTTCCTTGTTGTTGACGCCGTACGGGCGTGACTGGCCCATGGCGAGGATCTTGCCGGTGCCGGGCTCGACGACGGTCGTGGCGGTCGCGACGGAGTCGCTCTTGTAGACGTGCTCCTTGATGGACGCCTGCGCGGACCTCTGTGCCTGCGGGTCGAGCGTCGTACGGATCGTCAGGCCGCCCCGGTTCCAGAGTTTCGCCCGGTCCTCCTTGGTCTTGCCGAAGGTGGGATCGGTCAGGACGACCTGGCGTACGTAGTCGCAGAAGAAGCCGGCGCCCTTCACCGCGGTGATGCAGCCGTTCTTGGGCCGGCTGGGGTGGAGTCCGAGCGGCTCCTCCTTGGCCTCGTCGGCCTCCTTCTGGGAGATGTCGCCCAGTTCCGCCATGCGCTGCAGGACGATGTTGCGCCGCTTGGTGGCCTCGGCCTCGTCGTTCACCGGGTCGTAGCGGGTCGGGGACTGCACGATGCCGGCGAGCAGCGCGGCCTCCTGCACGTTCAGGTTCTTGGCGTGCTTGGAGAAGTAGCGCTGGGCGGCGGCCTCGACACCGTAGGCCTGCTCACCGAAGAAGGTGATGTTGAGGTAGTTCTCGAGGATCTTCTTCTTGCCGAGCTTGTCCTCGATCTGGATCGCGTACTTCAGTTCGCGGATCTTGCGGCCGAGCGTCTGCTGGGTGGCCTGGGCGACCTTCGTCGGGTCGTCGCCGGCCTCCTCGATGAAGTAGTTCTTCACCAGCTGCTGGGTCAGCGTGGAGGCGCCCTGGGCGACCCCACCTTCCTGCGCATTCTTGTTCAGGGCGCGCAGCACGCCCTTGAGGTCGACCGCGCCGTGCTGGTAGAAGCGCGAGTCCTCGATCGCGACGATCGCCTTCTGCATGTACGGCGAGATGTCCGTGAGGTCGACCACCGTACGGTCGCGGGAGTAAACGGTCGCGATCTGGGCGCCCTGGCCGTCCAGGATCGTCGTGCGCTGACTGAGCTGGGGGCTTTTCAGGTTGGCGGGGATCTCGTCGAAGCTCTTGACCGAGCCCTTGGCCGCGAGGCCCAGCGCTCCGGCCCCGGGCAGCGCGATGCCCGCCATCACGGCTCCCGCGAGCACACTGACACCGAGGAACTTGGCGGCCTGCTGTGTTGCCGACAGGCCACCGCCCGAGCGCTTCTTTGCCATGGGGGCAGCCTAATCCGTACCCCTGAGCGTTCCGAGGGACCGGCTCCCCGTCGGGATGTTCGGGTGCCGGATCGTGACGTACGGCCGCGGCACGCCACGCCGTACGGCCCCGGCCCGCACGACGGCGTGCCATCACGACGCGGCCTCGTTGGCCGACTGCATGTCCGCACGGCCGCGACTCATGTCCGCGACTGCATCACTGCATGGCATCGCCGCACGGCAGCAGGGCACCGTAGCGCGTCACAGCGTCACCGCACGGCAAAGCGCGGGGGCTACCTTCTCATTCGCCGGACACGCGCGCAGGCCTTGGCCTAAGCTGCTCTCAACTGTCACAGCAGCGCGGCCACGTATCAATACGTCCGGCGACCCCGAATCGTTCTGGACCTGCCCCGTTTTTCTGAGCGGAACGTGTCCGAATCCGCCTCGTGTGTCACCTGACGCCCGATGTGACACACCACAGCTATCCCGGATTGCCGGGATAGTCGCGCATGTCGTCAGCTCACTCCCGCGGGTGATCTGCCGCTTACCCATAGTCCGTTCGGGCCATTCAAGATTGGGCCCGAAGGGGGTGTTGCGCTGTGCCCACCTTCCGTAACGTCCTGAGCTGGCTGCGGTGAATATGCCGCTGCCGCCGTGGGGGAGCCTCGATTCGGGAGAGGACGGCGCCGGTATGGGCTGGGTAACCGACTGGAGTGCGCAGGCTGCCTGCCGCACTACCGATCCGGATGAACTGTTCGTTCAAGGAGCAGCGCAGAACAGGGCCAAGGCGGTGTGCACCGGGTGCCCGGTACGCACCGAATGCCTGGCGGATGCGCTGGACAACCGCGTCGAATTCGGCGTGTGGGGAGGCATGACCGAGCGGGAGCGCCGTGCACTGCTGCGCCGGCGGCCCACTGTGACGTCGTGGCGCAGGCTGCTGGAGACCGCTCGCTCGGAGTACGAGCGGGGCGTCGGGATCGTGCACCTCGACAGCGACGACGTGTACGAGAACTACGCAGCGGTGAGCTGAGGACGACACAGCGGTGAGCTGAGGACGACACAGCGGTGAGCTGAGGTCGATGCAGCGGCGAGCTGAGAACCGCGCGGTGGTGGGCTGAGAACTATGCGGCGGGAAGCCGGCCGTTCGTTCTCGGAAGCACCGGCCGCGCACGCCGCACGGTGAATGCCGGTCTGCCGCCGGGCCTGGAAGCGCCAATGGGGCAGGAAAAGTGCCATGGGGCACGGAACGCGCACCGGCAACGGGCGCGTCGATCGGGCTCGCGACTTGGAAGGCCACGATCGCCTCACGGCCCCACCCGCATCCACCCATGTTCGCGCGCTGCGACCGTCCGAGTGCGCCTGCGATCCCACTGGCATGCCGGCAACCGTCCGAGTGCGCCTGCGACCGCACCCGCATGCCGGCAACCGTCCGAGTGCGCCTGTGACCGGACGAGCACGCGTGCGACCGAATGGGAACGCCTGCGAGTCGTCGGCTCCGTCCATGCACCGCGCCCTCGGCGACCTGGCCGCGTACGGCTCCCCGCAGCGCGCGCTACGTGGGCCGGCCCGGTGCGGGCAGGCCAGGAGCCACCCAGCCGGGCGTGCAGTCGGGCGTCCATCTGGTCGGACGTCCAGTCGGGCGTCCCCCCGGCCGGGCGTTACGCAGGGTCCGTGTGTCCCGCCGTGCCCGCGGCCAGGCGGGTGCCGATGTTTCGCAGGCCCGTGAGGTCGTGGACGTCGCCGGGGAGCGCGGGTACGTCGACCACCGCCACCTCGGGGTGACGGGCGGTGAACCGGTCACGCGTGCGCCGCTCGCGCGCGAGCAGCTGCATCCGCTCGGCGTGCAGCCTCAACAGACCTGCGGTGAGCCGGTCGACGGGGCGCTCCGTATCGGCGGGGGAGCCTTCCTCGGAAGCGGTGTCACCGGCTGCGGCTTCGGGCCCGGCTGCGGCCTCGGATGCGGGAGTGCGTGAACTGCCGTACGTGTCGGGAGAGTTACGAAGACCAGCTTTCCCGCCCTCCTGATCCACAATGCGGGGGTCCTCAAGATTTTCCGCGGCGGCGAGTGCCCGCTCGGCCGACAGCCCGCCCGCCCCGGTGTCGTGGACGCGGTTCAGCACCAGACCGACCAACGGCATCTTCTCGGCGGCCAGCCGCTCCACGAAGTAGGCCGCCTCGCGCAGCGCGTCCCGCTCCGGCGCCGCCACCACCAGGAATGCCGTACCGGGCGCCTGGAGCAGCTTGAACGTGGCGTCCGCGCGCGTACGGAAGCCGCCGAAGGTGGTGTCCATCGCGGCCACGAACGTCTGCACGTCCTTCAGCAGCTGCCCGCCCAGCAGCTTGCCGAGCGTGCCGGTCATCATCGACATGCCGACGTTCAGGAAGGCCATGCCCGCGCGGCCGCCCAGCTTGGCGGGGGCGGTGAGCAGGCGGATGAGCCGGCCGTCCAGGAAGGAGCCGAGCCGCTTGGGAGCGTCCAGGAAGTCCAGCGCCGAGCGGGACGGCGGGGTGTCGACCACGATCAGGTCCCACTCCTCCTTCGCCCGCAGCTGGCCCAGCTTCTCCATCGCCATGTACTCCTGCGTGCCCGCGAAGCCCGCCGAAAGCGACTGGTAGAAAGGGTTCGCCAGGATCGCGGCCGCCCGCTCGGAGTCCGCGTGCGCCTCCACGACCTCGTCGAAGGTGCGCTTCATGTCGAGCATCATGGCGTGCAGTTCGCCCGTGCCCTCGACGCCCTTCACCCGGCGCGGCACGTTGTCGAGGGAGTCGATGCCCATCGACTGGGCCAGCCGCCTGGCCGGGTCGATGGTCAGGACGACCACCTTGCGGCCGCGCTCGGCAGCCCGCAGCCCGAGGGCCGCCGCGGTCGTCGTCTTGCCGACCCCGCCCGAGCCGCAGCACACCACGATCCGGGTCCCGGGGTCGTCCAGCAGCGGATCGACGTCGAGCGCCCGCGCGGGGGACAGCCGGCGAGCCGCCTCCGGGGCCTCGGCCGTCTTCCGCCCCCCGAAGGCCTCCCGTTCCTCGGCCGGGTCAGGACTCATGACAACCCCTGCTTCCGCAGCTCGGTGGCGAGTTCGTACAGGCCCGCGAGGTCTATGCCCTCGGCGAGCAGCGGCAGTTCGTGCAGCGGCAGGCTCAGCTCGCCGAGGACCGCGCGCTGCTCTTCCTCCAGTGCGTACCGCTCGGCGTACTCGGCCGCCTGCGCCAGCAGCGGGTCCACCAGTTTCTCGGCGTTCCCGCCACGACGGGCTCCGCCGAGGCCCGCGGCCGAGAGCGTCTGCGCGACGGAGGAACGCCCCACGCTCCGTACGAGTTCCAGGTCGGCCGCGTCCAGCACCTCCGGCCGGACCATGTTCACGATGACCCGGCCCACCGGGAGCCGTGCCGCGCGCAGTTCGGCGATGCCGTCCGCGGTCTCCTGGACCGGCATCTCCTCCAGGAGGGTCACCAGGTGCACCGCCGTCTCCGGCGACTTGAGCACCCGCATCACCGCCTGCGCCTGATTGTGTATCGGGCCGATCTTCGCGAGGCCCGCAACCTCGTCGTTGACGTTCAGGAAGCGGGTGATGCGGCCGGTGGGCGGGGCGTCCATGATCACGTAGTCGTAGACGAACCGCCCCTTCTTGTCCTTGCGGCGCACCGCCTCGCACGCCTTGCCGGTCAGCAGGACGTCCCTGATGCCGGGCGCGATGGTGGTGGCGAAGTCGATGGCGCCGAGCTTCTTCAGGGCTCTGCCCGCCCCGCCCAGCTTGTAGAACATCTGGAGATAGTCCAGAAGGGCGAGTTCGGCGTCTATGGCGAGGGCGTGCACCTCCCCGCCCCCGGGAGCGACCGCGATCTTGCGCTCCTCATAGGGCAACGCCTCCGTCTCGAAGAGCTGTGCGATGCCCTGCCGACCCTCGACCTCCACGAGAAGCGTCCGCTTCCCCTCGGTGGCGAGGGCCAGCGCGAGGGCGGCGGCGACCGTCGTCTTTCCGGTCCCGCCCTTGCCGCTGACGACCTGGAGCCTGCTCACACCTTCGAGACTAACCAGTCCGGCCGACAGTCACGCGGGAGGCTGTGGACAACGGCGGCCATAGTCGGCCATGTGTTCGGTGGAAAGAGGCCGTCGTGGGCGGGATCTGCCCCCTCCGGCACAGCGGCTACAGTCGGCCCATGACCAAGAAGTGGGAATACTCGACCGTGCCGCTGCTCGTCCATGCCACGAAGCAGATTCTGGACACCTGGGGCGACGACGGCTGGGAGCTCGTCCAGGTCGTGCCCGGGCCCAATCCGGAGCAGCTCGTGGCCTACCTGAAGCGGGAGAAGCAGGCATGAGCGCGGTCGAGGCCAAACTGGCCGAAATGGGCCTGACCCTGCCGGAGGTCGTACCGCCGCTGGCCGCGTACCAGCCGGCCGTGCAGTCCGGTGTCCACGTCTTCACCGCCGGCCAGCTGCCGATGGTGGAGGGCAAGCTGCCGGTCACCGGCAAGGTGGGCGGGGAGGTCACACCGGAGGAGGCCAAGGAACTGGCCCGCATCTGCGCGCTGAACGCGCTGGCCGCGGTCAAGTCCGTCGCCGGTGACCTGGACCGCATCGCGCGCGTGGTGAAGGTGGTCGGTTTCGTCGCCTCGGCGTCCGACTTCACCGGGCAGCCCGGCGTCGTCAACGGTGCCAGCGAACTGCTCGGCGAGGTCCTCGGCGAGAAGGGCGTGCACGCCCGCAGCGCCGTCGGCGTCGCGGTGCTGCCGCTGGACGCACCGGTCGAGGTCGAGATCCAGGTGGAACTCGCCCAGTAGGCCCCCACGGCCCGCTGACCTCGACAGCTCTCGAACATTCGCCCTATACGGGATAGCCTCCGGCCATGGCGAACGGTCAGTGGTACCCCCCGGAGTGGCCCGACCGCATCCGCGCGCTCGCGGACGGCACCCTCACGCCGGTGGCCCCCAGGCGCGCGGCCACGGTGCTGCTCCTGAAGGACACCCCGGACGGGCCGGTCGTCCACATGCTCCGCAGACGTGCCTCCATGGCCTTCGCCGGAGGCGCGTACGCGTACCCCGGCGGTGGTGTCGACCCGCGTGACGACGACCGCCGGGTCCGCTGGGCGGGCCCCACGCGCGCGTGGTGGGCCGAACGGCTGGGCGTCGACGAGAGCGGCGCCCAGGCGATCGTCTGCGCCGCCGTACGGGAGACGTACGAGGAGGCCGGCGTGCTGCTCGCCGGGCCCGACGCGGACTCGGTCGTCGGCGACACCACCGGCGAGGACTGGGAGACCGACCGGGCCGCCCTCATCGCACACGAGCTGTCCTTCGCCGAGTTCCTGGACCGGCGCGGTCTGGTGCTGCGCTCGGACCTGCTGGGCCCGTGGGCCCGCTGGATCACCCCGGAGTTCGAGGCCCGCCGCTACGACACCTGGTTCTTCGTGGCCGCCCTCCCCGAGGGCCAGCGCACCCGCAACGCCTCCACCGAGGCCGACCGCACGGTGTGGATCCGCCCCGAGGAGGCGGCCGGCGGCTACGACAGGGGCGAGCTGCTGATGATGCCGCCCACCATCGCCACCCTGCGCCGGCTGGCCCCGCACACCAGCGCCGCCGAGGCACTGGCGGCCGCCCCCGCGTGCGACATGACACCGGTGCTGGCGAGCGCCCGTCTGCGGGGCGGCGAGATCGTCCTGTCCTGGCCGGGCCACGACGAATTCACCAAACACGTCCCGACCTCCGGCACGCCCTCCGGGACGAACGCTCCGACGACCACCGGTGGAGGCCCCGCATGACCGACGCAGCCGCCCTGCCGGGGCAGCCTCGGGGCTCGGTGCTGTCGGGACCCGCCACCGAGCGGGCCGTCAACGTCCTCGCGCCCAACGCCTCCGCGATGACCCTGGACGGCACCAACACCTGGATCGTCGCCGAGCCGGGCTCCGACCTGGCCGTGGTGATCGACCCGGGCCCGCTGGACGACGGCCACCTGCGCACCGTCGTGGACACCGCGGAGAAGGCCGGCCGGCGCATAGCCCTGACGCTGCTCACCCACGGCCATCCCGACCACGCCGAGGGCGCCGCCCGCTTCGCCGAACTGACCGGCACGCGCGTGCGTGCCCTCGATCCGGCGCTGCGCCTCGGCGACGAGGGCCTGGCCGCGGGGGACGTGCTGACCGTCGGCGGCCTGGAGCTGAGGGTCGTACCGACTCCCGGCCACACCGCGGACTCGCTGTGCTTCCATCTCCCGGCCGACCGGGCGGTGCTGACCGGAGACACCATCCTCGGGCGTGGGACGACGGTCGTGGCGCATCCCGACGGGCGGCTCGGCGACTATCTGGACTCACTCCGGCGGCTGAGGTCCCTCACGGTGGACGACGGCGTGCACACCGTCCTGCCGGGCCACGGACCGGTCCTGGAGGACGCACAGGGCGCCGTCGAGTTCTACCTGGCCCACCGCGCCCACCGGCTCGCGCAGGTGGAGACGGCGGTCGAGGACGGCTACCGCACGCCGTCCGAGGTCGTCGCCCACGTCTACGCCGACGTGGACCGCTCACTGTGGCCGGCGGCGGAACTGTCGGTGCGGGCCCAGCTGGAGTACCTGAGCGAGCACGGCCTGATCTAGTCCGGCGCGAACCGTGCGGGCACGGGCGGGTCCAGTCCGGGCGAACCGTGCGAAGACCGGCTGGTCCAGTCGGGCGCGAACCGTGCGGGCGCGGGCTGGTCCAGTCGGCCAGTCGGGCGCGAACCGTGCGAAGACCGGCTGGTCCAGGCCGGCGTGGAACGTGTGCGCACGGGCTGATCCGGCCCCGCGCGCGACCTTGCGCGCACGCACGCGTGCGTACGGCGCCCTTCGCGGGCGCCAGGGCCGTCGCAGGCCCGGCTCTCGCGAGACGGGCCCCCGCCGCCGTACGGGCGGACGCGGCGTCAGCGGGACCGCTTGGCCAGGCGCTCGACGTCCAGCAGGATCACGGCCCGGGCCTCCAGGCGCAGCCAGCCGCGCTGGGCGAAGTCGGCGAGCGCCTTGTTCACGGTCTCGCGGGAGGCGCCGACCAGCTGGGCCAGTTCCTCCTGGGTGAGGTCGTGGACGACGTGGATGCCCTCCTCGGACTGCACGCCGAAGCGGCGGGACAGGTCCAGCAGGGCGCGCGCCACCCGGCCGGGGACGTCGGAGAAGACCAGGTCGGACATGGCGTCGTTGGTCTTGCGCAGCCGGCGGGCGACCGCGCGCAGCAGGGCGCCGGCCACCTCCGGGCGGACGTTCAGCCAGGGCTGGAGGTCACCGTGGCCGAGACCGAGCATCTTGACCTCGGTCAGCGCGGTCGCGGTGGCGGTGCGCGGGCCCGGGTCGAACAGCGACAGCTCGCCGATCAGTTCGCTGGGGCCGACGACGGCGAGCATGTTCTCGCGGCCGTCGGGCGAGGTGCGGTGCAGCTTGACCTTGCCCTCGGTGACGACGTAGAGCCGGTCACCGGGGTCGCCCTCGTGAAACAGGGAGTCGCCGCGCGCCAGGGTCACCTCACTCATGGAGGCGCGCAGCTCCGCGGCCTGCTCGTCGTCGAGTGCCGCGAAGAGCGGGTTGCGCCGCAGGACGTCGTCCACGAGTTCTCTCCTTGTCGACCTGCTCAGGGGATCTTGCTCCCCTACGTGCCAGGGGACCGTGTTCCCCATTTTGCCGGACGGTCCAAACAGTGTGATCTGTCACAAGGATGCCGCACACGTGTCCCGAGGTACGCGGCAGGGGTCCAATCGGGGGCCGGTCATCCGGGTTCCGGAGGGCGGCCACTGCCTGTCCGCGGGGTGGACGGGTGCCCAAGTCGCCGGTGAGAACACGTTCCAGGGCGCTGTCCGGGGCCGTACGGGTGGTTGTGCCCGAAGATTCCGCTGTCGGCGAACAGCGTCGGCGAATCCGTTAAATCGGATGAACCGGACCGGTCGTACCGGATGCTCGCCGGGCCCGCAGGGCACCGGGCCCCCGAAGGGCCGGCCGTCCCGGTGATCCACCACCGGGGCCTGTCCCGTCGGCGTAGCCTTCACGCATGGCAGTGAGCAAGGTGCGCAAGGCGGCCACGGCGGTGACCGGGGTCGCGAAGCCGTGGAAGCCGGAGTCGCGGACGGCGCTCGTACGACGGGCCCGCAGGATCAACCGCGAACTCGCCGAGGTCTACCCGTACGCCCACCCCGAGCTGGACTTCGAGAACCCCTTCCAGCTGCTGGTCGCCACCGTGCTGTCGGCCCAGACCACGGACCTGCGGGTCAACCAGACCACCCCGGCGCTGTTCGCCCGGTACCCGGCCCCCGAGGACCTGGCGGCCGCCGACCCGGAGAAGGTCGAGGAGATCCTGCGCCCCTGCGGCTTCTTCCGGGCCAAGACCCGGGCGGTCATAGGGCTGTCCAGGGCGCTCGTGGAGGACTTCGGCGGCGAGGTGCCAGGGAAGCTGGAGGACCTGGTCAAGCTGCCCGGCGTCGGCCGCAAGACCGCCTTCGTCGTGCTCGGCAACGCCTTCGGCCGGCCCGGGATCACCGTGGACACGCACTTCCAGCGGCTGGTGCGGCGCTGGAAGTGGACCGAGGAGACCGACCCGGACAAGATCGAGGCCGCCGTCGGTGCGCTGTTCCCGAAGAGCGAGTGGACCGATCTGTCCCACCACGTGATCTGGCACGGCCGGCGCATCTGCCACGCCCGCAAGCCCGCCTGCGGCGCCTGCCCCGTCGCCCCGCTCTGCCCGGCCTACGGCGAGGGCGAGACCGATCCGGAGAAGGCGAAGAAGCTCCTGAAGTACGAGAAGGGCGGCTTCCCCGGGCAGCGGCTCAACCCCCCGCAGGCCTACCTCGACGCCGGCGGCAGGCCGGCGCCGCCGCTGGGGGCCGCGTGACGGAACGATCCCGGGCACCTCGGGCGTTGGACAGACGGAGCGACGGGGGTGGGGCATGACGAGGGCCAGCGAGACCTGGGGCCGAGCGGTGACGCTCGACAAGGAGGGGCTGCCGGACTGGCTGGACCCGGTGGTGCGGGCCGCCGAGACGCTGGAGCCGCTCCAGCTCAGCCGCTTCCTGCCGCCCGCGAACGGCTCGGGGCGCAAGTCCGCGGTGCTGATCCTGTTCGGCGAGGGAGAGCGCGGCCCCGAGCTGCTGCTGATGGAGCGGGCCGGCTCCCTGCGCTCGCACGCCGGGCAGCCGTCCTTCCCGGGCGGCGCGCTGGACCCCGAGGACGGCGACCCGCAGGGCGACGGCCCGCTGCGGGCGGCGCTGCGCGAGGCCGAGGAGGAGACCGGTCTCGATCCCTCCGGCGTCCAGCTCTTCGGTGCCCTGCCCGCGCTCTACATCCCGGTCAGCGGTTTCGTGGTCACCCCCGTGCTCGGCTGGTGGCGTGAGCCCAGCCCGGTCGGCGTCGTCGACCCGAACGAGACGGCCCGGGTCTTCACCGTCCCCGTGGCGGATCTCACGGACCCCGCCAACCGCGTCACCACCGTCTCTCCCGGCGGCCACCGCGGCCCCGCATTCCTGGTCGAATCGGCCCTGGTGTGGGG
Source organism: Streptomyces sp. NPDC048514 (assembly GCF_043199955.1). NCBI lineage: Bacteria > Bacillati > Actinomycetota > Actinomycetes > Kitasatosporales > Streptomycetaceae > Streptomyces > Streptomyces sp. NPDC048514. The sequence continues at coordinate 142,770 of NZ_JBICWT010000014.1, read as the reverse complement.
ATTCACGGGCGGCGTGATCGACCGCCTGCTGCACTACGCGGGCTGGGAGCGTCCCTGGGACCGGGAACAGCAGGTCCCGCTCGACTGGCGCGCATGACAGGGTGATCCCCGTGCTGTGTCCCCCGGGACTGTCCCCGGACCCCCGGCCGAGCTGCTGGGAGCGGAGTGAGTAGGCGAGGCCTGAAGCGGTGAACGTGCTGGACATGCTGTTGCTGGTCGCGGCCGTGTGGTTCGCGGTCGTGGGCTATCGCCAGGGCCTCGTCGTCGGCATCCTGTCGGTGATCGGCTTCCTGGGCGGCGGCCTCGTCGCCGTGTACACGCTGCCCGTCGTCTGGGGCGCGGTGAGCGACGACGCGGAGATCGGCACCACCGCGGCCGTGGTCGCCGTGGTCGTCGTCATCGTCTGCGCCTCGGTAGGCCAGGCCCTGACCACCCACCTCGGCAGCAAACTGCGCCGGCACATCACCTGGTCCCCGGCCCGCGCCCTGGACGCCACCGGCGGCGCGCTGGTCAACGTCGTCGCGATGCTGCTGGTCGCCTGGCTGATCGGCTCCGCCCTCGCCGGCACGACTCTGCCGACGCTCGGCAAGGAGGTGCGCGGCTCCAAGGTGCTCCTCGGCGTCTCCCGGGCGCTGCCCGCGCAGGCCGACACCTGGTTCGCGGACTTCTCCGCGGTCCTCGCGCAGAACGGCTTCCCGCAGGTCTTCAGCCCGTTCGCCGACGAGCCGATCAAGGATGTCCGGCCGCCCGACGCGGCCCTGGCGAGCAGTCCGGTCGCCACCCGCGCCCAGCGTTCCATCGTCAAGGTCACCGGCACCGCCCAGAGCTGCGGCAAGGTCCTGGAGGGCACCGGCTTCGTCTTCGCCGACCGCCGGGTCATGACCAACGCGCATGTGGTCGGCGGGGTCGACGAGCCGACCGTGCAGATAGGCGGGGAGGGCCGCAAGTACGACGCCAAGGTCGTCCTGTACGACTGGAAGCGCGACATCGCCGTCCTCGACGTACCGGATCTGCGGGCGAGCGCCCTCAAGTTCACCGCTCAGGACGCGGGCGGTGGTGACGGCGCGATCGTCGCGGGCTTCCCGGAGAACGGCTCGTACGACGTGCGCGCCGCGCGCGTGCGCGGGCGGATCACGGCGAACGGCTCGGACATCTACCACCGCGGCACGGTGCGCCGGGACGTCTACTCGCTGTACACGACCGTCCGCCAGGGCAACTCCGGCGGCCCGCTGCTCACGCCCGACGGCAAGGTGTACGGCGTGGTGTTCGCCAAGTCCCGCGACGACGCGGACACCGGGTACGCCCTGACGGCAGACGAGATCCGTCCCGACGTCGACCGGGGCCGCACGGCGAACGAGCAGGTGGGTACCGACAGCTGTGCGCTGTGATCCGTGGAGGGGCGTTCAGCCGCGCGGGTGACGCAGCCGTACGGAGACCCAGCGGGCCCGGCGGCGCAGGATGCGCGGAATCCCCACCCTCAGGTCCGCTACCGCGAGTTGCGGGGTGCCTCGCTGAGGCGTGCTCAGGCCAGTGGCCGAGCGGCGGTTGCGGGGTGCGTCACTGTAGTCGTGCGTCCAGCCCATACCCGGACGTGTGCCCCGCCTGAAGGTCGATAACCGCCTGCGCGCCCCCCAATTGGCCTATGCGGAAGGCATGTGGCGTTCGAGGGACAAGTGTTCATGATTCGGATACTCCGCGCATCGAATCACTCACCGAACGGTCACCGGTCCGGCTCGGGGTCCTTCAGCCAGTTGATCAGCTCGGTGGAGAACGCCGCCGGGTCCTCCTCGTGCGGGAAGTGCCCGAGACCGTCGAACAGCCGCCAGCGGTACGGCGCTTCGACGTACTCGCCCGAACCGGCGGCGCTGCGCGTGCGGGTCACCGGGTCCAGCGAACCGTGCAGATGCAGCGTGGGCACCCGCACCGGCCGCTTCATCCTGCGGTAGAACTGCACGCCGTCCGGGCGGGCCAGCGACCGCACCAGCCAGCGGTACGGCTCGACCGAGCAGTGGGCGGTGGAGGGGATGCACATGGCTCGCCGGTACGTCGCCACGGTCTCGTCCTCCGGCGGCCGGGGCCCGGACCAGTCACGGATCAGACGGCCCACCAGCTCGCCGTCGTCGGCGGTGAGTTGACGCTCCGGGATCCAGGGCCGCTGGAATCCCCAGATGTAGGAGCTGGCGGCCGTCTGCCGGGCGTCCCGCAGCATCGCCGCGCGCCAGCGCCGCGGGTGCGGCATCGACACCACGGCCAGGCGCCGGACCAGCTTGGGCCGCATCGCGGCGGCCGTCCACGCCAGGTAGCCGCCCAGGTCGTGGCCGACCAGCGCGGCGTCCGGTTCGCCGAGCGAGCGGACCACGCCGGTGACGTCCAGGGCGAGGTTGGCGGGGTCGTACCCGCGGGGCGTGCGGTCGCTGCCGCCGACGCCCCGCAGGTCCATCGCCACCGCCCGGTAGCCCGCGTCCGCGAGCGCGACGAGCTGGTGCCGCCAGGTCCACCAGAACTGGGGGAACCCGTGCAACAGCAGCACCAGAGGGCCGTCGCCCAGTTCGGCGATGTGGAAGCGGGCGCCGTTGGCGGCGACATCCCGGTGCGTCACCTGCTGCCCGTGGGGCAGGTCGAGTCGTACGGCCGAAGGCGCGGGGTCGGTCATGACGACGAGCGTGCCACAACCTCGGACGAGGCGTGTGCCGCGGCCTCGATGGCCGCGGGCGTCCGCTCCTCGGGAAGCTCCGGGCGCGGGTGCGGCTTGGCGTTCTGCAGGACGCTCGCCGACTCCTTCATCGACGCGGCCACCTTCTGCGGGCCCTGGCCCTTCTTGGCCTTCTTCGCGAACACCACGCCGATGAGCGCGAGGAGGCCGGCCACGAGCACGTTGGCGGCGAACGACAGCAGGAAGCAGACCGCGAGGTTCCAGCCGCTCCAGGTCCGGATCCCGTAGGCGAGGGCGAAGTTGAGCATCGGCAGGGAGAACACCAGCAGTGCGCCCGCCATCGAGAAGGCGCCGCCACTCGTCGCGCCGCGCTTCACGTCCTGCTTCAGCTGGGCCTTGGCCAGTGCGATCTCGTCGTGCACCAGCGCCGACAAATCGGTCGTCGCCGAGGCGAACAGCTGGCCGATGCTGCGTTCGGCGCCGACCGGGCTGCCGTCGGGTGCGCTCATCGCGTTCTCCCTCTGATGTCTCTCGTGCCGCAAATGTGCCGTGCCGTGTGGCCGTCCCGCTCGGAGGCCGTGGCCGCCGTGCCCGGGCGGCCGGGTGTGCGTTGGCCGCCGGGTCCGGACAGCCGGGTGTGCGTGGCCACCGGGTCGGGGCGGCCATGCGGGTGGCCGCCCCGCTCCTGAGGCCGACTTGATTTGTACCGTCTCGTCAGATCATGCCGGACGGCCGCCCTCCTCGCCTGCCCCACCCGGCACTTCCTGAAGCCCGTGGCGCGCCTCGGCCGCCCGCTCGGCGGCGATCCGCCGGTGCTCGGCCGCCTTGCGCTCGTGGATCCCGGCCATGCGCAGGTGGTACGCCGGGTCGTCCTGCTCGTAGATGTCCGGGATGCCGTCGAGGTCCTCGTCCCGGTCCTCCTCCTCGCACAGACGGCGGTACTTGGCGTTGCGGACCTTGAGCAGCACCGTCGCGCACACCGCCGCTATCAGTGATCCGGTGAGCACCGCCGCCTTCACCTCACCGGTGAGGAGGTCGTCGCCGACGAAGGCCAGTTCGCTGATGAGCAGCGACACGGTGAAGCCGATCCCGGCGAGGGAGGCCACCGCGAAGACGTCCGCCCAGGCGAGGTCGTCGCTGAGCGAGGCCCGGGTGAAGCGGGCGGTCAGCCAGGTGCCGCCGAAGATGCCGATCGTCTTGCCGACGACCAGGCCGAGGACGACGCCGAGCGTCTCCGGCTGGGTGAACACGCCCCCGAGCGCCCCGCCGGTCACCGACACCCCGGCGCTGAACAGCGCGAACAGCGGCACCGCGAGCCCCGCCGACAGGGGCCGCACCTGGTGCTCGATGCGCTCGGCCGGCGAGTGCTCCTCGCCCTCCCGGGTGGTGCAGCGCAGCATGAGGCCCATCGCCACGCCGGCGATGGTGGCGTGCACCCCGCTGTTGTACATCAGCGCCCAGATCACCAGGGCGAGCGGCACGTACACGTACCAGCCGCGGACGCCCTTGCGCAGCAGCAGCCAGAAGACCAGCAGACCTGCGACGGCGCCGCCGAGCGCCGCGAAGTCCAGCCGGTCGGTGAAGAAGACCGCGATGATCAGGATCGCGAACAGGTCGTCGACGACGGCCAGGGTGAGCAGGAAGGCGCGCAGGGCGCTGGGGAGGGCGGTGCCGATGACCGCGAGGACGGCGAGCGCGAAGGCGATGTCGGTGGCGGTGGGCACCGCCCAGCCCTGTGTGGAGCCGCGCCCGGCGAGGTTGGTCAGGGTGTAGACGAGCGCCGGTACGGCCATGCCGCACAGCGCGGCCACCACGGGCAGCACGGCCGCCCTGGGTTCGCGCAGGTCCCCGGCGACCAGCTCGCGCTTGAGTTCGATGCCGGCGACGAAGAAGAACACCGCGAGGAGGCCGTCCGCGGCCCAGTGGGCGACGGACAGGTCCAGGCCGAGGGCGCCGGGCCCGAAGTGGAGGTGGCTGACCGTCGTGTAGCTGTGCCGCAGGGCCGGAATGTTCGCCCAGATCAGCGCGGTGACTGCGGCGCAGAGCAGCAGGACGCCGCCGACGGTCTCGGTGCGCAGCGTGTCCGCGACGTAGGTCCGCTCGGGCAGGGACAGGCGTCCGAAGACCTTGCGGCGGGAGAGCGGGCTGCGGGGCGCGGGCACGGTGGGGACCTCCGGTGGCTGGACAGGGCGGCTCACATGCCGACCAGACTTCCCGGCGCACCTGTGGTTCTTCGCGCGTTCTTGACGCCCTCATTACCCTACCCAACCGGGTCGGCGGCCGGAACCGGTGATCCTCACGTTAGACGCGCAAGGGGCACCGGGCGCGTCGTCGCCCGGTGCCCCCGCAGAGCCCGTGGAACCCGCAGTGCCCGTCGAGGGGCCCCGCGGTGCCGGTCAGTCCTCGCTCGGCGCCGCCGGGAGCTTGGCCTGGATGAGATCCATGACCGCGGAGTCCGTCAGCGTGGTGACGTCACCGAGCTGCCGGTTCTCGGCCACGTCGCGCAGCAGCCGGCGCATGATCTTGCCGGACCGGGTCTTGGGCAGTTCCGCCACCGGCAGGATCCGCTTGGGCTTGGCGATCGGGCCGAGCGTGGCGCCGACGTGGTCGCGCAGCTCGCCGACGAGCGTCTCGGTCTCCGACGCCGTGCCGCGCAGGATGACGAAGGCGACGATGGCCTGCCCGGTGGTCTGGTCGGCGGCACCGACGACGGCCGCCTCGGCGACCGAGGGGTGGGAGACCAGCGCCGACTCGACCTCGGTGGTGGAGATGTTGTGCCCGGACACGAGCATGACGTCGTCGACCCGGCCGAGCAGCCAGATGTCGCCGTCGTCGTCCTTCTTGGCGCCGTCACCGGCGAAGTACTTGCCCGGGAAGCGGGACCAGTAGGTGTCGATGAACCGCTGGTCGTCGCCCCAGATGGTGCGCAGCATCGACGGCCACGGCTCGGTCAGCACCAGGTAGCCACCGCCGCCGTTGGGCACCTCGTTCGCCTCGTCGTCCACGACGGTCGCGCTGATGCCGGGCAGCGGACGCTGTGCGGAGCCGGGCTTGGCCTCGGTGACGCCCGGCAGCGGCGAGATCATCATCGCGCCGGTCTCGGTCTGCCACCAGGTGTCCACGACGGGCGTGGCGTCGGCGCCGATCTGCTTGCGGTACCAGATCCACGCCTCGGGGTTGATGGGCTCGCCGACCGAGCCCAGGACACGCAGGCTGCTCAGGTCGAACTTGGCGGGGATGTCGTCGCCCCACTTCATGAACGTGCGGATCGCGGTCGGGGCCGTGTAGAGCACCGTGACCTTGTACTTCTGCACGATCTCCCAGAACCGGCCCTGGTGCGGGGTGTCCGGCGTGCCCTCGTACATGACCTGGGTCGCGCCGTTGGCGAGCGGCCCGTAGACGATGTACGAGTGCCCGGTGACCCAGCCGACGTCGGCCGTGCACCAGTAGACGTCCGTCTCCGGCTTGAGGTCGAAGACCGCCCAGTGGGTGTAGGCCGCCTGGGTGAGGTAGCCGCCGGAGGTGTGCAGGATGCCCTTCGGCTTACCCGTCGTGCCCGAGGTGTAGAGGATGAACAGCGGGTGCTCCGCCTCGAACGCCTCCGGGGTGTGCTCGGCGGACTGCCGCCCGACCAGCTCGTGCCACCACACGTCGCGCTCGCCGTTCCAGGCCACGTCCTGCCCGGTACGGCGCACGACGAGCACGTGCTCGACGTTCCCCGCCTTGTCGGCGGCCTCGTCGACGGCGGGCTTGAGCGCGGACGGTTTGCCGCGCCGGTAACCGCCGTCGGAGGTGATGACGACCTTGGCGTCGGCGTCCTGGATGCGGGTCGCGAGCGCGTCCGCCGAGAAGCCGCCGAAGACGACCGAGTGGGCCGCGCCGATCCGGGCCGAGGCCAGCATCGCGATCGCGGTCTCCGGGATCATCGGCATGTAGATGGCGACCCGGTCGCCCTTGCGGACCCCCAGCTCCAGCAGGGCGTTGGCGGCCTTGGAGACCTCGTCCTTCAGCTCCGCGTAGGTGATCGAGCGGCTGTCGCCGGGCTCACCCTCGAAGTGGATGGCGACGCGGTCCCCGTGCCCGGCCTCCACATGCCGGTCCACGCAGTTGTACGCGACGTTCAGCTCGCCGTCCTTGAACCACTTGGCGAACGGCGGGTTCGACCAGTCCAGCGTCTCGGCAGGCGCCTTGGCCCAGGTCAGCCGGCGGGCCTGCTCGGCCCAGAAGCCGAGCCTGTCAGCCTTGGCCTGTTCGTACGCCTCCCCGGTGACGTTGGCTTGCGCGGCCAGGCCGGCCGGGGGCGCGAACCTGCGTTCTTCCTTGAGCAGGTTGGCCAGGCTCTCGTTGCTCACGACATCTCCCTTTCCAAGGGTGTCCGTTGTGTCCCAGACCACAGCTCATCAGACGTGGGGGGCCGATGACAAGGGTCGACCGGAAAATTGGTTTAGACCTGTCCGTCGGTCCGCCTCTCATGCCGGGCCATCCGCCCCCCTTCCTGCAGCGATTCCTCACGCGACTCCTTCGGAGACGGCCCCGGCCACGTCCTCGCCGGCGCCTTCCGCGGCACGCTCGGGGCCCTCCTCACCGCCGCCGGTGACGCTCTCGAAGACCGCGCCCTGACCCGTTCCCGCGAGCAGATACGCCTGTGCCTCGCCCACGTGGAAGTACATGCCGTGCAGCTCCAGGCCGCCTTCGGCCAGCGCCCGGGCGACCGGTGCGTGCGCCCGCAGATGATCCAGCTGCTGGACCACGTTGGTCAGGCACAGCTGCTCCACCGCGTCCGCGACCGCCCGCCCGGACAGCCGGGGCCGGGCCCGGCGGTCGCCGGACGTCCGGGCGAGGCTCGGCAGCCCGTGCCGCAGCCACCGCCGCAACGGGGTGTCCTCGTCCATGTCCCGGTCGTCCTCCGCCAGCAGCGCCTGCATCGCCCCGCACCCGGAGTGCCCGCACACGGTGATGGAGCGGATCCCGAGCACGTCCACCGCGTACTCGATGGCGGCGGCCACCGAGTCGTCTCCGTGCTCCTCGCCCGGCGGCGGCACCAGGTTGCCGACGTTGCGGACGACGAACAGGTCACCGGGACCACTGGCGGTGATCATCGACGTGACGAGCCGGGAGTCGGCGCAGGTGAGGAAGAGCTGGGAGGGCTGCTGACCGTCCCGCGCCAGCCGGGCCAGCTCCTCCCGCACCAGCGGAGCGGTGTTCCGCTGGAACGAGCTGATGCCACGGGCCAGTTCCTGCGCCGCCGACCGGCCCGGCGCTGCCCGCACCGCCGCGGCCGTGACAGCTCCGGCGAAGCAGGACTGGTGATTGCGCCAGGGTGTCCAGGGCCGGCACCGGCACTCGGCGGACGAGGCCGGCTCGGCGGTCCGGATTCCGCCGCGCCGGCCCGACAGCTCGGCCGTGCCACCCCGCGCGGTGTGGGCGTTGCGCCAGTCCTGCAGCGACTCGTACGCCGCGTGGTCCATGAACGAGCCGCTCAGCTCCACGACCGCGTGGGCGCCTTGGGGTACGAGATGCAGGGTCCTGCTGAGCCGCGGCACCGCGAGGAACGTCAACTGGCCTCTGACACGTACGTGATGGGCTCCTTCCTTCTCTTCATGGGTGATGCGGGTGCGGGTGAGGCGGTGCAGGGCGACGGCGACCGCCACGGCGACCCCGAGGAGCACGCCCTCCAGGACACCGAGGAACACCACGCCGAGGGTGGTCGCGACGTAGACCGGCACTTCGCGGTGCCGCGTCACCGTGCGGATGTGGTGCAGGGACACCATCTGGATGCCGACGGCCATCACCAGGGCGGCGAGTGAGGCGAGCGGGATCGCCTCCAGGACCGGGACCATCAGCAGCGCAGCGACTACTACGAGAACGCCGTGCAGCATCGTGGAGTTCCGGCTCACGGCACCGGAGTTCACATTCGAGGTGCTGCGCACGGCCACCCCTGCCACGGGCAGGCCGCCCAGCGCCCCGGAGACGATGTTCGCGGCGCCCTGGCCCAGCAGTTCCCGGTCCAGATCGGAACGTCCGACGCGGGACTGCGGACCCGGGCGGCCCGCGACCAGCTTGTCCACGGCCACCGCTCCGAGCAGGGACTGGACGCTGCACACCAGGGTGGTGGTGAGTACGGCGGCCACGACGCCGAGCACCGGCCCTTCGGGCAGTCCGGCCAGTGCGTGACTGCGCCAGGACGGCAGTTCGACCCTGGGCAGGGTCAGGCCGGCGAGCGCGGCGATCGCGGTGGCCCCGGCGACGGCGACGAGGGCGGCCGGCACCTTGCGAAGCTGCTTGCCGGCGCGGCCGGGGATGCGCGGCCAGGCCAGCAGCAGGACCAGGGTCACGGTGCTCATGGACACGGCGGCCGGATGCAGATGAGCCAACTGGGCCGGCAGCGCGCGCAGATTGGCGAGGACGGAGCTGTCCGGACTGCCGCCGAGGACGATGTGCAGCTGGGCGACGGCGATGGTGATGCCGATGCCGGCGAGCATGCCGTGCACCACGGCCGGGCTGACGGCGAGCGCACCGCGGGCCACGCGCAGACAGCCGAGGCCGAGCTGGGCGAGGCCGGCGAGGACGGTGATGCCGCAGGTCGTCCGCCAGCCGTAGCGGTGGATCAGATCGGCGGTGACGACGGTGAGCCCGGCGGCGGGGCCGCTGACCTGCAGCGGGCAGCCGCCGAGCCGGCCGGCGACGATGCCGCCCACGGCCGCGGCGACAAGGCCTGCCTGGAGCGGGGCGCCGGTGGCGAGGGCGATGCCGAGGGACAGTGGCAGGGCGATCAGGAAGACCGCGACGGCGGCCGACACGTCGGCGCCCTCGACGGGGAGGCTGCGGTGTCGCCCCGGTGCGGGGCCGTGCGGTGGCGGGGGGTGCTGGATGTGTGGGGGTGCGCAGGCTGAGGGCATGTTCCCGTCTCCTCCGGGGCGGCGCGGTCGCGGACTGGATGGGACCCGCGCCGATGGGCGCGGCTCGGTCGCGGCCGTGGGTCACGGCGTTCAGTGGCGGGATGGATCAACGCTCGGTAAATGAACCGTAATGCAAAGTAAAGACAAGGCATAACTTTCCGGTGCAAATGGAGCAGTAGATGGGTCGCCCGGGTGAAGTGGGCATTTCATCGGCTTGTCGTATTAATTCCTTCTCGGTCCCGTGCGACCTTGGCGACGCTGTCGGGACAAGCCCGGCACATCACCTGAAAAGGCCCCTCGTCAGCGCTCGTCGGAGAGAAGGAAGAAGGTGGGGCGGGAGATGGCCGCCACCCAGAGAATCGCCGTCGGTGCCATGGTTGCCACGGCCTGTGCCGCGTCACTCGCCGGTTGTGCGACCGGCTCCAACGGCTCGAAGGAAGGAGCGTCCGGCCCGCAGCAGGGGGCGCCGGCGCCCAACAGCGTGCTCCGTCTGCTCGGTGACGGGTCCACCGCGTACACCGGTGGGCAGCCGCACCTGCCCACGCCCGCGCGGCTGGAACCCGGCGCCAAACCCCCGCAGTTCGTGGTGTTCTCCTGGGACGGGGCGGGCGAGGACAGCCAGAAGCTGTTCTCCCACTTCCGTAAGGTCGCCAGGGAGAACAACGCCACGATGACGTACTTCCTCAGCGGCGTGTACACGTTGCCGGAGGAGAAGCGCGATCTCTACAAGCCTCCGCAGCACCCACAGGGCAGCTCGGACATCGGCTTCAACGACAAGCAGGGCATCGCCGACACCCTCAAGCAGGTGCGGCTGGCCTGGCTCGAGGGCAACGAGATCGGCACCCACTTCAACGGCCACTTCTGCGGTCCCGACGGCGGCGTCGGTGAATGGTCGGTGGCCGAGTGGAAGAGTGAGATCGCCCAGGCCAAGCAGTTCGTGAAGTCCTGGAAGACCAATGCCGGCATGTCGAAGGCCGCCCCGCTGCCCTTCGACTACGACAAGGAGCTGATCGGCGGCAGGACCCCCTGCCTTGAAGGGCAGAAGAACTTCATGAAGGCCGCCCGCCAGCTGAACTTCCGCTACGACTCCAGCGGTGTCAACGACCAGGTGTGGCCGAAGAAGAAGGAAGGCCTGTGGGACCTGTCGATGCAGCTGGTGCCGTTCCCCGGCCACACCTATGAGCAGTTGACCATGGACTACAACTTCATGGTCAACCAGTCCGGCACCGAGACCCAGGGCGACCCGGACAAGTTCGACTACTGGGGTGACCAGATGCGCGACGGTCTGATCAAGGGCTTCTACCGCGCCTACGACGGCAACCGGGCCCCGCTGATCATCGGCAACCACTTCGAGTCGTGGAACGGCGGCACCTACATGCGCGCCATCGACGAGGTGGTGCGGGAGGTGTGCAACAAGCCCGAGGTGCGCTGCGTCTCCTTCCACCAGCTGGCCGACTGGCTGGACGCCCAGGATCCGGCGACCCTGAAGCGGCTGCGCACCCTGGAGGTGGGCGAGGCACCCCGGCAGGGCTGGGCGTCCTTCCTCTCCGGGAGCCCGGCTCCGGCGCCCAAGGGCGTCCCCGGGGCGCCGGCGGTCAAGCAGTAGGCGTCACACGGCCGTTGCCACGCCCTCGCCGAGCACGAAACCGGGGTCGACCTGCGCCGCCAGGTCGACCCCGGTGCGCTCGTTGCCCCAGGCCTCGGCGTTCTTCAGGTGGAAGTGCACCATCTGGCGCGTGTACCGCTCCCAGTCCCGCAGCTCGTACGTGGCGTCCGCGGCGGCCCGAAGCGTCTGCAGCGCACGGGAGTTGGCCTCCTCCAGGAGGTCGAAGCGCGGTGGGCGGCCCTTCTCCATGGCGCGCACCCAGTCCGAGCGGCCGACCGTCACGAGCAGGTCGTCCCCGACCTCCGAGCGCAGGAAGTCGATGTCGTCCTGTTCCTGGATCTTGTTGCCGACGACCTTCAGGGCGACGCCGAAGTCGCGGGCGTAGTCCTTGTACTGGCGGTAGACGGAGACCCCCTTGCGTGTCGGCTCGGCGATGAGGAACGTCATGTCGAAGCGGGTGAACATGCCGGAGGCGAAGGAGTCCGAACCGGCCGTCATGTCGACCACCACGTACTCGTCGGGGCCGTCGACGAGGTGGTTCAGGAACAGCTCCACCGCTCCCGTCTTGGAGTGGTAGCAGGCGACCCCCAGGTCGGCGTCCGTGAAGGGGCCAGTGACCATCAAACGGACGGCACCGCCGTCGAGTTCCACCGGGCGCGCGCAGGCGTCGTAGACCGGATTGGGCTCCCGCACCCGGACCAGTCGCGAACCCTCGCCGGGCGGGGTCGTCTTGATCATCGTCGTGCCGGAGGGGATGCGCGGATTGCCGCCGCGCAGATAGTCCTTGATCAGCGGCAGCCGTTCGCCCATGGCCGGCAGGGCCGCCGCCTCCGACTCGGTGAGGCCGAGCGCGGGGCCGAGGTGCTGGTTGATGTCCGCGTCGATGGCGACCACCGGGGCGCCGCCGGCCGCGAGGTGGCGGATGAAGAGGGAGGAGAGCGTCGTCTTGCCGCTGCCGCCCTTCCCGACGAAAGCAATTTTCATGTTCACCAAGCGTAGTCGTACAGTAGCTGTACGTGGCATATGGAGTGAAGAAGACCACTCCTTCGTGGGGCCCGCCCGGGGGAATGCGTAATGTCGTACTCATGAGTACGACAGGTGCGACCGCCGATCCGCTCGCGGCCCTGGGCTTGCTGCCCTCGGTTGCCGGTTCCGTGGAATCCGTGCGCAAGGCCGTGGACCGGGTGTACGGGCACCGGATCATGCGGCGCCGCAGCAATGCGATCACTTCGGAAGCGGCTCTGCGCGCCGCCCGCGGCTCCGCGGCGCTGTCCGGCGCGGACTGGGCCCTGGAGGAGGTGCGTCGCCGCACCGACTTCGGCGCCGAGGCCGAGGCGCGCGTCGTAGGGGCGTCCCTGCGGCTGACGGCCGAGGCGGGCCAGCTGCTGTCCATCTGGCGGCAGTCGCCGCTGCGCGTGCTGGCCCGGCTGCACCTGGTCGCAGCGGCGAGCCAGGATGAGCGGGTGGGCAGGCCGCGGCAGGCCGGCGAGACGGTCGAAGAGCCGCTGGTCGAGCTGCCGCTGCCGGACGCCCGTGAGGTCTCCGGCCGCCTCGAGGGGCTGGCCGACCTGATCATCGCGGGGACGTCCGCGCCGGCGCTGGTGACGGCCGCCGTGGTACACGGCGAGCTGCTCGCGCTGCGCCCCTTCGTGTCCCACAACGGTCTGATCGCCCGCGCGGCCGAGCGGATCGTGCTGATCGGCAGCGGCCTCGATCCGAAGGCGGTCTGCCCGGCCGAGGTCGGCCACGCCGAACTGGGCCGCGCCTCCTATCTCGCCGCACTCGACGGGTACGTCTCGGGCACCCCCGAGGGCATGGCCGCCTGGATCGCCCACTGCGGCCGGGCGGTCGAGCTGGGTGTCCGTGAGTCGACGGCGGTGTGCGAGGCGCTGCAGCGCGGCGCGGCCTGAGGGGAGCAGTCCGCGAGAAGTGACGGCCCGAGGTCCCGTGAGGGGCGGCGGAGACGGGGAAGGCCCCCGCGAGGGGGCCTGAACAGGGTTGCGGCGGTACGAGTTCTCGTACCGCCGCTGGCATGTTCACCGGGTTACCAAGCGTCCTCGAATATGTGCCCATCAGGTCGGGATGCTTTGCCCGTGGCCTGGTGCGGCTGGCCCGTAATCGACGGGTCGACGTCGCGTGGGTGCTCGATGTCCATGCAAGGGTCCGTAGGGCCAAGTGCGTAGTGACAGGTGATCCTCGCGGATGTCCTTTGGTCTCGCGGGCCTTGAGTCCTTTGTACTGCAAGCCGGGAGCAAGCGGAACCCCTGCTTGCAGTTCTTTACTTTCGGCGGCAAACAGGGGTGAAACGGGCACCCTTCAGGCGATGCCCCCGCGGCGCCTGTTGGTGTACCAGACGAGGCCGGCGGTCGCCGCCGCCGCTCCTATGGCCGCCGCCGCTACGAGGGCCGGCCGGGGCGGAACGGAGAGCGAGGGCAGCCGCTTCTTGAGCGGGACCGGGCGGCGGAACTCGAGGACCGGCCAGCCGCGCGCCATCGCCTCGCGGCGCAGTGCGCGGTCCGGGTTCACCGCGTGCGGGCTCCCGACCGCCTGGAGCATCGGCAGGTCGGTCGCGGAGTCGCTGTAGGCGAAACAGCGATCGAGGTCGTAGCCCTCGGACACCGCCAGTTCCCTGATCGCCTCGGCCTTGGTCGGGCCGTACGCGTAGTACTCCACCTCCCCGGTGAAGCAGCCGTCCTCGCCGACGATCATGCGGGTGGCCACCACCCGGTCCGCGCCGAGCAGCTCACCGATCGGTTCGACCACCTCGGCGCCGGAGGTGGACACGATCACCACGTCCCGCCCGGCCGTGTGGTGCTCTTCGATGAGGGATGCCGCCTCGTCGTAGATGATCGGGTCGATCAGGTCGTGCAGGGTCTCGGCGACGATCTCCCGCACCTGCCGGACGTTCCAGCCGCGGCACAGGTCGGACAGATACTCGCGCATGCGCTCCATCTGGTCGTGGTCCAGGCCGCCGGCCAGGAAGACGAACTGGGCGTATGCGGTACGCAACGCGGCCCTGCGGCTGATCAGCCCGCCTTGGTAGAAGGACTTGCTGAAGGTGAGCGTGCTCGACTTCGCAATGACCGTCTTGTCCAGGTCAAAGAAGGCTGCTGCGCGAGGCAAGGAGTGGTTTTCCACGACCCTGAGCATAGGCGCCCACCATTCGGCGTAAGGTGGGGCGTGTGGGTTTGCCTGAGAGGCCTCTCGGGTACACCATGGAAGTCACGGATCGTTCGCGACCGTGCTAACCCGGCCCGACTCCTCCCCCCCCGAGTTGGGCCGTGGGGACGACCCCCGCTCTCCCCCCCGGCGGGGGTCGTCGCATGTCCGGGTGGGTTTTCTCGCTCCTCCCCTTTCCCTCGCGTGGCCCTGTGGGCGGCGTCGTGACGCTTCCGGCGCTATCTTGACGTGACCATGATTGGCTACTCCCGGTAATCGCGAGATTGCTCTATGGAAGTCGCACAGCGGTCAGTACAGGGGTCACCGGTATGGGTGACGGCGATATTCACAGCCCCGGAGTTGTCCACCGTTTTCCACCAAGATCCACACGATTTCGAGGATCGCTGCACCGTGATTCCAGCGACTCCGGACGGCGGCCGGTTCATGGCCGGTTCCGATTGCCGGAGCGCGTATGGCCGGTTCGTATCGGCCGCTCATATGGAGGCCGCTCGCCGGTTCTTCACAACACCGGGAATCGCGCGGCCGGGAGCTGCGCGGACCACGCAGCGAAGGGGGACCACACGTGACCGGAACCGTCACCCACGACCCGCCGCCCATCGGCGAGGAGCGGCCCGGACGCCCGCTCATCCTCACCGAGGACGCCGAACTCCTCGACGATCTGCTGCGCCTGTGCGCGGCCGCCGGCGTCACACCCGAGGTGCATCCACGCGTGCCGGACACCGGCGACGGCTGGACAGCGGCCCCGCTCGTGCTGGTCGGCGACGACGTCGCCCGCCGGGCCCACGGTGCCCCGCGGCGGCGCGGAGTGGTGCTGATCGGCCGCGACCAGGACGACTCGGAGGTGTGGAAACGAGCCGTGCTGATCGGCGCCGACCACGTCCTGATGCTGCCCGACGGAGAGCAGTGGCTGGTCGACCGCATCGCCGACGTCGCCGAAGGAGCCGGCCGCCCCGCCCTCACCGTCGGGGTGATCGGCGGCCGGGGTGGAGCCGGCGCGTCCACGCTCGCGTGCGCGCTCGCCGTCACCTCCGCGCGCGAGGGACTGCGCACCCTGCTCGTGGACGCGGATCCGCTGGGCGGCGGACTCGACGTCCTGCTCGGGGGCGAGAGCGCCGACGGACTGCGCTGGCCCGCCTTCGCCGCCTCCCGCGGCCGGGTCGGCGGCGGCGCGCTGGAGGAGTCCCTGCCGGAACTGCACGCTTTGCGGGTGCTCAGCTGGGACCGCGGAGACTGCGTCGCCGTCCCGGCCCAGGCGGTGCGCGCGGTCCTCGCCGCCGCCCGCCGGCGCGGCGGCACGGTCGTGGTCGACCTGCCCCGCCGCCTCGACGACGGCGTCGCCGAAGCCCTCGCCCAGCTCGACCTCGCGCTGCTCGTCGTCCCCGCCGAACTGCGGGCGGTCGCGGCCGCCGGACGGGTCGCCTCCGCCGTCGGCATGGTCGTGCGCGATGTCCGGATCGCGGTCCGCGGACCGTACGCGCCCGGCCTCGACGGCCGCGAGGTGGCCAGGCTGCTCGACCTGCCGCTGGCCGGCGAGGTGCCCGTCGAACCGGGACTGCTGCGCCCCCAGGGCGCAGCGAAACCACCGGCGGCGACCGGACGTGGCCCCTTGGCCCGCTTCTGCGTGGACTTCTGGGAGCGGGCCCTGGCCGAGGCGGGAGGCGCCCGATGACCCTCCCCGGACTCGACCGGACCGACGGCGCGGCCCTGCTCGACGGTGTCCGCCGCCGCCTCGCCGAGAGCGGCGCGGAACCCACTCCCGCGCGCGTGGCACAGGCACTGCGGGAGCAGGGCCGGGTGCTCGGCGACGCCGAGGTCCTCGGTGCCGCCCGGCAGCTGAGGTCCGAACTCGTCGGCGCCGGCCCCCTGGAGCCGTTGCTCGCCGACCCGCACGTCACCGATGTCCTGGTGTCGGCGCCGGACCGGGTGTGGGTGGACCGCGGCGGCGGCCTGGAACCGACACCGGTGGCCTTCCCGGACGCGGCGGCCGTACGGCGCCTCGCGCAACGGCTGGCCGCCGTGGCCGGGCGCCGCCTGGACGACGCCCGGCCCTGGGTGGACGCCCGCCTGCCCGACGGGACCCGGCTGCACGCGGTGCTGCCCCCCGTCGCCGTCGGCTGCACCTGCCTGTCCCTGCGGGTGGTACGGCCCCGGGCGTTCACGCTGGAGGAGCTGGTGGAGGCGGGCACCGTGCCGCCGGGCGGCGACCGGATCCTGCGGGACCTGCTGGCGGCCCGGCTGTCCTTTCTCGTCAGCGGCGGCACCGGGAGCGGCAAGACGACCCTGCTCAGCGCTCTGCTGGGGCTGATCGGACCGGGCGAGCGGATCGTGCTGGCCGAGGACTCGGCCGAGCTGCGACCGGACCACCCGCACGTGGTCCGGCTGGAGACCCGGCCCGCCAATCAGGAGGGCGCCGGGCAGGTCACCCTGGAGGACCTGGTCCGGCAGGCGCTGCGGATGCGGCCCGACCGGCTCGTCGTCGGCGAGGTGCGCGGACCCGAGGTCGTCCATCTGCTCGCGGCCCTGAACACCGGTCATGAGGGCGGATGTTGCACGGTACACGCCAATGCCGCCGCGGACGTGCCGGCCCGCCTGGAGGCGCTGGCCACGGCGGCCGGACTCGACCGGGCCGCGTTGCACAGCCAGTTGGCCGCCGCCTTGTCGGTGCTGCTGCACCTCGTGCGTGACCGGTCCGGACGGCGCCGGATCGCCGAGGTCCACGTGCTGGAGCGGGACTCCACGGGCCTGGTGCGGACGCTGCCCGCGCTGCGCTGGGGCGAGCGGGCCTTCGCGCGGGAGCGCGGCTGGGAGCGGCTGGAGCGACTGCTCGCCGGCTCGGCGGCCCGGATGGGCGACGGGGCCGATGGGAGGGGTGACGGGGGTGATCGGTGAGACGTCCATGGGTGCCGCGCTGATCTGCCTGGCCGCGGTGGCCTGGCTGCTGGGCGACCGGCACCACGGGATGCGGCGGGCGCGGCTGCTCCTCGCGGGCGGCGCAGCGGTGGCCGTGGGGCCGCCCTCATGGCAGGAGTTCCTCGCCGAGCCGCGACGACTGCTCGGACGGCTGGGTGCCGAGTGGTGGGCGCTCGCGGCCGGGGTGCTGCTGGCGCTGCTCGGGGCCTCGGTCATTCCGGTCGCCGTGGGGGCGGCCGGGGTGCCGGTGCTGCGGCGGATGCGCCGGGCCCGGCAGGCCAGGCGGGCCCGCGAACAGCACGCGGACGCGGTGATCGCCCTGTGCGGGGCCCTCGCCGGGGAGGTGCGCGCGGGGCGACAGCCCGGTGAGGCGCTGCTGCGGGCCGCAGGGGACTCCGGCGGACTCGGCGAGGCACTGCTGCGGGCCGCGGGGGACCCCGGTGGTCTCGGCGAGGCCCGGGCGGCGGTGGTCGCCGCGGCCCGGTTCGGCGGGGACGTGCCCGGCGCGCTGGCGGTGGTGGCCCGGCAACCGGGTGCCGAAGGCCTGCTCGGGCTGGCCGCGTGCTGGCGGGTGGCCGTGGACCAGGGAGCGGGCCTCGCGGCCGGCCTGGACCGGCTGGAGGCGGCCCTGCGTGCCGAACGGGACCAACGCGCCGACCTCCGGGCCCAGTTGTCCGGAGCCAGGGCGACCGCACTGCTGCTCGCCGCGCTGCCGGCCCTCGGCCTTCTGCTGGGCGCGGCCATGGGCGCCGACCCGCTGCACGTGCTCCTGCACACCGGTGCCGGCCTCGGCTGCCTGACGGCCGGAGCGGTGTTCGAGGCGGCCGGCCTGTGGTGGGCGGCGCGGATCGTGGGGGGAGCGGAGGGCGTGTAGGGGGCTGGTGACGGCTGAGGCGGTGGCGGGGGCGGTGACCGTGGCGCTGTAAGGGGGGTTGCTGACGAATCGGGGGTTCGTGGCGGTGTGAGGGCTGGCTGACGGATCGGGGGTGTCCATGGGGTGTGAGGGGCTGGCTCGGACGGCGATCGAGGGGGCCGAGCCGTTGACCGTCCGACCTGGCCGGGCGGGTGGGAACGGGCGGACGGTGCCGGAGGTGCGCCAGGTGCGCCAAGTGGAGGTGCGGGAGGTGCGGAAAGCGCTGGCAGGGCGGGAGGTTCCGGAGACACGGAGGCAGCGGGAGCAGCGGGCAGGGCGGAAGCCGCCGGAGGCGCTGGCGGAGTGGGAAGAGTGGGAGGTGCGGGCGGGATGAGTGGGGAAGTCGTCCACAGGCTGGGGATGGCCGGGGTCGCGGTGCTGGTCCTCGGCTGGGGCATCCGGTCTGTGCAAGTGGCGCGGGGACGGCGTCGTACGCGGCGCCGGGCGGCCGGGCTGCTCGGCCTGGAAGCGCAGGCGGCCGGAGCGCCCTCGGAGATCCCGGGTGCGGTCCGGCGGTGGCCCCCGGCGGCCGGTGCGGCCGGTGCGGCCTGTGGTGTCTGGGTGCTGGTCGGCGGAGTCGGCGGGCTCTTGCTGGGGCTGGGCGTGGGGGCGGCGCTGTGGCGGTGGCGGGAGCGCCGGTCGGCGGCGGACCGCACGGAGGCCGCCGGCATCGCGGGAGCCGAGCGTCGACTTCCGCTCGCCGCCGACCTGCTGGCCGCCTGTATCGCGGCCGGCGCGGGCCCGGTGATCGCGGCACACGCGGTGGGGGAGGCGCTCGGCGGCCCGGTGGGGGAGGCGCTGGCGCGCGGCGCGGCGGAGGTGCGGCTCGGCGGTGAACCGGCCAAGGCCTGGCGGCGGTTGGCCGCTCTGCCTGGTGCCGGAACCCTGGCGCGGCTCCTGGAGCGGGCCGGCGAGTCCGGACTGCCCGCGGCCGGACCGGTCGCCCGCCTGGCCTCGGACGCCCGCGCGGAATGGGCCCGGACGGCGACGGTCCGGGCACGCCGGGCGGCCGTACTGATCTCCGCGCCGGTCGGACTGTGCTTCCTGCCCGCCTTCATCGCGATCGGCGTGCTGCCCGTCGTGATCGGGCTGGCGGGCGGGGTGGTGGGAGGGAGGTGAGCGGTAGGGGAGCGGCCTGGAGCGGGACGTGAATGGCAGAGAACGCCGAACCACAACGGACATGGACCTCACGGGGGTTGAGATGAACGGAAAGCTGAACGCAAAGCTGAAGGAAGCGTTGGTGCGACTGCGGGAGAGGTGCCTACGGCGCCCTCGGGACACGGGGATGGTGACGTCCGAGTACGCGATGGGGATCATCGCCGCCGTCGGGTTCGCGTTGCTGCTCTACGAGGTCGTCACCAGCGGCCAGGTCAGGGCGGAGCTCCAGGCCATCGTGAAGAAGGCCCTCAGTGCGCGGATGTGAGCGAGGGGCGGACCGCGGGTTCGTGACCGCGGAGGCGGCCGTGGTGTTGTCCGTGCTGGTGGCGTTCAGCATGGCGCTGGTCTGGGGGCTGCTGGCGGTGGCGGCCCAGATCCAGTGCGTGGACGCCGCCCGCACGGGCGCCCGTGCCGCCGCCCGGCAGGATCCGGCCGCCGCGGTGGTGACGGTGACCCGGGAGGCGGCGCCGCGCGGGGCGCGGGTGACGGTGGGGCGCCAGGGCGACGAGGTCCGGGTGACCGTGGTGGCCAGACCACCGCTGTTCGGCGGCCTGCCCTTCGAGGTGCGCGAGGAGGCCGTGGCACTGGCCGAGGAGACGGTGGGCGCGGCGGCGGAGGAGGGGCCGTGACGGGGGCGTGGGTGTTCGCACGGCGGCCCTTCGGCTTGCGGCACTTAGGCCCGCGGCCCTTCGGGCTGCGGCACTTTGGCCCGCGGCCCTTCGGCTGGCGCCACGGACACTCCGCGCCAGGGCACTCGGGCCCTGGGTATCCCGGCCCAGGGGACTCGGCTCCGGGGGACTCGGGCCCGGGGTATTCCGGCCCAGGGCACTCCGACCGAGGATCGGCCACTGTCTGGAGTCTCGGGGTGATCGCCCTGCTGTGCGTGGTGTTCGGTGCGGTGCTCGCGCTGGGGCAGGCCGTCGTCGTACGGCACCGGGCGGCCGGCGGTGCGGATCTGGCGGCGCTCGCCGCGGCGGACCATTGGGCCGAGGGAGGTGAGGCGGCCTGCGCGCGGGCCGAACGGTTGGCGACGGGCCAGGGGGTTCGGCTGGTGCGGTGCACGCTCGTGGGAGAGACCTCGGACGTGACGGCGGCCGCGGGAAGAGGGCCGTTCGCGGCTGAAGTGAGGTCGAGAGCGGGGCCGGCGGGGCCGGTGCCATCAGCTGCCTCTGACGGCCCCCGGACCGGACGCTGACCGTGTTCCAGCATGCGGGCGGCGGCAAGGCGTCCACTCGCCGCCAGGCCCCCTGGAGGGGCGCCCACGCCCGGGCCCCGGTCGGCCCGGAGCCGGTGACTGCCGTCGCGTCGGCCGAGCCGCCCCGAGCCGCTCGCTCCCAACCGGCCTACCCCCCGGCCGTCGGCCTGAGCCGCACCTGAACGCAGTACCCAACCGTCCGGCCGTCGGCCTGAGCCGCACCTGAACGCAGTACCCAACCGTCCGGCCGTCGGCCCGAGGCACCCGAACGCAGTACCCAACCCGGCCTGCCGCCCGGCCCACGTCGGCCTGAGCCGCACCAGAACGCGGCCCCCGATCGGCCGTCGGCCCAGCTCCCTATCCTGCCTCCACGCCCTCCGCCGGCCGTGTCCCGGCATGCCGCTGCGGCTGCTCGCCGGGCTGCTCTTCGACGTGTTCGCCGGTCTGCCCCTCGGTCTGTCCCTGGCTGTGCTCGCCGGTCTGCCCCTTGGTTTGTACCTCGGTCCGTTCTGCGGTCTTCTCCTCCGGTGCCCCGCGCAGCAGCACCGTGAGGAGGCGTACGGCCCCTCGCTTGTGGAGTGGGTCGTTGCCGTTGCCGCACTTGGGGGACTGGATGCAGGACGGGCAACCGGCCTCGCACTCGCAGGAGGAGATGGCCTCGCGGGTGGCGGTGAGCCAGGCCCGCGCGGTGTGGAAGGCCCGCTCGGCGAAGCCCGCGCCGCCCGGGTGGCCGTCGTAGACGAAGACCGTCGGCAGGAGGGTGTCGGGGTGGAGCGGGACCGAGACGCCGCCGATGTCCCAGCGGTCGCAGGTAGCGAAGAGGGGCAGCATGCCGATGGAGGCGTGCTCGGCGGCGTGCAGGGAGCCGCCGAGGATCTCCGGGATGATCCGGGCCTCGTCCAGCTGGTCCTCGGTGACCGTCCACCACACCGCGCGCGTGCGCAGCGTACGAGGAGGGAGGTCGAGCTTCGTCTCGCCCAGCACTTCGCCCGTGATCAGGCGTCTGCGGAGGTAGGAGACCACCTGGTTGGTGACCTCCACGCAGCCGTAGCAGAGCCGGCCGGCACCCCAGGGGATCTCGGTGTCCGTCTCCAGGATGGAGATGGACGTGGTGTCGCGGGCGACCGTCGAGTACGGCGGGTCGGCCTGTTCCACCAGGGCCACCGAGTCCTCCAGGTCCAGGGAGCGCACCAGGTAGGTGCGGCCCTGGTGCAGGTGGGCCGCGCCCTCGTGGACCGTGGAGTGCGCGGCACCGGCGTCGACCGTGCCGAGCAGACGGCCGGTGCCGGCCTCGACGACCTGCACCGGGCGGCCGCCCGCGCCCCGGATGTCGGTCAGGTCGGCGGCCCGTTCCCGGCGGGTCCAGTGCCAGGCCTTCGTGCGCCGGCGCAGCAGCTTCGCGGCCTCCAGCTGCGGGAGCACCTCCGCACTGGTGGGTCCGAAGAGTTCCAGGTCCTCTTCGGTCAGCGGGACCTCCGCGGCGGCGGCGCACAGGTGCGGGGCGAGGACGTACGGGTTGTCGGGGTCCAGGACCGTCGATTCCACCGGTTGGCCGAACAGGGCCTCGGGATGATGGACGAGGAACGTGTCCAGCGGATCGTCGCGGGCGACGAGGACCGCCAGGGCGCCCTGTCCGGAGCGGCCCGCGCGGCCCGCCTGCTGCCACAGGGACGCGCGCGTGCCCGGGTAGCCGGCGATCACCACCGCGTCCAGACCGGAGATGTCCACGCCCAGCTCCAGGGCCGTGGTGGCGGCGAGGCCGAGGAGTTCGCCGGAGTGCAGGGCGCGCTCCAGGGCGCGGCGCTCCTCGGGGAGGTAGCCGCCGCGATAGGCCGCGACACGCCTGACCAGGGAGCGGTCGACCTCGGCCAGTTTCTCCTGGGCGATCAGCGAGATCAGCTCGGCGCCGCGCCGGGACCGTACGAAGGCCACCGAGCGCACGCCTTGGACGGTGAGATCGGTGAGCAGGTCCGCCGTCTCGGCGGTGGCGGTACGCCGTACGGGCGCGCCCTTCTCGCCGTGCAGCTCGGTGAGCGGCGGCTCCCAGAGGGCGAAGACCACGTCTCCGCGCGGGGACGCGTCGTCGGCGACCTCGACGACCGGCAGGCCGGTCAGCCGGCGGGCGGCGACGGCGGGCTCGGCGGCGGTCGCGGAGGCCAGCAGGAAGACCGGGGAGGAGCCGTAGCGCGCGCACAGCCGCCGTAGCCGGCGCAGCACGTGGGCGACGTGCGAGCCGAAGACACCCCGGTAGGTGTGGCACTCGTCGATGACGACGTACCGAAGCGATTTCAGGAAGGAGGACCAGCGCGGGTGGGAGGGGAGTATCCCGCGGTGCAGCATGTCGGGATTGGTGAGGACGTAGTTGGCGTACTGGCGGATCCACTCGCGTTCCTCGAACGGAGTGTCGCCGTCGTACACGGCTGGGCGTACGGCATTGCCCAAAGATTGTGAAAGTTCCTTCACCGACCGGCACTGGTCGGCCGCGAGCGCCTTGGTGGGGGCGAGGTACAGGGCGGTGGCACCCCGGCCGTTCGGAGCCTCGGAGCCGTCCAGAAGGGTGGACAGGACGGGCATCAGGTACGCGAGGGACTTGCCGGAGGCGGTGCCGGTGGCGACGACGACCGAATCGCCGTCCAGTGCGTGCTCGGCGGCCAGCGCCTGATGGGCCCACGGATGCTCGATGCCGCACGCCCGTACGGCTGCGATCACCTCTGTACGAATCCGATCAGGCCAGACGGCATGGCGGCCCGCACGCGGGGGCAAGTGCTCCGTATGAGTGATGCGCGCAGCCCGGCTCGGCCCGGAGGCGAGCCGGTCCAGGACCGCGCCCGGAGACGGGCGGGACGCCGGGTCCGCCGGGGATCGATCGGATCGGTGATTCTTGGCCATCGGCACCGAGTGTGTCACTGGCGTGACGGACAATGGAGCCAAGGCGTCGTGCACGCCTGCCGGTAAGTGATTGAATGCCATCGCGGCTGGCGATGCGTCCCGGGGGCCGCAAGGTCAGGTGCCCGAGGGACGTCCGCTCGATAGCAAGGTGCTGGAGGATCCGTGGACCTGTCCCTGTCGACCCGTACCGTCGGCGATCGTACGGTCGTCGAGGTCGGTGGCGAAATCGATGTATACACCGCGCCCAAGCTGCGCGAGCAGCTGGTCGAGCTGGTGAACGACGGCAATTTCCATCTCGTCGTCGACATGGAGGGCGTGGACTTCCTCGACTCCACCGGTCTCGGCGTGCTGGTCGGCGGCCTGAAGCGAGTGCGTGCCCACGAGGGCTCGCTGCGCCTGGTCTGCAACCAGGAGCGCATTCTGAAGATCTTCCGTATCACCGGCCTCACCAAGGTGTTCCCGATCCACACCTCGGTCGAGGAAGCGGTGGCGGCCACCGACTGATCACTGGACCGGTCGCCGGCGTCGGGCTCCTGCCGGGGCCCGGCCGCCGGCCGGTCCTGTCCTGGGCCGATCCGACCGGTCCTGTCCTGGGCCGACGAGGACGAGCCGGCCCGGGCCACACAAGCTCAGCAGGGTGCGGGCGCTCGGCGGCCCCGCTCCCGACCGCACGCCCGTAGTCGCGAGGGGGATGCATGGCCACCGTCGAACTCCGCTTCAGCGCGCTGCCCGAGCACGTCAGGACCGCCCGGCTGGTGGCGGCAGCGGTGGCGCGCAGGGCCGGAGTGGACGAGGCCGTCCTGGACGAGGTGCGCCTCGCCGTGGGCGAAGCCTGCTCCCGTGCCGTGGGCCTGCATCAGAGTCATGACATCACCGCGCCGGTGAAGGTGGCGCTGATCGAGGACGAGAAACAGTTCTCCATCGAGGTCGGCGACGAGGCCCCGCACGCCGTCGTGGGTGGCGACACGCCCGGAGACGCCGACAACGGCGACGCGGAGATGGAGGAGGACGAGATGGGGCTCGCGGTCATCAGCGGCCTCGTCGACGACGTGGAGGTCAGCGCCGGGAAGAACGGCGGCCTGATCCGCATGACATGGCCGGCCACGCCGCCGGCCGTGGCGGCCGTCTGACGTCGTCCCGCGAGGACCGTCCCGTCGTCCGTGGCGGCCGTCTGAAGTCGTCCCGCGAGGACCGTCCCGTCGTCCGTGGCGGCCGTCTGAAGTCGTCCCGCGAGGACCGTCCCGTCGTCCGTGGCGGCCGTCTGAAGTGGTCCCGCGAGGACCGTCCCGTCGTCCGTGGCGGTCGTTCGAGTCGTCACGCAATCCCACAGGGCCCTGCTGAGCAGGGCCCTTGTCGTATTTTCCGGCGCCCAGCGGAATTAGTGAAGGAATTCACGATCAATAGCCCGATCATTTGATCAAGCGTCAATGTGGTCGTCAATGCTTTTAGGGCGTTACCGCTTTCGGGTTCCATGACGTCACCTCGATCATTTGCTGAAGAGCACAAGAAGGCCAATTCCGCTTACTGTCCCCTGTTTAGATCACTCGCGGGTACCTACAATCCGTCCACATCTTGAGCTCAGCCCAAGCGTCAAGGAGGACGAATGGCGGGGCTTTCTACCCCTCATCAGTTGGGTCACCCCACAACCCTCGCGGCTGCGGTACTGACCGACGACAACAGGATCATGGTGGCCGTCATCGCGGCCGTCGCCCTGGCCGCCTTGGTGGTCGCGGGGATCCTGGTGCGTCAGGTGCTGGCGGCCGGCGAGGGCACCGACAGCATGAAACGGATCGCCGAGGCGGTCCAGGAAGGTGCCAAGGCGTATCTCGCCCGGCAGCTGCGCACGCTCGGCGTATTCGCCGTGGTCGTCTTCTTCCTGCTCATGCTGCTGCCCGCGGACGACTGGAATCAGCGTGCCGGACGCTCGGTGTTCTTCCTGATCGGAGCGGTGTTCTCGGCAGCCACCGGCTATATCGGCATGTGGCTCGCCGTGCGCAGCAACGTGCGCGTCGCCGCCGCGGCCCGGGAAGCCACTCCGGCCCCGGGCGAACCCGAAAAGGATCTCACCACCGTCTCGCACACCGCGATGAAGATCGCATTTCGCACGGGCGGCGTCGTCGGCATGTTCACGGTGGGGCTCGGCCTGCTGGGCGCCTCCTGTGTGGTGCTGGTGTACGCGGCCGACGCGCCGAAGGTGCTGGAGGGCTTCGGCCTCGGCGCCGCCCTGATCGCGATGTTCATGCGCGTGGGCGGAGGCATCTTCACCAAGGCCGCCGACGTCGGCGCCGACCTGGTCGGCAAGGTCGAGCAGGGCATTCCGGAGGACGACCCGCGCAATGCCGCGACCATCGCCGACAACGTGGGCGACAACGTCGGCGACTGCGCGGGCATGGCGGCCGACCTGTTCGAGTCGTACGCCGTCACCCTCGTGGCGGCACTGATTCTCGGCAAGACGGCCTTCGGCGACTCCGGACTGGCCTTCCCGCTGCTGGTGCCCGCCATCGGCGTGATCACCGCCATGATCGGCATCTTCGCGGTGGCCCCGCGGCGCGCCGACCGCAGCGGCATGTCCGCGATCAACCGCGGGTTCTTCATCTCCGCGGTGATCTCCCTGGTGCTGGTCGCGGTCGCGGTCTTCGTCTATCTGCCGGCGAAGTACTCCGCCCTCGACGGCGTCACCGACGCGGCCATCAAGGGCAAGGACGGCGATCCGCGCGTCCTCGCGCTGGTCGCCGTGGCCATCGGCATCCTGCTCGCCGCCGTCATCCAGCAGCTGACCGGCTACTTCACCGAGACCAACCGCCGACCGGTGCGGGACATCGGCAAGACCTCCCTCACCGGCCCGGCCACGGTCATCCTCTCCGGCATCTCGCTGGGTCTGGAATCGGCCGTCTACACCGCGCTGCTCATCGGCCTCAGCGTGTACGGGGCGTTCCTGCTCGGCGGTACGTCGATCATGCTGGCGCTGTTCGCGGTGGCCCTGGCCGGCACCGGTCTGCTCACCACGGTCGGTGTGATCGTCGCCATGGACACCTTCGGGCCGGTCTCCGACAACGCGCAGGGCATCGCCGAGATGTCCGGTGACGTCGAGGGGGCGGGCGCGAAGGTGCTCACGAACCTGGACGCGGTCGGCAACACCACCAAGGCCATCACCAAGGGCATCGCCATCGCCACCGCCGTTCTCGCCGCGTCGGCGCTGTTCGGGTCGTACCGCGACGCGATCACCACCAACGTGCAGGACGTGGGGGAGAAGCTGAGCGGGCCGGGCTCGCCGCTGAGCCTGTCGCTGGACATCTCGCAGCCCAACAACCTCGTCGGCCTCATCGCGGGCGCCGCGGTCGTCTTCCTGTTCTCCGGACTCGCCATCAACGCCGTGTCGCGTTCGGCCGGTTCGGTGGTGTTCGAGGTGCGGCGGCAGTTCCGCGAGCACCCCGGGATCATGGACTACACCGAGAAGCCCGAGTACGGCAAGGTCGTCGACATCTGCACCAGGGACGCCCTGCGGGAGCTGGCCACGCCCGGTCTGCTCGCCGTCATGGCGCCGATCTTCATCGGGTTCACGCTCGGGGTCGGGGCGCTCGGCTCCTTCCTCGCCGGCGCGATCGGTGCGGGCACGCTGATGGCGGTGTTCCTCGCCAACTCCGGCGGCGCCTGGGACAACGCCAAGAAGCTGGTCGAGGACGGCCACCACGGCGGCAAGGGCAGCGAGGCACACGAGGCCACGGTGATCGGCGACACGGTCGGTGATCCCTTCAAGGACACCGCCGGGCCGGCGATCAACCCGCTGCTGAAGGTGATGAACCTGGTGTCGCTGCTCATCGCGCCCGCGGTGATCAAGTTCTCCTACGGAGACGACAAGAACATCGGCGTACGGATCGGGATCGCGGTCGTCGCGCTCCTGGTGATCGTCGTCGCCGTGTACATCTCCAAGCGGCGCGGCATCGCCGTCGGGGAGGAAGAGAGCACCGGCCGGGTCGCCAACTCGGCCGACGCGGCGGTGGTTTCGTAGGCCACAGACGGACGGCCTGCGCAATCGGCGGGCGGGCGGCGCGTACTGACGCGCCGCCCGCCCCCCCCCCCCCCAACCCCCCCCCCCCCCACCCCCCCCCACCCCCCCCCCCCCCGCCCCGCCCGCGGCCGCGCCCCCCCCCCCCCCCCCCCCCCCCCCCCCCCCCCCCCCCCCCCCCCTCCTCGTGTGGGCGCGCCCACGTGGTGAGCCTTCTCTCTCATGGTGCGAAGAGTCACAAAAGCCGACTTTTAGGCCGTTCGGTGGACGGAGGGCGACCGTCCGCCGTGTAGATTCCGGTGGCCGAGAGCCATGGAAGGGACCAATCCGGTGAACAAGAAGCTCACGGCCGCACTGTCCGGCGGTGCGGTACTGGTGGCGGCGCTGTCGGGATGCTCCGGCGGTGGCGACAAGGGACCCGATCCCAAGCTGGAGGCCTGGGCCAAGTCGGTGTGCGACGCGGTGCCCGCGCAGGACGCGAAGATCAAGGCGGCGAACGCGGCGATCAGTACGACGGCCGCCGACACCGCCAAGCCCGAGACCCTGCAGAAGACGGACTCGCAGGCGTTCCAGGACATGGCCGACGGTTACAAGGCGATCGCCGCGGCGATCGGCGACGCCGGTGCGCCTCCCGGGGTGGACGGCGGTGCCCGGCGGCAGCAGGACGTGGTGCGCAACCTCAACGGCCTCGCCGCGGCCTACTCGGGCCTGAAGAAGCAGGTCGACGAGCTGAACACCAAGAACCAGGGGAAGTTCGCCTCGGGTCTGCACGACGTCGCCGTGCAGATGGCGGAGCTGGAGAAGAAGCACAAGAGCGGCACCGAGGCGCTGAAGAACCTGCAGCAGGGCGAGGTCAAGGACGCCATCGCCCAGCAGGCCAGCTGCCAGAAGGTCGCTTCCTCCACGCCGCCTTCGACGGGCTGACGTCCCCACGCGCACGCCGCCTTCGACGGGCTGACGACCCGACGCGCACGCCGTTTCGGCCGGCCCACGGCCCCTCGCGCACGCCGTTCGGCCGGCCGACGGCCCATCGCCTCGGCCGGGCGTCTGCCTCACGCGCACGCCGTTTCGGCTGGCCGACGGCCCCGCGCGCACGCCGTTTCGGCCGGATGCCTGCCCCTCTCGGTGCGGCAGGCGGCGGGCCGGTGCGGGGGCGGCTGGTCTCCGTCGTCGTGGGGCGTGCTGAGGCCCCCTCCGGAGCGCGGCGCGGGCCACAATGAGGGTGTGACTGACTCCGGACTCGCCCCCCTGCCCGCCTCCGACCGGCCCGAGACCGCGGCGCGGCTGCGGCACGCCCTGCTGGCCGCCTCCTTCACCGCCGACGGGCTGCTGGACCTGCTCGGCGCCCCCGCCTACGCGGCACTGGCCCGCAGCGAGACCGTGCCCGCCCTGCGGGCGACCCGAGGCGACACACCGCTCGAGACGCTCGTACGGCTGTTTCTGCTTCAACAGCCCGTGCCCCACGCGCGCGCCGCGACCGTGCTGCCGGTCGAGGAGGCCCTCGAGACGGGCTGGCTCACGCGCGCGGGCGGCGACGAGGTGGCCGCGACCGTGGACGTCCGGCCCTACGGCGGTCCGGACGGCGAGGACTGGTTCATCGTCTCCGACCTCGGCTGCGCGGTCGGCGGCGCGGGCGGGATCGGGCAGCGCGACGAAGGCGTCGTCCTCGGCGTCGGCGGTGCCTCCACGACCCTCGCCGGCATCACCGTCCGTACGCCCGTCGGGTCCGCCCTGGACCTCGGCACCGGCTCCGGCATCCAGGCACTGCACGCGGCCCAGCACGCCACGCGCGTGACGGCGACCGACCTCAACCCGCGCGCGCTGCACATCACCGCACTCACGCTCGCACTCTCCGGTGCGCCCGCCGCCGATCTGCGCGAAGGATCGCTGTTCCAGCCGGTCGCGGACGACGAGACGTTCGACCTCATCGTCTCCAACCCGCCGTTCGTGATCTCCCCCGGCGCCCGCCTCACCTACCGCGACGGCGGCATGGGCGGGGACGATCTGTGCCGCTCGCTCGTTCAGCAGGCGGGGGAACGGCTGAGCGAGGGCGGGTTCGCGCAGTTCCTCGCCAACTGGCAGCACGTGGCAGGGGAGGACTGGCAGGACAGACTCAGGTCGTGGGTGCCGCGCGGGTGCGATGCCTGGATCGTGCAGCGCGAGGTGCAGGACGTCACGCAGTACGCCGAGCTGTGGCTGAGGGACGCCGGTGACCACCGCGGTGACCCGGTGGAGTACCAGGCGCGGTACGACGCCTGGCTCGACGAGTTCGAGGCGCGCAAGGTCAAGGCCGTCGGCTTCGGCTGGATCACTCTGCGCAGGACCGGCTCCGACGAGCCCTCGATCACCGTGGAGGAGTGGCCGCATTCGGTCGAGCAGCCCCTCGGGGACGCGATCCTGGCGCACTTCGAGCGCCTCGACTACCTCCGGGCGCACGACGACGCGGCGCTGCTGGACAGCCACTTCACGCTCGCCGCCGAAGTGGTCCAGGAGCAGGTCGGGCTGCCCGGCGCGGAGGACCCCGAGCACGTGGTGCTGCGCCAGCACCGCGGGATGCGCCGGGCCACCAAGGTGGACACGGTCGGCGCCGGGTTCGCCGGCGTGTGCGACGGCACGCTGACCGCGGGCCGCATCCTGGACGCCATCGCCCAGATCGTCGGCGAGGACCCGGTGACACTCCGCGACCAGACGCCCGCCCAGATCCGCCTGCTGGTGGAACAGGGCTTCCTGGAGCCGGTGCGCTGAGACCCGATGCGCGGAGACGGGGCGTGGGTCGGTCGGAGAAACCGGTCGACGGAGCGTGGGCCGGTCGGAGAGACCGGTCGACGGAGCGTGGGTCGGTCTGGGAGACCGGTCGGCGGGGGCGTGGGGCGGTCGGGTCCGCGGACCCCCCGCCGGGCAGGCGGCGTACCCCCGCTCGCCATGCCGTCGTAGCCGCGCCCCGGACCGTGGTCGTATGCCGGTGTCAGATGCCGGGCGGCACCGTGCGGCGCTCGGGACGGGCGGGCCCCGGCAAGCGCGGCGGGCGGTATCCGGAGACGCGGGACGGGCGGCCGCCAGGAAAAAGGCCGGAAAAATACGCGCGCCCCCTCCGTCGCGTCATTATTCGATCGTCAGTTCTATATGGTGGCGGCCTTCCGTTCACCCCGATGTCGCTCGCCGGACGCCTGCGCGTGCCACCCTCCCGACCCTGGGCGGGCCGACGGGACGGAAGGGGTGGGCGGGGGATGGAGAGCGCACCGGCGATCTTCGCTGGAACGGTGTTCGCCCTGTTCGGAGGCGCCCTGCTGGTGTGGACCGGCGTCCGGTTGCGGCGCCGGGAGCCAGTGGCCCAGGGTGTGAACCCGGTCGCATCGGCCACGCTCACGAGCGTGACCGGGACCGTCGCGCTGGCCCTCGCCGCGTACTGCCTGACCCACCTCTGACGTCGGGGGGAGTGCTGCGGGGACGGTGCGGCGAGAGTGACGGGGGCGTTACGCTCCGGACATGGGCCGCGGGGTCGCCGGGTACTCCGGGCGGCAGGAATGGCGGTAGTCGGGTTACCGTTCGAGTGGCCGTTGTGGGCTTTTCCCGTTTGACACGGGGGCGGGATGTACCGTCACACTCCGCAGCGTCACACGAGCCAGCAGTACGCCGCGACCCCGGGACCAAGGCCTGGGGAGGCCCCAGCGTCGACCGGAGAGAAGAGCCAAGTTGTCCCCGACCAGCGAGACCGCACAGGGCGGCCGCCGACTCGTCATCGTCGAGTCGCCTGCCAAGGCGAAGACGATCAAGGGCTACCTCGGCCCCGGCTACGTAGTCGAAGCGAGCGTCGGGCACATCCGTGACCTTCCCAACGGCGCCGCCGAGGTGCCGGACAAGTACACCGGCGAGGTCCGCCGCCTCGGTGTGGACGTCGAACACGACTTCCAGCCGATCTATGTGGTCAACGCCGATAAGAAGGCCCAGGTCAAGAAGCTCAAGGACCTGCTGAAGGACTCCGACGAGCTGTTCCTCGCCACCGATGAGGACCGGGAGGGCGAGGCGATCGCCTGGCACCTCCAGGAGGTCCTCAAGCCGAAGATCCCCGTCAAGCGGATGGTCTTCCACGAGATCACCAAGGACGCGATCCGCGAGGCGGTCGCCAACCCGCGCCAGCTCAACCAGAAGCTGGTCGACGCCCAGGAGACCCGCCGCATCCTCGACCGCCTCTACGGCTACGAGGTCTCGCCGGTCCTGTGGAAGAAGGTCATGCCGCGCCTGTCGGCCGGCCGCGTCCAGTCCGTCGCGACCCGGCTCGTGGTCGAGCGGGAACGCGAGCGCATCGCGTTTCGTTCTGCCGAGTACTGGGACCTGACCGGCACCTTCGCGACCGGCCGCGCGGGAGACACGTCGGACCCGTCGTCGCTGGTCGCCCGCCTCCAGACCGTCGACGGCAGGCGGGTCGCGCAGGGCCGCGACTTCGACTCCCTCGGGCAGCTCAAGAGCGCGAACACCCTCCACCTCGACGAGGCGAACGCCCGCGCCCTCGCCGCCGCCCTGGAGAACACCCGCTTCTCCGTGCGGTCCGTCGAGTCCAAGCCGTACCGCCGCTCGCCGTACGCCCCGTTCCGTACGACGACGCTCCAGCAGGAGGCCAGCCGCAAGCTCGGCTTCGGCGCGAAGGCGACCATGCAGGTCGCCCAGAAGCTGTACGAGAACGGCTACATCACGTACATGCGTACGGACTCCACGACGCTGAGCGACACCGCCGTGACGGCCGCCCGCGCCCAGGTCACGCAGCTGTACGGCGCCGACTACCTGCCCCCGCAGCCGCGCACCTACGCCGCCAAGGTCAAGAACGCGCAGGAGGCCCACGAGGCGATCCGCCCCTCGGGAGATCGTTTCCGCACTCCGGCCGAGACCGGTCTCACCGGCGACCAGTTCAAGCTCTACGAACTGATCTGGAAGCGGACCGTCGCCTCCCAGATGAAGGACGCCACGGGCAACTCCGTCACCGTGAAGATCGGTGGCGCCGCCGCCGACGGCCGGGACGTGGAGTTCAGCGCCTCCGGCAAGACGATCACCTTCCACGGCTTCCTGAAGGCCTACGTCGAAGGCGCCGACGACCCGAACGCCGAGCTGGACGACCGCGAGCGCCGGCTGCCGCAGGTCCACGAGGGCGACCCGCTGTCCGCCGAGGAGATCACGGTCGACGGCCACGCGACCAAGCCCCCGGCCCGCTACACCGAGGCCTCCCTGGTCAAGGAGCTGGAAGAGCGCGAGATCGGCCGCCCGTCGACGTACGCGTCGATCATCGGCACGATCCTCGACCGCGGGTACGTCTTCAAGAAGGGCACGGCGCTCGTCCCGTCCTTCCTGTCCTTCGCCGTGGTCAACCTCCTGGAGAAGCACTTCGGGCGCCTCGTCGACTACGACTTCACCGCCAGGATGGAGGACGACCTCGACCGCATCGCACGCGGCGAGGCCAAGGCGGTGCCGTGGCTGAAGCGCTTCTACTTCGGCGAGGGCACGGTCACGGGCGCCGCGGCCGACGCCGGCAACGGCGACGGGGACCACCTCGGCGGCCTCAAGGAACTGGTGACCGACCTGGGCGCGATCGACGCCCGCGAGGTGTCGTCGTTCCCGGTGGCCAACGGCATCGTGCTGCGCGTCGGCCGCTACGGCCCGTACATCGAGCGCGGCGAGAAGGACACCGAACAGCACCAGCGGGCCGACATCCAGGACGACCTGGCGCCGGACGAGCTGACCGTCGAGCTGGCCGAGGAACTGCTGG
The DNA here is from genome assembly GCF_043199955.1 of Streptomyces sp. NPDC048514. Taxonomy (NCBI): domain Bacteria; kingdom Bacillati; phylum Actinomycetota; class Actinomycetes; order Kitasatosporales; family Streptomycetaceae; genus Streptomyces; species Streptomyces sp. NPDC048514. The sequence continues at coordinate 109,606 of NZ_JBICWT010000014.1, read as the reverse complement.
CCAAGCCCAGCGGCGACTTCGAGCTGGGCGCCGACCCGGAGAGCGGCCACCAGATCGTCGCCAAGGACGGCCGCTACGGCCCGTACGTCACGGAGATCCTCCCCGAGGGCACCCCGAAGACCGGCAAGAACGCGGTCAAGCCGCGTACGGCCTCCCTCTTCAAGTCCATGGCGCTGGACACGGTGACCCTCCAGGACGCGCTGCTGCTGATGTCGCTGCCGCGCGTCGTCGGCACCGACGCGGACGGCGTGGAGATCACCGCGCAGAACGGCCGCTACGGCCCGTACCTGAAGAAGGGCACGGACTCGCGGTCGCTGCAGACCGAGGACCAGATCTTCACGATCACGCTGGAGGAGGCGCAGGCGATCTACGCCCAGCCGAAGCAGCGTGGCCGCGCCGCCGCCAAGCCGCCGCTGAAGGAGCTGGGCGAGGACCCGGTCTCCGGAAAGCCGGTCGTGGTCAAGGACGGCCGTTTCGGCCCGTATGTCACCGACGGCGAGACCAACGCGACCCTGCGATCCGGTGACAGCGTCGAGGAGATCACACCGGAGCGCGGCTTCGAGCTGCTCGCCGAGAAGCGTGCCAAGGGGCCCGCCAAGAAGACCGCTAAGAAGGCGGCGGCCAAGAAGACCGCTCCGGCGAAGAAGACCGCGGCCAAGAAGACGGCGGCGAAGAAGACGACGACCGCCGCGAAGAAGACGACCGCCAAGAAGACCACCGCGAGGAAGACGACGGCCTCCAAGACGGCGGCTTCCGGCCCGGAGGACTGAACCGCCCTCTGACACCCCGTCGGATCCCGGGCCACCAGCCCCGGCGGATCATGGGCCACTCCGTCCCGGCGGACTCCGGGCCACTCCGTCCCGTCATCCTCCGGGCCACTCCGGCCCGGCGGATCGTGGGCCACTCCGGCCCGTCGGCTTCGCAGAACGCACGCCCCGGCATCACTTTGGTGTCGGGGCGTGCGTACGTGTGGACGGGCTAGGTGTGGTGTCGGTGGCTGCGGATAGGCTGAACGCATGACGCGAGCCGAGCAGCCAACGGCCCCCACCACCCCCCCGGACGACGCCCTGGTCGCGGACTCCCGCGAGCGCGCCGTCCGGTCCCTGTTGCGCCGACCGCAGCTGCGGCGCCTGTGGAGCGCACAGCTGGTGAGCGGAGTCGGCGACACCCTCGCCCTGCTTGTGCTGGTCGTCCTCGCCCTTCAGGCGGCGATCACCGAGGGCACGTTCGGCGGCGGCTACCGAGGCGTGGCGTTCGCAGTGGCGACGGTCTTCGCCGCGCGCATCCTCGCCGTGCTGCTCTTCGGCGCGGTCCTCCTCGGCCCGCTCACCACGCTGACCGCGCAGGACGGTCCGCTCGACCGCCGCTGGACCATGGTCGGCGCCGACGGCGTGCGCGCCTTGCTGCTGATCGTCGCCCCGCTGTGGATCGACTGGACCCCGGACAACGCACTCGCCGTCCTGCTGGTCACCGCCTTCGTCGTCGGTGTCGCCGAGCGGCTGTGGACGGTGTGCCGGGAGAGCGCGGCCCCCGCCCTGCTGCCCGCCCCGCCCCCGGAGGGCGCCACCGTACGGCCGCTGCCCGACCACCTCGACGCCCTGCGCCGCCTCTGGCTGCGCACCGGCTTCCTGGCGGTCCCGCTGGCCGCCGCCGCGCTGCTCGTGGCCGCTCTGCTGAACAATCTGCTGGGCACCGGCATCGCGTGGTTCGACCAGCACCAGGTGGCCCTCGGGTCCTATGTGGCCGCGGGCCTGTTCGCCGCGTCCCTGTCCGTGCTGACCTTCCTCGAGCTGCCCGACACCCGCACCCCGCGCCCGCGGTCCCCGCTGGAGGGCCTGCGCCGCCCCCGCACCGGCGCCGGCGTCGACAAGGGCCGTACGGGGGCCGTTCCGCTGCTCGTCCCGGCCTGCGCCGCCGTGGCCGGGGCCATCGCCGCCGCCGTCGCGGTGTGCGTGCTGCACGCCAAGGACCTGGGCGGCGGTCCCGCCCTGTACGGCCTGCTGGTGCTGGGCCTGACCGGCGGCGTCGCCGTGGGCATCCGTACGGCCCCCGCGCTGCTGCCCTCGCTCTCGCGCCGCCGGCTGCTCGCCCTCGCGATCGCCCTCACCGGGATCGCGCTGCTGGCCGCGGGTCTCGTCCCGGACGTCACCACCGTGCTGCTGATCGTCACGCTGGCCGGCATCGGCGCGGGCGTGGCCGCCAACACCGGGCACGCCCTGCTCGACCAGGAGACCGAGGACTACCGGCGCGCCCGCACCACCGAGCACCTGCACGCGGTCGTCCGGGTCTTCATAGCGCTGGGTGCCCTCGTCGCGCCCCTGGTCGCGGCGCTGATCGGCCCGCACCGGCTGGAGAACGGCAAGTTCGTCTTCGCACACGGCGGCGCGGCCTTCACGCTGATGCTGGTCGGGGCGCTGCTGCTGCCGGTGGCCGCGCTGGTGCTCGCCAAGGTCGACGACCGTTCCGGTGTGCCGCTGCGCAAGGACCTCAAGGACGCGCTGCTCGGCGGGGACGACCCGGTCCAGACACCGGCGTCGAACGGCTTCTTCATCGCGCTCGAGGGCGGCGACGGCGCCGGCAAGTCCACCCAGGCCGAGGCCCTCGCCGAGTGGATCCGTGCCAAGGGCCACGAGGTCGTCCTCACCCGCGAGCCGGGGGCCACCCCGGTCGGCAAGCGGCTGCGCTCGATCCTGCTCGACGTGTCCTCGGCGGGCCTGTCCCACCGCGCGGAGGCGCTGCTGTACGCCGCCGACCGCGCCGAGCACGTCGACACCGTCGTGCGGCCCGCCCTGGAGCGGGGCGCGATCGTCATCACCGACCGCTACATCGACTCCTCCGTCGCCTACCAGGGCGCGGGTCGCGACCTGTCCCCGACCGAGATCGCCCGCATCAACCGCTGGGCGACCGACGGGCTCGTCCCGCACCTGACGGTCCTGCTGGACGTCTCCCCGGAGGCCGCCCGCGAACGGTTCACGGAGGCCCCGGACCGGCTGGAGTCCGAGCCGGCGGAGTTCCACGCGCGCGTGCGGGCCGGTTTCCTCACGCTGGCCGCCTCCGACCCCGGCCGGTACCTCGTCGTCGACGCCGGACAGGACCCCGAGTCCGTCACCACCGTGATCCGGCACCGGCTCGACACCGTGCTGCCGCTGTCCGAGGCCGAGATCAAGGCCCAGGAGGAGGCACGGAAGAAGGCCGAGGAGGAGGCCCGCCGCAAGGCCGAGGAGGAGGCCGCCCGCAAGGCCGAGGAGGAGCGCCTGGAGCGCGAGCGCCAGGAGCAGCTCGCCAAGCTGCGCGCCGAGGAGGAAGAGCGCAAGCGGCGCGAGCTGGAGGAGGCACAGCGCCGCGAGGCCGAACGGCAGGCGGAGGAGGCCCGGCTGCGGGCCGAGGAAGCGCGCCGGCGTGCCGAGGAGGAGCGGCAGCGGCTGCTCGCCGAGGAGAAGGCCCGCGCCGAGGAGGAGGCCCGCCGCAGGGACGAGGAGGAGCGGCGGCGCCGGCAGGCGGAGGAAGAGGCCCGGCTGCGCGCCGAGGAAGAGGCCAGGCAGGCCAAGGCGCGTGCCGAGGAAGAGGCCAGGCAGGCCCGGGTGCGCGCCGAGGAGGACGCCCGGCGCCTGGAGAAGCAGCGCAAGGCCGAGGAGGCGTTGCTGCGCGCCGAGGAGGCTCGCCGGCAGGCGGCCGAGGCCGCGGCGGCGGCCGACGCGGCGGCCCGCAGGCCCGGCTCAACCCAGGCGAAGGCGCCGGTGCCGGGTGTGACGCCGAGCGCGGCTCCGGACGCGGCTACGGTCGCGACCCCGGCGGTGTCGCCGTGGGCGCAGGGCGCCGGGGAGACGTTCCCGACGGCGGCGGCCTCACCGGGCACGTCCGGGACGGACACGCGCGCCGCGGGCAGGCCCGCGGCGGACCCGGGCACGGGCAGGCCGGAGGCGGGGACCGACGACACGACGGTGCTGCGGCCGGTGCGTGAGGAGCGCGGCGGGCCTGCCGCGGGCGCCCGGGGCGCCCACTCCGACTCCGAGGTGACCGCCGAGCTGCCGCAGCCGCCGGCCGCCGCCGGACCCGCGGACGAGACGGCCGTGCTGCCGCAGGTGGGTCCGGCCGGCGCGGCGGACGAGACCGCGGTCCTTCCCCCCGTGTCCTCCGGGACCCCCGCGGACGCGGTCGACGCCGCCGGCGGGACGGCCGTGCCGCCGGCGGCGCCCTCGGGCGCGGCGGACGAGACGGCCGTACTGCCGCCCGTGCGGGACGACGACCCGGCGACCCGGGTGCCGCCGGGCTTCTTCCGGGACGAGCGTTTCGCGGCCGGTCCCGATGGTCCCGATCGTTTCGAGGGTCATGCCGGCCCCGACGGCTCCGAGGGCGGCACGCGCGAGATGCCCCAGGTCGGCGCCGACGGCACGCCCCGCCGTCGGCCGCGCCCCGACTGGGCCGAGGAGACCCCGCTGGACGACCTGCCCACGTTGGCGGACGAACTGCTGGGCTCGTACGACGGGCAGGAGTTCGGCGGCCAGGACGAGGACCAGGGCCGCAAGGGCCGTGGCCGGGGGCGGCGCGGCTGAGAGCCGCGACCCCCGCTCGGGGAACGACGACGGACGTGAGCGGCGGCGCCTGCCGGAGCGGTGTCTGCCGGAGCGGCGGCGGACATGAGGGGCTGCCGGCGGCGCCTGCCGGAACGGCGACGGGCGCCGCACGGTCCGTCACCGGCGCGACCGCTCTGCATCCGGATCGCTCTGCGCCTTGCCGGCCCGCCTGCATCCGGACCGCTCCGCGCAATGGCGGCCTACATCCGGACCGCTCTGCGCCTTGACGGCCCGCATCCTGACCGCGCCGCATCCGCCCGGCGCTGTCGATGCCGGCCCGGCGCCGGCGGCGGGTGTGGCCCTGGGCCGGCGGCGGCCGTTGCCCCTGCGCTGACGGTGCCTGGCACCGTGCTGTCGATGCCGTGGTCCCGCGGTGTCAGTGCCCACCCGCACAATGGACTGCGGAACGCGAAGTGTGACGAAAGGGCGGCCTGACCCATGACCGTGTGGGACGACCTCGTCGGGCAGGAGAAGGTGAGCGCGGTGCTCGACGCCGCCGCGCGGGACGCCGACGCCCTCGTCACCGCCGTCGCGGCCGACGAGCCACTGCCCGAGGCGTCGAAGATGACACACGCGTGGCTGTTCACGGGGCCACCCGGCGCGGGCCGGAACCAGACGGCCAGAGCCTTCGCCGCGGCCCTGCAGTGCGTCAGCCCCGACCGCGCCCTGGGCGGCTCGCCCGGCTGCGGCTTCTGCGACGGCTGCCACACCGCGCTGCTCGGCACGCACGCGGACGTCACGACGGTCGCCGCGGTGGGCTCCGAGATCCTGGTGAAGGACATGCGGGACACGGTCCGCAAGTCGTTCACCTCACCGGCGACCGGTCGCTGGCAGATCATCCTGGTCGAAGACGCCGAGCGGCTGAACGAGAAGTCGGCCAACGCGGTCCTCAAGGCAGTCGAGGAGCCGGCCCCGCGCACGGTGTGGCTGCTGTGCGCCCCTTCCGTCGAGGACGTCCTGCCCACCATCCGCTCCCGCTGCCGCCATCTGAACCTGCGCACGCCGTCGGTCGACGCCGTCGCCGACATGCTCGTGCGCCGCGACGGCATCGAGCCCGGGATCGCCGCGTCCGCCGCACGCGCCACCCAGGGCCACGTCGACCGGGCCCGCCGCCTCGCCACGGACCCCGCCGCCCGCGAGCGCCGTACGGCCGTGCTGCGGCTGCCGCTGCGCCTCGACGAGGTCGGCGCCTGTCTCAAGGCCGCCCAGGAACTGGTCGACGCGGCCGCAGAGGACGCCAAGCAGCTCGCCGAGGAGATGGACGGCAAGGAGACCGAGGAGCTGAAGACCGCCCTGGGGGCGGTGCAGGGAGGCCGGTTGCCACGGGGTACGGCGGGCGTGATGAAGGACCTCGAGGAGATGCAGAAGCGCCGCCGCACCCGCACGCAGCGCGACAGCCTGGACGTCGCCCTCGGTGACCTCACCGCCTTCTACCGCGACGTCCTCGCCCTCCAGCTCGGCTCCCGCGTGGCGATCGCCAACACCGACGCCGAGGACGCCCTGGACCGGCTCGCCCGGGGCAGCAGCCCGGAGTCCACGCTGCGCCGCATCGAGGCGATCGCCGCCTGCCGCGACGCGCTGGACCGCAATGTGGCCCCGCTGCTCGCGGTGGAGGCGATGACGATGGCCCTGCGGGCCGGGTGAGTGTCGTGTCCGGAGACCGGTGGGGTCGCGGGCGTGCCGACCGCACGCCCGAAAGCTCCGCCGCTCCGGTCACGCCCCCGGTGTTGTCCCCCGTACGAGCAACAATCCACACGCATCGCACCCAGATGATCGCCCAGCGTTACGCTCGCCTGATGCACACCAGGTCAACCTCCCCCCGCCGGTCCCCGCACCGGGCCCGGGTCTCGCGTACCCGGGCGACGGCCCGCCTCCTGGCCCCGCTCCTCACGGCCGCCGCGCTGCTCGTGACCGCGTGCTCGGCCGGGGGCTCGACCACGTCGGAGGGGACGGTGAACGCGGCTCTGGCCGCGCTGCCGCGTTCGACGCCGTCGGCGCTGGCGCCGTACTACGCGCAGCGGCCGCACTGGCGCAGCTGCGGCGTCTCCGGCTTCCAGTGCACGACGATCAAGGCCCCGCTGGACTACGCCGAGCCCGGCTCCGGCGACGTCCGGCTCGCCGTCGCCCGCAAGAAGGCCACCGGCAAGGGCAAGCCCCTCGGTTCGCTGCTGGTCAACCCGGGTGGACCGGGCGGCTCGGCGCTCGACTACCTCCAGCAGTACGCGGGCATCGGCTACCCGGCGGACGTCCGTGCCCGCTACGACATGGCCGCGGTGGACCCGCGGGGTGTGGCCCGCAGCGAGCCCGTCGAATGCCTGGACGGGCGGCGGATGGACGCGTACACGCAGACGGACCTGACGCCCGACGACGCCAAGGAGCGCGACGCGCTGGTCGCGGCGGACAAGAAGTACACGGAGAGCTGCGGGGCCCACTCGGCGCGGCTGCTCAGGCACGTCTCCACCGTCGAGGCCGCGCGCGACATGGACATCGTGCGGGCGGTGCTGGGCGACCGGAAGCTGAACTACGTCGGGGCTTCCTACGGCACGTTCCTCGGGGCGACGTACGCGGGTCTGTTCCCTGAGCGGGTCGGCCGCATGGTGCTGGACGGCGCGATGGACCCCACCTTGGACGCCCGCCGGCTGAACCTGGACCAGACGGCCGGCTTCGAGGCGGCGTTCCAGGCCTTCGCGAAGGACTGCGTACGGCACGCCGACTGCCCGATCGGCGGCAAGGGCACGACGCCCGCGCAGGTCGGCGGCCACCTCAGGGCGTTCTTCCGCAGGCTGGACGCCCACCCCGTTTCGGCGGGCGACGCGGACGGCCGCAAGGTCGGCGAGGCACTCGCCACGACGGGGGTGATCGCGGCCATGTACGACGAGGGGACCTGGGAGCAGTTGCGCGGGGCGCTGAACTCGGTGATGAAGGAGAACGACGGCGCGGGACTCCTCGCCCTCTCCGACAGCTACTACGAGCGTGACGCGAGCGGTCGCTACAGCAACCTGATGGCGGCCAACGCCGCCGTGAACTGCGTGGACCTGCCGCCGGCCTTCACCGGCCCCGAGGAGGTGCGCAAGGCGCTGCCCCAGTTCGAGAAGACGTCCCCGGTCTTCGGCGCCGGCCTGGCCTGGGCCTCGCTGAACTGCGCGTACTGGCCGGTGAGGGCGACGGGCGCACCGCACCGCATCACGGCCGGGGGTGCGGCGCCGATCGTGGTGGTCGGCACCACCCGGGACCCGGCGACCCCTTACCGCTGGGCACGGTCCCTGGCCCGCCAGCTCTCCTCGGCGCGCCTCCTCACCTACGTCGGCGACGGCCACACCGCGTACGGCCGAGGGAGTGCCTGTATCGACACGGCGATCAACACCTACCTGCTCCGCGGCACCCCTCCGGCCGAGGGAAAGCGCTGCTCATAGCCCTTCCGCCCGTCCCGCAGCCCTGCGCTCCGGGGCGGGTACGGAGCACCCACGGAAACTGTGTACACTTACGGACGTTGCCGATCGCACCATGGTGCGGGCAACGCGCCGCTTTAGCTCAGATGGCCAGAGCAACGCACTCGTAATGCGTAGGTCTCGGGTTCGAATCCCGAAAGCGGCTCCATTGAAAGCCCAGCTCAGACACCGTCTGAGCTGGGCTTTTTCGTTCAGCGGATGCGCCGACGACGTTGCGCACGGGCCGCGCGGGTGTCAGCGGTCTCAGTTCTGGTCTCAATGGGGCCCGGATTCGGGACCGACGGAGACGACGGTGGCGGCACGAAGAACTCGCCCATTCGTCGCATGGCGTCCTTTGACAGATGCGACCGGCCCTTCACGTACCGCCGGGTCTGACTGATCTGCGTGTGCCGCAGGATCTCCATGATCGTGGGCATGTCGACGCCCAGCTCGTTCAGGATCGTGCCGGCAGTGTGGCGACTCCCGTCGTACAGCCGCCGGTCATCGATCCCGGCCTCCTTGAGCAGCTCCTTGAATTCCTCATAGTCGGCGCGCGGGTCGAGCGGGCGCCCGTCCGGCCGCGAGAACACGACCTCGTGTTCCTGCCACAGTTCCCCAGCGGCGGCCCGCGTAGCTTCCTGCTGGGCCCTGTGGTCGTGAAGGAACGGCACGAAAACGGGTGGGATCGGGACGGCGTTCCGGCTCTTCTTGGTCTTGGGGCGGGTGAAGACGAGACCGCCCTCCCTGCGGTCCGGGCAGGCGCTCGCGTGCTTCGTGCACGTCTTGGTACACGGTTTGGGGCAGCCGCGCTTGTAGCTCTTGTGCGTGATGCAGTCCGCGGGGCACGCCTCGAAGCGGTGCAGGCGCGCGCCGCAGGCGTGTGGGTCGCCGCACCCGTGCCGCCATGTGAGGCGCTGTAGCTGCCACTCGGGGTGGAACAGCTCCGCTTCCAGGTCGCCATAGGGCCACCGCAAACCGAGCGTCTCGCCCTGCCGGAATCCCATGCCGACACCGACGATCCACCGCATGAAGGTGGGGCGCTTCGATGCGGCTTCGAGGAACGCTTTGGCCTCCTCCTTGGTGAAGGGGTTGGCCTCAGTCTCATCCACGCTCGGCGGGTCCACGAGCGTGGCGACGTTCTCACCGACGATGCGGCGACGGTGGGCGATCTTCAGGGCGCGGGACAGAATGCGGTGCACCTTCACGACATGCGAGGGAGCATGGCCGGCATCGAGCAGGGTATGGGCGGCGCACCTATCCAGGTTGCCGGGATGGCAGACCGCCGGAGCGGACAGTGCCGGTCATGCTCCCGGGAAAGCTCTACTTCGCGCTCGAATCGCAGGCGTGGACGGGTGGCATGGCGTTCTATGACCCGAACGTCCCCGATCAGATGGCTGCTCGCGCATACCTGCTCACAGCTGAACAGTTCTCTGACATCGCTGCCCAGGAGATGTACAGAGAGCCCGGGACGATGCTGGACCTAACGAAGGTGCTCGCTGCGGGCCGGGAAGAGATGGGCCCCGGGCGCTATGAGACCCTGGTCTGTCCCGGTTACTTGGACGGGCATCCAGTCCTCACGTTCACTGCCCCGTGGGGGATCCGTGACGTCGAGTGGAACCCACCGGCCGCCAACTACCTGCGGCACCTCGGGTCTGGCCTGCTTGAAGCCCATGGATGGCCGACCAAGCAGATCGCCGGCTATCTGGCCACCCGTCCAGGTGCGGCTGGTCATTGGACGGCAGACGGTGTAACCGACCTGCTTAGAGGCTGAAGAGCGGCAGGCCCACCTGCGGCCAAGGGCGTCGGCGCCCTGGAGGCGTGACTCCCCGCTCGATCGGGCACGCGTGGGGCACGATGACGTCTCGTTGCCTGTCTTGCCTATGGCGCCTAAGTTGGCGAACCAGCCACGTTATCGAAGGAAGCACTCTAGATTCGAACGCGTCTCGATGGTGTTGCTGAGGGGGCGTGTGTCTGATCTATCAGTCGCTCTGGTTGCAGGTGGATCAGCGCTTGGCGCCAGCCTGGTGACCGGGGTGCTCACCTGGTTGGCAGGACGGAGTCAGACCGGGCTACAGCTCGCCGATCAGCGGAAGGTACGGCGGGAGCAGCTGCGGCGTGAGGCTTATGCGAGATGCATCGAACTGCTGACCGAGCACTTGACGTTGATCACGGACTGTGGTCGTGCTGGGTGGGAGGGAGCGCCGCAGAGCCTGAATGCCCTCGGTGCTCAGACTGAGGCTCTGACGCGGCGTGGTTTCGCCGGTCTTGCGGAGTTGTACCTACTGGGTCCAAATGCCGTGGTTGATCTCTTTGCGCGTGCCCAGAGCAAGCTCGAAGAACTTGAGCGAGCCACGAAGGAGGCGCTGAGATCACCCCGCCCATCCGATGACAGTGAGCTCTATGCCCTCATTGAACAGCAAGCCGTGGACGTGGGAGAGGCCCTGACTAACTTCTGCGTGGCGGCAAGAGTCGCGCTTGATTTCCACCGTTGACCGTCCGATGGCGAACTCTGTGCCTCGGCTGATCGTCCGTTAAGTTCCGACGTCACCGCTGCTGTACGGCCTTGTTGGTGTCAGCTGCTGATGTCCCACGCCACACGCAGTCTTGACAAGCCCTGCTTGCATCGGCAGCGGGTGTCTGGGGAGGAAGTTGTCTGTGGATCAAGACATGGGGGATAAGAAGTCAAGAGGGACCATGGGTCTTGATCGCTACCAAGGCCGCTGATTGGCTGGCCGACATGAATGATCTCGGAGCCGTTGCGTGGCCGCCTGCACCGATCAAGACCGAGAGGCTCGTGCTGCGTGAGCCCGAGGCCAGGGACCGTGCGGCGTTCGTCGAGCTGCACGCCTCGCCGGAGGTGCACACCTACCTCGGCGGCCCCCGGCCGCGTGACGAGCTTGAGGGTGAGATGCCCGAGGTGCCCGGGCGGCGGCCCGGGAGTTTCGTCGTCGATCTCGACGGGGTGATGATTGGCCAGATCCTGCTCAGGAGAGTAACGGAGCACGTTTGCCACTCTGCCGTGGGGAAAGTCGATCTCGGCTACCTGTTCCTGCCGCAGGCGTGGGGACTCGGGTATGCCGCCGAAGCGTGCGCGGCGGCACTGGACTGGCTCGAAGACATCCTTCCGGGTGAGCCGGTGGTGCTCGCCACCCAGACTGCCAACGCCCGCTCGATGCGCCTCGCGGCAAAGCTGGGGTTCACCGAAGCGGAACGGTTCCGGGCCTGGGACGCCGATCAGTGGCTCGGCTTGCGGGCCCCTGTCACGCCCTCCAGTTGAGCTGGAAGGAGTGGCGCGAAGGCGCGCTGTTCGTCGAACGGCTGCCGGGTTTGCAGACAGTGGTGGAGCTGGCCGAGGAAGCGGTTGAGCAGGTGGCGTTGGGCGGCGTTGTGCCAGTCTCCGTGTTCGCGTCGGCGCCGGTAGTGGGCGTTGGCTCCGGGTGAGGCGGTGAGGGATGAGAAGGCCCAGAGAAAGCCGGCGTGCATGAGCCGGTTGTTCTTGACGAAGCGGCGGCCGACGAAGTGCTTCTTGCCGGAGGCCCGGGTGATCGGGGCCGAGCCGGCGTAGGACTTCAGGGCTCTGGCGTCGGCGAACCGTGTCCGGTCGTCGCCGATCTCGGCGAGCAGTCGGGCTCCGAGCAGGGGGCCAAGGCCGGGGAAGCTGAGCAGGATCTCGCTGTCGGCGTGCTCCTTGAAGGCGGCTTCGGTGGCCGTGGTGAGGTCGTCCGCGGCCTGGCAGGCGGCATCCAGCTGCTTGAGCAGCGCCAGCAGCTGCTGGCCGAACGTGTCCTCGACGGCCGGGCGATGCCGGGCGTACTCGGAGCGGAAGATCTCCCGCAGGCGCGCGGTCTCAGTGTCGAAGCCGCGTGCGGCCGCTGCGCTTGAGGGCGGCGCGCAGTTGGGCGAGGGTGAGTTTTGCGGCCTTCGCCGGGGTCGGGGCGAGGGCAAGGATCACCCGGGCGTCTGCCCTGGTCAGGCCGCCCTCCTTGCCCTGGAAGACGTGCAGGGCGGCGGGGTAGTACTCGCGCAGCAGCGAGCGGACCTGGTTGGCGACCTGCTGGCGGCTCCAGACGGCGTCCTGCTGGGCTCGGGCCAGCACGGTGATGGCCTGGGCGAGTTCGCTGTCGGCGGGCAGCGGCCGGTGGGCGGGCATGTCGGTGCGCAGGATGTTCGCCAGGACCAGGGCGTCGCCGGGGTCGGACTTCTTGCGGCTGACGCCGTGCCGGTCGCGGTAGCGGGAGGCGGCGAGCGGGTTGATCGCGAAGACCTTGCGATCACCGGTACGCAGGACGGCCACGAGTAGCCCGCGGCTGGTTTCGATGGCCACAGGTATGGGGGTCTCCGGGCTGTCGCCGTGCTCGGCCAACAGGTCCAGGAGCTTGCTGTAGCCGGCCGCGTCATCGCTGATGCGAGCCTTGGCGAGCAGGGTGCCGGTGTCGTCGACGACGGCGACGTCGTGGTGGCGCTCCGCCCAGTCGATGCCGCAGAACACGGTCAAGCCATCCTCCCAGATCCGTTCATTTATGCAGGTCACGAGCACATGCGGGTCGCGCAGCGTCCTAATCCCAGGACTCACAGGTCCGCCATCTCAGTAGCCGTTCGCGACACCAGCGCACTCCAGGGGCTCGGTCTGTCTGCAGAGCTCGCGGGCTCGCGGGTGAAACAAGAGGTCGACCCCGGGGGCGGGCTCGTGCCGTGACGATCAACGTTCGGCCGGCCGCCGGGAGTTTCACGGTGATCACGGAGGCGCCGGGCTGTGCCGCTCTTGACAGAGGTCTCTAAGGACCAGGGGAAACGAAGGCATCAGCCCGGCGCCCGCGTCATCACCGCGAGGTGCGGACGGTGGTGGGGTCCGTGGCCGTGGCGCAGGCGCCGGGTCTCGCCGCTCTAGGTGAAGGCCTCTCGGGCCAGGCTGACATCAGGCGTTGCCCGACGCCCACGACACCGCCATGGATCCCACCGGTGGACAGCGGCGCCAGTCTCAGAGCGGGTCTCCAGGACCATGAGGGCCGAAGGCGTTCCGCTGCCCGTTGTCGACCACTCACCCAGCCCCTTGCGAAGACCGGACCGAGCCGCCTACACCCCGGATTAGGGGAAGCGGCGGTGCTGGCCGCTGTAGTAGCTGGGCTTGCGGGACCTGACCGGGCAGAGCAGGTGGCGTGGCGCGGATACGAGGCGCTTGAAAACGCCGAAACGGCTGTTCGCAACCTGGCCGCCGCCCTAGAAGACAGCGGAGAGGCCCCGAGCTACCGCTATCAGTACCTTGACCAGAGCCGAAGAGAGATCGCACAGATCTACACAGAGTTCATGAGGGTTGCTGGGGAGATCCTTAGTAAGCCCACTGCCTAGGTATCCCTCTCTCAGCAACCCCTCCACTCACCCCTACGGGCCGGCAGCCGGGAGGAATTGTCAAGACTTGTGGATGAGGAGTGGTTGCCTGCTGGCAGGCGAAGGGACTTGAGTCTCCAGTAGGGGGAGACACAAAGGTGGGGTCATGGACGGCGACACGCTCTACTCGATCGGCGAACTCGCTCGACGGACCGGTCTCACGGTCAAGACCGTTCGGTTCTACTCCGATCGCAGAATCGTGGTGCCGACGGACCGCAGCCCGGCCGGCTACCGCCTCTACAGCATCGACGCCGTCGCACGCCTGGACCTCGTGCGGGCCCTGCGCGAGCTGGGACTGGACCTTCCCACGATCCGCAAGGTCGTGGACCGCGAGCTCTCGCTTCCCGAGGTCGCCGCGGTGCACGCCGAAGCACTGGCAGCGCAGATCCGCGTCCTGCGCCTGCGGCGCGCGGTGCTGATGACGGTGGCCGAGCGCGGGTCCACACCTGAAGAGACGGAACTCATGCACCGGCTGGCCCAGCTTTCCGAGGACGAACGCCGACGTCTGATCGGCGATTTCCTCGACGCCGTCTTCGGCGGTCTTGACGCCGCCCCCGCATTCGCGGGGGTCATGCGCTCGATGACCTCCGAGTTGCCCGACAACCCGGAGGCAGAGCAGATCCAGGCGTGGGTGGAGTTGGCCGAGATGTCCCTGGACGAGGGTTTCCGTACCATGGTGCGGCGGATGGCCGAGGACCTGGCGGCCGAGCAGACCCGAAGCGACATGATGGGCCCGCGCCGCGACATTGCCGCAGTCGTCCGTGACCAGGTCGGCCCGGCCCTGGCCGCCGGCATCGACCCGGCCTCGCCCCAGGCCGATCCGATCGTCGCGGCGTTCACGGCGCACTGCGCGCACCTCCTCGGCCGCCCCGACGATGTCGAGCTTCGCCTCCGGCTGGCGACTCGGCTGGAGAGCGTGAGTGACCCCCGCAGGGAGCGGTACCTCCAGCTGCTTGCAGTGGTCAACGGCTGGCCGGCCCCGGAGAGTCTGGCTCCAGTGTTCGATTGGTCCGTCCAGGCTCTGCGCGTCCGGACACGGCAATGACGGGGCGGTCGCCAGGCGGCATGGGGCGGACGCGGCTGGCGTCGGGTGAAAACGCCGCCACATATGATCGGTTGATGAGTACCCCGGTCGTACTTCAGGCGGCCGCGTCGCCGGGCTCTCCCGCTCTCGTTCTTCGCCCCTGGCGCATGGAGGACGTTGCCGCATTGGTCGAGGTGAGCCGGGATCCCGCACTGCGCCAGTGGACGAGCTCTGTCGTGAACAACGATGCCGACGGGGCACGCTGGGTGCAGGCTCAGCAGCAGGGTTGGGCAGCGGGGGACCGGTTCGGCTTCGCCGTTCTTGAGACACCACCCGGTTCAGTTCGCGAACAGTTGGTGGGCAACGTGGTCCTCAAGGAAGTCACCTCCGGCAAACCGGTGGCCGAAGTGGGCTACTGGACCGCGGCGCACGCTCGCGGGCGGGAAGTGGCCTCCCGCGCTCTGGAGGCACTCACCAACTGGGCCTTCGACACCTTCGAAGCCGACGGGCTGGAGCGTCTCGAACTCCTGCACCGGGTGGACAACCTGGCATCGTGCCGGGTTGCACAGAAGAGCCGCTACGACTTCGACTCCATCCTGCCCGCGGCACCGCCCTCCTTCCCGCGCGATGGCCACCTGCACATACGGCGCACGGGTGCCTGAGATCCTCCCGGCTTCTGCGGATCGGCTGAGGCCGCTCACGCCGAGAGGGTCTCGGGGCGTTCGACGAGGTGGCCGCGTTCGAAGCGGGCCCCGGCACGGACCAGAGCGACGAGGTGGGGTGCGTTCACAGCGCGCCAGCGGGCCTGGGCTGACTCGACCAGCTTGAAAACCATCGCCAGCCCGGCGGCCCGGCTGCCACCTCCACCCCGGTGCCGGCCGATCCCCCGCCGGAGGCATCGTCTTGACCGTGGGCCGCGTTCTGCGGTGATCGCCTCATGGCCACCGGCCCTGTCCACATGTGGGCGCGCGTCGGCGTCGGCCGCGCCGAGCGGGCCGGAGGCAGGAGCGCGGGCGCGGCCAGAGCCGGGAAGCGCGCCCGGCGGAGCGGAGCGCAGCCGGGGCTTGATGAGGTAGGGACTGTCCCTCGGGCTCTGCGCTATGAGTGCCACGGTCTCAGTTCCGGTCTCAGTCACTGCTTTTTCCGTGAGCGTCCACTCTTGTCCCCAGACCTCTGGAACACCTGCTGAGCAGGCAGTGAATCGACCCTATGCATGCCCACGGACGCCTCCGGACCACGGTCGGACAACTCGTAATGCGTAGGTCTCGGGTTCGAATCCCGAAAGCGGCTCCACTGGAACCCCAGGACCGATCGTTTGCGGCCTGGGGTTTTTGGCGTGTCCGGTGCGCCTGCGCCCTTCCGGCCGTGGGCCATGGCGCTGGACGGACCGGCCGTGTCAGTCGGGTGGGGCGCAGTGGCTCAGCAGGGCGCAGATCGATCCGTCGACGAGCCGGTAGCGCACGACGCGGCCGTGTTTCTGGCCCTCCACGATGCCCGCGGTCCGCAGCAGGCGCAGCGCCTGGGAGACCGCGGTGTCCCGCATGCCCGTGGCGAGCGCCAGGTCGGTGACGGCGATGGGGCCGGCCGCGTGGAGCGCGAGCAGGAGTGACAGGCGTCCGGGGTCGGAGAGCAGCGAGAAGCGGTCCGCCCAGGCCCGTACCCGCTCCGGCTCGCCGACGGCGGCGATGGCGTCACAGACCCGGTGACCGTCGATGGTGCGCTGCCCGGCACGTTCCGCGGGGACCAGATGCATGGCCGCATCTTCGCAGGCTCCCGCTTCCATGGCTGCACGGCGATCAGATGTCTGCACGGCCGGCCCCGTCTGCTCGGTGATCCGTGTCTGCTCGGCGATCCCTGTGCGCATGGCGATCCGTGTCCGCACGGCCCCCTGGCCGCATGGCTGTCTAGTTTGCACGGTCGTCGTATCCGCTCGGCTGTCATACCGCTCGGCCGCCATATCCGCTCCGCGCGTCATACCTGCTCAGCTGTGCAGCCTTGCAGCTGTCGGCGCCGCCTCCTAGGGTGATCAAGCCGTGGTGTTCGGGAAGACCGGTGACGGCCCCTCAGGGGCCCAGGCCGGAGCGGCCCTCGCCACTGTGATCGGGGAGTTCCCGCCCTTAGGGACGCCACTGGCCGCACGGCCGGGAAGGCAGGGGCGGGCGCGTCGACCCGTCAGCCAGGAGACCGGCCACGGCATCACGAAGCTGATCCACGAGGTGCTGGAGCGTGACCGTATGACCGTGTCCGAAGGCGTGACCCAAGGTGCGTCCGGAGGTGCGTCCGGAGGCGTGTCCCAGGGAGCGTCCGGAGGTGGGCCGGACAGCGTCGCCGCGGTGACCTTCCGCTGGCGCCGAGAGGACACCGTCCGCACCGCCGGACTCCTCGCGGTGATCGTCGCCCTGCACGTGGCCGCGTTCGGGATCCTGTTCCTGCTGGTGATACCGCAGCACTACGAGGTCGGCACCAAGGCGTTCGGCGTCGGCCTGGGCGTCACGGCGTACACGCTCGGCATGCGGCACGCCTTCGACGCGGACCACATCGCGGCGATCGACAACACCACCCGCAAGCTGATGGCCGACGGCAAGCGGCCGGTGTCGGTCGGCTTCTGGTTCGCGCTGGGGCACTCAAGCGTGGTGGTCGTCATGGCCGCGCTGGTCGCCGGCGGCGCGAAGCTCGCCGGCACGCTGATGAACGACGGATCCCGGACCCACCAGGTCCTCGGCACCGTCGGCACCACGGTCTCCGGCAGCTTCCTGTACCTGATCGCCGCGCTCAACCTCGCCGCGCTCTTCGGCATCCTGCGCGTCTTCAGGGCGATGCGCGCCGGACGCTACGACGAGGCGGAGCTGGAGGCCCACCTCGACTCGCGCGGCTTCATGAACCGTCTCCTCGGCCGGCTCACCAGGTCCATCCGCCGCCCGGGGCAGATGTTCCCGCTGGGCTTCCTGTTCGGCATCGGCTT
Organism: Streptomyces sp. NPDC048514; assembly: GCF_043199955.1. NCBI lineage: Bacteria > Bacillati > Actinomycetota > Actinomycetes > Kitasatosporales > Streptomycetaceae > Streptomyces > Streptomyces sp. NPDC048514. The sequence continues at coordinate 92,233 of NZ_JBICWT010000014.1, read as the reverse complement.
CGACACCACGACCGAGGTCCTGCTCCTCGCCCTGGCGGGCAACGGCGCCGCCGCCGGGCTCCCGTGGTACGCGGTGCTGTGCCTGCCGCTGCTGTTCGCGGCGGGCATGAGCCTGTTCGACACCCTCGACGGCACGTTCATGAACTTCGCCTATCAGTGGGCCTTCTCCAATCCGGTGCGGAAGGTGTTCTACAACCTCACCATCACCGGACTGTCCATCGCCGTGGCCTTCTTCGTCGGCACGATCGAACTGGTCGGCGTTCTGCACGACAAGCTCGGTCTGCACGACGACGTCACGGACCGCATCGCCGGCCTGGACCTGGACAACGTCGGCTACGTCATCGTCGGCCTGTTCGTGGTCGTCTGGGCCGTGGCCATCGCGTACTGGCGTCTCGGCAAGGTCGAGGAGCGCTGGACGGCCCGCGCCACCGACGGGGGCTGAACGGGGAGGGGTGGCCGCCGCCGACTGTCCCGGAGGGGTGGCCGCTTCTCGAAGGTGATCAAAAGCCGCTTCCTATAACCAGACAAAAGCGGGGCAAAGGTGCCGCAAAGTGAACTGGCGTCTGATGAACCCGGGGACCTGAGGCAACATCTTGGTGAACGGCGGGCGCCGCGCGGTCGGGACGGGGTGCCGCCGCCGGCCGTATGGGGTGAGGACGTGATGGAGCCGAGGATCGCCGTCGCCGTGGTGACCATGGGCAACCGGCCCACCGAGGTCGACGCCCTGCTGGAGTCCGTGGCCAAGCAGGACCTCGCCCCGGCCCGCATCGTGATCGTCGGAAACGGCTGCCGCCTGCCCGAGTTCGCCCGCCGGCTCTCGCTGCCCGGCGAGGTCACCACCGTCGACGTGGCGGAGAACCTCGGCTGCCCGGGCGGCCGTAACATCGCCCTCTCCCGGTTGCGGGAGTTCGGGGACGTCGACGTCGTGGTGGAGCTGGACGACGACGGGCTGCTCGTCGACGCCGACGTCCTGCGGCGGGTGCGGGACCTGTACGCCGCCGATCCCGGCCTCGGCATCGTGGGTTTCCGCATCGCCGACGAACACGGCGAGACCCAGCAGCGACACGTGCCACGGCTGGGCAAGTCGGATCCGATGCGCGGCGGGCATGTCACCGGGTTCCTCGGCGGCGGACACGCCCTGCGCATGGCGATGCTGGCCGAGATCGGGGACTGGCCCGCCCGGTTCTTCTTCGCGCACGAGGAGACCGACCTCGCCTGGCGGGCCGCCGACGCCGGCTGGACCATCCGGTACGTCCCGGAGCTGCTGCTCCAGCACCCCAGGACCTCACCGGCCAGGCATGCCATCTACTTCCGGGTCAACGCCCGCAACCGCGTCTGGCTCGCGCGGCGCCGGCTGCCCCTGCCGCTCGTCCCGGTCCACCTGGGTGTGTGGACGCTGCTCACCCTGGCCCGCACCCGCTCGGCGGCCGGGCTGAAGGCATGGTTCGGCGGATTTCTGGAGGGGGTGCGGGAGCCGGCCGGCGAACGGCGGCCGATGCGCTGGCGGACGGTGTGGCGGCTCACCCGGCTCGGACGTCCACCTGTGATCTGAACGGCGCGAGGGCCGTCACGGCCCGGCGGCCGGGCAGTGGGGACGGGACGGAGCCCCGGTCGTTCACCTCCGCCGGCCGGGGCTCCTTTGTGTCCCCGGATCCAGCCGGCGGCGACACTCCCCCGAGTTACGCGACTTACGCGCGCACCGTCGAACCGGATCCGATGAAATGATCACATCAGGATTCGCCAACAGATCGCTAACATGTGGCCAACGGTTCGACGGCAGGTTGCGGGCCGGATGGCCGGAAGTCGCCCTGCGACAACGGAACAGGCCATGGGCCAGGCGGTTCAACGGCCTGAGCGACACACGGAAGGTGGCGGGAAACCGCTGCGGACAGGGCGGGATTCCGCCAGAGAACGGCGGGCACACGCCCGGCGTCGACGCACGGCCGGTCCCGGCCGCGCAGGAAAGGCAGTGAGGCGGCGAGATGCGGCGGTACGAGCTGCGGTTCGGACTGCTGGGACCGCCGGTCCTCTACGACCCCTTCGTTTCCGCCGAGTCCGTCGCGTCCCCCCGTGATGGCGCCGGTGAGGCCGCGCGGGATGTCCCGGAGGACAGCGCCGACGACGGCGTCCGTCCCATCGGCAGCCCCAAGGTGCGCGCCCTGCTCGCCGCGCTGCTGCTGGAACCCGGCCGCGTCGTGTCGGTCGAGTCGCTGAAGGACGCCCTGTGGGGCGGGATGCCGCCCGTCTCCGCCCAGGCCTCGCTGCACAACCACGTCACCCGGCTGCGCCGCCTCCTGGACGACCCCGACCGGCTCAGGGCCGTACCGCCGGGCTATCTGCTGCGCGTCGACCACGGCGAGTTGGACGTGCACGTCTTCGACGCGCGGGTCGGCGAGGCGCGCGGCGCCCACACTCTGCGCCAGTGGCCGGACGTCGTACGTGCCTGCATGTCCGCGCTCGCGCTGTGGCGCGGCACCCCGCTCAGCGGGCTTCCCGCCGACCTCGGCGGCTACGCCCTCGTGCAGCGTCTGGAGGAGGCGCGGCTGCTGCTGTTCGAGTGGCGCTACGACGCCGAACTCGCGCTGGGTGGCGCCCGTGTGGCCGCGCTCGTCCCCGAGCTGGCCGCCCTCGTCGCCGAGTATCCGCTGCGCGAGGCCTATCACCGGCAGCTGATGCTCGCCCTGCACCGCACCGGCCGTCAGGCCGAGGCCCTGGCCGTCCACCGCGACCTGCGGGCCCGCCTGGTGGAGGAACTCGGTGTCGAGCCCGGTCCGGCCGTCCGCGCGGCGCATGCCGAGGTGCTGCGCGGGAGCGGCGAGGAGCGGCGGCGGAACGAGGGAGGTGGTGACCGGCGGCGCGCCGCGAAGGATGCGGAACGCCGGAAGCCGGACGTTCAGGTGGGTGCGGCCGGTGCCGAGTCGCCCGCCGCCTCCGCACGCGAAGCCGGCTCCGCCGCACGGCAGACCCCGCGTCCGGCCCAGCTGCCGGCTCCTCCGGCCCACTTCACCGGTCGCGTGGACGTGCGCCGGGAGCTGCGCGAGGTGCTGGCCGAGCCGCCCGTGCCGGCCCTCACCGTCGCGGTGATCAGCGGCATGGCGGGCGTCGGCAAGAGCGCGTTGGCCCTGCACGTGGCCCATGAACTGCGGGAACGGTTCACCGACGGTCAGCTCTACGTCAATCTGCACGGCGCCACCCCCGGCATGCCCCCGCTCACCGCCGCGCAGGCTCTGGGCGCCCTGCTGCGCGACCTCGGGGCCGACCCGCGCAACATCCCCGAACACCCGGACGCGGCCTCGGCGTTGCTCCGCTCGCTGCTGGCACCCGCGCACATCCTGCTGGTGCTCGACGACGCGGCCAACGCCGCGCAGGTACGGCCGCTGCTGCCGGCCGGCCCGGGCTGTGCGGTGATCGTCACCAGTCGTTCGCCGCTGACGGCTCTCGACGGCGCCCGGCGCTTTCCGCTCGGCCCGCTGACCAGCGAGGACAGTGCGGCCCTGCTGCGTGCGGTGAGCGGACGCGAGGGGCTGAGGGCCGGGCATGCCCTGGTCGAGCTGACCGGCCGGCTCCCGCTCGCACTGCGCGTCGTCGCCGCCCGGCTCGCCGCCCGGCGGGCGCTCACCCCTGACGTGCTGGCCGGCCAACTCGCGGCCACCGAAGGGCGCTTGCACCACCTGGAGTACGACGACCTGAGCGTCCGGCGCTCCCTGGCCGTCGCCCATGACGCGCTCGCCGCCGCCGACCGCGAGGCCGACCGCGACGCGGCCCTCGCCCTGCGGCACATCGGCGCTCTCGACCTTCCTGTGTACGGCGCCCCGCTGATCGCCCGGCTCACCGGCATCGACGAGCGCCGCGCCGAGGCCGCGCTGGACCGTCTGGTCGACGTCGCCCTGCTGGAGGAGACGGCGTTCGGCCGCTACGCCCCGCACGATCTGGTCCGCGACTTCGCCCGCGAGCTGGCGGACACGGGAGTGCGGAGCGACGGCGACCGCGCCGGCAGGCCCCCGACGGCTCCTGCCCCGGCCCCGGACCCCGCCCCACCCGGCGCTACGGCCTTCACCCCCGCCTCGGAGCCGGGCGAAGCCTCCGCCGCGGACACCTCCACCACGCAGCCCGCCCCGGGCACGTCCACACCCGGCACCTCCGCGCCGGACGTCTCTGCCCCGGGCACCTCCACACCCGGCACCTCCGCACCCGGCACCTCCGCGTCAGGCACGTCCACGCCCGGCGACTCCGCACCCGCACCGGCCACTGGTGCCGCCGGTGCCGTCGAATCCGACGGCACCGGCAGCACGGCCGCTTCCGATCTGGCCGCCCTCCGCTGGTACGCCGCCGTGGCCGACCGGCTGCTGGCGGCGATCGCCGAGCCGGGTCTCGACCAGGACGACCGACGCCGGCCGACCGCCGCGCAACTGCCCGAGCACGCCGAGGACGTCGCCGCCCTGCCCTTCTTCGAGTCCGCCGAAGCGGCCTTGGCGTGGAGCGAGGCGGAGCTGGAGAACATCGTCACCCTGGTGGAGCGGAACGCGGGAACGGCCGACGTACGGCGGTCCGCCCACCTCTCCACGCTCGGGCGGCTGCTCTTCCCGTACGTGCAACGCAGTGGGCGGGTCGCCGAGATGGAGGTGCTGGGGCGGGCCGCACTGCGGGCGGCGCGGCAACTCGGTGACGCGGCGGCCGAGGCGTACGCGCTGGGAGACCTGGCGGGCCTGCACTTCCTGACCGGGCAGCAGGGTGACGCCCTCGCCCACACCGACCAGGCCATGGAGATCTGGCGACGGCTCGGCATGACCGCCGGGATCAGGCGCTGCCTGAACAACCGCGGGCTGCTGCTGGAGGGGCTGGGGCGGTACGAGGAGTCGGCGCAGGCGCTGCGGCAGAGCCTCGCGTATTCGAGGCAGCTGAACGATCCCTACGGTCAGGCCGTCACCCACAGCCACCTCGGCAACCTCTTCGAGCACACCGACCCGCGTGCCGCCATCGACCAGCACCGGCGCTCACTGGCGCTGGGGAACACGGTCGGCGCGGTCATCGTGCAGCACACGGCGCACTGCAACATCGGTTACGCCCACCTCGCCCTCGGCGAAGCGGCCGCCGCCGCCCGGCACTTCGAGGAGAGCTTGCGGATCCTCGGCGGCCACGGCGACTGGCACGGCGAGTCCCAGACCCGGCTCGGTCTGGTCCGGGCACTGCGGGAGCTGGGGGAGGGCGAGCGGGCCGGCGCCGAGTGCGCCGAGCTGCTGCGCCGGGCCGACGCCCGCGCAGACCGCTACATCGGCGGCCTGGCCCGGCACCAGCAGGGGCTGCTGCTGCGCGCGGAGGGACGCGCGGCGGAGGCATACGGTGCCTGGCGCGCGGCGCTCGTGGCGCTGGCCGCAACGGACGAGCAGACGGTCCTCACGGAGCTACGACGACTCCTCACCGACTGAGCGGACCCGACGGCGGTTCGCTCGGCGTCGGCATGGCGGTGCGTCTCGGCCGCGGGGGAGTGGCCCTCGGCGGATGCCCGCGGGCTGAGCAGGACCGGCGGCGGTCTCCTCGGAGCCGGCATGATGCCGTGTCCCCGCCGTGGTGGAGCGGCCCGTGGTGGAGCGGCCCGTGGTGGAGCGGGCCGCGGTGGTTGCCCGCCGGCCGAGCAGGCCGGCGGCCGCCTACTTCGCGTCGGCGTAGCACTCCACCACCGCCGTCGTGAACGGGAACCGCACCGGTGTCTCGCCGAAGGTCAGCCGTCCGGCGAGGGCGGCGGACTCGCGGATCGCCTGGACGACGGTGCCGGCCTCCTCGGCGGGGCAGTGCACGATCACCTCGTCGTGCTGGAAGAACACCAGTTCGGCCTGGAGGCCCGCGCAGGCACGGCGCAGTGCGGCGAGCAGCAACAGCGCCCAGTCGGCGGCGCTGCCCTGCACGACGAAGTTCCGCGCGAAGCGGCCACGCGCACGCGAGTCGGACGACGCGTAGCCCGGCACCCAGCCCTGGCGGTCGGTCTGCGGCTCGGCGTCGTCCTCCCCGACGGGGATCCCGGCCTCTTCCGCGCTCTCGCCCGAGCCGGCCGCCGGCGGGCAGGTCCGGCCCAGCCAGGTGCGGACCAGCCGGCCCTCCTCCCCCGCGCGCGCCGCGTCGTCGACGTAGGCCACCGCCCTGGGGAAGCGGCGGCGCAGCGCGGCGAGGTTCTTCAGGCCGTCGCCCGAGGTCTGGCCGTAGACCGCGCCGAGCACGGCGAGCTTGGCCTGGTTCCGGTCGCCGGAGAAGGCGCGGTCGGAGACGGACTGGTACAGGTCGCTCTCGCGGCCGGCCACCTCCATCAGCCCGGGGTCGCGGGAGATGGCGGCCAGTACCCGCGGCTCCATCTGGTCGGCGTCGGCCACCACCAGCCGCCAGCCGGGGTCGGCCACCACGGCCCGCCGGATCACCTTGGGAATCTGCAGGGCGCCCCCGCCATTGGTCACCCAGCGCCCGGTGACCGTACCCCCGGCGAGGAACTCGGGGCGGAAGCGGCCCTCGCGCACCCAGTCGTGCAGCCAGGCCCAGCCGTGTGCCACCCAGATGCGGTACAGCTTCTTGTACTCCAGCAGCGGCTCGACGGCCGGGTGGTCGACGGACCCGATCTCCCAGCGGCGGGTGGACTTCACCTTGATCCCGGCCTGCGCGAAGGCCTTGACCACATCGGCGGGCAGGTCCGGCCGCACCCGGCGGCCGAACGCGGTGGACACCTCGTCCGCCAGCTCGGCGAGGCGGCGCGGCTCGCCCCCGCCTGCGTACCGCTCGCCGAGCAGGTCGTGCAGCAACTCGCGGTGGACGTCCGCGCTCCAGGGCAGACCCGAGCGGTTCATCTCGGCGGCCACCAGCATCCCGGCCGACTCGGCGGCCGTCAGCAGCCGCATCCGGTCGGGGTGGGCGGCCCGCCGGTGGCGCTGCTGCTGGTCGGCGTAGACCGCGAGGAGGTCTTCGAGGGGCACCCGGGTGCCGGCCGGCTCGAACAGCGGTGACTGCGCGCCCGGCTCGGCGGCTCGCTGCGGTGGGTCGGGCGGCACGGGGCCGCCGCGGAGGCGGGCCAGGGCGGCGGCGGCCGAGTGCGGCTCGCCGTACCGCCCCTCGTGGCCCAGCAGGAGTGTCTCGGCGTCCTCGATGTCGTAGCACCGCTCCACTCGCACCCCCGTGGCGAGCAGACGCGGATAGACCTCGGGGGTCGACCGCCACACCCAGCGCGTCACCTCCGGGCGGCTCCGCACCGCCTGGGCGGGATCGCTCTCCCGCCGGACCGGCCCGGCGGGCAGCCCGTCCGGGCCGAGGGGGGCGACGTCCACGCCACCGTCCTCGGCCGGCGCGAGTGCCCACCGGTCGGTCATGACAGCGAGTGTGGCAGCCGGCTCTGACAATGGTCCTGACCTGGGGCTCAGTCCTCCGCGCGGTCGGTGGGACCCATGGCCGACTCGGCGGCCTGTGCGACCTCCTTCCGCTGCTCCAGGAGCAGCGCCAGCACCTTGCCGACGTACTCCTCGGTATCGGACTTGGTGACGCCGAGGCCGCTGAGGACGCCGTGGCCGTTCTCGTGCTCCAGGAGGGCCAGCAGGATGTGTTCGGTGCCGATGTAGTTGTGGCCGAGCCGCAGGGCCTCGCGGAAGGTGAGTTCCAGGACCTTCTTGGCCTCGGGGCCGTAGGGGATGAGCTCGGGGACGTCGTCCGCGGCGGGCGGGAGGGCGGCGGTCGCGGCCTGCCGTACGGCGTCCAGGCCCGTGCCCTGCCTGGTGATCGCTTTCGCCGCCAGGCCCTCCGGCTCGGCCAGCAGCCCGAGGATCAGGTGCTCGGGCCGGCCCTCCGGGGTGCGGGCGGCCACCGCCTCGTTGTGCGCGGTGATGACCACGTTCCGCGCGCGATCCGTGTAGCGGCTGAAGCCCTGGCTGAGGTCGAGATCCGCGGACTCCTTGGGTACGAACCGCTTCTGCGCCGCCTGCCGGGTCACCCCCATGCTCTTGCCGATGTCGGTCCAGGACGCGCCCGAGCGCCGGGCCTGGTCCACGAAGTGACCGATCAGATGGTCGGCCACGTCTCCGAGGTGGTCGGCCGCGATCACCGCGTCCTGGAGCTGGTCGAGGGGTTCGGGGTGGACCTTCTTGATGGCCTCGATGAGGTCGTCGAGGCGTACGGACGCCGTGATGTTCCCGTTGGTCGCCATGTGTCAACCGTAGGTTGCACCCCTAGGACTGTCAACCGATGGTTGACAGTCCGGTTCGCCAGTCCCCGGTCCTCCAGCCCCGCCGGTCCTCCCGTCCTCCACCCTCAAGCTCCTCCCGTCCTCCGCCCCTCAGCGCGCCCCCGGCTCCTCCCGTCCTTCGCCCCCCAGCTCCTCCCGTCCTCGGGATTCTGCGGCTTTCCCGCGTTTTCCGCCGTCCGCTCGATGCGCGGCCGCGCGAAGGGCCGGGCGGGCTTCCGCTTCCGTATCCACTATCCGGAGAAGTTGTCCACAGCCTGTGGACGGTCAGTGCCCGTTGTCGGTCGGGCGTGGCACGATCGACGGCGTGACCAGCACTGCCAGTACCGTCGAACGGGCCTTCGGGGCCGCCCTCTACGACGACACCGACACGGGCCTCGACACGGGCGCCTCCCTGCTCGCCGCCGACTCCACCGCGGATGCCGAACTCGCCCTGCGCGGCCAGGAGTTCGTGGCGGCGGCCTGGCGGCGCGGCTGGCAGCCCGCCGACGTCGTGCGGCTGGTGCGGCGCGAGCTGGACGAGGCGCACATACGCCTGGCCGCGGCCCTGATCCGGGCGCAGGCCGGGCGGGACCGCTCGCGCGGGCGCCGCTGGGCCGCCCAGCTGGAGGCACTGCCGGCGGAGCCGGTCACCGACGCCGACCGCTTCTCGCACGCCACGGCCGTCCTGGAGCTGTACCGCCTGCTGCTGCGCCTGCCCACCCTGGAGCCGCTGCATGACGAGCCGCGCCGCGCTGCCGGGCCGGCCGCCTCCCGCATGCTCGGCCGGATCCGCGCGCTGCTCGCCAAGGCCGAGGCGACCGGTTACCCGGAGGAGGCGGAGGCGCTCAGCGCCAAGGCGCAGGAGCTGATGGCCCGGCACAGCGTGGACGAGGCCCTGCTGGCCGCCGAGGCGCCCGCCCCGGACACCCCCGGGGCCTGCCGGATCGGTGTCGAGCCGCCGTACGAACAGGCCAAGGCGGTTCTGCTGGACGCCGTGGCCACCGCGAACCACTGCCGCGCGGTGTGGAACGAACCGCTGGGTTTCTCCACGGTCGTCGGCTTCGAGGGGGACCTGGACGCCGTCGAACTGCTCTACACCTCGCTGCTGGTGCAGGCCACGCACGCGATGGCCAAGGCGGAGGCGGCCCAGAGAGCCGGCGGGCGCAAGCGGACCAAGACGTTCCGGCAGTCGTTCCTCGCCGCCTACGCCCACCGCGTCGGCGACCGGCTCGCGGCCGCGGCCGAGACCCAGGTCACCCAGGACCTGCTGCCGGTGCTGGCCACGCGCGCGGTGGCCGTCACCGGCCGGCTGGAGCAGCTCTTCCCGGAGACCACCACCACCCGGCTGCGCGGCGTGACCGACGCGGCGGGGTGGACGGAGGGTACGGCGGCGGCCGACCGCGCTCAGGTCAGGAGCCGGCACCGGCTTCCCTGAGCCGCGGTCCGCCTCAGTCCCCGACCTGCTGGAAGGCGCTGACGCCGGCGTCCGGTGCGGCCCCCTTGAGGGCGATGGGGCCGTAGGACCACGGGAAGGTGCGGGTGGTGGCGGAGCCGGGCAGGCCGACCTTCACCGTCTTCGCCGCCAGGCTGTTCCTGTCCGCCGCCTTGCCGCGCACGTAGGTGATGGTGAAGGACGCCGAGTCCCCCTTCGCGAGCTTCAGCTGCTGCGCCTTGGCGCCCTGGAGGACGGCCACCTTGTGCTCGGCGCCGTCGGCGTTCACCACGGCGCTCGCGAAGCCGTCCAGGGTGCAGGGGGTGCTCTGGTTGGTGATGCTGACGGGCACCTCTCCGGTGTCACCGGCGGCCGGGGCCACGCTTGCCGAACCGATCTGCAGCGACACCCCGCCGATCTCGCAGGCCGAGCTGTTCTTGTCGCCGCTGCCCCCTCCGCCGTCATCGCAGGCGGTGAGCAGCAGGGCGGCGGCGAGGGCGGTGACGGTGAGCGGAAAGGCGCGCATGAGGTCCCCATCGAGGTCGTGACGGTGCCCCTGCATCATCGCGCCTGCGCACCGGCCCCCGCCGCGCGCCCCTCCCGATTCACCGCTCCGGCCGCACTTCCGGACCACCGCGCCCGGGTGCCCCCAGCACCGCCGCCGGCCGCATCGGACGCCCTGGAGGAAGCCACTTCGCACGACGCCGAGAACCCTCATATCGGATGACGCCGAAAACCACCGCCCGGGGTGACACCGAGGGGCGCCGCTCCGGGTGACGCCCGGGACCGCCGCCTCGCACCGGCGGTGCTACGTCACTGCTGGGGGTTGCTCGGCAGCCCCGAAGGCAGCTTGCCGCCTTCCGCCCTGGTGTACGTCTCCTGCCCGAGCTTGCCCGACCAGGTCACCTTCATGGCCTTGCCGTCCACCGAGTCGACCATTCCGGTGGCCCGGTCCTTGCTGCCGTCGGTGCAGGTCAGGTGGATCATCCGCATCCCGGCCTCCGTGCCGGCGGTCCCACTGCACACGGTCCCGCCCGTCGCGAAGACCCCGGCCTTCTTCCCGGTGATCACCAGGGCCACCACCTTGCCGCCTGCGGTGGTGATCCAGCTGCCCTGGAGCTGTTTCGAGGCGCCGGTGACGGCCGGGGAGCCGCTGCCCGAGGTCGGCGCCGTGCTGGGGCTGGACGAGGAGGGGGCGTCCTTCGAACCGCCACCGCTGCACGCCGTCAGCGCCAGCGCGCCCGCCAGTCCCGCGGCCAGAGCCGCACTCCGCACTCTCGCAGTCGCACACGTCACCGGAAAGCCCCTTAGCTGTAGCGGCCGGCCGCCCGCCGCCGGACGGCCCGCAGCAAGCTACCAGCAGTTAGTTATCGGGTGGACTTCCGAACGCCGGGCAGGATCCGGCGACGGCACGAGCACGGCGGCGGCACCCGTGTTTCCGGGAGGAGGCGGCATGCGCACGGCGGCGGCACCCGTGTTTCCGGGAGGAGGCGGCATGCGCACGGCGGCGGCACCCGTGTTTTCGGGAGGCGACGGCACGCGCACCGCGGCGGCACCCGTTATCCCGGGCGGCGGACCGGACCGTCTATCCCGGGCGGCGGACCGGACCGTCACTGGACCCTGGAACAGGAAGGGCGCGGTACGCGTCTCTTCCTTGTGCGCGACGGATTCGATCCGGACGATCCGGTTCAGACGATGGCGTGGAAGATCATGAACGGGGGCCGGCGCGGACATGTCCTCCCCGCTCCTGGGCAGACGCTGGAACGGCTTGGGTAAAGCGCACGTCAAAGCCGTAACCGCGGTAACACCCCCTGTGCACGTGCATCTGCTCAAGCACCTGCACGTGAACGGGGTTATGATCCGGGTCAGTTGACTACAGCATCTATGGCCACTTCAGCCAGTGCACCAGCGGGGAGCGACCTGTGGACCGCGACGCTGACGGCGTTTACGGGGGGTACGACGTGTACAACGGCATGGCTGCAACGCAGCTGGACGGAGTGGCCTGGCAGAAGAGCAGGCACAGCAACTCGCAGGGATCCTGCGTGGAGTTCGCACGGCTGCCGGGGGGCGAGGTCGCCGTACGCAACTCGCGTTTCCCGGACGGCCCCGCGCTCGTCTACACACGCGCGGAGATCGAGGCCATGCTTCTCGGGGTCAAGGACGGGGAGTTCGACCATCTCATAGCGAGTTGACCGCCGGGCCGGGACGGGCGCCGTGGCAACGATGTCCATGGCCGCCGGAGTGCGGGTGGTGACGCGCGTAGACACTCCGCGTCGCTGAGAGCCGTGACGCGTCAGCCGGCCGGGCGGAGTCGGAACATCGCCCAGACCACCTTTCCGTCCAGGGTGCCCGCGAGCGGATGCCAGCCCCAGCCGTCGGCGAAGGAGTCGACCAGGAACAGGCCTCTGCCCGACTCGGCGGAGAAGTCGTCCGAGTCGCGCGGTACCGGCGTCTCATGGCTCGGGTCCCGCACGGCGCACACCAGCCGCTCGGTCCAGCGCATCAGATGCAGCCGCACGGACGTGCTCGGCTCACCGCAGCGGCCCTGGTCGGCCGGCAGTGCGTGGCGCAGGGCGTTGGTGACGAGTTCGGAGACGACGAGACATATGTCGTCGAAGCGGTCGCCGGCGTCCCACTTGTCGAGAGTGTCGCGCGTGAAGCGCCGGGCCTCGCCCACCGCCTCGTAACGGGCGGGCAGGGCGCAGGAGGCGGCATCGGACGCGGCCGTGGGGTCCAGAGGCGGAAGGCCCTGCCGTAACGGCTTGAGCATGGTCGATCCATTCGTCCCCATGCGAGGCACTCCCGGAATTCGCGGTCGTTGCGATGCAGCGGTGGCGCGGCACCATGGTTTCGGAAGCGAAGAGCAGATGCAAGGGCAGATGCACGTGCACGCGACCGAAATAGCCCTGCCCGTACCGCTTCTTGGCCATTTTTTCTGCCATCTTCGCCGCGAGTTCCGCCAGTGGTCCCGACCTCTTCCCGGTCGGGAGAAGCCAGAAACGGCCGACCTCTTTCCGTTTCCGTAACCGGACGAGTACTGCTCGAAGTGTTTTAGTGGCAGACTGCGGCACCTGAAGACGGTTGGGGAGGCTGGCGAACGTGAGCGCGGGAGAGCCCGGATCGGTGGTGCGGCGGATGCTGCTCGGCTCGCAACTCAGGCGACTGCGTGAAGCGCGCGGGATCACGCGCGAGGCCGCGGGATACTCGATCCGCGCCTCCGAGTCGAAGATCAGCCGGATGGAGCTGGGCCGGGTGAGCTTCAAGACCAGAGACGTGGAAGACCTGCTGACGCTGTACGGCATCACCGACGGGGCCGAGCGCGAGTCGCTGCTCTCCCTCGCCCGCGAGGCCAACGTGGCCGGCTGGTGGCACAGCTACACCGACGTCCTGCCCAGCTGGTTCCCCACCTACGTCGGCCTCGAAGGCGCCGCCTCGCTGATCCGTGTCTACGAAGTGCAGTTCGTGCACGGCCTGTTGCAGACCGAGGAGTACGCCCGCGCGGTGGTCCGGCGCGGCATGAAGGGCGCGAGCACCGCGGACGTGGAGCGGCGGGTCGCCCTGCGCCTGGAGCGGCAGAGGCACCTGCTCGCCGACAACGCACCGGAGTTCCACATCGTCCTGGACGAGGCGGCTCTGCGCCGTCCCTACGGCGATCGCGACGTGATGCGCGGCCAGCTCCAGCACCTGATCGACGTCTCCGAGCGGACCAACGTGCGGCTGCAGATCATGCCGTTCGGCTTCGGCGGGCACTCCGGTGAGAGCGGCGCCTTCACCATCCTCAGCTTCCCCGACACCGACCTGTCCGACGTGGTCTACCTGGAGCAGCTGACCAGCGCCCTGTATCTGGACAAGCGCGAGGACGTCGCCCAGTACGAGCAGGCCCTGAAGGAGCTCCAGCAGGACAGTCCCGGCCCCGGCGAGAGCCGCGATCTCCTCCGGGGTCTTCTTCAACTCTCTTGATACGCAAGTACGATGACATGTGATCAGACGTGGCGTAGATCTGGCCTCCGCTAGCGATTGAGGGATCACATGTCGTCCTACTTCATCGACCTGGCCCAGCAGTACATCGACGGCGAGTGGCGCCCGGGCAGCGGTTCCTGGGACGTGATCGACTTCAATCCCTACGACGGCGAGAAGCTCGCCTCGATCACGGTGGCCACGGTCGACGAGGTGGACCAGGCCTACCGGGCCGCCGCGCGCGCCCAGAAGCAGTGGGCCGAGACCAACCCCTATACCCGGCGTGCGGTCTTCGAGCGGGCCCTGCGCCTGATAGAGGACCGCGAGCAGGAGATAGCCGACCTGATCATCGCGGAGCTGGGCGGCACGCGCGTGAAGGCCGGCTTCGAGCTGCACCTGGCCAAGGAGTTCCTGCGCGAGTCGATCCATCTCGCGCTGCGCCCCGAGGGCAGGATCCTGCCCTCGCCCACCGACGGCAAGGAGAACCGCGTCTACCGGGTGCCGGTCGGGGTCGTGGGTGTGATCAGCCCCTTCAACTTCCCCTTCCTGCTGTCGCTGAAGTCCGTCGCCCCGGCTCTCGCGCTCGGCAACGGCGTCGTCCTGAAGCCGCACCAGAACACCCCGATCGCCGGCGGCACCCTGCTCGCCAAGATCTTCGAGGAGGCCGGGCTGCCCGGCGGCCTGCTCAACGTGGTCGTCACCGACATCGCCGAGATCGGCGACGCCTTCATCGAGCATCCGGTCCCGAAGGTCATCTCCTTCACCGGGTCCGACAAGATCGGCCGGCACGTCGCCACCGTGTGCGCGAAGAACTTCAAGCGGTCGGTCCTCGAACTGGGCGGCAACAGCGCGCTGGTGGTGCTGGACGACGCCGACATCGACTACGCGGTGGACGCGGCGGTCTTCAGCCGGTTCGTCCACCAGGGCCAGGTCTGCATGGCCGCCAACCGGGTCCTGGTGGACCGCTCGGTGGCCGACGAGTTCACCGAGCGCTTCGTCGCCAAGGTCAGGACGCTCAAGGTCGGTGACCCGCGCGATCCGCAGACCGTCATCGGCCCGGTGATCAACTCCACCCAGGCGAACGCCATCTCGGGCACGGTCGAGCAGGCGATCGCCGAGGGTGCCACGGCACTCGTACGGGGCACCACGACCGACAACCTGGTCGAGCCCACCGTGCTCACCGACGTCCCCGCCGGTTCCGCGCTGCTCCAGCGGGAGGTCTTCGGACCGGTGGTCTTCCTCATCCCGTTCGACGGCGAGGAGGAGGCGGTCCGGATCGTCAACGACACCCCCTACGGCCTCAGCGGCGCCGTGCACACGGGGGACATCGAGCGGGGTGTCGCCTTCGCCAAGCGGATCGACACGGGCATGTTCCACGTGAACGACGGCACCGTCCACGACGAGCCGCTCGTGCCCTTCGGCGGCGAGAAGCACTCCGGCCTCGGCCGGCTGAACGGCGAGACGACGCTGGAGGCCTTCACCACGATCAAGTGGATCTCGGTGCAGCACGGCCGCAGCGGCTTCCCGTTCTGACCCGGGCGAGCCTCGCGGCGCGACCACGCCGAGCGATCCCGCCGAGCGGCCTCGCCAGGCGAGCCTCGCGGCGCGACCACGCCGAGCGGCCTCGCCCAGCCGGCTCTCCAGACGGCCCCTTCCGGGCGGGCTCTCCGAGCGCCCGCCCAGCCTCACGCCGGCGGCCCCTCCACCCGGGCCGTGCCGGCGGGCTTTCCAGGAAACCGGAAGCCCGCCGGCCATTGCGGACAGGATCTGACCGCAATGGACCGTAGCGTCATCGGTGCCGGGGAAACGAGCCCCGGTGAACCGACCCCGAAAGGCGGCAGGCCATGGTCACTCACGTGCCCGCGGAGGCGAAGGGCGACGAGCGTGGAGCGCTGCTCGCGTTCATCGAGGAGCAGCGCGGCGGGATCCGCAGGGCTCTGCTCGGACTGACCGAGGAGCAGGCCCGCACCCGCCCCAGCGCCAGCACGCTGTCTCTCGGCGGCCTGCTCAAGCATGTCGCCGAGGTGGAACAGGGCTGGATCGCCCGGGCCGGGCGGAAACCGCCGGCGGTGCGGCGCGACGAGTCGAACTGGCACGAGACCTTCCAGCTGGTCGGTGACGAGACGGTCGCCTCGCAGCTGGCGTACTGGGAGCAGGTGGCCGCCGACACGGAGAAGTTCATCCGCTCGGCGCCGAGTCTGGACGACACCTTCCCGCTGCCGCCGGACCCCTGGTTCCCGCCGGAGAGCCGCGTATCGGTGCGCTGGGTGTGCCTGCACCTGATCCGCGAGACGGCCCGGCACGCCGGTCACGCCGACATCATCCGCGAGTCCCTGGACGGCAAGACCGCGTTCGAGCTGGTGGCCCTGGAGCAGGCGGGATAGCCGCACGGCAATAACCTGGACCGCATGTCAGCGATCCGTCTTCTCGTGCTGGGCGCGGTCCGCCGGCACGGGCGGGCCCACGGTTACCAGGTGCGCGGCGACCTCGAGTACTGGGGCGCGCACGAGTGGTCCAACGCGAAGCCGGGCTCGATCTACCACGCCCTGAAGCAGATGGCCAGGCAGGGACTGCTGCACGCGCACGAGATCGCGCCGTCCACGGCCGGGGGCCCGCCGCGTACGGAGTACGAACTCACCGACGAGGGTGCCGGGGAGTACTTCTCCCTGCTCCGTGCCGCGCTGGTCACCTATGACCAGCGCGGCGACATGAAGACCGCGGCCATCGGCTTCATGGTCGACCTGCCGAGGGCCGAGACGGTGGCGCTGCTGAGGGAGCGGGGCCGGCGGATCGAGGCGTGGCGGGCCTCGGTCACCGAGCACTACGTGCCCGAGGACGGCATCGAAGGGCTCGGCCACATCGGCGAGATCATGAACATGTGGGTCCACACGGCGGACTCCGAGGCCGAGTGGACCCGCGGGCTGGTCGAACGCATCGAGAACGGCGCCTACCTCTTCGTGGACGAGGGCGAGCCCTTCTCCGGCGTCCTCGCCGAGGGCCAGGAGAACCCGTACGCCACGGGGGAGCGGCACCCGGACGACCACCGCTGACCGGGTTCGGCCGACGGGACCGGGCCGTGCCCGTCAGTGGTGGAAGCTGGTGGCCGCGCCCTTGTCCGGGTTCAGCGGGTGCGGTTGCCGGCGCAGTTCCGGCAGCAGCCGGGCCAGGTCGTCCACGAACAGGTCGGCCAGGTCGTGGGAGAAGCCGTTGCGGCACACCACGCGCAGCACGGACAGGTCCTCCCGGTTCGCCGGGAAGGTGTAGGCGGGCACCAGCCAGCCGTTCTCGCGCAGTCGCCGGGAGATGTCGAAGACGTCGTAGGCCGTCACGTCGTCGGCCGTGGTGAGCGCGAACACCGGCAGTTCGTCCCCGCGCGTGAGGAGCCGGAACCCGCCGAGCGCCTCGATCCGCCCGGCGAGCGAGGTCGCCACGTCCCGCGTCGACTGCTGAACCGCCCGGTAGCCCTCGCGGCCCAGCCTCAGGAACGTGTAGTACTGCGCCACCACCTGGGCGCCGGGCCGGGAGAAGTTGAGCGCGAACGTCGGCATGTCCCCGCCCAGGTAGTTGACCCGGAAGACCAGCTCCTCGGGCAGCGCCTCCTTGTCCCGCCACAGGGCCCAGCCGACACCCGGGTAGACCAGCCCGTACTTGTGCCCGGAGGTGTTGATCGAGGCCACGCGCGGGAGGCGGAAGTCCCAGACCAGGTCCTCGTCCAGGAAGGGCGCCACCATGGCGCCGGACGCGCCGTCCACGTGGACCGGGACGTCGAGACCGGTGCGCTCCTGCAGGGCGTCCAGGGCCGCGCACAGGTCCGCGATCGGCTCGTAGGACCCGTCGAAGGTGGAGCCGAGGACGCCGACGACCCCGATGGTGTTCTCGTCGCACAGCTCGGCGGCGGCCTGCGGGTCCAGATGGAAGCGGTCGCCCTCCATGGGGACCAGCCGGGCCTCCACCTCCCAGAAGTTGCAGAACTTGTCCCAGCACACCTGGACGTTGATCCCCATGACCAGGTTCGGCCGGGCACTCGGGTACCGGTCGGCGTTCCGCTGCGTCCAGCGCCGCTTGAGCGCCATGCCGGCCAGCATGCACGCCTCGCTCGACCCGGTGGTCGAACAGCCCACCGCGGCCGACGGGTCGGGCGCGTTCCACAGATCGGCGAGCATCGCCACACAGCGCCGCTCCAGCTCGGCCGTGCGCGGGTACTCGTCCTTGTCGATCATGTTCTTGTCCCGGCACTCCCCCATCAGCACCCCGGCCTGCGGCTCCATCCAGGTGGTGACGAAGGTGGCCAGGTTCAGCCGGGAGTTGCCGTCGAGCATCAGCTCGTCGTGCACCAGCTGGTACGCCGTCGACGGGGGCAGGGGTGCGTCCGCCAGCCGGTGTGTGGGCGGGGCTTCGGCCATCCCGCCGACGGGGTTGGCCTCACCGAAGAACGGGTTGACCGACATCGTCCGTTCCTGGTGCTTCGCGGAACCTTTGTGCAGGGCCATGGACGTGCCTCCAGAAGGATGAGGATCAGCGGACCGGGGTGCCGTCCTCGCGCAGCTGCATCTGCGGGCGGCCCGTCACGAGCAGCCAGGCGGGCAGCGAGGCGATACACAGCACGGCGATGATGGCGGGCGAGGTGACCAGGACGGCGGCGGTGAACAGGCTCACCCAGCCCTGCCGGGTGATCGCCAGGAGCATGCCCAGGACGCCCGTGGCGACCCCGAGCGAGGGCTGGACGGCCGGCACCAGGGCGTGGGCGCACAGGCCCAGCGCGGTGCCGACGAAGACCGAGGGGAAGATCCGGCCGCCCCGGAAACCGCAGGACGCGGCGACCAGCAACGCGGCCAGTTTCACCACCGTCATCGTGGCGAACTGCCCCGCCGACCAGCCCTCGGGGTCATGGGCCAGCTCGCCGATCTCCGACAGCCCCTTGAACAGCGTCAGATGGCCGCCCACGGCCGCCAGGGCACCGAGGACGACACCGCCCGCCGGAAGCATCAGCATCGGGTGCCGCAGCCGCCGGAAGCCCGCGTGGACGTAGGGGAAGGCGTAGACGGCGCACATGCCGAGCAGGGCGGACATCGGGGCGATCACCAGCGCGGCCACCACGTCCTGCCAGTGCGGGTGGCCCAGGGGCGGCAGGCCCAGGTCGAAGGTCGGGTGGGCCACCAGGGTGGTCGTGATCGACCCGCACGCGCCCGCGGTCAGCGGCGCGAAGACGTTGTCCCACAGCTGCCCGCGCATCGGCTGCCCGGCCAGCGCCTCGGAGATGACCAGCGCCGCCGCAACCGGCGTCCCGAACAGCGCGCCGATCGTCGCCGCCTCCGCCAGCACCGGCCACAGGCTGCCCGGCGTCCGGGGCATCAACCGCCCCCCGAGCCAGGCCGCGAGGGCCACGTTCACCGCGATGATCGGGTTCTCAGGACCGAGGCTCGGGCCGCCCGCCAGCATCAGCGCGGTGGCCAGCACCAGCCCCGGCAGCACGACCGGCGGCATGACCGGGGCGTTCAGGCCGAGAATGGCCGGATCGGGACCGGCGTGACCGGGGGCCTTCCACACCACCAGCCCGACGGCGATGCCGGTCGCCACGAGCATCACGAACATCCACAGCACCGAGTACCGGCCCACGCCGAGGGCGTCCGGAAGGGGCCCCCACAGCACCTCCTCGAGCTGCTCCGCGGCCGTGCTCACCCCGATGAAGACCAGGCTCGTGACCACCCCCACGACGACGGCGGGCAGGATGAACGGCAGCAGAGCCCGTGCCGGCGCCGTCGAAGCGGTCGGCGGCGCCTGCTGTTCGGTCTCCTGGGCCACTGGCTCACCATAAACGGACAAAACACACACAACATCCCGAACGGAATCCCGCTTGCACCTCACGTGGCGTGAGGCCTCAGCGTGGCCGTCGTACCGAATCACCGACGTCAAGGAGCGGAAAGTGAGCTACTCCGTGGGAGAGGTCGCGGGGTTCGCCGGAATCACGGTGCGCACCCTGCACCACTACGACGAGATCGGCCTGCTGACACCGGGCGAGCGCACGTACGCCGGGCACCGGCGCTACAGCGACACCGACCTCGACCGGCTCCAGCAGATCCTGTTCTACCGGGAGCTCGGCTTTCCGCTCGACGAGGTCGCGGCCCTGCTCGACGACCCGGGCGCGGACCCGCGCGCACACCTGCGCCGCCGGCGCGAACTGCTGGCCGCCCGGATCGAGAAGCTGCAGCAGATGGCCGCGGCCGTGGAACACGCCTTGGAGGCACGCACGATGGGCATCGATCTCACCCCGGAGGAACGGTTCGAGGTCTTCGGCGACAAGGATCCCGAGCGGTACCGCGAGGAGGCCGAGCAGCGGTGGGGAGGCACGGCGGAATACGCCGAGTCACAGCGCAGGGCGTCCCGCTACACCAAGGAGGACTGGAAGCGGCTGCAGGCCGAGGTCGACGACTGGAGCGAGCGGTACGTCGCCCTGCTGGCCGCCGGGGAGCCGCCGGCCGGCGAGGCCGCCACGGACCTGGCCGAGGAGCACCGGCAGCACATCTCCAAGTGGTTCTACGAGTGCCCCTACGCCATGCACCGGTGCCTCGCCGAGATGTACGTGTCCGACGAACGCTTCAAGGCGTACTACGACGCCATGCGCCCCGGGCTCGCCGAGCACCTGCGCGACGCGATCCTCGCCAACGCGGACCGGCGCACGGCCGACGCCTGATCCCCGCCCGCGAGGGCCCGGTCACGGCTTTGGCCCGGGTCCTCGCACGGTGCATCCTGAAGACACCGGTGGAACCTGGGGCGGTCGGCTCACGTTGATAGCTTTGTGCGGCCCCCACAGGGAGCCGCCGCCGCCTCACCCCTTCAGGAGCCCGGACCCGTGATGACACTCGCCCTCGGCCCGAGCTGGCTGGATCCCAACTATCTGCTCCACACGTACAGCATCTGGGGTCTGCTGCTCATCGTCTTCGCCGAGTCCGGCCTGCTCATCGGCTTCTTCCTGCCGGGTGACTCGCTCCTGTTCACCTGCGGTCTGCTGATCACGTCCCACCAGCTGGACTTCCCGCTGTGGGCCGCGATCGCCCTGATCTGCGCCGCCGCGGTCCTGGGCGACCAGGCGGGCTACATGTTCGGCAAGAAGGTCGGCCCGTCCCTGTTCAACCGCCCCGACTCCCGCCTGTTCAAGCAGGAGAACGTCACCAAGGCACACGAGTTCTTCGAGAAGTACGGCCCGAAGTCCCTGATCCTGGCCCGCTTCGTCCCCATCGTGCGGACGTTCACGCCGATCATCGCGGGTGTCAGCGGCATGAAGTACCGCTCGTTCGTGACGTTCAACGTCATCGGTGGCGTCCTGTGGGGCGCGGGCGTCACCCTGCTCGGCTCCTGGCTGGGCAACATCGGCTTCGTCAAGTCCAACATCGAGGCGATCCTCATCCTGATCGTCCTCGTGTCGGTGATCCCGATCGCGATCGAGTTCCTCCGCGCCCGCGGCAAGAACCGGAAGGCGGCCGCGCAGCCCGCGCCGGAGGCCCCCCGGCAGCCGCAGCCCCAGGCCGCCCGGTACCAGCAGCCCCCGGTCATGGACGACGCCACGACCCGCCTGCGCCCGATCGCGCCGGAGCAGCCCTACGGCCACCAGCACGAGCAGCCGTACCAGCAGCAGCAGCCGTACGCGCAGCAGCCGCAGCAGCCCGACCAGTACTGGAACCAGGGCTACGACACCCCGCGCTACGACCAGCAGCAGTACGACCAGCAGCAGTACCCGCAGTATCCGCAGGAGCAGCACCAGCAGGAGCAGCACCCGCACCAGCAGCACCCGCACCAGCAGGAGCAGCACCCGCAGCAGCCGTACCCCCGGCAGTACGACCAGAGCCAGTACGACCAGAGCCAGTACCCGTACGACCACCGCAACCACTGACGGAGGCGGGCCCCGGAGGCCTAGAAGCCCCTGGTGCGCTTCGCGGCACGGCGCTTGCCGGCGGAGCCGACCCGCAGGAACAGCCGGGAGATCTCCGATCCCAGGTTGACCCCGATGGCGATGGCCATGGCCAGTGACGCGGCCTTGGCCAGCGACACCAGCCCCTTGTCCATCTCGTTCTGGGCGATGGACAGCAGCCCGAAGTAGGTCGCGGAACCGGGCAGCAGGGGCCCGATCGCCGCCGTCGTGTACGGCAGCGCCGAGGCGAACCGGTACCGCGACAGCAGCTGCCCGAACAGGCCCACGAGCCCCGCCGCCACGGCCGTGGAGGCCACCGGCGAGATGTTCCCGGCGTAGTGCATCGCGCCGTACACCGACCACGCGACGCCCCCGTTGAGCGTCACCCACAGCACGGTGGAGCGTTCCTGCTGGAGCAGCACCGCGAAGGTCAGCGACAGCAGCATCGAGGCCGCGATCTGCAGCAGCGGCCGGTCGGAGATGCCCAGCGCCGCGTCCGGGTTCAGCTTGCCGCCGACCTTCACGCCGAAGTACAGGACGACCAGCACCCCGGCGACGATGCCGACGAAGAAGTACATGACCTCCAGCAGACGGGCCGAGGCGGTGATGTAGAAACCGGTCAGGCCGTCCTGGACGCCCGCGACCAGGGCCCGTCCCGGCAGCAGCGCGAACAGTCCACCGGTGACCACGGCGGAGGCCTTCACGTCCACGTGGGCCAGCGCGAACGCCACCCCGATCGCCGCGGGCGGCATCGCCGCCACCGTGAACTGGTAGAACTCCGGCAGTCCCCGTCCCGCGCACAGCCACGCGAGCCGGTCGCCGAGCATCGCGCCCAGCGCGGCGGCGATGAACACGATCACGTCACCGCCGACCAGCACGGAGGCCGCACCGGCGAGCAGCCCGCCGGCCACGGTCAGCGCCCAGCCGGGGTAGGGGTGCCGGTTGCGGCGGATCTCCGCCAGCCGCCGGTAGGCCTCCTCCAGCGAGACGTGCGCCTCCGGGTCGGTCAGGTCGTCCACCAGCCGGAACACGGCCGCGAGCCGCGTGTAGTCGGTGCCCCGCCGCCGTACCGTCCTCGACGCCGTCACCGGGTCCTCGACCAGCGACGGCTGGTGCGAGATCGACAGCAGGGTGAAGGTCACGTTGGGTTCGCAGCGGTCCAGGCCGTAGGACCGGCACACCGCGAACATCGCGGCCTCCACGTCCTCGGCGCCCTCGCCGCCCGCCAGCAGCAGCTCCCCGATACGCAGGGTCAGGTCGAGCACGCGCGGGACGGCCGGACCCTCCTCCTCCACGCGCTGCACCAGTTCGGGGGCCGGCCGCTCGGTCACCGGCATCCGCAGCATCGCGCGCATCCGGTCCTGCCAGGGCGCGTCCTTCACCAGGCTCACCAGCGGCACCCCGGTGGGCGGGGTGAACGCTTCCAGCGCGGACCTGGCGCTGTAGGTGCGCGGCGCACTGAACGCCGACCCCTCCGCCTCCGGACTCGGCGCGGACAGCGCCTCCAGCCCCTCGGGGACGGAGAACTCGGAGGTCGTCTCCGGCTCACCGACCGTCCTGGGGACGTCCAGCCCCTTCGGAACGGCGAACTCGGAGGTGATCTCCGGGTCGTACCGTGCCTCGTCCGACCGGGACTTACGGTCCTCCGCCTCAGTCACCGCCTCCGTCACCTCGCACCGCTCCCTGAACTACACCTTCCGTAGGCCTCAGTATGCGCATCGATGCGCAAACGGGCCGCGCCACCCCATGCAGGGTGCCGCGGCCCGTGGAAGACAAACCGGCCGGTCAGTGGCCGCCCGACTCCTTGAAGCGCTTGTACGACCGCTCGATCTCCACCTCGGCGTCCGTACGGCCCACCCAGTTGGCACCCTCGACCGACTTGCCGGGCTCCAGGTCCTTGTACACCTCGAAGAAGTGCTGGATCTCCAGGCGGTCGAACTCCGACACGTGGTGGATGTCGCGCAGGTGCTCCACACGCGGGTCGGTGGCCGGGACGCACAGCAGCTTGTCGTCGCCGCCGGCCTCGTCCGTCATACGGAACATGCCGATCGCGCGGCACTTGATGAGGCAGCCCGGGAACGTCGGCTCGTCCAGGATGACCAGCGCGTCCAGCGGGTCGCCGTCCTCGCCGAGGGTGTTCTCGACGAAGCCGTAGTCGGTCGGGTAGGCGGTCGAGGTGAAGAGGCGACGGTCCAGACGGATCCGACCGGTCTCGTGGTCCACCTCGTACTTGTTGCGCGAACCCTTCGGGATCTCGATCGTGACGTCGAACTCCACCGGTGGCTCCTCCATGATCAACACATAGTTCTGGTGGTTAAGTGTCCCTCACGCAGACGTGTGATCGCGAAAGGGGCTGGTGTTCGTGCCAGAGCTGAGGCCTTGGCGAGCCGCGAGACCGCAGCTGGTGCGGATCGCGAACGCCGTACGACCGCGTCTGACGCGCGCCTCGACGGCCGCGCGACCGCGGATCGCGCGGCTGGCGAACGCCGTGCGGCTCCGGCCTGCGCACCTCCCCCGATCGCGGACCGTCAGGACCTGGCAGTACACCGCGGGCGCCGTGACCGCGGGCCTGGCACTGGCCGCCGGCGCGGTGACCGTGGCAGGCCCCTGGGACGCCAACGGTCAGCGTACGGCCGAGCGGGACCGGGCGGTCGCCCTGGAGCGGTCAGGTGGCACAGATCACGGCCGCTCCGACGGGACGGCGGTGGCGGTACGGCCCGCGCCGAGCGCCGCACCGGTCCTGACGGGCCTGGGCCGCACCACGGGCGCCGTCGGCACCAAGAAGGCCGGCCCCGGCGGAAAAGCCGTCCCGGACGTCCTGGGGCCCCTTCTGGGCGCCTCCGCGCTGGGCGACAGCCGTGCCGCGGTGGTCGTCGACGTGACGACCGGCGAACGCCTCTACGGCGCCGGCGCCGGCAAGGCCCTCACCCCCGCCTCCACCACGAAGATCGCCACCGCCGTCGCCGCCCTGTCCGCCCTCGGCGCCGACCATCGCCTCACCACCCGGGCCGCCCTCGAACCCGACACCGGCGAACTGGTCCTGGTCGGCGGCGGCGACCCCACCCTCACCGCCCACCGCAAGGCCGGCGGCTGGGCCGGCCTGCGCGCCCTCGCCGCCGACACCGCCGAGGCCCTCCACGAGCGCGGCATCGACAAGGTCACCCTCTCCTACGACGCGACGCTCTACTCCGGCCCCGCCCTGCACGCCATCGGCGTCAACGACAACCTCGCCGCCGTCAGTGCCCTGACCGTCGACGAGGGCCGCACGGACGGCTCCACCGGCGGCCCGGCGCCCCGCGTGAGCGACCCGGCGGCGGATGCGGCCGCCAGGTTCGCGGGCTACCTGCGGGACGCCGGCATCACGGCGACCTCCCCGGGCCCCTCCAAGGCCAGCTCCCGCGCCGAGACGCTCGCCACCGCCTCGTCGCCCCCGCTGTCCGCCCTGGTCGAGCGGATGCTGACCAACAGCGACAACGACATCGCCGAGGCACTGGCCCGCCAGACGGCTCTCGCCAGCGGCCGGCCCGGCAGCTTCGACGGCGGCGCCCGGGCGATCGAGGTCCAGCTGACGAAGCTCGGCCTGCCGATGGCCGGTGCCTCCTTCCACGACGGCAGCGGTCTCGACCGCGACGACCGGCTGACGGCCGGCCTCCTCACCGCCCTGCTGGTCAAGGCCGGCGATCCGGCCCGGCCCGGCCTGCGCCCCGTCCTCACCGGCCTTCCCGTCGCCGGCTTCACCGGCACCCTGACCCACCGCTACACCGACGGCGCCTCCGGCGTCGTACGCGCCAAGACGGGCACCCTCACCGGCGTGAACACCCTGGCGGGCACCGTGGTCGACACCGACGGCCACCTCCTCGCCTTCGCCTTCCTGGCCTCCGGCACGACCGACCCCCTGCAGGCCCAGTCGACCCTGGACAAGGCCGCCACGGCGCTGGCGGGGTGCGGCTGCGGCTGAGAGCGGATGGCTCGGGCGTGGGGCGTGGCGCGGGCCGGTGGGAACGGCCCGCTCCGCCGGGGTGCGGCAACACCGCGTGCCTGCCCGGCTCCCATGGCCTGCCCCAAGTGGGAACGCTCACGTACCGTTGACGCATGACTGGCTTCGGTGGCATCACATCTCCCGGGATGGTCGACTGGAACCTCGCGGTGGCGACCGCGACACGACTCGTACGGCCGGGCCCCGACGTCAGCCGCGAGGATGCGCGCGCCGTCGTCGCGGAGCTGCGCCGGCACGCGAAGGCGTCGGAGGAGCACGTCCGGGGCTTCACCCGGATGGGCACCGACGAGACCCACGACACGCCGGTGCTCGTGGTCGACCGCCCCGGCTGGGTCCGCGCCAACGTGGCCGGCTTCCGCGAGATCCTCAAGCCCCTGCTGGAGAAGATGCAGGAACGGCGCGGCGGCAACCCCGGCAGCGCCGTCCTCGGAGCCGTCGGCGGCAAGGTGACCGGCGTCGAACTCGGCATGCTGCTGTCGTTCCTGTCCTCCCGCGTCCTCGGCCAGTACGAGACGTTCGCCCCGGCCACCCGCGATCTGCCCGCCGGCGCGAACGGCGGCGGCCGCCTCCTGCTCGTCGCCCCCAACATCGTCCACGTCGAGCGCGAACTGGACGTCGACCCGCACGACTTCCGGCTGTGGGTGTGCCTGCACGAGGAGACCCACCGCACCCAGTTCACGGCCGTCCCCTGGCTGCGCGACCACCTCGAGGGCGAAATCCAGTCGTTCTTGGCGGAGACCGACGTCGATCCGATGACCTTCCTCGAGCGCATCCGGGATGCCGCCCAGTCCCTCGCCGGCGGCCGCCCCGAGGGCGAGGAGGAGGACGGCGGCCGCTCCTTCGTGGAACTGGTGCAGACCCCCGCCCAGCGGGAGATCCTCGCCCGCCTCACCGCCGTGATGTCCCTGCTGGAGGGCCACGCCGACTTCGTCATGGACGGCGTCGGCCCCAGTGTCGTGCCGACCGTCGCCGAGATCCGCGAGAAGTTCCAGCAGCGCCGCGCCAAGGGTGCCTCCCGCCTGGACCAGGCCCTGCGCAAGCTGCTGGGTCTGGATGCCAAACTCAGGCAGTACCGGGACGGTGAACGCTTCGTGAGCGCGGTCGTCGGCGAGGTCGGCGTCGACGGTTTCAACCGCGTGTGGACGTCGCCCAACACCCTGCCCACCAAGGCGGAGATCGCCAAACCGGCGGACTGGGTCGCGCGGGTGCACCGCCAGACCGGGTCGTGAGCGGTGCGGGGAGCCGTGTGACGAATCCGGCCGACGGCAGGCGAACGCCTCTCCAATCACCCGTCCGAGGGACCGTGAGCCATGGGTAGGCGTGCAATGCTCGGGGAACGGCCCGGCTCTGTCACCATCTACACACTCTGAGTGACCGACGTCGGGCTCACCCCCCGAAAACTTCATGAAGGGAACCGGACATGGGTCCCCATCCTGCGGTCGCGGCGATACGCCTGGCGGTCCGCCGCGTCCTCCACGACATCCTGAACGACCACCAGTCCTCCGGCACGCTCCCGGACGGGCAGGCCCTCGGCCGGCATCCGGGCCGAGCTGCCGAGCGGCCCTCCTCCCCGCTCGTGCTCGTCGCCTGCTCCGGCGGTGCCGACTCCATGGCGCTCGCCTCCGCCCTCGCCTTCGAGGCCCCGAGACTCGGCCTCCGCGCCGGCGGTGTGACCGTCGACCACGGCCTGCAGCCCGGTTCCGGCCTCCGCGCCGACGAGGTCGCCCTGCGCCTGCGCGAGTTGGGCCTCGACCCGGTCGAGTCCGTCGCCGTGACCGTCGGACGCGGCGGAGGGCCCGAGGCCGCCGCCCGGGACGCCCGCTACGCCGCCCTCGACGCGACGGCCGAACGGCACGGCGCGGCCGCGGTCCTGCTCGGCCACACCCGGGACGACCAGGCCGAAACCGTCCTGCTGGGCCTCGCCCGCGGCTCCGGCACCCGCTCCCTGTCCGGAATGGCCGCGGTCTCGGGGGCCGGCGGCCGTTACCGGCGCCCCTTCCTGCACATCGACCGGCAGACCGCCCGCAAGGCCTGCATGGTCCAGTCCCTGCCCGTCTGGGACGACCCGCACAACGCGGACCCCGCCTACACCCGCTCCCGGCTGAGGCACGAAGGCCTGCCCGCCCTGGAGAAGGCGCTCGGCAAGGGCGTCATCGAAGCGCTCGCGCGCACCGCCCAGCTCTCCCGTGACGACGCCGACGCCCTCGACGCCTGGGCCGGCCAGGCCGAGGCCTCCGTACGGGACGCGACGGGCCTGCTGGAGTGCGCCAAGCTCTACGCGCTGCCGCCCGCCGTGCGCCGCCGGATCCTGCGCCGGGCCGCCATCGAGGCCGGGGCTCCGGCCGGTTCGCTGTTCGCCCGGCACATCGAGGAAGTCGACCGTCTGATCACCGGCTGGCGCGGTCAGGGAGCCATCAACCTCCCGGGCAAAGTCGTCGCCCAGCGGCAGGGTGGCAGACTGGTGATTCGGCAAGGCTGAATCCCCGACCTCCCGGAGCGACCCTCCGGCGGCCGGCCGGGCAGCCGGAGGCCGTGCATGCGGCCGTAAGTGCGGGACGACCGAAAGTGATGCGGGTGGACGCGAAAGACATGGGTGCCGACCTCCAGCGGGTGCTCATCACCAAGGAAGAGATCGACGCGAAGCTGGCCGAGCTGGCCGCGAAGATCGACGCGGAGTACGCGGGCAAGGACCTGCTCATCGTCGGCGTCCTCAAGGGCGCGGTGATGGTCATGGCGGACCTCGCGCGGGCGCTGTCCACCCCCCTCACCATGGACTGGATGGCGGTGTCGTCCTACGGCGCGGGCACCCAGTCCTCCGGTGTGGTGCGGATCCTGAAGGACCTCGACACCGACATCAAGGGCAGGCACGTCCTGATCGTCGAGGACATCATCGACTCCGGCCTGACCCTGTCCTGGCTGATCAACAACCTCGGCTCCCGCGAGCCCGCCACCCTCAAGGTGTGCACGCTGCTGCGCAAGCCGGACGCCGCGAAGGTGGCCATCGACGTCGAATGGGTCGGCTTCGACATCCCGAACGAGTTCGTCGTCGGGTACGGCCTCGACTACGCCGAGAAGTACCGCAACCTGCCGTTCGTGGGTACGCTCGCGCCTCACGTCTACGGCGGCTGAGGCCGGTCCCGGGCCGGCGGCTGAGCCAGTCGGCCCAAGCCCGGCAGGGCGATCGGGAACCCCGGCGGGTTCCGTGCCGTTGAAGCAGGAGAGACGGGTTTCCCGGTCGTCGAAGCGGCTTCGTGCGGCTTCGGGCATCGATGCTGGGGTACCGTCAGAAGAACTGTCTTATCAAACTCACTATGGCAGGAGGGACGGGGCGACACCGCTCCGTATGGATGGACGTGAAGCGATACTTCCGTGGGCCGGTCATGTGGATCGTGCTGGCCGTCCTTGCCGTGGTCGTGTTGATGCAGGTCGTCGGCTCGTCCGGCGGCTACAAGACGGTGGACACCGGCCAAGTCGTGGCGGCGATCAACGACAACAAGATCGAGTCGGCCAAACTCACCACCGGTGACGAGCAGACCATCAAGGTCACGCTCAAGGACGGCACCAAGGTCGAGGGCAGCTCGAAGATCCAGGCGAGCTACATCGGCGACCAGGGCGTGACCATCGCCGGCACCCTGCAGACCAAGTTCCAGGACAAGCAGATTCCGGACGGCTATACGGTCTCGCCGTCGAAGCAGAACCCGTTCCTCGGCGTCCTGCTCTCGTTGCTGCCCTTCGTCCTGATCGTGGTCGTCTTCCTGTTCCTGATGAATCAGATGCAGGGCGGCGGCTCCCGGGTCATGAACTTCGGCAAGTCCAAGGCCAAGCTCATCACCAAGGACACCCCGAAGACGACCTTCTCCGACGTCGCGGGCTGCGACGAGGCCGTGGAGGAGCTCCAGGAGATCAAGGAGTTCCTGCAGGAGCCGGCCAAGTTCCAGGCCGTCGGCGCCAAGATCCCCAAGGGCGTGCTGCTCTACGGCCGCCCGGGTACCGGCAAGACGCTCCTCGCGCGCGCCGTCGCCGGCGAGGCGGGCGTTCCCTTCTACTCGATCTCCGGCTCCGACTTCGTCGAGATGTTCGTCGGTGTCGGCGCCTCCCGGGTCCGCGACCTGTTCGAGCAGGCCAAGGCGAACGCCCCGGCGATCGTCTTCGTCGACGAGATCGACGCGGTCGGCCGCCACCGCGGCGCCGGCCTCGGCGGCGGTCACGACGAGCGCGAGCAGACGCTGAACCAGCTGCTCGTCGAGATGGACGGCTTCGACGTCAAGGGCGGCGTCATCCTGATCGCCGCCACGAACCGCCCGGACATCCTCGACCCGGCCCTCCTGCGCCCCGGCCGCTTCGACCGCCAGATCGCGGTCGACCCGCCTGACCTGCAGGGCCGTCTGGAGATCCTCAAGGTCCACCAGAAGGGCAAGCCGGTCGCTCCGGACGTCGACCTCGCCGCCGTCGCCCGCCGCACTCCCGGCATGACCGGCGCCGACCTCGCCAACGTGCTCAACGAGGCCGCGCTGCTCACCGCCCGCGGTGACCAGAAGCTGGTCGACAACAAGGCGCTGGACGAGGCGATCGACCGCGTGGTCGCGGGCCCGCAGAAGCGGACCCGGATCATGTCGGACAAGGAGAAGAAGATCACCGCGTACCACGAGGGCGGTCACGCCCTGGTCGCGGCGGCCTCACCGAACTCCGACCCGGTCCACAAGATCACGATTCTGTCCCGCGGTCGTGCCCTCGGCTACACGATGGTCCTGCCCGACGAGGACAAGTACTCGACCACGCGCAACGAGATGCTCGACCAGCTCGCCTACATGCTGGGCGGCCGCGCGGCCGAGGAACTGGTCTTCCACGACCCGACCACCGGTGCCGCCAACGACATCGAGAAGGCCACCAACCTGGCCCGCGCGATGGTCACGCAGTACGGCATGACCGAGCGGCTCGGCGCGATCAAGTTCGGCGGCGACAACAGCGAGCCCTTCCTCGGCCGTGAGATGGCTCATCAGCGCGACTACTCGGAAGAGGTCGCCGCGCTGGTCGACGAAGAGGTCAAGAAGCTCATCGAGACGGCGCACAACGAGGCCTGGGAGATCCTGGTCGAGAATCGCGACGTGCTCGACCAGCTCGTCCTTCACCTGCTGGAGAAGGAGACCCTGGGCAAGGAGGAGATCGCCGAGGTCTTCGCCCCGATCGTCAAGCGCCCGCCGCGGCCCGCCTGGACCGGCTCCTCGCGCCGCACCCCGTCCACCCGCCCGCCGGTGCTCTCCCCCAAGGAGCTGGCACTGACCAACGGTGCGAACGGCACGGCGGCCGCGATCAGCACGGCGAAGTCCCACGCCACGGAGTCCGCCCCGGTGACGGAGCAGACCCCGGAGGACCGCTCCGAGAGCTGAGCGTCCCGGCCACCGGCCCGGAATGAATGCCGCGCCCCCCAGGTTCTAGCCTGGGGGGCGCGGCGTTTCGCATGTCCGCAGACAGCACGCGTGCCGGGCGCGCGTGACAGGCACAGGAACGAGGAACCAGATGACCGACCCCGTGACGCTGGACGGCGAGGGCACCATCGGTGAGTTCGACGAGAAGCGCGCCGAGAACGCCGTACGGGAACTGCTGATAGCGGTCGGCGAGGACCCGGACCGCGAGGGCCTGCGGGAGACACCGGCCCGGGTGGCGCGGGCGTACCAGGAGATCTTCGCCGGGCTGTGGCAGAGGCCGGAGGACGTGCTCACGACCACGTTCGACCTCGGACACGACGAGATGGTCCTGGTGAAGGACATCGAGGTGTACTCGACCTGTGAGCACCATCTGGTGCCCTTCCGCGGCGTCGCCCACGTCGGCTATATCCCGGCCACCACCGGGAAGATCACCGGCCTGTCCAAGCTGGCCCGTCTCGTGGACGTCTACGCCCGGCGCCCGCAGGTGCAGGAACGTCTCACCACGCAGATCGCGGACTCCCTGATGACGATCCTGGAGCCGCGGGGCGTCATCGTGGTCGTCGAGTGCGAGCACATGTGCATGTCCATGCGCGGCATTCGCAAGCCGGGCGCCAAGACGCTGACGTCCGCCGTGCGCGGTCAGTTGCGGGACGCGGCCACGCGGAACGAGGCCATGAGCCTGATCATGGCACGCTGAGCGCCGGATCCTTCACGGCCGAAGATCCGCTGCGCGGGAACCGCGCTCAGGCGCGGCCGAAGATCCGCTGCGCCGGGAACCGCGCTCAGGCCGCCGGCTCCGCGCCCGGCTGATTCTGGTCGTCGTCCTCCGGAAGCTTGCAGACCCGCTCCAGGAACAGGGCCGCCGCTATCACTCCGAGGCCCGCCAGGACCGAGAAACCGGCGTAGATGGCCTGGTCGCGGCGGGCCGGGATGTCGAGGAGCTCCAGGAGGAAGACGCCGGCGCCGCCGTACATGCCGGCGACGAGGGCGGCGACCAGGGCGCTGGCCTGGCCGAAGACGACCGCGCGGGCGGCCATCAGAAGATCGACGCCCTTCGCCCCGGGGCGGCGCTCGCGCTGGGCCCTGAGCCGGGCGCGCAGCGAGAGCGCCGTCGACAGCAGGACCACGGCGATGAGCGCCAGGACGACGGGGGCGGCCAGGGGGACGCTGGGGAGTGTCCCGATCGAGTTCCAGAGGCGGGCGCCCGCCCAGGACAGGATGCCGGCCACGACGAACACGCCGACCAGCACCCTGATGCGCAGCTCTCTCACGGTGTCCCTTCAGTTCCCCCGGACCGGTCCCGGATCGTGGTCGTCCTGACCTTAACGACTACTCGGGCAGTCGGAGTTCCAGGTCCGCGCGTGCCTCGACGCCGTCTCGCTCGACGGCCGAGAGGAGATCGGCCACGGGGCCGCGGCCGGGCAGCTGGGCCTGCGGGTCGACGTCGTGCCACGGGGCCAGCACGAAGGCGCGCTCGTGGGCCCGCGGATGGGGCAGGGTGAGCTGCGGGTCGTCGGAGGTGACACCGGCGTAGGCGACGATGTCGACGTCCAGGGTGCGCGGGCCCCAGCGCTCGTCGCGGACGCGGTGGAAGGCCTCCTCGACGGCGTGTGCCCGCTCCAGCAGGGAGGACGGCGGCAGGGTGGTCTTCAGGAGCACGACCGCGTTGAAGTACGAGGGCTGGCTGCCGGGCTCGACGCCCCACGGCTCGGTCTCGTACACCGGTGACACGGCCTTGATGCGCACGCCCGGCGTGTCCTCCAGGGCGTCGACGGCTCCCTGGAGGGTCTCCAGGCGGTTGCCGAGGTTGGCGCCCATGGAGATCACGGCCCATTTGGGGTTGCTCAGCGTCGTGTCGGCGGCGTCCACCCTCTCGACGACCGAGGCGGGCACCGGCTGGACGGTCGGGTCGCTGTGACCCTGGGTGAAAGGTCGGGTCATACTCGGCTCCGGGTGATGGTGACGGTCACGTCGTCGAAGGGCACGGTGATCGGCGCGTTCGGCTTGTGGACGCAGACCTCCACCTCGTGGACCCCTTCGTGCTTCAGGCAGGCCTGGGCGATCCGCTCGGCCAGCGTCTCGATGAGGTTCACCGGCTCGCCCTCGACGACGGCCACGACCTCCTCGGCCACGATGCCGTAGTGCACGGTCTTCGCCAGGTCGTCGTCGGCCGCCGCCGGCCGGGTGTCCAGGCCGAGGACGAGGTCGACGACGAAGGTCTGGCCCTCCTCGCGCTCCTTGGGGAACACGCCGTGGTGCCCGCGGGCCTTGAGGCCGCGCAGCGCGACACGATCCACGCGAATCACTCCTGCAATCGTCGGGAACGACCGGTCCGTACCGCGTGCGGGCGATACACCGGCCTCAGACGAATCTACCTGCGGGCACCGGCGGGACCGGGCTGCGCGGGCGGAGGACCGGGCCGGGACCTGGAGGTTCACTCCGTGTTTCCCCCGGGGAACCCGGGGGCTTCATGGGGTGGTAGCCGCTCCTACCCGGGGGTAGGTGATTCCAACCACTTCTGACTCCTACGACCTTCTCCCGGGTGGCCGCCGGGTCGGCCGTCCGCTCAGGCGAGGGGTTCGTCGCCCGGGTCGACGCCGTTCACGGTGCCGTCGTCCTCGTCGTCGCCGTCGTCGCTCTCGGTCAGGACGGGGGAGGCGTGGTGCGACCAGAGCTTCCAGCCGGAAGGGGTGCGCCGGAACACGTTCGTGGCGACGACGAGCTGGCCGACCAGGGGGCCCAGTTCCGCGCCCTCCTCCGGCGCCGGGCCGCCGCTGAGGATGTTCTCCGTGCACGACACGAGCGCGGTGTCACCGGTCACGGAGACGTGGACGTCGGTGAGGAAGAACTGGATGTAGTCGGTGTTGGCCATGATCAGGGCATATGACCTGAGGACGTCGCCGCGGCCGGTGAGGACCGGCCAGCCGGGGTGCACGCAGGAGATCACGCCGCTGTCCGCGGGATCGTGGTACTCCTCGTCGACGCCGAGGTCGGCAGGGGTGAGCCAGAGCGAGGAGACCTCGTCGAAGTCGCCGCGCTCGAGGGCCTCGTAGAAGGCGGTGTTGGCGCCCTCCACCTGCTCCACGTCGGTATGGGGGGCGCTCACCGCCGGCCCTCCGCCCCGCGCTCGCCGGTACCGCCGGGCGCGTGTTCGGAGCCGTGCGCCCCTTGCCCGGATCTCACGTCGGGTCCCGGTCCCTCCGCGCGGGCCCACTCGACGGCGCGCGCGACCCGTACCGCGTCGGCCGTGGCGCGTACCTCGTGCACGCGCACCGCCCATGCGCCGGCGTGTGCCGCGAGCGCGGAGACGGCGGCGGTGGCGGCGTCGCGCTCCCGGGCGGGCGGTGGAGCCCCCTCGGGACCGGCGAGGACCCGGCCGAGGAACCGCTTGCGGGAGGCGGCGACCAGCAGCGGGTGACCGAGGTCGTGCAGGCGGTCCAGGTGGGAGAGGAGGGCGAGGTCGTGCCCGGCCTCCTTGGAGAAGCCGAGACCCGGGTCGACGACGATGCGGTCGGCGGCGATGCCGCCCGCCAGAACGGCCTCCACGCGCGCGTGCAGCTCGTCCACGACTTCGGCGACGACGTCGTCGTAGGTGCCCTTGACGTTGCCGCCCTGGAGGAAGCCGCGCCAGTGCATGACGACGAACGGGGCGCCCGCGTCGGCGACCGCCGGGATCATCGCCGGGTCGGCGAGACCGCCGCTGACGTCGTTGACGAGGGCGGC
Organism: Streptomyces sp. NPDC048514; assembly: GCF_043199955.1. NCBI lineage: Bacteria > Bacillati > Actinomycetota > Actinomycetes > Kitasatosporales > Streptomycetaceae > Streptomyces > Streptomyces sp. NPDC048514. The sequence goes on along the minus strand of NZ_JBICWT010000014.1, from coordinate 57,604 downwards.
GCCGGCCGCCAGGGACCGTTCCGCGACCGAGGCGCGCATGGTGTCGACGGAGACGACCACACCCTCGGAGGCGAGGCCGCGCACGACGGGGATGACGCGCCTGAGTTCCTCGTCCTCGTCCACGCGGGCGGCGCCCGGCCGGGTGGATTCGCCGCCGACGTCGACCAGGTCCGCGCCCTCGGCGACCAGTTCGAGGCCGTGTTTGACGGCGGCCGTCGTGTCGAACCAGCGGCCGCCGTCGGAGAACGAGTCGGGGGTCACATTGACCACACCCATGACCGCGCAGCGGTCCCATTCGGGAAGTCCTGTGACGTGGCCCCGCCCGTACAAGCTGTTCATGCCTCCAGCGTAGGCTCCGCCGGGCCCGCGGCCGACGCGCACCGGGGCCCCGGCCGGGGCGGGGCGGCCCGACAGGCCCCGTGATCCAAGTGGCGGCCCGGGCGGAAGTCCCTGGACCGGAGGGGGTGGGACTTCCGCCCGGGTCGGCTGCCGGGCCGGACCCGTCCGGGGCTCAGGCCGCTCGGACGTCGTGTTCGGCCATGGTGTGCGCGCAGGGGCGGGGGGTGGTGGCGCGCCGCCGGCGCAGGAAGCGCGGCAGCGGCAGGGCGAGAGTGACGAAGCCCTCCGCCTGCATGGCGGCGAAGCCGATGCGGGGCAGGTCGGCGGAGGCCCGGTAGACCACGAAGCGGGGTTCCCAGCGCGGCTGGAACTTGGCGTTGAACTTGTACAGCGACTCGATCTGGAACCAGCGCGAGAGGAACACCAGCAGCCCGCGCCAGGCGCGCAGCACCGGGCCGGCGCCGATCTTCTCCCCGCGGGCGAGGGCGGCGCGGAACATCGCGAAGTTCAGCGAGATCCGCTTGACGCCGAGCTTGGGAGCGGCCTGCAGGGCGGCGACGATCAGCAGTTCGTTCATGCCGGGGTCGGCACTGCGGTCACGGCGCATGAGATCCAGCGAGACCCCGTCCTCGCCCCACGGCACGAAGTGCAGGATCGCCTTCAGGTCGCCGTACTCCCCGGGCGCGTCGTCGGCCTTGTGGGCGGTGGCGATCAGGCAGTCGGAGTCGGCGAGGTCGCCGATGCGGCCGAGTGCCATGGAGAAGCCGCGCTCGGTGTCGGTGCCGCGCCAGTCCTCCGCCGCCCGGCGGATGCGCTCCAGCTCGGCCTCGCCGAGGTCACGGATACGCCGTACCCGGGTTTCGTAGCCGGCTCGCTCGATGCGCTTGACCATCTGGCGCACGTTGCGCATCGCGCGTCCGGCGAGCGAGAAATCCGCGACGTCGACCACCGCCTCGTCGCCCAGTTCCAGGGCGTCGAGGCCGGTCTCACGGGTCCACACCTCGCCGCCCGTCTCCGAGCAGCCCATGACGGCGGGCGTCCAGGAGTGGGCCTTCGCCTCGTCCATGAAGCGTTCGATGGCGCCGGGCCAGGCCTCGACGTCGCCGATGGGGTCGCCGCTGGCGAGCATCACGCCGGAGACGACGCGGTAGGTGACCGCGGCCTTGCCGCTGGGGGAGAAGACGACCGCCTTGTCGCGGCGCAGCGCGAAGTGGCCGAGGGAGTCGCGGCGGCCGTGCTTGACCAGCAGGGCGCGCAGTTTCTCCTCGTCGTCCTCGGTGAGGCGGGCGGCCGGGTGCTCGGGGCGGAAGGCCAGGTAGATGGTGGTGACCGCGGTGATCCAGCCGAGGGCGCCGAGGGAGAACGCCACGGTCCAGGAGGTGTTGCCCTGGTAGTCGACCGGGCCCTCGAAGCCGAACAGGCCGTAGACGACGTGCGTGAGCCGGTCGGCCAGGCTCGGATCGCCGATCGTGCGGTCCGGGTGGACGTTGACGATGACGAGTCCCAGAGCCAGCGAACCCGCGCTCATCAGGACGAAGTTGGCGAGCGCCCGCCAGCGGCTGCGCGGGTCGGGCAGCGCCGCGAACTCCTCACGGTGCCGCAGCAGAGGCACCAGCAGCGCGACGGCGATGAGTACGCCGATGAGCGAGTGCCGGTAGGCCAACTGCGCCACCGCTCCCGCCGGCAGCAGCACGACCGCGGCCCGCCAGGCCCGGCGCTTGCGCCGCTTCAGCCCGTGCGCCAGCAGCAGCAGCAAGACGCCGGCGCTGAGCGAGAGCGCCGCCGCGAAGGGACCGAAGGAACCCGGCAGTACCTCGGCGATGGCGTGCATACGGCTGTGCCGGAAGCGCGGGAACACACCTGCGGCGATGTCCAGGACGCCCACGATCGCGGCAGCCCGGGCGACCAGAACGGGGGCCACCTCGGCGCGCGGGCCACTCAGTATGCGCCGCGCCCGGCTTGATCCACCCGGAACCTCGCCCGACATTTCCCCATCTATCCTGACAGACATCGCATCCCGTAGTTCTGCGAGAGACCTTGAACCCGGGCCCGATCGGGCATCCGGCGACATTGCGCCCTCTAGGACGGTGTCTTGGGGAAAAAGGTTCACTCCCCATCGGAAAGTCGGGTCAAAGGCCGAGGAAAGCCCCGGGCAAGTCCACACGAAGACGTGTGGTCCGGCACGGGCCGAAAGTGCAGGCAGGAAACAGACCATGGGTCTCACGAGCAACAAAGTGCTGATGCTGACGGTGGTGTGCGCCGTCGCACTGTTCGTCGGCACGGTCTGGCTGTGGCCGCGCCTGGCTCGGCAGAACTGGCGCACCGTCAGCGGCCGGGTCGGTCTGATGCTCGCCACTCAGCTGGCGCTCTTCGCGTCCGTCGGGCTCGCCGCCAACCAGGCCTTCGGCTTCTACGCCAGCTGGGCGGACCTGTTCGGCAAGGAGACCGATCAGGGGATCGTCGTCGACCACTCGGCGGGCGGCGGTTCCGGCGGCCCGCTCCAGGTGATCTCCTCGTCCGCGGTGAAGGGGGCTCGCAGCTCGCGGCCGGAGATCGGGGGACAGATCCAGAAGGTCGACATCGTCGGCCGCAAGACCCACATCGCCACCCCGGCGTACGTGTACCTGCCGCCGGAGTACTTCCAGCCGCAGTACCGCACGCGTACGTTCCCCGCGGCCGTCGTGCTGACCGGCTACCCGGGCACGGCCGAGTCGCTGGTGAAGAAGCTGAAGTACCCGAACACCGCGCAACAGCTCGCCGACGACGGACGCATGCAGCCGATGATCATGGTGATGATGCGGCCGACCGTGGCACCGCCGCGGGACACGGAGTGCGTGGACATCCCGGGCGGCCCGCAGACGGAAACGTTTTTCGCGAAGGATCTGCCCGATGCGGTGCTCGCGCACTACCGGGTCGGCAAGCGGCCGGGCAGCTGGGGCGTCATCGGCGACTCCACGGGCGGCTACTGCGCGCTGAAGCTCGCCATGCACCACCCGGGCGTGTACGCGGCCGCCGCGGGCCTCTCGCCGTACTACAGGGCGCCGATCGACCCCACGACCGGCGACCTCTTCCACGGCGACAAGGATCTGCAGAATCGTGCCGACCTGTGGTGGCTGCTCCAGCACCAACCGGCGCCCGACACCTCCCTGCTCGTCACCAGCAGCAAGACGGGCGAGCACAACTACAAGGACACGCTCGAGTTCATCGACCGCGTGAAGGCCACGAACCGGACCAGGATCGCGTCGATCATCCTCGGCAGCGGTGGTCACAACTTCAACACCTGGCGGCGCGAGATCCCGGCGACTCTGCAGTGGATGAGCGGACGGCTCACCGACCGCTGAGCCCGCGCGCCCCTGACGCCCCGTGAAGCCCGGGAAGTGGCGTGTTTTTACGAGGCGGGGGCCCATGATTCGCCTACGCGCGGTAAGTTTCTGGCCATGCCACGTGGACGCCACCGCCATTCCCCGCCTCTGCACCGGCTGTTGCCTCCCTCGGCGATCGCCGGTGTCTCCGTCGTCTGCGCGCTGGGGCCCTGGGCGTTCTCCGAAGCCATGGTGCTGCGCGCCCTGGCCGCCGCCGCCGCGGTGACCGCGGTCGCCGGCGCCGTCGTGATGCGCCGCTGGGACACGCACGCGGGCAAGCAGGTCGCCGACCTCGTACGCGCGCGTGCCGGCGACGAGTGGCGGTACGAGGAACGGGTCGCCGAACTGGAGACCGACCTGGAGGAGTCCCGCGAGCTGCGCGCCAAGCTGGAGCAGCGGCTGCGTGCCAAGCGAGCGGAACTGGCGGGCCTGCGCAACGAGCACGCGGCCCTGCTGCGCCGGTACGCCACGGCGGAGACCGAGCGCGCGAGCGCCCTGGAGGGACGCCGGCTGCTGGAGATCGAGGCCGCCGTGCCCTCGTCCTCGCCCGCCCTGCCACCCGCGCGAAGCGCCGAGCGCGGCGCGATCGAGGCGGCCCGCGAGGGCTCCGACAAGCCCGACAAGCCCGAGAAGCCCGAGGGCTCCGCAGACGCCGACGACTTCGAGGACGCCGAAGACTTCGACAGGGCCGACGACTTCGACAGGACCGACGGCCTTGAGGGCGCCGACGGCCTTGAGGGCGCCGACGGTTCCGAGGGCGCCCGGGTGTCCGGGACATCCGGTGCCGAGGCGAAGGCGTCCGCGGTGTTCTCGCCCGAGGGCGCCCGGTTGTACCGGCGGGCGCTGACGGCCCTGGCCCGGTTCGACGGAGACGCCCGTGCCGCGAGCGGTACCGCCGAAGCGGGGACCGCCGGGCGGGACGCGGCCGAGCCGGACGCACTCGCGTCGGACGCCGCCGAGTTGGACACACCCGAGTTGGACACATCCGAGCTGGACGCCCCTGAGTCGGACACCGCCGGGTCGGACACCACCGGGCCGGACGCTCCCGCGACGGAGGCCTCGCACCGTGGGGCGGCCGAGGCGGAGTCCGTCGCCAAAGGAGAACCCTCGGCACCCGTCGTGAAGGACGACTCCGGCGCTTCCGCGAGCGAGTCCGCTGCCGTCCGGGACGAGTCGGCGGCTGTCCGGGGCGAGTCGGCTGCCGTCCGGGACGAGTCGGTCGCTTCGCGGGGCGAGGTCGCCGAACCGTCCGCCGAGAAGGGCGAAGGCGAAGAGGCCGAAGGCATCCAGGGGGCCGAAGGGGGCGTAGCGGCCCCAGAGGGCGAGAAGCGCGAGCCGGGCGGGGAACACGCGCAGCCCGCCGCGGCCGGCGGGCACGAGCCCGCGGCCGGCGTCGCGACCGAACCGGCCGAGCCCGCGCAGCCGGTGGGGCGGCGGCCCGCCGGGCACTTCACGGTGCCCACCGCGGTGGCCGTCGTACCGGCCGCGCCCGTGCGGCGTCCGGTGGTCGAGGGCGGCTTCGACTTCTTCGGCACCCAGAAGGGCGACCCGAAGGCCGCGCTGGACGCCGTGCAGAACGAGGATCTCGCCGATGTCGTCGGCCAGGAGGCCCTGGCCGTGCACAAGGCCGAGGCGGAGGGCGAGTTCAAGCCCGCCGACGCGCAGTCGCGCGGTGTCGGTCAGGTCATCGACCTGACCGCGCACGACGAGACCGAGCAGATCGACATCCAGGGGCTGCGCAGCGCGGCTTCCTGAGCCCCAGCGACACCGGACGCACGAGACCAGGTACACCGGCATCCAGGCCCGGCTTCCCCGCGAAAGGGGCGGCCGGGCCCTTTTCGCGGGGAAGCCGGGACAAGGGGCGGCCGGGCCCTTGCGGTCATTCGGTCGGTGGTGGCGGACGGGTCCCGTGCTCAGCCGGTCGGTGCGGGGGTGGGCCGGCCGTTGGTCAGCCGGTGGGTGTGAGGCGCGTGGGCTGGCCCTTGCGGTCAGCCGGTCATCCAGCGGTCCGGGCGGGCGTCCCGGCGGCCGGTACGGGACCGCTCCGCCTGCTCGTGCAGCAGCCGTGCGGCCTCCTCCGCGTCCCGCAACCGGGCCGTCACGGTCTTGCCGGCCCCCGTGTCCACGTGGACGTCGGCGAGCCGCCAGAACCGCTTCCAGGGGCCCTGGGTGAGCCGTACGCTCTGCACCTTGGCGTGCGGGACGAGCGAGAGCCTGCGGCGCAGCAGGCCGTCGCGGGTGGCGAACACCGTGCCGGTGACCGCGATGCGGTGCCCGCGCCACCACACCGGCAGGCACCACCGGGCCCGCCGCGGGGAGCGCGACAGCTCCCGGGGGACCCGCACGCCGGGCAGCACGCGCGCGATGACCGACTCGGCGAGCGGGCGCGGGGCGACCGGGATCAGCACGGAGTTCGCGGATCCGGCCACATCGAGTTCCACCCGGACCCAGCCGAGCGGCCGCCACAGGAGCGGTTCCACGATCCGTACGGTCTGCACCCGGCCGGGCGGCACCGTCTCGTGCGCGCGGTCGAGCAGCCCGCGGTCGATGCGCAGGCCGTCCGGGGACTCGCCGACCGTCCAGTCGAACTCGGAGACGAACCGTCCCGCACTGCTCGCGCCGGCCGCGCCGAGCAGCGGCAGGGCGCTGACCAGCACCGTCCACACGTTGTGCGTGGCGACCCACAGCACGGACGGCACGACGAGCGCGGCGCACAGCGAGCCCCAGGTGGCGCCCGTCAGCAGCAGGGAGCGCACCAGCACGCGCGGGGGCACGCGCAGCAGCTCGCGTGCCGGCGCCTCGCCGACCTCGCGCGCTGTCTCGGGCGCGAATCCGGCCGCGCGCGCCAGCAGCTCCGCGCGCAGGGTGCGCGCCTCCTGCTCGCCGAGGAAAGCCAGTTCGTCCTTGGAGTCGGTGCCGACGACGTCTATCCGCAGCTTGGCGACGCCCGCCACGCGCGCGAGAAGCGGACGGGAGACGTCCACCGCCTGGATGCGCTCCAGCCGGATGTGCGCGGTGCGCCGGAACAGCAGCCCGGTGCGGATGCGCAGCTCGGTGTCGGTGACCGCGAAGTGCGTGAACCACCAGGACAGGAAGCCGTAGAGGCCCGCCACCGGCATTAGAACGGCCAGCCCCAGCAGGAGCATGGTGGTGGTCAGCCGCGCCAGCTGCTCCTGGGTGCCGTTCGGGTCGTGCACAGCCCAGCCGGCCAGGACGGCGACCGGCGCCCACGCCCGGCGGAAGGGGGTGACCGGGTGCAGCCGGCGTTCGGTGACGGGCGGGCGCTGCGGTATGCCGCCGGGGTCCGGGGAGGTCACAGGCCCGCCGATCGGGCCTCGCCCAGCTCGGTGAGCCGGTCGCGCAGTCGTTCCGCCTCGGCCGGGTCCAGGCCGGGGATGGTCGCGTCGGTCGCGGCGGCCGCCGTGTGCAGCTGTACGGTGGCCAGCCCGAAGCGCCGCTCCAGGGGCCCGGAGGTCACCTCCACGAGCTGCATCCGCCCGTACGGCACCACCGTCTCCTCGCGCCACAGGACACCGCGGCTGATCAGCAGGTCGTCGGCGCGCTCGGTGTACCGCCACGAGCGCCAGTTCCGCTCCAGCAGCCGCCAGCCCCACGCGGCCAGGGCCGGCGGCAGCACCGCGAAGGCCGCCCACGCGGGGCCCGCCAGCAGCCCCGGCAGCAGGCCGGCGGCGGCCGTGAGCACGGCCGTCCACGCGACCACCAGCAGCCGGCGCACGCGCAGCAGCCCCCGCTCCAGTCCCCGCCACACCGGCTCGCTGTCCGGTATCCCGGTCTCTTCCCGGCTCCCCGTTTCCATGAGCCCAGCGTACGTAGGGGAAACTGGGGCCATGACTCCTACGACGGAGACCACGGTCGGTGTCGGCGGTGCCGCCGAGAGCACCGACATGGTGCTCAACATCGGACCTCAGCATCCCTCCACGCACGGCGTGCTGCGGCTGAAGCTGGTGCTGGACGGGGAGCGCATCGTGCGCGCGGAGCCGGTGATCGGCTACATGCACCGCGGCGCCGAGAAGCTCTTCGAGGCGCGGGACTACCGGCAGATCATCATGCTCGCCAACCGCCACGACTGGCTGTCGGCGTTCTCGAACGAGCTGGGCGTGGTCCTCGCCGTGGAGCGGATGCTCGGCATGGAGGTCCCGGAGCGGGCGGTGTGGACGCGCACGCTGCTCGCCGAGCTGAACCGGGTGCTGAACCACCTGATGTTCCTCGGCTCCTATCCACTGGAGCTGGGCGGGATCACGCCGGTGTTCTACGCGTTCCGGGAGCGCGAGGTGCTCCAGAACGTCATGGAGGAGGTCTCCGGCGGGCGCATGCACTACATGTTCAACCGCGTCGGTGGCCTGAAGGAGGACCTGCCGGCCGGGTGGAGCGCACGCGCGCGTGCCGCCGTCGCCGCCGTGCGTTCGCGCATGGACGTCTACGACGACCTGGTGCTCGGCAACGAGATCTTCCGCGGGCGCACGCGCGGTGTGGGCTCGCTCGCCCCCGAGGCCGTGCACGCCTACGGCGTGAGCGGTCCCATCGCGCGCGGTTCCGGCGTCGACTTCGACCTGCGCCGCGACGAGCCGTACCTGGCGTACGGCGAGCTCCAGGACACCCTGAAGGTCGTCACCCGCTCCGAGGGCGACTGCCTCGCGCGCTTCGAGGTCCTGCTGGCGCAGACCCACAACGCGCTGGATCTCGCCGACGCCTGCCTGGACCGGCTCGCGGAACTGGCGCCGGGGCCGATCAACCAGCGCCTTCCGAAGGTGCTGAAGGCGCCCGAGGGCCACACGTACGCGTGGACCGAGAACCCGCTCGGCATCAACGGCTACTACCTCGTCAGCAAGGGCGAGAAGACCCCGTACCGGCTGAAGCTGCGCTCGGCGTCGTACAACAACATCCAGGTCCTGACGGAACTGCTGCCCGGGACGCTGGTGGCGGACATGGTGGCGATCCTGGGGTCGATGTTCTTCGTGGTCGGCGACATCGACAAATAGGGGTGCCTCAGCGGATGCGTACGGCTCGGCGGGTGGGCGTGGCTCAGCCGAGCGGGTCGGCGACACCGACCGGCTGGAGCAGCCAGCCGAAGTCCCCGAGGCCGCCGGGAGCGGTGAGTTCGGCGGCCTCACCGGCACTCGCGAGGGCGCGCACATAGCCGGTGGGGTCGGTGGACGCGAGCGCGAGCGGGGGGCGTGCGCCGGTGACGTCCAGGGCGCGCAGAGCAGCGCGCTGAGTGAGCAGGCGCGCGGAGGTGAGCGTCCGCGCCGCGTCAGGGAGTGTGTGGTCCGTGGGAGCCGCGGCGCACGCGTCCAGGGCCACATGCGCGGTGATGTCGCACGAGCCGTCCGGCACCGGAACCGTCTCGCGCCCCTCGCGGAAACCGGTGAGCGTGCCGAACGCGGGACGCGTGGACACGGTGTGCGCGTAGTCCACGGCCACAGCGAGCCCGCGCACCACCCGGCCCACCGCCGCCGCCCAGGCCAGGTCCCGGGGCAGTCCGATCTCCGCCCGCAGCCCCTCCTCGGCAGGCAGCGGCCACCAGCGCGCCAGCCAGTCCGCGTCCCCGCCGGTCACCCGCTCCCCGAGCCGCTCGGAGCCGTCCCGCGCGACGAGCACCAGCCGGGGCACGCCCGCCGGGTCCACCTCGGCGACGTCCACGGGCACGTTGTCCAGCCACTCGTTGGCGAACAGCAGTCCGGTGACCGCCCCGGGAGGTTCGCTCAGCCAGGTGATCCGTGCGTCCAGGCCCGCCGGGCGGTCGGCGATCTCCACGGCGTACCCGCGCGCGCGGGCGGCCACGTCGGCGGGCAGCGCGCCGAGCACGCCCGTGACCAGCTCGCCCCGCCCGGCGCCCATGTCGACGAAGTCCAGCACCGCGGGCCGTCCCAGTGCCTCGTCGACCCGGCACAGCAGCCGGGCCACGGCCCGTGCGAACAGCGGGGACGCGTGCACGGACGTACGGAAGTGGCCGGCCGGCCCCTCCGGGCGACGGTAGAAGCCGCCGGGCCCGTACAGCGCCGCCTCGGCCGCCGCGCGCCATCCGCGCGGCCCGCGCTCCTCGCGGGGACTTCCCTCCGTCGTCTCATCCGTCACCGGACCAGACTAGGCGCACAGATGATCAACTCCTCCACCTTGCGGAGTACGTGCGCCGGGCGCGGATCGGCCCTCCGGTTGACCCCTGCACACGTCTGGTTTACCTACGCTGGGTTACGTGCAGCGCCTCTATGACTTCCTCCGCCGCCACCCGACCTGGGTCGACACCTTCTGGGCCGTCGTCCTGTTCGGGCTGTCCGGTCTGAGCACGGTCAATCTCGACGGGGCGTCCGGTCATCACGGGACGTTCGCCGGCGGCATGGCCGTGTCCGCCGTCCTCTGCGTCGTCGTGGCGCTGCGCCGCCGCTTCCCGGAACCGCTGCTGCTGATCGCCCTCGCCACCGGACTGGCCCAGCTGGTCCTGGACATCGAGACGAACGTCGCCGACTTCGCGATGCTGGTGATCACCTATACGGTCGCGGCGGTCGGCGCGCGCTGGGCCTCCAGGCTCGCCCTCGCCGTCAGCCTCGGCGCGGCGACGCTCGCGCAGATCCGCTGGCCCGCCGAGCACAGCAGTTTCCTCGGGCAGATCGCGGTAGCGGTCTTCCAGACGGTCCCCTTCGCCCTCGCCTGGGTGCTCGGCGACTCCGTGCGCACCCGGCGCGCCTACTTCGCCCAGCTCGAGGAGCGCGCCGCCCGCCTGGAGAAGGAGCGCGAGGCGCAGTCGAAGGTCGCGGTGGCCGCCGAGCGCGCCCGCATCGCGCGCGAGCTGCACGACGTCGTCGCGCACAACGTGTCCGTGATGGTCGTGCAGGCCGACGGCGCCGCCTATGTCCTGGACGCCGCACCCGACCAGGCCAAGAAGGCGCTGGAGACGATCTCCTCCACCGGTCGCCAGGCCCTCGCCGAGATGCGCCGCCTGCTGGGCGTGCTGCGCACCGGCGAGCACCAGGAGAGCGGTGAGTACGTCCCGCAGCCCGACGTGGAGCAGATCGACGATCTCGTCGACAAGTGCCGCAGCTCCGGTCTCCCCGTCGACTTCAAGGTCGAGGGCACCCCGCGCCCGCTGCCCAGCGGCGTGGAGCTGACCGCGTACCGGATCGTGCAGGAGGCGCTCACCAACACCCGCAAGCACGGCGGGCCCGACGCGGGCGCGAGCGTACGGCTGGTCTACTTCGACGACGGGCTCGGTCTGCTCGTCGAGGACGACGGCAAGGGCGCCCCGCACGAGCTGTACGAGGAGGGCGGCGCCGACGGCCAGGGGCACGGCCTGATCGGTATGCGTGAGCGGGTCGGCATGGTCGGTGGCACGCTGGACGCCGGTCCGCGCCCGGGCGGAGGATTCCGCATCAGCGCCCTGCTGCCGCTCAAGCCGGCGCACTGACGACCTCCAGTGCCCTGGCCTGCACCCGTCAGGCCTGCTCCCGTGCCCAGTACCCCTACAGCCCGCATCGCCCGCCCGCCCGCACCGAGCGCCGGACGAATCCGAACGAAGCGCATGAGCCCGAACGAACCGCACGAACTCGAACGAACGTGAACGAACCCGAGCGAACTCGAATGAACTCGAATGAAAGAGACCCGATGACGATCCGCGTGATGCTCGTCGACGACCAGATGCTGCTGCGCACCGGGTTCCGGATGGTGCTCGCCGCCCAGCCGGACATGGAGGTCGTCGCGGAGGCGGGCGACGGTGTCGAGGCCCTGCAGGTGCTGCGGTCCACCGCCGTCGACGTCATCCTGATGGACGTCCGGATGCCCAAGCTGGACGGCGTGGAGACCACCCGGCGCATCTGCTCCGAGCCCAACCCGCCGAAGGTGCTGATCCTGACCACCTTCGACCTGGACGAATACGCCTTCTCGGGGCTCAAGGCGGGCGCGTCCGGTTTCATGCTCAAGGACGTGCCGCCCGGCGAACTGCTGACCGCCATCCGTGCCGTGCACAGCGGTGACGCGGTGGTGGCGCCGTCCACCACGCGGCGCCTGCTGGACCGTTTCGCGCCGATGCTGCCCTCCACCGGCAAGGAGCCCCGGCACGAGGAGCTGGACCGGCTCACCGACCGGGAGCGCGAGGTGATGGTGCTGGTCGCGCAGGGTCTGTCCAACGGCGAGATCGCCGCCCGTCTGGTGCTGAGCGAGGCCACCGTGAAGACCCATGTCGGCCGCATCCTGACCAAGCTCTCGCTGCGCGACCGGGTGCAGGTGGTGGTGCTGGCGTACGAGACCGGCCTGGTGCGCGCGGGCGGCCACGGCTGAGACGGCCGTGGCCGAGGTGGCAACGGCTGGGACGGCCGAGGTGGCCGCGCCGCGCGGTCTCAGCGCAGGACGCCCTCGAGGAAGTCGCTGCCCAGCCGGGCGACCGCGGACAGGTCCAGCTGGTGCTGCACGTACCGGCCGCGCCGGCAGCCGGTGATCAGGCCCGCCTTCTTCAGCACCGTGAGGTGCCGGGATATCTCCGGCGCCGTCATGCCGTGCGCGTCGGCCAGTTCGCCCGTGGTGTGCGGTGCTCGCGCGAGGTGCCGGCACAGCCGCATCCGCACCGGGTGGGCCAGCGCCTCCAAGCGCCGGGTGAGCTGTTCCACCGACGGCGCCTGGGGCCGGGGGCCGCTCGTGGGGTAGGTGATCGAGGGCTGCCAGCCGTACCGGTGCAGGACCATCAGATGGGGGCGGCCGAGGCCGGTCGGCACGAGGACCAGGCCGCCGTCTCCCGTGGCGGTGCGTCCCACGAGGAGCTTGTCGACCGTGATGAGCGCGGCCTCCTCGTCCAGTGACACGGCACCCGACAGCGACGCGAGGGCCTCACCGAGCCCCTTGCGGCGCAGCAGCTCGGTCTTGTGCCGGGCGTCCGCCGCCAGCTGCGGCTGGATCCGGGCCCAGGTGTCGGCGAAGAAGGCCTCGTCGCAGTCCAGCATCAGCTGCCGGAACCAGGCGCGGACGACCGGCGGGTCGTCCAGCAGGCGGCGGGTGAACCGCTCCTGTACGACACCGCGCGCGGCGGCCAGTTCCAGGGAGCGCCGGCGCAGCTCCGGGTCGTCCAGCGGGCCGGGCTCCTTCAGGTCGTAGCGCAGCTGGCAGGTGAACTCGAGCGCGGCGTTGACGAACTGTTCGTCCGTCAGCTTGTCCAGCTGGTCGAGTTCCTCGGCGAGCGTGGCACCCGGGATCGCGCGGCCGCCGGGGATTCCGGCGAACGGGGCGAAGACGTCCGAGAACGTCGTACGCCACAGGAAGTCCGCCTCGCACAGCCGGTCGGCCAGGCCCGGCTCCAGCCGGGTCGATACGGCCGTCGCCCAGCCCTGCAGCTCCGGGTGGTGGCCGGGCTCGCTGAGCGCGTGCAGGGCCATTCCCAGTTCCGCGAGCGGGGAGGGCACGACGCAGACCCGCTCAGGCGGCAGTCCGGTGATGTCGATGGTCACGCTCATGCCCTCCATCGTGCACGCCGCCACCGACAGTGACCCCGTGGATTGACGGCAGCCGTCAATCCACGGGACAACCGCCCCGGCCGGCGAGCAGTGTGGAGGCACCGGGGCAGCCGCGGAGCCCGATCGGTCACCGAGCGGTCGGTGAACAGTCCACGTCCCGAGACCTACCGGGAAGGCGATCCCCCATGAGCATCACCCAGCAGTACCTCCTCGACAGCCATCGCGCCCGCCTGCACGGCGAGCCGGAACCGCCGGCGCCGGGCCGCCACGACGTCGGGACCCTGCGCGCGCTGCGAGACCACCGGCGCTTTCGCGCGGTGATCGCCGAGCGGCCGGCACGGGGTCGGCTGCGGCACCTGCTGGAGCGCCGGCTGCGCCCCCGCGCGGTCGGCTAGGGCCTCTCCGGCAGGCGGCCGGCGAAGTCCCGTACGGCGTCGCGGACGTCGCCGGCCGTCCACTCCAGGCCCGCGGAGCGGACGGTGACCTCCGTCATCGCGACACCGGGACCGGCGCCGGCCCAGTCGTTAGCGAAGAGCAGCACCGAGGTCTCCTCGCACTGGCGCACGGCCGCCTCGGCGACGACGTCCGGCTCGTACGGCAGCCAGACCTGGAACTCGTGGGTGTGCGGCTCCTCCGGGTTGACGCGCGCCCAGGGCACCCCGGCCGCCGCGAAGCCCTCACGCAGCGCGCCGGCCACCACGCGCGCGTGCCGCACGTACTCGGGCAGCCGCGGCAGTTCACGGTCCAGGCCGACGAGCGCGGACAGCGCGGTCGGGAACTGCTGGAAGATCATGCCGCCGTACCGGTGCCGCCAGGCCTTCGCCTCCTCCACCAGCGTCATCGGACCGGCGAGGGCGGCGCCGCCGAAGCCGTCGAGGGACTTGTAGAACGACACGTAGACGCTGTCGGCCAGGCCCGCGATCTCCTCCAGCGGGCGCCCGAAGTGGTCCGTGCACTCCCACAGGCGCGCGCCGTCGAAGTGCACCACCGCGTCGCGCTCCCGCGCCGCCTCGACGACCTCGGTCAGCTCCTGCCAGGTGGGCAGCACGAAACCGGCGTCCCTGAGGGGCAGTTCCAGCATCAGCGCGCCGAAGGGCTCCTCGAAGTCGCGTATCTCGGCGGCCGTGGGCGGCCGCGGCCCGCTGCCCACCCTGACCGGACGCAGGCCGCTGACCCGGCTGAAGGCGTTCCGCTCGTGTACCTCCGGATGGGACAGGGCGTGCAGGGCCACTGCCGGGTCGCCCGTGCGTCCCGCCCAGCAGCGCAGGGCCACCTGCTGGGCCATCGTGCCCGTCGGGAAGAACGCGGCGGCCTCCGTGCCGAGCAGCGCCGCGACGCGCTCCTCCAGGGCGGCGACGATCCGGTTGCCGTAGACGTCGGCCGGCTCGTCCAGGTCGTACACCGCGGCGCCCGCCCGGCTCAGCTGCGCGAGACGCTCGCCGATCGTGTCTCCCCAGCCCGCGCGGGACAGCGCGCGCCGCGCCCGTCGCCGGGCGGCCGCGCGCCGCTCCCGCAGCCCCTCCTGCCCCGGGCGGTCCGTGCCCCGCTCGGCGTCCTGCCCGGTGCCGTGTCCCGTCGTGTCGCTCATGCCGGGGATCATGCCGTGCCGGGCGCGGAAGGGCACCGGGTTTCCCCAGGGCGCCCGTGCCGGGCCGGGTTTCCCTCGGGCGCCCGGGCCGGAGGGCGCGGACAGGCCGCGGGCGCCGGCACCGGACGGGCCGAGAGGACCCGTGACAGCCCGGCGTCGTGGGGTGGGGAAACCCACAGCCTGTGGACAACCGGTCGCCGCCCGACCCGATAGCGTTAACATGACGAGAAATCGTTCGGTACATCGTCCGGTACCCACAGCGGACTGGAACGGGAAGGCCGCCGTAGCGTGAGTACAGTCCACCAGCCAGACCTCAAGGACCGCCCCGCGCGGCTCACCGTCGGCGTCGTCGGCGCCGGACGGGTGGGCCCCGCGCTCGCCGCGTCCCTCCAGCTCGCCGGACACCGTCCGGTCGCCGTCTCCGGAGTCTCCGACGCCTCCCGCAGGCGGGCCGAGTCGATGCTCCCGGACGTACCGCTGGTACCGCCCGCGGAGGTCCTGCAGCGCGCCGACCTCGTGCTGCTCACCGTCCCCGACGACGCCCTGCCGGGCCTGGTCACCGGCCTCGCCGAGACCGGTGCCGTACGACCCGGACAGCTGCTGGTGCACACCTCCGGCCGGTACGGCACGAAGGTCCTCGACCCCGCCCTGCGCGCGGGCGCGCTGCCGCTGGCCCTGCATCCGGCGATGACCTTCACCGGCACCCCGGTGGACGTGCAGCGCCTCGCCGGCTGCTCCTTCGGCGTCACCGCGCCCGAGGAACTGCGCCTGGCCGCCGAGGCCCTCGTCATCGAGATGGGCGGAGAGCCGGAATGGATCAGCGAGGAGAACCGCCCGCTCTACCACGCGGCTCTCGCGCTCGGCGCCAACCACCTGGTCACCCTGGTCGCCCAGGCCATGGACCTGCTGCGCACGGCAGGCGTGGCGGCGCCCGACCGGATGCTCGGCCCGCTGCTCGGCGCCGCCCTGGACAACGCCCTGCGTTCCGGTGACGCCGCCCTCACCGGGCCCGTCGCGCGCGGGGACGCCGGCACGGTCGCCGCGCACGTCACCGAGCTGCGCAGGCACGCCCCGCAGACCGTGGCGGGCTACCTGGCGATGGCCCGCGCGACCGCGGACCGGGCACTCGCGCACGGACTGCTGAAGCCCGAACTCGCCGAGGACCTGCTCGGAGTGCTCGCCGACGGAAGCGGTGGCCCGAACGGCACGGACGGCACCGGCACGAACGGCACCAACGGCATCGAGGGGAACGACCGATGAGCACCGCCCTGCTGAGCACCGCCGCGGAGCTGCACGCACGTGTGCGCCACGGCCGCCGGGCCGTCGTGATGACCATGGGCGCGCTGCACGAGGGCCACGCCACCCTGATCCGCACCGCGCGCGAGATCGCCGGCCCGGACGGCGAGGTCGTCGTCACGGTCTTCGTCAACCCCCTGCAGTTCGGCGCCGGTGAGGACCTGGACCGCTATCCGCGCACCCTCGACGCCGACCTGAAGCTCGCCGAGCAGGCGGGCGCGGACGCCGTGTTCGCCCCTGCCGTGGACGAGGTGTACCCCGGCGGTGAACCCCAGGTGCGCATCACCGCCGGGCCCATGGGCGAGCGGCTGGAGGGCGCCTCCCGGCCCGGCCACTTCGACGGCATGCTCACCGTCGTCGGCAAGCTGCTGCACCTGACCCGTCCCGACGTGGCCCTGTTCGGGCAGAAGGACGCCCAGCAGCTGGCCCTGATCCGGCGCATGGTGCGCGACCTGAACTTCGGCGTGGAGATCGTCGGCGTGCCGACCGTGCGCGAGGAGGACGGGCTCGCGCTGTCCAGCCGCAACCGCTACCTCTCGCCCGACGAGCGCCGCACCGCGCTCGCGCTGTCCCGGGCGTTGTTCGCGGGCCGTGACCGGCACGCCGCCCAGGAGGCGCTGCGCGCGCGGGCCCGCGAAGTGCCCGCCACACACGCGCGTGCCGAGGCGCTGAGCGCCATCGGCGAGTCCCGCGCGGCGGCCGACGCCCACGCGGTGGCCACGGCCGCTCCCGGCGGCCCGGCGGCCGTCCGGGCCGCCGCCCGCCAGGCCCTGGACGAGGCCGTCCGCTTCGACCCGCCGCTCGCACTGGACTACCTCGCCCTGGTGGACCCGTCCGACTTCAGCGAGATCGGCGCCGACTTCACCGGCGAGGCCGTCCTCGCCGTCGCCGCCCGGGTCGGCCGGACCCGGCTGATCGACAACCTCCCCCTCCACTTCGGATCCCTCGGAGGCGCCTCGTGACCAGCACAGGCATACGACTGCACGCGCCCGCACCCGGATGGTCCGTCTCCGCGGACGTGGTCGTGGTCGGCTCCGGAGTGGCGGGCCTGACCGCGGCCCTGCGCTGCGAGGCCGCCGGGCTCACCACGGTCGTGGTCACCAAGGCCCGCCTCGACGACGGCTCCACGCGCTGGGCACAGGGCGGCATCGCCGCCGCCCTCGGCGACGGCGACACCCCCGAGCAGCACCTGGACGACACCCTCGTGGCGGGCGTGGGCCTGTGCGACGAGGAGGCCGTACGGATCCTCGTCACCGAGGGCCCCGACGCGGTACGGCGCCTCATCGAAACCGGCGCCCACTTCGACGAGTCCTCCGAAGGAGCACTGGAACTGACCCGCGAGGGCGGCCACCACCGGCGCCGGATCGCGCACGCGGGCGGCGACGCGACCGGCGCGGAGATCTCCCGGGCACTCGTCGAGGCGGTACGCGCACGGGGGCTGCGCACCGTCGAGAACGCACTCGTGCTCGACCTCCTCACCGACGCCGAGGGCCGCACGGCCGGTGTCACCCTGCACGTGATGGGCGAGGGCCAGCACGACGGCGTGGGCGCCGTGCACGCCCCCGCGGTGGTTCTCGCCACCGGCGGCATGGGCCAGGTGTTCTCCGCGACCACCAACCCGTCCGTGTCGACCGGGGACGGTGTGGCGCTGGCACTGCGCGCGGGCGCGGAGGTCAGCGACCTGGAGTTCGTGCAGTTCCACCCGACCGTGCTGTTCCTCGGCACGGACGCCGAAGGACAGCAGCCGCTCGTGTCCGAGGCGGTACGCGGCGAGGGCGCCCACCTGGTCGACGCCGACGGCGTGCGCTTCATGGTGGGCCAGCACGAACTGGCCGAGCTGGCGCCCCGGGACATCGTCGCCAAGGGCATCACGCGGCGGATGCAGGAGCGGGACGCCGAGCACATGCTTCTCGACGCCCGGCACTTCGGCGCGGAGATGTGGGAGCAGCGCTTCCCGACCATCCTGGCCGCCTGCCGCGCCAACGGCATCGACCCGGTCACCGAGCCCATCCCGATCGCCCCGGCCGCCCACTACGCCTCCGGGGGCGTCCGCACCGACGCCCGGGGCCGGACGACCGTCCCCGGCCTGTACGCGTGCGGCGAGGTCGCCTGCACCGGCGTGCACGGCGCCAACCGGCTCGCCTCCAACTCCCTCCTCGAAGGCCTGGTGTACGCGGAGCGCATCGCCGCCGACATCGCCGGGGCCCACGCGGCAAACGGCCTCCACGCGCGCGTGCCCGCATCCGTCCCGGCCCCCGAGAAGCCCGCGCACCCGCTGCTCGCGCCCGAGTCGCGGTTCGCCATCCAGCGGATCATGACCGACGGCGCGGGCGTGCTGCGCTCCGAGGAGTCCCTCGCCAGGGCCGCGGACCAGCTCCAGCGGCTGCACAGCGAGGCCCGTGAGGCGCTCGACGAGAACGGCAAGACCGCCGAGCCCGGCGTCGACACCTGGGAGGCCACGAACCTGCTGTGCGTGGCCCGCGTCCTGGTGGCCGCCGCCCGGCTGCGCGAGGAGACCCGCGGCTGTCACTGGCGCGAGGACCGCGCCGAGCGCGACGACACCGCCTGGCGGCGCCACATCGTCGTACGGCTCAACCCGGACCGGTCGCTGGCCGTACGCACCACGGACACCGCAGACTTCCCCCCTACCCGGCAATCCCAGCGCCCCCAGGAGCAGTGACAGACGTGAGCACCGACGACCTTCCCCTCGCCCCGACCGGCGGCTGTGGCGACGGCTGCGCCTGCGGCGCCGAGGGGGACGAGGAGTATCTGGAGTGCGGGCTCGACCCCGCGCTCGCCGAGCTGCTGGCCGCTGCCGGGCTCGACCCCGTCGAGGTCGAGGACATCGTCAACGTGGCCATCCAGGAGGACCTGGCCGGCGGCGTGGACGTGACGACCGTCTCGACCATCGCCGAGGACGCGGTGGCCACCGCCGACTTCACCGCGCGTGAGGCGGGCGTCGTGGCCGGCCTGCGGGTCGCCGAGGCCGTGCTCTCCGTGGTCTGCACGGACGAGTTCGAGGTCGAGCGGCACGTCGAGGACGGCGACCGGGTCGAGGCCGGGCAGCAGCTGCTGTCGGTCACCACGCGCACGCGTGACCTGCTCACCGCCGAGCGCAGCGCCCTGAACATCCTGTGCCGCCTGTCCGGCATCGCGACCGCCACGCGCGCGTGGGCGGACACGCTGGAGGGCACCGGGACGCGCGTGCGCGACACCCGCAAGACGACCCCCGGCCTGCGTTCGCTGGAGAAGTTCGCGGTGCGCGCCGGCGGTGGCGTCAACCACCGCATGTCGCTGTCCGACGCGGCCCTGGTGAAGGACAACCACGTGGTCGCCGCAGGTGGTGTCGCGCAGGCCTTCAAGGCCGTACGGGAGGCGTTCCCGGAGGTGCCGATCGAGGTCGAGGTCGACACCCTGCACCAGTTGCGCGAGGTCGTGGACGCGGGCGCCGACCTGATCCTGCTGGACAACTTCACGCCCGGCGAGTGCGCGGAGGCCGTCGGCATCGTCGGCGGACGCGCCCTGCTGGAGGCCTCCGGCCGGCTGACGCTGGCGGGCGCGCGCGCGTACGCCGAGACCGGCGTGGACTTCCTGGCCGTCGGCGCGCTCACCCACTCCTCGCCGATCCTGGACATCGGCCTCGATCTGCGCGAGGCGGAGTAACGGCCATGCTGCTCACGATCGACGTCGGCAACACCCACACCACCCTCGGCCTGTTCGACGGCGAGGACATCGTCGAGCACTGGCGCATCTCCACGGACCCGCGCCGCACCGCGGACGAGCTGGCGGTCCTGCTGCACGGTCTGATGGGCATGCACCCGCTGCTCGGCGAGGAGCTGGGCGACGGCATCGACGGCATCGCGATCTGCGCGACGGTGCCGGCGGTCCTGCACGAGCTGCGTGAGGTCACCCGGCGCTACTACGGCGACGTGCCAGCGGTGCTGGTGGAGCCGGGCGTGAAGACGGGCGTGCCGATCCAGTTCGACAACCCCAAGGAGGTCGGCGCCGACCGCATCATCAACGCGGTCGCGGCGAACGAGCTGTACGGCGGTCCGGCGATCGTCGTGGACTTCGGCACGGCGACCACCTTCGACGCGGTCTCCGCGCGCGGGGAGTACGTCGGCGGGGTCATCGCCCCCGGGATCGAGATCTCGGTGGAAGCCCTCGGGATCAGGGCCGCGCAGCTGCGGAAGATCGAGGTGGCCCGGCCCAGGAACGTGATCGGCAAGAACACGGTCGAGGCCATGCAGTCGGGTGTCGTGTACGGCTTCGCCGGGCAGGTCGACGGAGTGGTGGGCCGGATGGCCCGGGAGCTGGCCGACGACCCGGACGACGTCACCGTGATCGCCACGGGCGGCCTCGCTCCGGTGGTGCTGGGCGAGTCCTCGGTGATCGACGAGCACCAGCCGTGGCTGACCCTGATCGGGCTGCGCCTGGTCTACGAGCGGAACGTGTCACGCCTGTGAGCTGACGGCGCCCCGGCGCGGCACGGGGCGCCGGTGCGGTGTGGGACGCCTGCGCTGTCACGGGGGCGCCGTCAGGTGCGGTGTGGGACGCCCGCGCTGTCACGGAGCGGTGCGGGACGACCACGCGCGCCGAGGAGTGCGGCGCCTGCGCGCGTTGTCGCGGGGAGGCACCGGCGGAAAGCGGCCCGGCGGGAGCCGGTTCGGTTCGGAGGTCCGCGTGGCCCCGGTCGAGGGAAACCGGGAACGACACGCGCCGAAACAGGAGTCCACTCCGTCCCTTTTGTCCGATTAGCGGTACCGTCGCTGCATGCCCACGCCATACGGATCCCGCGGCGGCATGGCGTTCGGTGCGGAGGAGCTGCGTGTGCTCCGCCGCGCCCTCGCCCTCGCCCTTCACCCCGGCCAAGCGTCCGCCGAGGACGTCCAGGACTGCTTCCGGCTCGCCGAGTCGCTCGACGAGGCGATGTGCGAGGGCGCCAGGCTGCGCGCCTTCCTGGTGGCCGACCTCGGGCGGTACCGCGCCGCCCTCCCGGGCGCGGCGGCGGGCTACCTGGGCCTGCTGGAGGAGGCGCTGGGCGCGGGGCACCGGCCGACCCCGGACGACCTCGCCGCGCTCCGGGGGCTGGACGGCGACCCCGTCGCGGCCGCCCTTCTGGACCGCTGCCAGGCGCTGGCCGAGCTGGACGTACGGGCCAGGTTCGCGCAGGGCGCCCGAAAGATCCCGGCGCCGGCCGTACCGCCCTCCCGCACCCGCCTGCAGGCCCTGCCGGGCGGCGCCGCCGAGTCCGCAGCCCCGCGGGGGCGTGCCACCGAGCCCGCGGTCCCGCAGGGGCGTGCCGCCGAGCCCGGCACGCCGCAGCTCCGCGCGGGGGGGTCGGGGGCCCCGCAGGCCGAGGAGCCGGAGAAGCCCGCGCCGAAGCCGGCCCCCAAGCCCACGCCGGCGCCCGCGGAGCGGCCCGCCGGGGAACCGGCCGCGCCGAAGCGCCCGATCCCGACGCCGGGCGAGGTGTTCCCGCGCCGCAAGCCGGCGCCTCCGGCGGACCCGTCGGAGAGCCACCAACTGGCCGCCGGCTGAGGCACCCGCCCCACGACCGAAGCCGACCCCGCACCCTCACCGGCGCCGGCAGCCTCACCCCGCCCCCCATCGGCGCCGGCAGCCTCACCCCGTACCCCCACCGGCAGCCTCACCCCGCGCCCCCACCGGCAGCCTCACCCCGCCCCCCATCGGCGCCGGCAGCCCCACCCCCGCGCCCCCACCGGCACCGGCAGCCTCAGCCCGCCCCCACACCCGGCGCCACGCCGACACCCCGCACCCACACCCGCACCTGCGGCCTCACCTCACACCCCCCCCGGCAGCCACGCCGACACCCGCAGCCACACCCGGCGCCACGCCGACACCCGCAGCCGCACCCCACATCCCGCGCCGACACCCGCACCCCGCATCCCGCGCCCCGACACCCCGGCGGCTGGCCGGGGTGTCGGGGCGCGGGATGTGCGCGGTTCGTGCACCCCGCCCCTTTCGCCCGTTGCGCCGCGGCTACTCTGGTGCCATGGACTACGTCTCCGCGCTCGTGCCCCCGATCGTCATGGCCGCGTTCTTCATCGGTGTGGTCAGGGTCATCGTGAAGACCCAGGGCGGGGCCGCCAAGGCCAAGGAGGACGCGGCGGTCGACGCCGCCCTCGCCCGCGCGGAGGGTGCTCGCCAGGTCTCCGGCCCCGGCCAGGCCTGACCCGACGGCGTCCCGCGGGCAGCCCCGCACGGACACCCGGCACCGCCGAGCCGCACGTCCCTTTTGTTCATGTTCGTGTCATTCGTGTGCTTAGCGCACGTCCGGCAGGTCATTGACGGGTTCTCCCACTATTGTTCTGAGCTGTGCCTCGCCCATTGGGAGAACTCGAAGACGCGGTCATGACGCGGGTGTGGAAGTGGAACCGCCCGGTGACCGTTCGAGAAGTCCTGGAAGACCTGCAGCAGGAACGCTCCATCGCGTACACCACCGTGATGACCGTTTTGGACAATCTCCATCAGAAGGGCTGGGTGCGCCGCGAGGCGGAAGGACGTGCCTATCGATATGAGGCCGTCTCCACTCGAGCCGCGTACGCCGCCGCCCTCATGAACGACGCCTGGTCGCAGAGCGACAACCCGGCCGCCGCTCTCGTCGCCTTCTTCGGGATGATGAGCGACGAACAGCGTCAGGCCCTCAGGGACGCCGTACGCATCGTCCAGGGCCCGGAAGAAACCCGGGAAGCACCCGAAGGCCGGCCGGAAGCCGCCCCACGGCCAGCCCGGCAACAGGAAGCCGCGGAAGCCCCGCAAGAGCAGAACCCCGGCTCGGCGGAGGACGGCGACGGGCGATAGCGTCCGCTCATGTCAGCAGAGCGTCCCGAAGTCTCCGCAAAAGCCATCACCGTCCGGCGGGCCCGGACCAGCGATGTCCCTGCCGTACGCGACCTCCTCGACGCCTACGTGCGCGGCCGCATCCTGCTCGACAAAGCCACGGTCACGCTTTACGAGGACATCCAGGAGTTCTGGGTCGCGGAACGCGACGACAACGCCGAGGTGGTCGGCTGCGGTGCACTGCACGTCATGTGGGAGGACCTCGCGGAAGTCCGCACACTGGCGGTGAAGCCCGGCCTCAAGGGCGCGGGCGTCGGCCATCAGTTGCTGGGGAAGTTGCTGCAGACCGCACGCTGGCTCGGCGTTCGCCGGGTTTTCTGCCTGACCTTCGAAGTCGACTTCTTCGGGAAGCACGGCTTCGTGGAGATCGGCGAGACGCCCGTCGACACCGATGTGTACGCGGAGCTGTTGCGTTCCTATGACGAGGGCGTCGCCGAGTTCCTCGGTCTCGAACGAGTGAAACCGAACACCCTGGGCAACAGCCGGATGCTTCTGCATCTGTGATCGTCATTGCCTCGGTGGCCTATGTCCGAAACGCGCATGTTTTCGGCCCGAGGTGGTCCGCTGGGTCTCTCCCAGGGGTTTGTGTTTTTCCGGCAAAAGCGGTTTGCTTTCCGACGTACTGCAGTACTGCATATAACAGGGGCGGCTAAACGGCGGTCGCCGCACACGCCCCGGCCCTCACGTTATCGATGAAAGGAAATCCGGTGGCACAGAAGGTTCAGGTCCTTCTTGTCGACGACCTCGACGGCGGCGAGGCAGACGAGACCGTGACGTTCGCGCTGGACGGCAAGACGTACGAGATCGATCTCACGACGGCCAATGCGGACAAGCTGCGCGGCCTTCTCGACCCCTATGTCAAGGGTGGTCGTCGTACCGGCGGTCGTGCCTCGGGCGGTCGTGGAAAGGCGCGTGCCGCCTCCGGCGGCAACCAGGACACCGCGGCGATCCGCGCCTGGGCGAAGGAGAACGGTTACGAGGTCAACGACCGCGGCCGCGTTCCCGCGTCCATCCGCGAGGCCTACGAGAAGGCCAACGGCTGATTCCGGGTCTCCTCGGAGAACACCGACGCCTCGGAGAAGGCCGACGGCCGACTCCGCCGGCAGGCGGACGGTCCGGCACACATGCGCCGCAACCGGACCCGGTGGCATCCCGCTGCCACCGTGTTCACGAGACGTACGAGATCGGGGGCGCTTCCCTCGCCCCCCATGGCCGGCATCGCCGGCAGCGAGTCCTCGACCTCGCGCCCCCGACCGGGGGGCCGCAGCCACACGGCGGCCCCCGGTACGGAACCGGCCGTCGGTGCGGCCATGGTGCCGCCCGCCCCCAGCACCCGCAGGTCGAGCGTGACGGCGCTCCACTCCAGCCAGTCCAGCAGCCCCGGCAGCTCCTCCGCGCCGCCGGCGGCCACCAGCAGAGCCATCCGGTCGCCCAGCAGGGCCACCGGAGAGTCCGGCGCGAGCTGCCGGAGTGCACCCGCGCCCGCCTCGGCCGGCACGTCCAGGACGTCGAACCGCACCCCGGTGAGCAGCCGCAGCGGCCGTCCGGGCACGGTCGCCCACCCCAGATCGTTCTCGTACCGGTGACGCGTCCAGTGGCGTTGCCAGTGACGCGTGCGCGCTTCCGGATCCGCCGGAGGCACGCGGGCCGGATCCGGTTCCGGATCGAAGGGCCGACGGGGGAGGGGGACCGATGTCGTGTGGGCCGAGCCAGCCATGCCAAGTGCAACCACCGAAACAGCCGAAGGGTTACGCTGGGTGGTCCGCTCGATGCACAGGGTGCGGAAAAGGGGAGCGTGCGGGGCGCGGGGGAGGCGCAAGGTTGTTCGCCCATAGCGGAGTGAACCGGTGCCCGCGGCATGGAGTGTCAGCCCCTGCGGGTAAGACATGCCTAGTGGGAGGGGGCGACACGCAGAATGGGCCGTCTCACGTTCGCCATCGGCGTACTGGCGAGTGGGGTAACTGCCTGGCCTGCGGGAACATCGTCTCGCACCATCGGGTTGGAGCAGATGTCGGCGTTCGGGGTCAGGAGGCCATCGACGGTGTCGGCAGTTGGAATGAGCGGTCCCCGCTTGCGGGACTAAGCTGCGGAAGGACAGGGAGGGGAAGTTCCCCCCACTGCCTGACCGCTCTGAGGAGCGATTAACGATGTTCGAGAGGTTCACCGACCGCGCGCGGCGGGTTGTCGTCCTGGCTCAGGAAGAAGCCCGGATGCTCAACCACAACTACATCGGCACCGAGCACATCCTCCTGGGTCTCATCCACGAGGGCGAAGGTGTCGCCGCTAAGGCCCTGGAGAGCCTCGGCATTTCGCTTGAGGCGGTCCGTCAGCAGGTGGAGGAGATCATCGGTCAGGGCCAGCAGGCCCCGTCCGGACACATCCCCTTCACCCCCCGTGCCAAGAAGGTCCTGGAGCTGTCGCTCCGCGAGGCCCTTCAGCTGGGCCACAACTACATCGGCACGGAACACATCCTGCTCGGCCTGATCCGTGAGGGCGAGGGCGTCGCCGCCCAGGTCCTGGTCAAGCTGGGTGCCGATCTCAACCGGGTGCGGCAGCAGGTCATCCAGCTGCTCTCCGGTTACCAGGGCAAGGAGACCGCCACCGCGGGCGGCCCGGCCGAGGGCACGCCCTCGACCTCTCTCGTCCTGGACCAGTTCGGCCGGAACCTCACCCAGGCCGCTCGTGAATCCAAGCTCGACCCGGTCATCGGGCGCGAGAAGGAGATCGAGCGGGTCATGCAGGTGCTGTCCCGCCGTACCAAGAACAACCCGGTGCTGATCGGTGAGCCCGGCGTCGGCAAGACCGCCGTCGTCGAGGGCCTCGCCCAGGCCATCGTCAAGGGCGAGGTGCCCGAGACCCTCAAGGACAAGCACCTCTACACCCTCGACCTCGGTGCCCTGGTCGCCGGCTCCCGCTACCGCGGTGACTTCGAGGAGCGCCTGAAGAAGGTGCTCAAGGAGATCCGCACCCGCGGCGACATCATCCTGTTCATCGACGAGCTGCACACGCTGGTCGGTGCGGGTGCCGCCGAGGGCGCCATCGACGCGGCCTCCATCCTGAAGCCGATGCTGGCCCGCGGTGAGCTGCAGACCATCGGCGCGACCACGCTGGACGAGTACCGCAAGCACCTGGAGAAGGACGCGGCCCTCGAGCGCCGCTTCCAGCCCATCCAGGTCGCCGAGCCGTCCCTGCCGCACACGATCGAGATCCTCAAGGGTCTGCGCGACCGGTACGAGGCGCACCACCGCGTCTCCATCACGGACGAGGCCCTGGTCCAGGCCGCCACCCTGGCCGACCGGTACATCTCGGACCGCTTCCTGCCGGACAAGGCGATCGACCTGATCGACGAGGCCGGTTCCCGGATGCGCATCCGCCGGATGACCGCGCCGCCGGACCTGCGCGAGTTCGACGAGAAGATCGCCGGTGTCCGCCGGGACAAGGAGTCCGCGATCGACTCGCAGGACTTCGAGAAGGCCGCCTCCCTGCGCGACAAGGAGAAGCAGCTCCTGGCCGCCAAGGCCAAGCGCGAGAAGGAGTGGAAGGCCGGCGACATGGACGTCGTCGCCGAGGTCGACGGTGAGCTGATCGCCGAGGTCCTCGCCACGGCCACCGGCATCCCGGTCTTCAAGCTGACCGAGGAGGAGTCCAGCCGCCTGCTCCGCATGGAGGACGAGCTGCACAAGCGGGTCATCGGCCAGGTCGACGCCGTCAAGGCGCTGTCCAAGGCGATCCGCCGCACGCGCGCCGGTCTGAAGGACCCGAAGCGTCCGGGTGGCTCGTTCATCTTCGCCGGCCCGTCCGGCGTCGGTAAGACCGAGCTGTCCAAGGCGCTCGCCGAGTTCCTCTTCGGCGACGAGGACGCGCTGATCTCCCTCGACATGTCGGAGTTCAGCGAGAAGCACACGGTCTCGCGTCTCTTCGGTTCGCCCCCCGGTTACGTGGGCTACGAAGAGGGCGGTCAGCTGACCGAGAAGGTCCGCCGCAAGCCGTTCTCCGTCGTCCTCTTCGACGAGGTCGAGAAGGCCCACCCGGACATCTTCAACTCGCTGCTGCAGATCCTGGAGGACGGCCGCCTGACCGACTCCCAGGGCCGGGTCGTGGACTTCAAGAACACGGTCATCATCATGACGACCAACCTCGGCACCCGGGACATCTCCAAGGGCTTCAACCTCGGCTTCGCGGCCGCGGGTGACACGAAGACCAACTACGAGCGCATGAAGAACAAGGTGTCGGACGAGCTGAAGCAGCACTTCCGTCCCGAGTTCCTCAACCGCGTCGACGACGTGGTCGTCTTCCCGCAGCTGACGCAGGCGGACATCCTGCGGATCGTCGACCTGATGGTCGGCAAGGTGGACGAGCGCCTGAAGGACCGGGACATGGGCATCGAGCTGTCCCAGTCCGCCAAGGAGCTGCTGGCCAAGAAGGGCTACGACCCGGTGCTGGGCGCGCGTCCGCTGCGCCGCACGATCCAGCGCGAGGTCGAGGACACCCTCTCGGAGAAGATCCTCTTCGGCGAGCTGCGCCCCGGTCACATCGTGGTCGTGGACACCGAGGGCGAGGGCGATGCCCGGACCTTCACCTTCCGGGGTGAGGAGAAGTCGGCGCTGCCGGACGTCCCGCCGATCGAGCAGGCGGCCGGCGGTGCCGGACCGAACCTGAGCAAGGACGCCTAGGCGTCGGGGCCGGGACGCCTCGGCGTCCCGGCCGACGGAAGGGGCCGGTGCTTTCGAGCACCGGCCCCTTCCGCATGCCTGGAGAACGCCGCCTACGACAGTTGCCCGACGCCTACGACAGCCCGTCGTACGCCTACGACAGCTGCCCGTCGTAGTCCGGCAGCTTGAAGGTCTTCTCGGCGTGGCCGCCGGACAGGTCGGTGGCGCTGTTGCCGATGTTCGCGATGATCGTGTAGCCCTTGTTCTCGATGTCGACGCGCTGGGCGGTCTTGTAGGCGGCGACGTCCTTGAAGAGGTCGAACAGGCCGCGGACGTAGAGGCCGGAGACGTCGTAGCCGTCGTGCTCCAGGTTGTACTCGGTGGGCCAGTAGACGATGCCCGGCCGGGCGGTGACGAAGAAGAGCCTGACGCCGTGCTGCTGGGCGTAGCGGGCGACGTTCAGCACGGGCTGGTTGGCCGGCTGCGGGTAGCTGAAGCCGAAGTCGGTCTCCAGGGTGGTGTTGTCGATGTCGAAGACGACCGCAGGCTTCTCCCCGGGCCGGGCGGCGGCGATGCGGGCCTGGAGATACGGCAGGGCCTGGTCCATGACCGTCCGGCAGTCCTGCTGCCAGGTGGCGTAGTCGACCGCCGCGGAGGCGCTGGAGGCGCGGGGAACGCCGGTGGAGCTGGTGGAGCCGCTCGTGGTCGCCGCGTCGGCCGGCGCGGCCATCGCGGCCAGGGCGGCCACGGAGACTGCGGTCACGGCGGTGCGGCGCGCCCAGGGGCGTCTGGTCATCGGTGGGGGGTCCTCTCACGTCCGTACACGTGCCTGAATGTCAGGGGCATGATCTGTGGTGAGGGTGGCGCGAGGGGAACCGTAGGGTTACCGGACGGTAGGTCGCTAGGGGTCTGCGTCACATTTCCGTGGGCGCCGGGCGGGGCCGACGGTGACAAGCCGCACAGGCGAAATGTCCGGTACTAACCCTGATAGTGGGATCCATCAGGGCGGCAAAACGGACATAAGGGAGACTTTCGGCCTAAAGTCTGCCGGCAAAAGACGACGTCGTCGGGGCTTATGCCGGGTGGCACGCGGGCCGTCAAGAAGGAAGCCGGAGCGGCGACTGCCTACTACGTAATGCCGTAGATGGGCGGTTTGAGTGGAACTGGGGGGTTCGGTTACCAAGGATGAGCCGCTGCGGCGAACGTCTTTGCGCCGGGTGGTCTCTCTGTCTCCGAGTACACGAGGTTCAGATGTTCCAGCGCGTCACGCCCCGCTCTTCCCGTACGTCCTCGCTCCGCAACCGCGTGGCCGTCCTGGCTGCCGGAATCGGCGCCACGGCCGTGGTGGGGGCCGGGGTCGCGAGCGCCGCCGCCCCCTCCGCGAACTCCTGGGTCGACCCGGTGCACAAGTACACGCTCTCGGCCACCTTCATGCAGGCCGGCGGTCACTGGGTCGCCAAGCACAGCGGCCAGGACTTCGCCGTGCCGACCGGCACCGACGTCATGGCCGCGCACGGCGGCACCGTCGTCAAGGCCGGCCCGAACGGCGCCGGTGACGGCCCCGCGTACGGCAACGCGATCGTCATCAAGCACGCCAACGGCAACTTCTCGCAGTACGCCCACCTGTCCCGGATAGACGTGAAGATCGGCCAGATCGTCAAGACCGGCCAGCACATCGCGCTGTCCGGCTCCACCGGTAACTCCACCGGCCCCCACCTGCACTTCGAGATCCGCAAGACGCCGAACTACGGCTCGGCCGTCGACCCGGTCTCGTTCCTGCGCTCCAAGGGCGTGAAGGTCTGACCTAGTCGGTGCCGTGGGTGTGCTCGTGCGCCTGCGTGACCAGGTCCATGGCGACCTCGAGAACGGCAGCGCGCCGTTTCTCGAGGTCGTCGTTCAGGTCCTGCATGACGAACATCCCGGCGTGCAGCGTGAACATCGCGCTGACGCAGCGGACCTGCTCCACGAGCGGCGCCTCGGGATCGATGAGGATGTCCCGGAAGCCGCGCAGCCGGTCCTTGAAGGTGTCGCCGATGCGCAGTTCCCGCACGGTCGCCTGGTTCTCCTGCATGAAACGGAAGAGCGGTTCCGCGCCGGCCAGCGCCTCGCTGTAGCGGCGGACGATCTCCTGCTTGATCTCCAGGGTGTGCGGCTGCGTCCGGCCCCACTCGATCAGGTCCTCGATCGGTTTCGTCAGGTCCGCGAAGAGACTGACGATGATCTCTTCCTTCGTCTTGAAGTGGTAGTACAGGGCCGCCTTGGTGACGTCGAGACGCTCGGCGATCTCGCGCAGAGACGTCTTCTCGTACCCCTGTTCCGCGAACAGTTCGAGGGCCACATCCTGGATGCGCTGGCGGGTGTTGCCGCGGCGCTGCTGCTTGGTGCCGTCCATGGTGCCGCCCATCCTCGTACTCCTCCCGCCACCGCGGAAACTTACTTGACGCCCGGCAGGTGACTAACTTACTTGACGCCCGGCTAGTGACGGGGCTACCTTTCCCAGTGTAGTCAACTAGCCGGGCGACAAGTAAGTAGTCGTCGCTGGGGGAAACGGGAAGACGATGGCGGACACGGTCGGAAGCGTCACAGACGGCAAGCGGCCCAGGAGCGTGCGGGTGGTCCTGCTCGCTCTCATGATCGCGATGATGCTCGCGATGCTGGACAACATGATCGTGGGTACGGCGATGCCGACGATCGTGGGCGAGCTGGGGGGCCTGGAGCACCTCTCCTGGGTCGTCACCGGCTACACCCTGGCCACCGCGGCCTCCACCCCGGTCTGGGGCAAGCTCGGTGACATGTTCGGGCGCAAGGGCGCCTTCCTCAGCTCCATCGTGATCTTCCTGATCGGCTCCGCGCTGAGCGGCATGGCCCAGGACATGGGTCAGCTGATCGGGTTCCGCGCCGTGCAGGGTCTGGGCGCGGGCGGTCTGATGGTCGGCGTCATGGCGATCATCGGCGACCTCGTGCCGCCGCGGGAGCGGGGCAAGTACCAGGGCATGATGGCCGGCGTGATGGCGCTGGCGATGATCGGCGGACCCCTGGTCGGCGGCACCATCACCGACAACTGGGGCTGGCGCTGGGCCTTCTACATCAACCTGCCGCTGGGCGCGGTCGCCCTCGCGCTGGTCACCACCGTGCTGCACCTGCCGAGGAAGCGGGCCAAGGCCGGCATCGACTACCTGGGCGTCGTCCTGCTGACCGTCGGCATCACCTCCATCGTGCTGGTCACCACCTGGGGCGGCACCGAGTACGCCTGGACCTCCGCGCGGATCATGGAACTGATCGGCATCGGCGTGGCCGCGCTGGTCGGGTTCGTGTTCTGGCAGACGAGGGCCGCCGAGCCGGTGCTGCCGCTGCACATATTCAAGAGCCGCAACTTCACCCTGATGTCGGTCATCGGCTTCATCACCGGCTTCGTGATGTTCGGCGCCACGCTGTTCCTGCCGCTGTACCAGCAGTCGGTGCAGGGTGCCTCCGCGACCAACTCCGGTCTGCTGCTCCTGCCGATGCTCGGCGCGATGCTCGTGACCTCGATGGTCGCCGGCCGGGTCACCACCAACAGCGGCCGGTACAAGGTCTTCCCGATCGTCGGCGGTGCGCTGATGATCGTCGGCCTGTACCTGCTGTCCACGATGGACACCGGTACGACCCGGCTGACCTCCGGCCTCTACATGGCCGTACTGGGCCTGGGCATGGGCTGCCTGATGCAGATCACCATGCTGGTCGCGCAGAACAGCGTGCAGATGAAGGACATGGGCGTCGCGTCCTCGTCCACCACCCTGTTCCGTACGCTCGGTTCGTCCTTCGGTGTGGCCATCATGGGCGCGCTGTTCAACCACCGGGTCCAGGACGTCATGGCCGAGCGGGCCGGTGCCGTGGGCAAGAACATCACCCAGCAGTCGGCGCAGCTGGACGCGAAGAGCCTGGAGAAGCTGCCGGCCGCGGCGCGCGAGGCGTACCAGCACGCGGTGACCTCCGGCGTCCACTCGGCGTTCCTGCTGGGCGCGGCGATCGCGGTGCCGGTGCTGATCGCGGCGCTGTTCGTCAAGGAGGTGCCGCTGAAGGGCGGTCCGCAGAAGGCCGCGGGCGACGGCGCGGACGCCATGCCGGCGCCCCTGGTCGAAGTCTGAGCTTCGAATTCCCCATCTCCGAGTCCTCCAGTCCCGGAGTCCCGCAGTCCCGGAGTCCCGGAGTCCCGGAGTCCCGGAGTCCCGGAGTCCCGGAGTCGCGGAGTCGCGGAGTCTCCGAGTCCCCGCTTCTCGGAATCTCCGAGCCCGAAGGCCCCGGCGCGTGTCCGCCGCCGGGGCCTTCGGCGTTTCCGCGCACCCGGCTCACGACGGAGCGTTCGGCTCTCGACGGAGCGGTCGACGGAGCGGCTCGCCAGGGGGTGCCGGGTCCGGGTCCGGTGGGAGCCGCCGGGCGGCCTGAGCCGGGGTGCCGGGCGGGCCGGTGGCGACGGGCGGCCTGGGCGAGGCTCCGGCCGGATCGCCGGGCACGTCCGGCCCAAGTCGCCGGGAGGGTCAGGGGGTGCCGCTGGGCAGCGGCATCGCGGGATAGCTGCCGGTGTTCGTCGGGGCGTGTTCGGGGAGCCACAGGACGGCCACCGCGCCCTCCGCGGGCACGTGGGCGGGGGCCCCGGCGGGGCGCACGTTACGGAACGTCAGGCGGGCGCCCAGCACCCGGGCCTGGCCGGCCGCGATGGTCAGGCCGAGTCCGTGGCCCTGCCCGGCGCGGTCCTTGCTGCCGGTGCGGAACCGGCTCGGGCCCTCGGCGAGCAACTCCTCGGGAAAGCCCGGGCCGTGGTCGCGGACCCGGATGACCCGCCCCTCCACGGTCACCTCGATCGGTGGCCTGGCGTGCCGCGCCGCGTTGGCCAGCAGGTTGAACAGCACCCGCTCCAGCCGCCGCGGATCGGTGGTGACCTCCGACTCGTGCACCACCCGCACGGCGATGTGCGGATCCTTGGCGGCGACGCGGCGGGCGACGAACTCGCCGAGCATGATGTCCTGCAGCTCGGCCCGCTCCGAGGCGCTGTCCAGCCGGGCCACCTCCAGGACGTCCTCGACGAGGGTGCGCATCGCCTTCGCCCGGTCCAGGACCAGCTCGGTCGGCCGGCCGGGCGGCAGCAGCTCGGCGGCCGTCAGCAGTCCCGTCACCGGGGTGCGCAGCTCGTGCGCGATGTCGGCGGTCACCCGCCGCTCGGCCTCCAGCCGCAGCCGCAGCGCGTCCGCCATGGCGTCCACCGCACGTGCGAGATCGTCGGTCTCGTCCCGTACGACACCGCCGATGGCCGCCCGCACCCGGACCTCGGTCTCGCCCTTGGCGACCTGGTTCGCGGCGGCCGCCGCCTTGCGCAGCCGCCGGGACAGCTGCCCGCCGATCAGGACTCCGAGCGCGCTGCCGCCCAGCACCACCGCGACCGAGCCGATGACCAGGGCCTGGTCGAGGTCCTTCATCACATCGACGGAGCGGTCCGGCAGATGGCTGTGCAGGGACAGCACCCGCCCGTCCTTGACCGGCACCGCCGCCCAGATGTCCGGCACTCCGCCGTGTTCGGTGACGTCACTGACCCGGCGGCCCTCCGCCACCTTCTCCCGCAGCGCGGCCGGCAGCTCGGGGTCGTCGACCTTGATGCTGGGAAAGTTCGGCCCGCGCTTCTGCTCGTAGTTGCGCTGGGCGATCTGGACCCGCTCGTTGGCCAGATCACGCGCGTTGTCCAGCATCGAGACCCGGGCCGCGTTGTGCACGACCAGACTGAGCGCGATCGCCACCAGCCCGGCGACCAGCGCGATCGCCGCGCTGAGCTTCCATCTGAGTCCGGTTCTGAGGTTCGAGCGCTCCACGCGCCCCAGCGGCCGTCGAATCATCCCCCGCATGTCCGCCCCGCTCAGGCCTTCAACTTGTAGCCGAAGCCGCGGACCGTCTCGATCCGGTCCTGGCCGATCTTCTGGCGCAGCCGCTGCACATGGACGTCGACGACCCGCGTGTCCCCGCCCCAGCCGTAGTCCCACACCCGCTCCAGCAGCTTGTCGCGGGAGAGCACGGTGCCCGGCGCCGAGGAGAACTCCAGCAGCAGCCGCATCTCGGTCGGGGTGAGCGCCACCGGCTGCCCGGCCCGGCACACCTCCATGCCCTCGGTGTCGATCTCCAGGTCACCGAAGGTCAGCGTGCCGCCGTTCGCCGCGGAGGCGGACTCCTGCGCGTGCGCGGCCCCGCCGGCGTGCCCGAAGCGGCGCAGCACCGCGCGGATCCGGGCGACCAGCACGGCGCCGTCGAACGGCTTGGTGACGTAGTCGTCGGCCCCCGCCTCCAGACCGAGGACGACGTCGATGGAGTCGGCGCGCGCCGACAGCATGATCACCGGCACGGTCGACTCGTCCCGGATACGACGGCACAGGCTGACGCCGTCCAGGCCGGGGACCATGACGTCCAGCAGCGCGATGTCGGGTCGGTTCGCCCGGAACGCGTCCAGGCCGGAAAGCCCGTCCGGCATGGCCGTGACCGCGAAGCCGTCCCGCTCCAGGGCGAGCTGGGTGGCCTCGCGGATGACGTCGTCGTCCTCGACGAACAGGACGTGGGTCTGGTCTGCCATCCGGTGCTCTCGCTCCTCAGGGTGTGCGTGGCGGGAATCAGTTGCCCGGTTCGGGGGCCGCGTCGCCGCCGGCCTTGCTGTAGTCGGTCTCGTGGCTGTCTATACGGGCGAACCGGCTCGCTCTCCACCTGTACGTGATCACGGTTTCCCGGGAGGGGTTCGACACCGGGTCGTCCGAGTCGTACACCTGCTTGGTCACGGTCAGATCGGTGCCGTCGATCTCCGAGTAGACCGGCGACTCCTCCGCCTTGAACACATTCTTGTACGAGCCCCCGACGTCCCGGTACACGTAGGTGCCGACGCCCACCCAGTCACCGCAGGTCACCACGTTGACGACGACGTCGTCGACGGGTCCGCCGGTCAGGTCGCCGTAGGAGACGTCGACCGGGTACTCGTCACCGCTGCACGCCTTCAGCTCCCGCTTGACCGCCGGGGAGACGGCCGGGTCCTTCTTGACGAGCTGGACGGCGTCCACCCGCCGGTGGGTGCCGGCGGGACTCGGGCTGGGCGAGGCGAGGGTACCCGCCACCGCCGACGCGTGGGCCGGGCCCTCGTCCCGGGCCCCCGTACCCCCCGTGCCGCACGCGGCGGCGAAAAGGGCGACGGCGGCGAGCGCGGCCCCCACCGCGATCACCGCCTGTGTGCTCCCCCGGATCCTCTCGGACCCGGCCTCGGTCAGGCCGCGCAACGCTCCCGCTCCTCACGCTCCAGCGCGCGTGCGTCCAGATCGCGGGCCTCCAGCTCCTCGCGGAGCCGGGCGAGCGCCCGGTGCAGCGTGCTCTTGACCGTACCGGCCGACATGCCGAGGGCAGCGGCCGTCTCCTCTGTGGACATCTGCTCCCAGTGTCGCAGCACCACGACACTGCGCTGCTTCGGTGCGAGCACCTTCATGACGTCCATGAGCAGAGCACGGTCCGCGTGCTGCTCGGTGGAGTCCTCCACGGAGGCGTCCGGCAGCTGCTCGGTCGGGACCTCCTCCAGCTTGCGCGCCCGCCACCACTCGGTGCGGGTGTTGATCATGACCCGGCGCAGATAGGCGTCGGCGAGCCGCTTGTCGGCGATCCCGTCCCAGCGGCCGTACGTCCGTACCAGCGCGGTCTGCAGCAGGTCCTGGGCGTCGACCGGGTCCGGCACCAGCCGGCGGGCGCTGCGCAGCAGCGCGTCCTGCCGTGTGCGGACGTACTCCTCGAATTCGAGCACCTCGCCCTGCGCCATGATCAACCGCCTCCGTTCCCCGTTCTCCGGCTTGCGCCTGAGTCCTGCTGTCCCCGTGTCCCGTGGTCTGCCGGGCACGGAAAAGAAGTTACGGAGCGGTTGTCACGGGGCTGTGCGGAGCAGCCTGCGGCTAGCAGTCGGCTGTCCGTCGGTTGTGTAACGGAAGGATGGGCGGGGTAAGGAGGGCGACTCGAATGTCTGGTTATGTAGCGGTTTATCGGTCTGGAGGGTCGGTAACGGACGCACGGGGGCCGTTACTTGGCCGCCCGTCAGCTCAGCGGCAGCCGGTACAGATCGCCCGGCAGCGGCTCCACCAGGCCGTCCGCGACGAGCCCGTCGAGCGCGCGGGCCCGCTGCACCGGCTCGTGCCACACCCGGTCCAGCATCGTCTGCGGCACCGGTGTGTGGGCCTCCCGCAGCACGGCGAGCAGTTTGCCGCGCACCTGCCGGTCCGTGCCGGCGTAGGTCTGCCCACGCCGTGGCGGCCCCGCGTGTTCGGGCTTGCCCGCGAGCCGCCAGGCGCACTGCGTGGCGATCGGGCACCGCTGGCAGCCCTCGTTCTTCGCCGTGCACACCAGTGCGCCCAGCTCCATGGAGGCGGCGGCCCACCGGGCGGCGATCCCCTCGTCCTGCGGCAGCAGCTCCCGGGCCAGGCGCCGTTCCGCGGCGGTGGTCGCGTTCGGCGGGTACTGCACACCGCTCACCGCCCGCGCGAGGACCCGGCGGACATTGGTGTCCAGCACCGGATGCCGCTGCCCGTACGCGAAGGAGGCGACGGCCGCGGCCGTGTACTCGCCGATGCCGGGCAGCGCCAGCAACTGCGCGTGCTGCGTCGGTACGTCACCACCGTGCCGTTCCGTTATGGCGACCGCTGCGCCGTGCAGCCGCAGGGCCCGGCGCGGATAGCCGAGCCGGCCCCAGGCGCGCACCGCCTCGCCCGGAGCCTCCTTGGCGAGGTCGGCGGGGCGCGGCCAGCGGGCCAGCCACTGCTCGTAGACGGGCAGCACCCGGTTGACCGGGGTCTGCTGGAGCATGAACTCGCTGACCATCACCCCCCACGGGCCCGCCTCCGGGCGGCGCCAGGGGAGGTCACGGGCATGGGCGTCGAACCAGGCGATCACGGGGGCGTGGAGCATCTCAGTCATGGCCTTCCGATCCTGCCACGGGTTGGCACCCCTGGGGCGTGACGGCGCGGTCACCCGGCGTCGCGATGTGTGAAGAGCCGCGCCGCCCGCGGAAGTTGCCGGGATGATGATCCGGAAAAGTTGGTGTTCGAGCGGCGGGTGACGCGAGCAAGCTCCGCGATCTCTCGTACAGTTTGGGCCGTGGGATCTCTGCGCAATCCGGTCGGGCCGCTCCCCTCCTCCATCTACTGGCGAAGGAGGGTCGCACTGCTGTCGGTGTTCGCCGTGTCGGCCCTGCTGATCCTGTGGATCGTCACCGCCGGCGGCGGGGGCGGCAAGAAGAACGACGACGGATCCGACGGCAAGAATCCCGCGCACACGATCACGCCGGGCCCGTCCTCGTCCGGGCCCGCGATCAGCCAACACCCGGGCGGGCGTGACGATTCGGGCGGCGGCTCCGGTGGCGGCGACGCCGGTTCCGGCCCCGGCAACGGTTCGGCCACCGGTTCCGCCGGCGCCGGTGACGGCTCGGGCGGCGGTTCGGGTTCGGGCTCCGGCGCCGGAGACGTCGGTACGGGCGACACGCTCCCAGCGTCCTCCACCCTGGCCAACTGCCCCTCTTCGGCGGTGACGTTGGGCCTGCGGAGCCTGCGCAACACCTACTCGCCCGACCAGACGCCGACCTTCGAACTCACCGTGAAGAACGGCTCGTCCGCCGACTGCAAGATCGCCCTCGGGCCCAAGGACACGGTGCTGACGATCACGCCGGCGGACGGCAGCGACGCCTACTGGTCGTCGGCCGACTGCCCCAAGGGGCCGGGCAGCCTGGCGTTCCGGGTGACGGCGGGCAGGAGCATCACGTACACCGTGAAGTGGGACCGCAAGCCGAGTGCCGCCGCGTGCGCCACGCCCCCCGCGGGTTCGGCGAAGGCGGGCACCTACCTGCTGGAGGCGAAGGCGCCGGGCTTCGGCAAGGTGCGGGCGTCCTTCGTGCTGTCGGCCGACTGACCCGCCCGCGCGCCGAGGACCCCGCCGAACCGGTCGCCGTGCGAGAGGCACGGGCTGTGCGGCGCCCGGCCGGCGCCGGAGGCCCCAGGCCGGGCACGGCGCCATGACGGCCCCCGGCCACGTGCGGGTCCCGGCCGAACACCGCGGGCAGCCGGTTCGTGCCGCGCGGGCCGGCCCGCGCCGTCAGGTGCTCCGGGCCGGTGTCAGACGTACCGTTCGAGGATGGAGGACTCGGCCAGACGGGACAGGCCTTCGCGCACGCTTCGGGCCCGGGCCTCGCCCACGCCGTCCACGGTCTGCAGGTCGTCCACGCTCGCGGCGAGCAGCTTCTGCAGGCCGCCGAAGTGTTCCACCAGGCGGTCGATGATCGCGCCCGGAAGGCGCGGGACCTTGGCGAGCAGCCGGAAGCCCCGCGGGGACACCGCCGAGTCGAGGGTCTCGGGGGAGCCGGTGTAGCCCAGCGCCCGCGCCACCGTGCTCAGTTCCAGCAGCTCGGCGTGGGTCAGGGCGTCCAGCTCGGCCAGCGCCTCCTCCACCGTGCGGGAGCGCTTCGCCGTCGGCTCGGGGACATAGTCCCGGACGACCAGCTCACGGTCGGGCTCCACGCCCGCGATCAACTCCTCGAGCTGCAGCGAGAGAAGGCGACCGTCCGTGCCCAGTTCGACCACGTATTCGGCGATTTCGGTGGCGATGCGCCGGACCATCTCCAGACGCTGGGCGACCGCCGACACGTCCCGGACCGTCACCAGGTCCTCGATCTCCAGCGCCGACAGGGTGCCCGCGACCTCGTCCAGGCGGAGCTTGTACCGCTCCAGGGTGGCCAGCGCCTGGTTCGCGCGGGAGAGGATCGCCGCCGAGTCCTCCAGCACCCGGCGCTGACCGTCCACGTACAGCGCGATCAGACGCATCGACTGGGAGACGGAGACCACGGGGAACCCGACCTGCTTGCTCACCCGGTCCGCCGTGCGGT
Organism: Streptomyces sp. NPDC048514; assembly: GCF_043199955.1. Classification (NCBI taxonomy): domain Bacteria; kingdom Bacillati; phylum Actinomycetota; class Actinomycetes; order Kitasatosporales; family Streptomycetaceae; genus Streptomyces; species Streptomyces sp. NPDC048514. The sequence continues at coordinate 19,145 of NZ_JBICWT010000014.1, read as the reverse complement.
GCCGGGTGCCCGTCTCCTCCGTCGGGATCGTCGGGTCCGGGACCAGCTGGACGCCCGCGCGCAGGATCTTCGACAGGTCCGAGGACAGCACGATGCCGCCGTCCAGCTTGCACAGCTCCCGCAGCCGGGTGGCGGCGAACTCGACATCCAGGACGAAACCGCCCGTACACATCGCCTCGACCGTCTTGTCGGAGCCGAGGACGATCAGACCGCCGGTATTGCCGCGGAGCACCCGCTCCAGGCCGTCGCGCAGGGCCGTGCCCGGTGCCACGGCACTCAGTGAGGCGCGCATCAGACCCTCGGAACCGGAGCTCCCAGCGGACTTTCCGGGAGCTGCTGCCCGGTCGTTGGCTGCCACTGCACTCCTCCGGTCGCAGGTTCTGACGCGCCCCCGTACCCGCACTCGGTTCGTACGGACGGGCGAGACCTGCGCAAAGTCTACCGGCGCTCCTCCGACTGCTGTGGGGCCTCTCGGCGACGGGAGCGCGGCAGCACCCGGAGTGCGTCCCCCATGTCGGCGACTTCCAGGACCTTCATGCCGGCCGGCACCTTGCCCGGATCGGTCGGGACGAGCGCGTGCGTGAAGCCCAGCCGGTGGGCCTCGGCGAGCCTGCGCTGCACGCCCGTGACCCGTCTGACCTCGCCCGCGAGGCCCACCTCGCCGATGGCGACCAGGTTCTTCGGCAGCGGGGTGTCGCTGGCCGCGGAGGCGAGCGCGAGGGCGATGGCGAGGTCGGCGGCCGGCTCGGACAGCTTCACCCCGCCCACCGTCGCGGAGTAGATGTCCCGCTTGCCGAGCGCGCTGATCCGGCCGCGCTGCTCCAGCACCGCGAGCATCATGGACACCCGCGAGGTCTCCAGGCCCGAGGTGGTGCGGCGGGGGGAGGGGATCTGGGAGTCGACGGTCAGCGCCTGCACCTCGGCCACCAGCGGGCGGCGGCCCTCCAGGGTGACGGTCAGGCAGGTGCCCGGGACCGGTTCGGCGCGGCGGGTGAGGAACAGGCCGCTCGGGTCGGCGAGGCCCGTGATGCCCTCGTCGTGCAGCTCGAAGCAGCCGACCTCGTCCGTGGTGCCGTAGCGGTTCTTCACGCCCCGGACCAGGCGCAGGCGCGCGTGCCGGTCGCCCTCGAAGTGCAGCACGACGTCGACCAGGTGCTCCAGCAGCCGGGGGCCCGCGATCGCGCCGTCCTTGGTGACATGGCCCACCAGGAGCGTGGACATGCCGCGTTCCTTGGAGGCGCGGATCAGGGCGCCCGCGACCTCCCGCACCTGGGCCATGCCGCCGGGCGCGCCCTCGATCTCCGGGGAGGCCACCGTCTGCACCGAGTCGAGGATCAGCAGGGACGGCTTGACCTCGTCCAAGTGACCGAGAACAGCGGACAGATCGGTCTCGGCGGCCAGATACAGATCGTCGTCCAGGGCGCCGATGCGGTCGGCGCGCAGCCGCACCTGGCTCGCCGACTCCTCACCGGTGACGTAGAGGGTGCGGTGGTCGGGGCTCGCGGACTTGGCGGCCACGTCCAGCAGCAGCGTGGACTTGCCGACGCCGGGCTCGCCCGCGAGGAGCACCACCGCGCCGGGCACGAGGCCGCCGCCGAGCACCCGGTCCAGCTCGGGCACGCCGCTCGTGCGCGCGGTGGCCTGGCGGCCGTCGACCTGGCCGATGGGCAGCGCGGAGCTGGTCACCCGGCCCGGTGCCGTCGTGCGGACCGCCGGCGCGCCGTACTCCTCGACCGTCCCCCAGGCCTGGCACTCCGGGCAGCGGCCGAGCCACTTGGCCGTCTGCCAGCCGCACTCGGTGCAGCGGTAGGACGGGCGGTCCTTGGTGGTCTTGGTACGGGCAGCCATGCGGAAACCGTAGCCCGCGGCACTGACAACGCGGCCGGGCTCCGCGTGCGGGCGGACCGGTATCCGCCACCACCCGCCGATTCCGGCCGCGGAACAAAGGGCTCCTGTCCCCTTATGAGGGATCGTTTCACCCGTACGGATTAAAAGTGCTCAAGGTTCCGGAAGGGGCACTGTCCCGCCGCCTACGGTCGCACGGGTGATGAGCAGCAGTCCGGAGACCACGACCCGCACCACCGGCGCGCACCGGGCGCACCGCGAGGCGCGTGATCGCGCCGCCGCGCGCACCCTGGCCCAGCGGCCGCCGGCGCGCTACGAACCGTACCTGGACGGTCTGTTCACCTACTGCCTGTCGGTGCTGTGCGACCACGACGCGGCCACCGCCGCGCTCGGCGACGTCCTCGCGCTGGCCGAGCGGCGCGGGCACCGCGTCCCGGCCGCCACCGGCGACCGCAGGGCCTGGCTGTACGCGCTGGCCCGCTGGGCGTGCCTGCGCAAGCTGGCCGAGGCCAAGCAGAAACGTCAGGCCACCCACGCCGCGGGCCGTACGGCGACCCACGCCGCGGGCCGTACGGCCACTGACACGGCGAGCCGTGCGGCCACTGAGACGGCGGGCCGTACGGCCACCGGGAAGGCGGCACCGGAGCCGTCCCTCGCCCCCGAGGTCGAGGAGCAGCGCCGCCGCGAACTCTCCCTGCTCGCCTGGCCGGAGGCGGCCGGGACCACCCCCGAGCAGCGTGAGGCGCTGGAGCTGGCCGTCCGCCACCACCTCGCCGCCCACGAGGTCGCCGCCGTCCTCGGCATGGAGCCCGCCACCGCGCGCGAGCTGCTCGGCGCTGCCGCCTGCGAGGTCGAGCGCACCCGCGCGGCCCTCGCCGTGGTCGAGACCGGCGGCTGCCCGAGCGTGGCCCATCTCACCGGGGACAGCCGGCTGGTCCTCAGCACCGCGCTGCGCCGCGAGCTGGTCCGGCACGTCGACGACTGCCCGCACTGCCGCCGCACCGCCGAACGCGCCGTCTCCGGCCACTGGCCCGGCGCCACGGTCACCCCCGCGGAGCTGCCCGTCCTGGAGGCCCCGCGTCCGGCCCTCCACACGGCCCTCGCACACCAGGCACGCGCGCGGGGTGCCGCCGCACCGCGGTTCGACCGGCGCGGCTTCCCGATGGACCCCAAGGACCGCGCGGCCCGGCGCGACCGCCTGCGCGCGCGTGCCGTCACGACGACGGTCGTCGCCACGGTCGTCGCCGCGCCCGTGCTCGCCCTGTGGGCCGCCTACCGGGGGGCTCCGGCGGGCGACGAGGACGGCCACCCCGCCACCGCGCGAGAGGCGCAGGGCCCCGACGCGCTCGGTGACGGTGCGGCGGGCGGCTACGAGAACGCGGGCAACGCCAGGGCGAAGCCCGGCGCACGCGGCGGCAAGGACGGCAAGCCGGACGTCTCCGTGGAGGTCGTCAGCGTCTCCGGAGCCGGTACGAAGGGCGCCGGTCAGCTCGCGGTCGACGCGGCCAACGAGGGCGACACCACCTTGATCACGCTCACCGCCTCCGGCTCCTCGCCGGTGCGCTGGTCCGCGTCCACCTCGGCGTCCTGGCTCTATCTCAGCCGGTCCGCGGGAACCCTCGAACCCGGCGAGACGTTGACGATCAAGGTGTACGTCGACCATCTGCGCGAGCCGGCCGGACACTGGCACGCGCAGGTGGCGATCTCTCCGGCCGGCGCCGTGGTCACGATCGACGGCTACGGCACCGCGCCGAGCGGCCGCCCGACCCCGCCGCCGGTGTCGACCACCCCCGACCCGACGCCGTCCGGTACGCCGCCCACCGAGCCGCCGTCCGGCCAGCCCACCACGCCCACCGACCCGCCCTCGACCCCGCCCGACTCCACCCCTCCGGACTCCACGAGCCCGTCCCCGTCCGCTTCCTCCTCCGCGCCCGACCAGAACACCCCGACCCCCTCGGGAAGCTGAGCGGCGAATGCCCGGGCGCGGTCACGGGTGCGTGTGCGGGCGCAGGCGCCGGCCCCGGCCGCGGCGGAACCCGCCTGCGGCGGGCCGGGCCGGCGAGCCCCGTGGCGCCGCCCCGCCGGGGCGAGCCCACCGGGGCTCCGGAAGCTCCCGAAGCTCCGGGAGGCTACGGCTCGGGGTCGGCGGGGTGCGGGGCGACCAGGGGCAGCTGCGACGCCAGTCGCTGTTCGCACAGCTCGACCAGGCGGTCGTAGCCCGCCTTGCCCATCAGCTCGATCAGCTCGGGCCGGTAGGAGACGTACACCGGGTCGCCCGCGCCGTGCGCCGAGGTGGCCGACGTGCACCACCAGTGCAGGTCATGGCCGCCCGGACCCCAGCCCCGGCGGTCGTACTCGCCGATGGACACCTGCAGCACGCGCGTGTCGTCCGGCCGGTCGATCCAGTCGTACGTCCGCCGGACCGGCAGCTGCCAGCACACGTCGGGCTTGGTCTCCAGCGGCTCCCGGCCCTCCTTCAGGGCGAGGATGTGCAGCGAGCAGCCCGCGCCGCCCGCGAACCCGGGCCGGTTCTGGAAGATGCAGGACCCCTGGAAGGGGCGCGTCTGCCGGGAGCCGTCCTCGTCCTCGGAGATCCAGCCGCCCCGCAGGCCCTCGTCGTGGTGCTGCCAGACCTCCGGGGTGAGCCGGGCGACATGCTCGGCCACCCGCTTCTCGTCGTCCTCGTCGGAGAAGTGGGCGCCCAGCGAGCAGCACCCGTCGTCCGCGCGGCCCGCCTGGATGCCCTGGCAACCGCTGCCGAAGATGCAGTTCCAGCGAGAGGTCAGCCATGTCAGATCACAGCGGAAGACCTGCTCGTCGTCCGCCGGATCAGGGAACTCCACCCAGGCGCGCGCGAAGTCGAGCCCCTTCTCGTCGCTCATCTTCGACCCCTTGGGTGTCTTGCCGTTCTTACGAACCTTGTCTGCCTTTTCCGCTTTTCCCGCTTTGGCAGAGTTTGCCTTTTTCGTCTTTGGCACTCGTCCAGGGTAAGTGGCCCGGGCCCACTCCGGGGACCGAGCACGGACGTTCTGGCAGTAGCGTTCCGTATATGAGACTCGGTGTCCTGGACGTGGGTTCGAACACGGTGCATCTGCTGGTGGTGGACGCCCACCCCGGCGCCTGCCCGCTGCCCGCGCATTCGCACAAGGCCGACCTTCGGCTGGCCCAACTCCTCGACGACAGCGGTGCCATCGGCGACGAAGGCGTCGAGAGGCTGATCGCCGTCGTACGGGACGCGCTCCAGGCAGCCGAGGACAAGGGTGTGGAGGACCTGCTGCCGTTCGCCACCTCCGCCGTACGTGACGCGGGCAACGCCGACGACGTCCTCGCGCGCGTGGAGGCCGAGACCGGCGTACGGCTCCAGGTGCTCTCCGGCGAGGAGGAGGCCCGGCTCACCTTCCTCGCGGTCCGCCGCTGGTTCGGCTGGTCCGCCGGAAAGCTCCTGGTCCTGGACATCGGCGGCGGCTCCCTGGAGATCGCGTACGGCATGGACGAGGAGCCGGACGCCGCCGTCTCCCTGCCGCTCGGCGCCGGTCGTCTCACCGCCGGATGGCTGCCCGGGGACCCGCCCGACCCGGAGGACGTCCGTGCGCTGCGCCGGCACGTCCGCGCACAGATCGCCCGCACGGTCGGCGAGATCAGCCGCTTCGGCGCCCCCGACCACGTGGTCGCCACGTCCAAGACCTTCAAGCAACTGGCCCGCATAGCCGGCGCCGCCCGCAGCGCCGAGGGACCCTACGCGCAGCGCGAATTCAAGCGGGAGTCCCTGGAGGCCTGGGTCCCGCGCCTGTCCGGCATGACCACCCAGCAGCGCCGCGAACTGCCCGGCGTCTCGGAGGGCAGGGCCAACCAGCTCCTCGCCGGCGCCCTGGTGGCCGAGGCCGCCATGGATCTGTTCCGCGTGGAGAAGGTGGAGATCTGCCCGTGGGCACTGCGCGAGGGCGTGATCCTGCGCCGTCTCGACCACATGGGGTCCGACCAGGGACCCGGGTGACCGTGCGGCCGGGCCGGCGGGGCCGGGACGGCGGGGCCGGGCGGCGACGCGGGGGATCGTGTGCCGGATCACGCGACCCGCACCCACGTGCATGGCAAACCTCACAACGGCGAACAGGCACCCAACACCCGGGCCGCCCAACGCCGTATGGTGTCGGACGTGGCTGAACCAAGGGACCTTTCCGTCGCCCTGTCGACAGCCTCCGTATACCCGGAGTCGACCGCGACGGCCTTCGAGATCGCCGCGCGCCTCGGCTACGACGGCGTCGAGGTCATGGTGTGGACCGACCCGGTCAGCCAGGACATCGAGGCGCTGCGCCGCCTGTCGGACTACCACGGCATCCCGATCCTCGCCGTCCACGCGCCCTGTCTGCTGATCACCCAGCGGGTCTGGTCCACCGATCCCTGGGTCAAGCTCCAGCGGGCCCGCGCGGCCGCGGAGAAGCTGGGCGCCTCCACCGTCGTCGTGCACCCGCCCTTCCGGTGGCAGCGGCAGTACGCGCGGGACTTCGTCGACGGGATCTGGCGGATGGCCGACGAGACGGACGTGCGATTCGCCGTCGAGAACATGTACCCGTGGCGGTACCGCGACCGCGAGATGCTCGCCTACGCCCCCGACTGGGACGTCACCCGCGACGACTACCGTCACTTCACGATCGACCTCAGTCACACGGCGACGGCCCGCACGGACGCCCTGGACATGATCGACCGCATGGGAGACCGCCTCGGCCACGTGCATCTGGCCGACGGCCGGGGCTCGGCCAAGGACGAGCACCTCGTCCCCGGCCGTGGCACCCAGCCCTGCGCCGAGCTGCTGGAGCGCCTCTCGCTCTCCGGCTTCGACGGCCATGTCGTCATCGAGGTCAACACCCGGCGGGCGATGTCCAGCGCCGAACGCGAGGCCGACCTCGCCGAGGCCCTGGAGTTCACGCGCAAGCACCTCGCCTCTGCCGCGCGGATGCCCCGGCGATGAACGAGGCCACGCCCCCGGCGGCGAAGAAGCCCACCCGCGCGGCGGCGAAGCGGACGGTGAAGAAGACGGCCCCGGAGGCCGTGCAGGAGGCGGCACTGGAGGCCGTGAGGGAGACGGTCCCGGAGGCCGTGAAGGAGACCGGGGCGCGCCGCCGCGGCCGGCCACCGCGCACCGAGTCCGCCGGCACCCGCGACCGGATCCTCGCCGCGGCCCGTGAGGAGTTCTCCGAACGCGGCTACGAGAAGACCTCCGTCCGCGGGATCGCCAAGGCCGCCGGCGTGGACGCGGCGCTCGTCCACCACTACTTCGGCAACAAGGAACAGATCTTCGAGGCGGCCGTCGAGGTCGCCTTCGCGCCCGCGCTGAACGCCCCGAACGCGCTGGCCGACGGCCCGCTGGACGGTGTGGGGGAGCGGCTCACCCGCTTCATCTTCGGCGTCTGGGACAACCCCACGACCCGTACGCCCCTGCTCGCGATCCTGCGGTCGGCCGTGGACAACGAGACCGCCGCCGCCGTGTTCCGCCGCCTCGTCGCGGCCCAGCTGCTGCGCCGCATCGCCGCCCAGCTGGACCTGCCGGACGCCGAGCTGCGGGCCGAGCTGGCGGCCGCGCAGCTGGTGGGCACGGCGATGATGCGCTACGTGATCAAGCTGGAGCCGCTGGCGTCCGCGGACCTGGAGCAGATCATCGCCCGGGTCGCCCCCGTCGTGCAGGGGCATCTGACCCAGCCCTGACCGGCGTGCCTCCGGGAAGGCGCCGCCCGCCCGAGCGGTTCGCTCCCGGAACGTGTCGCGGCCCCGAGAAGTGCGCTCCTTGGAACGTCCGTCCCGCATTTCGGACAGTCGTGTCCACCGGTTGGAGGCGCGGCGTACGCTCGGAGTGAGTCAGAACTCTGGCAGAGCACTTCTGGCAGACGGTCTTCGAAGGAGCGAGCGACGATGCCCGAGCTGAGGTCCCGCACAGTCACCCACGGCCGCAACATGGCGGGCGCCCGCGCCCTTATGCGCGCCTCCGGTGTACCCGGTGCGGACATCGGCCGGAAGCCGGTCATCGCCGTCGCGAACTCCTTCACGGAGTTCGTGCCGGGGCACACCCACCTCCAGCCGGTCGGCCGGATCGTCAGCGAGGCGATCAAGGAGGCCGGCGGCATCCCCCGCGAGTTCAACACGATCGCCGTGGACGACGGCATCGCCATGGGCCACGGCGGAATGCTGTACTCCCTGCCCTCCCGCGACCTGATCGCGGACTCGGTGGAGTACATGGTCGAGGCGCACTGCGCCGACGCCCTGGTCTGCATCTCCAACTGCGACAAGATCACGCCGGGCATGCTGATGGCCGCTCTGCGCCTGAACATCCCGACGGTCTTCGTCTCCGGCGGCCCCATGGAGTCCGGCCGTGCCACCCTGGTCGACGGCACGGTCCGCACGCTCGACCTGGTCGACGCGATCTCCGACGCCGTGAACGACAAGATCTCCGACGAGGACATCCTCCGCATCGAGGAGAACGCCTGCCCGACCTGCGGCTCGTGTTCCGGCATGTTCACCGCCAACTCGATGAACTGCCTCACCGAGGCGATCGGCCTGTCCCTGCCCGGCAACGGCTCGGTCCTTGCCACCCACACCGCGCGCAAGCGGCTCTACGTCGACGCGGCCCACACGGTCATGGACATCACCCGCCGCTACTACGAGCAGGACGACGCCACCGTCCTCCCGCTCAACGTCGCCACCTTCCAGGCCTTCGAGAACGCCATGGCCCTGGACATCGCGATGGGCGGCTCCACCAACACGATCCTGCACCTGCTGGCCGCCGCCCAGGAGGCGGGCGTCCCCTTCGGCCTGGAGGAGATCGACGCGGTCTCGCGCCGGGTGCCCTGTCTGGCCAAGGTCGCGCCCAACGTCGCGAAGGACCGCACGTACTACATGGAGGACGTGCACCGCGCCGGCGGCATCCCGGCCCTGCTCGGTGAACTGCACCGCGCGGGCCTCCTCAACGAGGACGTGCACGCCGTGCACAGCCCCTCGCTGTCGGACTGGCTCAAGACCTGGGACGTCCGCGGCGGGTCCCCGTCCCCCGAGGCAGTCGAGCTGTGGCACGCGGCCCCCGGCTGTGTCCGCTCCGCCGAGGCCTTCTCCCAGTCCGAGCGCTGGGAGGCCCTGGACGACGACGCCGAGGGCGGCTGCATCCGTTCCGCCGAGCACGCGTACTCCAAGGACGGCGGCCTCGCGGTCCTGCGCGGCAACCTCGCCGTCGACGGCTGTGTGGTGAAGACGGCCGGCGTCGACGAGTCGATCTGGACCTTCGAGGGCCCGGCCGTGGTCTGCGAGTCCCAGGAGGAGGCCGTCCAGCGGATCCTCACCCAGGAGGTCAAGGACGGCGACGTCGTCGTCATCCGCTACGAGGGTCCGAAGGGCGGCCCCGGCATGCAGGAGATGCTGTACCCGACCTCGTACCTGAAGGGCCGCGGCCTCGGCAAGACCTGTGCGCTGATCACCGACGGCCGCTTCTCCGGCGGCACCTCCGGCCTCTCCATCGGCCACGCCTCGCCCGAGGCGGCCTCCGGCGGCACCATCGCCCTGGTCCGGGACGGCGACCGCATCCGCATCGACATCCCCGGCCGCACGATCGAGCTGCTGGTGGACGAGGACGAGCTGGCCCGGCGCGAGCAGGCCCTGAACGGCGTCTACGCCCCGAAGAACCGCGACCGCAAGGTCTCCGCCGCCCTCCGGGCCTATGCGGCCATGGCGACCAGCGCGGACAAGGGCGCGGTCCGCGACGTGGGCAAGCTGGCCTGACCCGCTGACCCGCTGACCCGCTGACCCGCTGACCCGCTGACCCGCACTTCGCAGGGGCCGCTCCTCCGGGGGCGGCCCCTGCGCGTCTCACCAGGTCGCCGGCCGGCTGCCGTCCACGGCGAAGACGGTGCCGTCGGGAGCGGTGGCGTAGACGCGGGTGCCGGCGACCAGCGGGGCCGGCAGTGTGGCGGGGACGGTTCCCGAGTTCACGCCGAGACGCGGCGGTGTCTGCCCGAGCAGGCGTCCGCTTCGAGCGTCCACGGCGAGCAGACGGCCGTCGGGTGCGGTGAAGTACACGTGTTCGGCGGTGGCGGTGGGGGAGGAGCCGCGGCTCACGGCCGTCTCGAGGTTCCAGAGCCGCTTGCCGGTGCGCAGGTCCACGGCATCCAGTGAGCCACCGGCGGCCAGCAGATAGATCACGTGCCCGCGCACGGTGGCCTGCGGCGTCGTGAGCGGCACGGACAGCGTCATCCGGCGTGTCTTCCCCGTGACCGGCGAGTAGTGGACCACCGCGTCCGTGACCGCTTCGGCGTTGTCGTCGGACAGCAGGACCAGCGAACCCGCCTCGCCGCCGACAGGCCGCAGCGCGCCCGGCAGCCGGGCCGTCCAGCGTGTGTCACCGGTACCCGTCTCCAGCTCGGTGACCAGCGTGTACGCCCCGTCCGCCGAGGTGGTGGCCGTATGGACCAGCGAGCCGTCGGCGTCGCCGGTCAGCATCGGGGTGCCGGGGCCGGACAGCCGCCGGTGCCATGCGTCGCGCCCCGACCTCCCGTCCACTCCCGTCACGGTGCCGTCCGCACCGGCGACGAGGAGCATGTCGCCGGCGATCCGCACACCCGAGTCGACGGGCAGGCTCCGCTGCCAACGGGTCCTGCCGGACGCCGGATCGAGGGCCGCCACCCGCCGGTCACCGTCCGCCGGCAGCACCATCAGCCCTCCGGCCAGGGCGGGCGCGCCCTGCCTGTCGTCCCCGGCGACCGTACGCCGCCAGAGCAGCGCGCCGTCCGTCACGTCGAACGCGTAGGCCGACCCGGACCGGAAGCACAGCAGTCTCCGGCCGGCATCCGTGCACTGCGGCATTCCGGAACCCTTGCCGGCCGGCTCGCTCCGCCACGCGGTGAACCCGGTCGCGCCGGCGGTCGCGCCGGTCCCCTTCACCGCCGGGCCGTCGTCGCCCCGCGGCAACAGCAGCGCCGCGAGCACACCACCCGCGACCAGGGCGGCAGCCGTGACACCGAACACGGTCCGCCCGCCCGCCCGGCCGATGAACGACCGCCGCCCCGCAGGTGCTCCGCCGGGGAGGGCCCCCTGCCCCGCAAGCGACTGCCCGGGCAGCGCCTCTCGCCCGGCGGCCGGCTGTCCGCGGCCGGCCCGGCGTCCCATGAACGGCAGGCCCGCAAGCGACCGCCCGCCCACCGCCGCCCGGCCGGGGAGCAGCGCCCGTCGCCGGGACGAGCGGTTCGGGTCCGCGGGTCCCGACCCCGACTCCGCGGGACCGTGCCGCCCCTCGGCGTCACCGGTCCGCTGCGCCGGTATGAAGGCCTGCGTGTCGTACGAGGCCGCCACCGAGCGAAGCTCCCGCATCAGCTCGTCGGGGGTCGGCCGCTCGTCCGGCTCCTTGGCGAGACAGCGCCGGACCAGCGACTCGAGGCTCTCCGGCATCCCCGTCAGATCGGGTTCGTCGTGCACCACCTGGTACGCCACCACGTACGGACTGTCCGAGTCGAACGGCCCCCGTCCGGTCGCCGCGTGCACCAGGACGGACCCGAGGGCGAAGATGTCCGCCGCCGGACCCACCTCGCGCGGCCGCCGGAACTGCTCGGGCGCCATGAACGGCGGCGTGCCGATCAACTTCCCGGTCTCGGTACGCAGTTCGCTGTCCTTGGGCCGCGAGATGCCGAAGTCGATCACCTTCGGCCCGTCTTCCGCGAGCAGAACGTTGCTCGGCTTGAGATCCCGGTGCACCACCCCTACGCGATGGATGTCGCGCAGTGCCTCCGCGAGCCCGGCCATCAGCCGCCGCAGCTGCTCAGGGGCCATGGGGCCATTCCGCTTCACGTGTTCGGACAGGGTGGGCCCGGGAATGAACAGCGTGGCCATCCAGGGCCGTTCGGCCTCCGGATCGGCGTCGACGACCGGTGCGGTGAAGGCACCGCTCACCCGCCTGGCGGCAGCGATCTCCTGCCGGAAACGGCCCCTGAACTCCGGGTCCCGCGCGAACTCGGCATGTACGACCTTGACCGCGAGCTTCATCCCCGAGGTGCTGCGGGCGAGGTGGACGACGCCCATGCCCCCGGAACCGAGGCAGGACTCCAGGTGGTAGTGACCGGCGTATTCCGGAAGTTCCGCTTCCGCGCCCGCTCCGGTACTGCGCTGTGGCGTCATGGACAGCCCCCCGTGCTCATCGTCCGCGCGCGACGCACGGAGCCTAGTCGATGACTCGTACGACACAGAGGCGGCTTGCTAGCCTCCGCGTGCGAGTCGCGCACGGTTGTTCCGCGACTCGTCTCGAGCAGGCGAGGGGCCCCCGGGACAGCCGTGGGGCCAAGGGGGAGAGGTCTCATGTCCGTCGACCGTTCGGAAGCAGTCCAGAGCCTGGACGAGCAGGAAGCCCTGGTGGCGCAGTCCGCCGCCGCGCGCACATACGCGGTGGCTCCGGGCGTCCGTGTGAACGTCCGCAGCGGCCCCGGCACCCAGTACGGCATCGTTCGCGTGCTCCCGGCGGGCGCCCACGTCACGATCTACTGCCAGTCACCCGGCACCACGGTCACGGGTCCCTACGGCACCACGAAGATCTGGGACAACATCGACGACGGCCAGTACGTCTCCGACGCCTACGTCCAGACGGGCAGCGACGGCTACGTCACCGGCCGCTGCGCCGGCTGACCCCGCGCGCCACGACAGCCGCCGCGGAGGCCGATCCCGCCGACGCCGATCCCGCCGACGCCGATCCCGCCGACGCCGATCCCGCGGACGCCGATCCCGCGGACGCCGATCCCGCGGACGCCGATCCCCCGGTGGCGGGCCCGGCCCGGGCCGATCCGGCGGCGGTCCCGGCCGACCCCGCTGGTGGTCCCGGCCCCGGCCGACCCCGCCGGTGGGCCGCCTTCGTCCGGCGCCATAATCGTCTGGTGAGCGACGAAACCGGCACCCCGGACACCTTGGCGGGCACCGCGGGCGGAGCGGCCCCGGGCGGTCCTCGCCCGGAGCCCCTGCGCTTCTTCGGCACCTCTTGGGTCGACCACGACAACGGCTACGCGGTCCGCCGCGCAGGCGTCGCCGTCGGTGCACTCCTCGCGGCCGCCGCCGCCTGTCTGGTGCTGCGCTTCGCCTACGACGGCCTCCGGATCGCCGGCTCCGGATCCTTCGTGACCGTGCTGGTCGTCGCCATGTTCGCGATCTGCAGCGCGCTCGCCTTCCGCAACACCTGGGAGGGCTTCGGCAAGCGTCATGACGCCGAGCGCCAGGCCTCGTTGCGTGGACTCCTCGCCATCGGTTTCGTCGGCTCCCTCCTCGCCCATTTCTTCCGCGCCCTCGTCGAGGCTCCGGGTGAGAAGCTGCACCGCGAGGAGTACGACAAGGCCCGCGAGGAATACGAACGCCGCGTGACCCGCCGGACCGGAAACCCGTCGAAGAAGAAGCGCCACCGGTGACCCCCACCGGTCAGTAGCCACACCGGCCCCCACGACCGGCGGCCGGGCGGCACCGGTCCACGACAACCGGCCCGCGTCCGCCGACGTCACACCGGCCTCGGCCGCACACGTGGCCTCGGCCGCTCGCCGGACTCGGCCCGCGCACCTGGCCTCGGCCGCGCGCCGGCCTCGGCCCGCGCACCTGGCCTCGACCGCGCGCCGGACTCGGCCGCGTCGGCCGCCCGGGGCCGGCCTGGCGCTGCTGCCCGGCCGCCGGTCGTAGGGGCCCGTTTATTCAGCGGCGCGGGCGCCCGTTCGGCGAGCATGGGCGTATGCCTACGACGCAGCAGCCCTCGCACGCCGACCGCGCCCACTCCTTCAACGCGGTCGCCGCGCAGTACGCCGCCAACCGCCCCTCCTATCCACCCGCCCTCTTCGACGCCGTCGAGGACCTGGCCGGCCGGCCCCTGTCCGGAGCCAAGGCCGTGGACGTCGGAGCCGGCACCGGCATCGCCACCGCTCTCCTGCACGCCCGTGGCGCCGACGTCCTCGCGGTCGAACCCGGCGCCGGTATGGCCGCCGAGTTCCGCCGCTCACTGCCGCATCTCCCGGTCGTGCGGGGCAACGGCAACGCCCTTCCCGTTGCCGACGCCCACGCCGACTTCCTCACCTACGCCCAGGCCTGGCACTGGACCGACCCCGCCCGCTCGGTCCCGGAGGCGCTGCGCGTGCTGCGCCCGGGCGGCGCACTGGCCCTGTGGTGGAACACCGATGCCCTCGACATCGACTGGATCGCCGAGGCCGCCGATCGCGCCGCCCGCTTCCTCGGCGTGGACGTCGCCGCCGAGAAGCGCAAGGCGGGTGACCGCACGGACCGGGCCGATCCCAGCGGCCGTCTCGACTTCACCCGCCGCGAGGTTCGCTGGAGCCGCCGGGTGCCGATCGGCACCCACCTCGCCAACATCGGCAGCCACTCCGCGTTCCTCGTGGCATCCGGGGAACGCAGGGCCGCCTTCCTGGACGAGGAGCGCGCCCACCTGCTGAAGGTCTTTCCCGGCGGAATCGTCGAGGAGACCTACGACGTGCTCCTGCTCGTCGCCACCAAGCCCTGACCCCGGTCGGGCACGCCCGAAGAGCGGCGGCCGGCCGCACGCCCGGCCGCCGCTCCGCCGTGTACGCGGCACCGCACCCCGCCCCACCACCCGCTCGCGAGCCCCCGCGCCCCGCGAGCTTCGCGCAGGCCCCCGCCTTTCCCCTGCCGCCTCCCGCCATCGCACCCCGCGAGCACTCGCCTCCCGCCATCGCACCCCGCGAGCACTCGCCTCCCGCCATCGCACCCCGCGAGCACTCGCCTCCCGCCACCGCACTCCGCGAGCACTCGCCTTCCGCCACCGCACCCCGCCTCAGCTCCCGCCCCCCGCTGTCCGGGTGCGCCGCCGATCCCCAAGCGCCTACGTCCCCACGGCCTCAGCCCACGCCAATCGCCACCCACGTCCACCCACCACCGTCCTGGCCCGCGGGTCACCGTCCTGCTCCACGGGTCACCGTCCTGCCCCCCGGGGCGCCCAGCCGTCGGCGACGAACAGTCCGTTCCCCCTTGACGAGTACCGCCGCGCGGCAGATTATTCATCGCATGATGAATTACGAGCCGGCAGACCCACCCCACCCGGCCTCCACCTCCGCCGTCCGCGCCGAAGACCTCACCGTCGTGCGCGGATCCCGCACGGTCCTGCGCCACCTCGGCTTCGCAGTCCCCCGCGGTCAGATCACCGGCCTGCTCGGCCCCTCCGGCTGCGGCAAGTCGACTCTCATGCGCTCCATCGTCGGCACCCAGGCCAACGTCACCGGCACCCTGGACGTCCTCGGCCGCCCGGCCGGCCACCCCACCCTCCGCAGCCGTATCGGCTACGTCACCCAGGCCCCCTCCGTCTACGACGACCTGACCGTCCGCCAGAACCTGGAGTACTTCGCCGCGATCCTCGACCCCGGCCGCACCGCCGCCGAACGCCGCCGGGAACACGTCACCCGAGCCATCGCCGACGTCGACCTCACCAGCCACGCCGACGCCCTCGCAGGCAACCTCTCCGGCGGTCAGCGCAACCGCGTCTCCCTGGCCGTCGCCCTCCTCGGCACCCCCGAACTCCTCGTTCTCGACGAACCGACCGTCGGCCTCGACCCCGTCCTGCGCCGCGATCTGTGGAACCTCTTCCACGACCTGGCCACCACCCGCGGCACCACCCTCCTCGTCTCCTCCCATGTCATGGACGAGGCCGAGCGCTGCCACCGCCTCCTCCTCATGCGCGAGGGCGAGATCCTCGCCGACGACACCCCGCACGCCCTGCGCACCAGCACCGGCAGCGACACCGTCGAGGCCGCCTTCCTGCACCTCGTCGACGAGGCGGCCACGACCGGCCGCACCAAGGAGAGCACCCGATGAGCACGACGGCCCCCGCGCACACCCCCGCCCGCACCGCCGCACCCACCGGCGCGTTCAGCCCCGCCCGCACCACCTCCACGGCCGCCCGCACCCTGCGCCAGCTCCGCCACGACCCGCGCACCATCGCGCTGATGGTCCTCGTCCCCTGCCTGATGCTCGTCCTGCTGCGCTACGTCTTCGACGCCAGCCCGCGCACCTTCGACAACATCGGCGCCTCCCTGCTCGGGATCTTCCCGCTGATCACGATGTTCCTGGTCACCTCGATCGCCACCCTGCGCGAACGCACCTCCGGCACCCTGGAACGCCTCCTCGCCATGCCCCTCGGCAAGGCGGACGTCATCGCCGGCTACGCCCTGGCCTTCGGCGTCATCGCCATCGTCCAGTCGGCCCTCGCCACCGGCCTCGCGGTGTGGCTGCTCGGCCTGGACGTCACCGGCTCCCCCTGGCTGCTGCTGCTCGTCGCCCTCCTCGACGCCCTGCTCGGCACGGCCCTCGGTCTCTTCGTCTCGGCCTTCGCGGCCTCCGAGTTCCAGGCGGTCCAGTTCATGCCCGCGGTGATCTTCCCCCAGCTCCTCCTGTGCGGCCTGTTCACACCGCGATCCGACATGCACCCCGTCCTCGAGGCGATCTCCGACGTCCTGCCGATGTCCTATGCCGTCGACGGCATGAACGAGGTCCTGCACCACACCGACATGACCACGACCTTCCTCCGCGACATCGTGATCGTGGCCGGCTGCGCGCTGCTGGTCCTGGGACTGGGCGCGGCCACCCTCAGGCGCCGCACGGAATAGGCCCGTGCCGCGCGAGCCGCACGACACGACGGCACGGGGTCCGCGCCGTGGGACCAGCACGGCACAGGCGACCGCGGCGGTGTCCCGCCAGCCGGACAACCGCCGCCGGCTGTCAGGGCCGGTGCGAGGATGGCCCCATGAGCCAGAAAGTCGCAGTCCTCGGCACCGGCAAGATCGGCGAAGCCCTGCTCAGCGGAATGATCCGGGCCGGCTGGGCCCCCGCCGACCTCCTGGTCACCGCCCGCCGCCCCGAACGCGCCGAAGAACTCCACGCCCGACACGGAGTCAGCCCGGTCGGCAACATCGAGGCCGCCAAGACCGCCGACACCCTGATCCTCACGGTCAAGCCGCAGGACATGGGCACCCTGCTGGACGAGCTCGCCCCGCACGTGCCCGCCGACCGCCTGGTCATCAGCGGAGCGGCCGGTATCCCCACGTCCTTCTTCGAGGAGCGCCTGGCCGCAGGCACCCCGGTCGTCCGTGTCATGACCAACACCCCGGCCCTCGTCGACGAGGCCATGTCGGTCATCTCCGCCGGCAGCCACGCCACCGCCGACCACCTGGCCACCGCCGAGGACATCTTCGGCGCCGTCGGCAAGACGCTCCGCGTCCCCGAGAGCCAGCAGGACGCCTGCACCGCCCTGTCCGGCTCCGGCCCCGCGTACTTCTTCTACCTGGTCGAGGCCATGACCGACGCGGGCATCCTGCTCGGGCTGCCCCGCGACAAGGCCCACGACCTCATCGTCCAGTCCGCCATCGGCGCCGCCGTGATGCTCCGCGACAGCGGCGAGCACCCCGTCAGACTGCGCGAGAACGTGACCTCCCCGGCCGGCACGACGATCAACGCCATCCGCGAACTGGAGAACCACGGCGTACGCGCCGCCCTCATCGCCGCCCTGGAAGCCGCGCGCGACCGCAGCCGCGAGCTGGCCTCCGGCAAGAAGGACTGACGCCACCGCGAGGACCCGAACGACCGCCCCGGCACCGGGACCGGAAGGACCGCCCCGGCACCGGGACCCGAACAACCCCCCCGGCACCGGGACCGGCCGCCCCCCGGTACCGGTCGGCGGCGCCCCGGACGTCCGGCGGGCGCCCCCGGTACCGGGCGGCCGCGCCCCGGAGGTCTAACGGGCGGCCGCGCTCGGCGCCGTCTCGAAGGCCGGCGGCAGCAAGCCGATCGCCCGGTACGCCGCATCGACGGTCGGCCGGGCCATCGCCCCGGCCTTCTCCGCACCTTCCCGCAGCACCCCCTCCACATAGGCGGGATCCGCGCACAGCTCCCGGTGCCTGTCCTGAACGGGCCTGAGGACCTCCACCACCGCCTCCGCGGTGTCCTTCTTCAAGGCGCCGTACGACTCGTAGGCACCGGCCAGGCTCGCGGGGTTCCCCTCCGTGCACGCGGCGAGGATCTCCAGCAGATTCGCCACTCCAGGCCGAGCCTCCCGGTCGTACTCGACCTCCCGCCCGCTGTCGGTCACCGCGCGCATGACCTTCTTGCGCACCACGTCCGGCTCGTCGAGCAGATAGACGATCCCCGGCCCCGAATCCTCCGACTTCCCCATCTTCGACGTCGGGTCCTGCAGGTTCATCACCCGCGCCGCGACCTCCTGACGGGTCGCCCTGGGCACCACGAACGTACGGCCGTACCGCTGGTTGAACCGCACCGCCAGATCCCGCGCCAGCTCCACGTGCTGCACCTGGTCGTCCCCGACCGGCACCTCGTCCGTGCCGAACGCCAGGATGTCCGCCGCCATCAGCACCGGGTACGTCAACAGGGACAGCCGTACGCTCCCCCCGCGGTCACGTTCCCGCGCGGACTTCTCCTTGTACTGGATCATCCGTCGCGTCTCGCCGTCGGTCGCCACGCACTCCAGCAGATACGACAGTCTCGTGTGCTCGTCGACATGGCTCTGCAGGTAGACGGTGCACACGTCGGGGTCGAGCCCCGACGCCAGCAGCAGCGTCGCCGCCTGCCGACTGAGCCTGCGCACCCGTGCCGGATCGTGGTCCACGGTCAGTGCGTGCAGATCCACGATGCAGAACAGCGAGTCCGCCCGGTGCTGGTCGACCTCGGCCCAGTGCCGCATGGCTCCCAGGTAGTTCCCCAGGGTCACGTGCCCGGTCGGCTTGATCCCGCTGAAGACCCGCGTCATCTTCACTCCACCTCCTGATCGGGACCGCCGCTCCTGCGGCCGGCCCCCGGAGTCCCGGAGGAGATACGAGAACGGCCGCCGAAGCGGCGGCCGTTGAGTGCATACGTGACTGCGGCCGCCGTCAGGCGGCCCACCAGAGCTGGGTACACGTACGCGTAGTCACGTCCCGCAGCCTACGCCTCAGGGGGGTCGTCAGGGGGGAAGTTGACACACCCGGTGCCGCTACGTAGTGTTCTCCGAGTTGTCCGACGTGAGCGCCGACTCCGGTCGGTCCCCGGGCAGCCATTCCGCAAGACCACTCATCGATCGACGCTCCGGTGTCGGCCGTATTGGCGTGTGTATTTGCGAAATGAGGAATCCGCGTTCGAAAGAGCGCCGGCCCCCGATTAGCTCGGGAGCCAGGAATCCGCTAAAGTCTCACTCGTCGGAACGGTCCAAGGGCCGGGAAGACAAACCCCCCTGACTGGGAGTCAGACGCCGAAAGGATCTGATAGAGTCGGAACCGCCGGAAAGGGAAACGCGAAAGCGA